>CAZARU010000071.1:10338-35430 GCA_964487605.1 uncultured Polyangiaceae bacterium
GCCGCGCCCTCGCCGAGCGCCAGCCCGTCGCGCTCGCGGCGGAAGGGACGCGGTACGGTCGCCGTGGTCGCGTGCAGCGCCTCGAACCCCGCCGCGACGAAGGTCGCCAGCCCATCGTAGCCGCCCGCGATGACGAGATCGACGGAGCCTTCGTCCAGCCAGCGACACGCGAGGCCGATGCACACTGTCGACGAGGCGCACGCAGCGAGCACCTGTACGACGGGAACGTCGGCCACGCCGAGCGCAGAGAGCGCCACGAGCGGGCCGAAGTACGTGGCCTCCCTCGCGACTTCGCGCGGAACCGGGGTGCCGTCGCCGCGGAGCTCCATCGCGCGCGAGAACGACTCGAGCCCTCCGCTGGACGTCCCGACCACGATGGCAACGCGGCGCCCGCGCCACCTCGGGAGCGACGCGTCGAGATCGGACGCCAGGTCTTCGGCAGCGGCGCGCAGCAGCCGTGTGGCCGTACACCCGACGCCACCCACGGGGACCGCGCGCGCGACGTTGGGGCGAAGCAGGCCCGCGCTCTCCAGCGCGGGATCCCTGGCGACACGGGTCAGGGGTCGCTCCCCTACGTCTCCGACCGAGTACGCCTGCTCCCCCCGGCCCAGGGCAGAGACGGCGCCCGCCGCAACCACCAGGGCCCTCCTCACGAAACGTGGGCCTCCAGCAGCGTGAGCATCCACCGGGCCTCAGCGCGCCCGCAGACGAGCACCTGGCGCCGGCCCGTGCCGATCCGCTTCACCCCGTGAACCAGCGCCGCCGCGCCGCCCGCCTCCCGCGCGAGGCGCGGCAGCGACTCCACCTCGACGCCGGTCCAACCGATTCGACGCAGCAGCGGCGCGAGGTCGTCATCGGCATCCACCGTGACGACGAGCGCGAGGGTCGGGTCGGTGGGCAGCGTCAGACGTCGGTCGTCGGCGGCGCCGTCGTCGAGCTGCACGACGGCGGCGACGTGCGCGAGAACCGACGCCCCTCGCCGTCGCGCCGCGTGGGCGTCCTCGATGCACAGCCAGCCCGTCGCGACGTCCAGATGCTGCTCCAAGAGCTCGTCGGCGATCGCGTCGGGAACGGTCGCGGCGCCGGCGATGATCGTCGACGCGACGCGAGCCTGAATCAGCGACGCGGCGCAGTGAAGCGCGGCGTGGGCACTCGCCGCCCCCTCGGTCGCCGCGAGCACGGGACCGCGAAGCCCGAGGTAGATCGACGCGTTGCTGGGCGCAGAACTCGCCAGGAGGTGCGGAAAATCCGCGGGGGGGACGAACCGAGGCCCGCTGTCGACCAGGCGTGTCAGGAAGTCGGCGGTCCGCGTCACGTTCCCGAAGGCGGTGCCGACGACGAGCCCGCTTCCCGCCGGCTCGATGGCCGCCGTCGCTGCGAGCGCCTCCACGCCTGCGGTGACTCGCGTCGAGAGGGCGTCGAAGCGCCGCGTGCGTCGGGCGTCGAGCGAGGGAGCGCCGACGCCCGAGCGATCGCTCGAGGCACCGGTGACCAGCACCTGCACGCCGGGGACGTGACTCGCTCCTCCTCCTTCGGGCCCGACTCGCTCGAAGGCAAGAACGACGCCCGTACCGCCAAATCCGAAGGAGCTGGAGAGCGCCACCGGCCGCTCGATGGGCAGCTTCGTTCCGGACAGACGAACTCGTGACGGAAGTGGCGCCGAGAGACCCGCGGTGGGCGGGGCGCGCTGCGCCGCGACTGCGAGGACCGTCACGACGGCTTCGAGGGCGCCGGAAGCGCCCAGCGAGTGCCCGAGCTGCGCCTTCGAGGAGGACACGATCACGCTCGCGTCGCCGAACACGTCGTCGAGAGCCGCGGCTTCGACCTCGTCGTTCCTCTGCGTCCCCGTACCGTGCGCGTTCACGTAGCCGACGTCCGTGGGACGCCGGCCGGCAGCCCCCAGCGCTTCGCGGAGCAGTCGCCGGGCCGTGGCCCCGCTCGGCTCGGGCTGGGTGACGTGGTGGGCCTCGGCACCGACAGCCCAGCCCGAAAGGATGGCGAGCACGGCCGCGCCACGGGCCCGAGCGGCCTCGTCGGTTTCGAGGACGAGGAACGCCGCACCCTCGCCCAGCGTGAGCCCGGCGCGCGAGCGATCGAAGGGGCGACAGGGCTCCGGATCGAGCGCTCCGAGCGCATCGAATCCCGCGAAGGTCAGCGCCGAGAGTCCGTCGACGCCACCCGCCAGCACGGCAGACACCCGCCGCGTGGAGAGCCAGGCCGCCCCGAGCACGATCGCGGTCGCTCCGGACGAGCAGGCGCTGCACAGGGTAGAGACCGGGCCTCGGGCGCCCAGATCCCGTGCGACCCGGTGCGCCGTCGCGCCGAGCGGTTCATCCAGCAACCCGCGCGCCCAGGACGGATCACGAGGTGCCGGCGCCGCTCGCAGACGGCGCTCCGCCTCGAGCATCCCGCCGGTCGTCGCTCCGACGACGACGCCGAGGCCCGTTCCCGCGCCAACTCCACTTGCCGCGCAGGCGTCACGCGCCGCGAGCACCGCCATCGCGTCGGCACGCGTCCAGCCGCGCTCCGCCGCCAGGGCTCCGACGCGATCGTCTCTCACCTCGACCGCGATGCCGCACCGCTGACCGGACACGTCGAACAGTGTGACGTCGCCGACGCCCCGATCACCCCGACACAGGCGGGCGAACACCTCCGCGGCGCCGATCCCGACCCCGGACACGATCCCCACGCCGGTGACGGCGATGCGAACGGGCGGGCTCATGGCGCTCAGCGGCGGGCGGCCACGTACTCGGCGATGGACGCCAGCGACGCGAAGATCGGTCGCGCGTCCTCTCCCTCGGGGAGCACGACGCCGTAACGCTCCTCGATCGCCATCGCGAGCTGAAGTGCGTCGAGGGAATCGAGCCCGAGGCCCTCGCCGAAGAGCGGCGCGTCGGGCGCGAGGGTCGCCGGATCCACGTCCTTCAGATCGAGCTCCCTCACGACCATGCTCTGCAGCTCTGACAACAGGGCGGCCTCACGACCGGCCTCGCTCACCGGGTGACGCTCCCGCGAATGGCTTCGACGATGTCCGCGTCCCGCACGCCATCCGCCTCGGCCCGGTAGCTCAGGACGAGCCGGTGCCGAAGCGCCGCGAGGCCGAGCGCCAGGACGTCGTCGATGTCGGCTGCGGCTTCGCCGCGGAGCGCGGCGCGCGCCTTCGAAGCGAGGACCAGGGCCTGACTGCCGCGGGGCCCCGCACCGAACCGCACGTACCTTCGGACCATCTCCGGCGCCTCGTCGCTCTGCGGGCGCGACGCCCGGGCCCAGCGCACGGCGAACTCGACGGCCTCCGCGGTGATGGGGATTCGCGGGACGAGCGAGGTGAGCTCGGCCAGGTCGTCGCCGGTCACGACGGTCTCGACCACCTGCCCGCCGTCCGACGTCGTTCGGCGAGCGATCTCCACCTCCTCGGAAGCGTCCGGGTAATCGACGTGAATTTCCAGCAGGAACCGGTCGAGCTGAGCCTCGGGCAGCGGGTACGTGCCCTCCTGCTCGATGGGATTCTGGGTGGCGAACACCTGAAACGGCGCGGGCAGGGGGTGCGTCGCCGTTCCCACGGTGACGTTGCGTTCCTGCATGGCCTGCAGAAGCGCCGCCTGCGTCTTGGGTGGCGTGCGGTTGATCTCGTCGGCGAGCACCAGGTTCTTGAAGATCGGGCCTGGCATGAACGCGACTTCGCGCGCCACCACACCGTTGCTCACGGACTCCTTCAGGACGTCCGTCCCCGTGATGTCGGCGGGGAGCAGGTCCGGGGTGAACTGTACTCGCCCGAAGGAGAGCCCGAGCGCCCTCGCCACGGACGAAACCAGCAGCGTCTTCGCCAGGCCGGGCACGCCCACCAGCAGCGCGTGACCGCGCGCCAGGAGCGTCACGAGCATCGCGTCCACGACGTCGCCCTGCCCGACCACGACCCGACCGACCTCGTGCCGCAGGCGATCACAGGTTTCCGCGCAGCGCTCGAGCAACTCGACGTCGCGGGGTCTGGGATCCTTGATCGCGGGCTGGGCCAAAATGGACGGTCCTCGGGACGCCGGAGCTTACCACCACGCGGATCGCAACAAAGCGCCACGTCGCGTGCTTTGGGGTATGAACCCGGCCCATGCCTGGTGCCGACGCTGGCGACGCGACGACCGGCGGGCCCTTCACGCCCCACGAGATCGTGGACCGTCCACCGCCTGGTCTGGCACAGGGGCGCTACGAGTGGCCCTCCTGGGGGATCGCCACGCTCGGATCGGTCGTGGTCATCCTGGGCGTGGCCTTCGTCGTGTGGCGCCTGCGCCGACCGGGCACCCGATGAATCGGCTCGTCGTTCGGCTGGTCGCGGCGATGCTGCTCGCGGTCGTGGTGTACGCCGCGTTCGTCCTGTGGACGGGCTACGCGCAGATCGCCGCGACGCTCGACGCCTTCCGATGGTGGACGTTCGCCGCCGCGCTCACGCTCGCGACCGCCAACTACGGTCTGCGCTTCCTCAAGTGGGAGTACTACCTGAGGCTCCTGGACGTTCGCGGCGTCGGAAAGGTGGACAGCCTTCTCGTCTTCCTGTCGGGATTCGTGCTCACGGTGACGCCCGGCAAGATCGGGGAGGTCTTCAAGAGCGCGGTCCTGGCGGAGACGCACGGAGTGCCCGTGGCACGCACGGCGCCCATCGTCGTGGCGGAGCGCCTCACCGACGTCATCGGCGTCATCGTGTTGATCCTGGTGGGGAGCGCTGGCTTCGCCGGAGGCCTCGGGTGGGCGGCGGCGGGAGGCACCGCGGTCGCCGTCGGGCTCACGTGCATCCTCTGGTCGCGTCCGGCTCGCGCGATCGTCACGCTCGCCGAGCGCGGCCCCGCGCGCCTGCGTGCGCTGGCGCCGAAGCTCGAAGAGGCCTTCGGAAACCTCCAGCGCCTCGCCAGTCCCACGGCGCTGGTCTGGCCCACGCTGCTGTCGATCGTCGGCTGGGGCGCGGAAGGTGGCGCGCTGTACCTGCTGCTCCTGGGCTTCGATTCGCCGGTTCCGGCGTCGCTCGCCCTCTTCTTCTACGCGACGGCCACACTCGCGGGGGCACTCGTACCGGTGCCCGGCGGTCTGGGCGTCATGGAGGCCCTGATTCAGGAGCAGCTCGTTCGACTCGGAAGCACTCCCGCCCCCGTCGCGACCGCGGCGATGATCCTCGTTCGTTTCGCCACGCTGTGGTGGGCAGTGCTCGTCGGATTTCTCGCGCTCGGACTCCTCAAGCGACGCTACCCATCGCTGCTCGCCAGGGTGCCAGCCGCGCTCGACACCCGACCACCGGGCGGCTGACGTTTCGCGTTGGCCATCCGCGGCGAGCGAAGTAGGCTCCGGCGCCATGAAGCCGACGACGGCCGGGTCGTCCTCGTGCGCAACGCCCCGTTCACGGCGACTCGCTCTGGCGACCGCCCTCGCCGTCCTCGCTGCGTGTGGCGGCTCCGCGACACCACCTGCCGAGCCCCGCGTCGCGACGCCGGACGCGCCCACGACCGACCTCCCTGCCGAGGTGCTCGACGCGCCCATCGCACGCAGTGAGTACGCGACGCTGGACGACGTGAGGGACCTGGCGGGCCTCGAGAAGCGCCTCGCCCAGGGCCTCGAGGGGGTCACACGCCTCGACCTCGGCGGCCGCCAGCTCGGTCCCGAGCTCGGCCGCGTGCTGGGCGCATCGCCGGCGCTCGCGAGCGTCGTCGCGCTGGACGTCACGGACAACGGCCTGGGCGCCGAGGGCACGCGATCCCTCGTGACGTCCCCGCACCTGGCCGCGCTGCGGCGCCTGGAGCTGGCCGACAACGACCTGGGTGCCGAGGGAGCCGCCGTGCTCGCCGACGACGCCAGGCTCCCCGCCCTCGAGCGCCTGGACCTCGGAGGGAACGACATCGGCGACGTCGGCGCCAAGGCCCTCGCGCGGTCGGCCTCGCTCTCCGGGCTGTCGGTGCTCGGACTCGGCGGCAACGGCATCGGACCGGAGGGCGTCCGGGCGCTCGCGACCTCGTCCGCGCTCGCCCTGGCTGGACTCGACCTCACCATGAACCCCGTCGGGGCCCAGGGCGCGAAGGCGCTGGCCGCGTCCGCCGCCGTGGGTCAGCTCCGCTCGCTGTCGATGCTGGGGGCGGACATCGGCGCCGCGGGCGCGGAAGCGCTGGCCTCGGCGAAGGGGCTCGGCGCGCTGGAAGTGCTGAAGCTGTCGGGGAACGCCATCGGCGATCGCGGCGCGCGCGCCCTGGCCAAGGCGAGCTCACTGCGCGCTCTGCGCACGCTCGATCTGAGCGCCAACGACATCGGCACCGCGGGCGCCGAAGCGCTGGCGGCCTCGAAGCACCTGGCCAACGTGACCGTCATCGAGCTGCTCGCCAACGAGGTCGGCGAACGCGGCCGCCAGGCCATCCAGAAGGCGTTCGGGGACCGAGCCAAGCTCTGAGGACAAGCGAGGCGCATCCCTCAGCCACCGAGCGCCGCGAGCGCCGCGCGGAGATCGTCCGGGAGTTCAGCGCGAAACGACAGTGACGCGCCCGTCGCGGGGTGAATGAACCCGAGCTCCACCGCGTGGAGCGCCTGCCGACCCAGAGCGTCCGAAGCGGCGCGGATCACCGGGTCCTCCGGGGGTGCGCCGTACAGCGGATCGCCGAGGAGCGGCGTGCGGCGACACTCGAAGAGGTGAACGCGAATCTGGTGGGTTCGGCCGGTCTCGAGGCGGCACTCGATGCTGGACGCGGCGCCGCCGAGATGCACCCGAGACACGCCGACGTGGGTGACGGCACGCCTGCCCCGGGTCACCCGAGACGAGAACCGCACGCGCGACGACGGGTGACGCCCCATGAGGGACTCGATGCGCCCCTCGGCCGGCACCCCCCGGACGATGGCGAAGTACCGCCGGTGCACCGAGTGGGCGGCGAGCTGCGACTTGAGCGCTTCGCGCGCGCGCTCGGTCTTCGCGACGACGAGCAGGCCGCTCGTTCCCTTGTCGATCCGGTGGACGATCCCTGGCCGACGCTGGCCGTCGGGATCCCGGGGGTCGGCCGTCACTCGTTCGAAGCCGGGCCGAGCGAGGAGACCGTTGACGAGGGTTCCCGTCCGGTGGCCCCGCGCGGGGTGCACGGGGATCCCCGCCGGCTTGTTCACGACCAGGAGCTCTTCGTCCTCGTGGACGACGTCGAACCGAACGCTGGCGTCGGGCTCCGCGTGGGTGACGGGATCCGCCCCCGGAGTGACATCCAGAACGGCCCCCGGCCCGACGAGATCGCGGCGACCACAGGGTGCTCCGTTCGCCAGCACTCGACCCTCGGCGATCCACCGTTGAACCGTGGCTCTGCTCGGACCATCGAGCAGCCGTGCCAGGAGCTTGTCGATGCGCGCACGGGGCGCGTCGACCGGGACGGTCAGACGAAGACGAGCGCCTGCTACCAGAGCACGCTCTTGATGTGACCCTTCGACTTGATCAGGATGTCCACGAGGGCGCGATCGTAGAAGTTCTTCAGGTACAGCTCGGGAGCGACGCGGCTCTTGTACCGCGCGCGCCCTTCCACGATCTCCTCGCCGAGCTCTTCGAAGAGGCTGTCACCCTCGATGCCCCGGACGATCTTCTCCTCGTTGTAGAGGGAAAGATCACTGGCGATGGCGCGGGCCAGGCGGCGCGCGGCTTCCTCGGTCTCGATCAGGGGCATCGGGGGTCTCCTGGCCCGGAGTATCGCGCGGCGTGCGCGGCAGTGTCAAAACGCACCCTGCCAGCGCAGCGAGCAGCGGCACGGCCGTGAGCGCGTAGCGACTCGCGCCGAAGAAGACCACGTGCGTCACCGCGAGCATCGCGATGGTGGCCGAGGCCAGCGCGGCAGGAGCCATGGCCCCGAGGCCCCCCCCCAGGGTAGCCGCCGAGCCGGCGACGGCGATCCACGCGACCGAAGCCCACGGCGTGACGAGGAACGCCGCTCCGACGAGCGCCGCCATCGACCGCGAGCGTCGACCTCGGCCCGGAACCCGAGCGAGGGCCATCAGGGCGCCGAGGACGAGCAGGCGAGTCGTCACCGTCTCGGCGCTGGCCCACGCATCCCGCGCGCGGCCGGAGAATGCGCCAGCGTTCGAGGCGTGGAGGTACCAGGCCGGCGCCCCACCCGTGTCGAACGTCGCGGCGAGCTTCGCGGGCGCGAGCCGCACCCAGCGGAGCGGATCGGCCAGGATGGCGCGACGTGCTGCCGCGCCGAAGCACGCATCCTTGCTCGCTTCGTCGAAGACGAGCGCGCACGTCGTGGACTCCTGCATCGCCTCGATGGGAACCCACCTCCCCGTTGCGGCGGACCCGGCTCCGATGAGCAGGTTCCACCCGCCATTCGCGCTCACGAAGGCGCACTGACCCATGCGCGCGCAGTTGCGAAGCGTCCAGGGGGCACACACCGCCACCGCGAGAGCTCCGGCAATCAGCGCACCCCGCAAGGGGCGACCTCGAAGTGCGAGCGCTCCGAACACCGGGGCGAGCAACACGACCTGCGGCCTCACCAGGCACGCCACCCCCATGACGATGCCCAGCGCCAGGAGCGACCGGGTCCGCCCGGTTCCTGTCTGACCACGCACCGCCAGCCACGCCGTCACCGCGAGCAAGGAACCGACCGCACCCTCGGTCATGACGGCGCCGGTGTAGAGGACGAGCCCCGGATGGACCGCGACGGCGGCGGCAGCCGCGAACGCCCCCGGGCGCGACGCGCCGGAGGCCGCGACGCGGTGGACCGCGAGCACGCCGAGTGCCCCGAGCACGGCGTTGAACAGCTGCGCGTGGAGTGCCTTCGCGCCGAGGACCGCGTAGAGCGCCCCGAGCAGCGCAGGGTACCCCACGGGATAGTGGGCGGCGTACGTGACGGCCCCATCGGGCCACAGCCAGGTGTAGCCGTGCCCGGCGGCGATGCGCTGCGCGACGACGTGGTAGTACGCGCCATCCTGTGCCGGTGGGAAGCGCCCGGCCGCCCAGATCACGACGGCGACGCGGATCGCGAGCGCGGCCAGCGACACGGCGACACCGTCGCGGACGGGCGCCTGGCCGCCACCCGTCATGGGTACGGCCCGAGGAGCCCCGCGTTCTGCAGGTCCATGACGACCTCGCAGACCGGTAGTCCGACCACGTTCGTGTACGAGCCGTGGAGGCGCTCGACGAGGAACGCACCGATGCCCTGCGCCGCGTAGCCGCCCGCCTTGTCGAGGCCTTCGCCCGTCTTCGCGTACCGGCGAGCTTCGTCCTCGGAGAGACGGCGAAGCGTCACGTCGGTGCAGACGACACGGCGCGCGACGACCTCTCCGTCGTGGGCCGCGATGGCGTAGCTGGTCATCACGCGGTGGGTGCGTCCCTGCAGTCTCGCGACGAGGGACGCAGCTTCCTCGAGTCCGCGGGGCTTGCCGAGCACGAGGCCGTCCAGCACGACGATCGTGTCGGCGGCCAGCGCGCCGGCGTACCCTTCCAGCCCGTGCCGCACCGTGTGCCCGAGCTTCTCCGCGGCCATGCGCTCGACGTACTCGTGAGGCAGCTCCGCCTCACGCTCGGCTTCGTCGAGGTTCGACGGACGCGCAGCGACGGGGATCCCGAGGCCTTGAAGCAGGGCCAGGCGCCGGGGTGAGGCGGATCCGAGCAGGAGTGGACGCTGGGGGGCGATCACGGGGCGGCAGCGGATCCGGCCCTTCCGGCCTCCGCGGGTTCCTGTTAATCGGGCGACCATGCGACGTCGACTCTGCGGCGCGACGACGGGCTTGGTCGTGGCGCTGTCCACTGCCCCGGCCAGCGCGACGGACTGTTCGCCACCCGGCGGACTGTCTCCGTGCGTGGACTCGAACAACCTCTGGATGCCGGCGGGAGTCGCGCACTTCGCCGCCATCGCGGCGAGCGAGACCGTGGCGCCCGGCGCCTTCGGGTTCGGGCTCGGGCTGACCTACTTCACCAAGCCCATCGTCCTCGTCGCCAGCTCGCCGGACCCTGCCGGCCGTGAAGTCAACGTCGTCGACGACGTCCTCGATGCCTCCTTCATGTGGGCGTACGGCCTCGCCCCTCGGGTGGAGCTGAGCGCCGTACTCCCCGTCGCCCTCCGCCAGAGCGGCTCGGGTGTGGAGGGGGTCACGTCGCAGTCGGCGCCTCCCATCCGGCGCACGGCCGTCCGCGACCCTCGCTTCGGGGGCGCATTCGCGCTCTTGCCGCGTGCGCCCGGTCGCCCCGTCGGATCGAAGGCGCGCCTGGATCTCTCGGTGCCCATGGGTGACGAGGCGTTCCTGGCAGGAGTCGAGGGGTTCTCCCTCGCGCCGTCCGTCCTCGCCGACGTCGTCGCCGGACCCGCGTTCGCGGCCCTCGAGATCGGCGCTCGTCTGCGACGTCGAGCCACGATCGCCGGTGCGACGATCGGTCACCAAGGGTTCGTGGGCCTCGGCGTGGGTGCACACCTCGTCGGACGTGAGCTCCTGTCACTGACCGCCGAGGTCTGGGCGCTGCCCTCGCTCGTCTCGCAGACGGCCACCTTGCCCGGCGGCGACCGGGTCACCGGCGGCCGACTCATGCCGGCCGAGTGGTTCGTGGGGGTCCGCTCGGCGCCTCTGCGTAGCGGTGACCTCGCCCTGCAGGCCGGCGCCGGAACGGGGCTCCCGCTCTCGAACGAAACGCGTGCTTTCGCGGCGGGTGGCTCGGACTCGGACTCCTTCGCCGCCGTGACGACGCCGGCGTTCCGCGCCGTGCTGTCGATTCGCTACGCGCCGATCGGCCGCGACACCGACGCCGACGGGGTGCCCGACGAGGACGACCGCTGCCCCGCGCAGCCCGAGGATCGCGACGGCTTCGAGGACGCCGACGGCTGTCCGGATCGCGACAACGACCTTGACGGCATCGACGACGAGGTGGACCGGTGCCGCGACGCTGCCGAGACCGTGGACGGCCACGAGGACGAGGACGGGTGCCCCGACCCCGACGACGACGGCGACGGTGTTCCCGACGCCGACGACCGCTGTCGCATGGAGCCCGAGGATCGCGACGGGATCGAGGATGGTGACGGCTGCCCCGAGCACCCCGCCGCGAGCGCCCCCCCACCAGAGCCACCGGCCGACCCCGACGCACCCGGACCCGCTCCGCCCGCAGGACCGACACCCCCAAGCGACCCGCCCACGGGCGAGTGACGCTGCCCCTCCGAGGACGCGTTCGGCCCGCGCTCCGTCGTCAGAAAACGCGCTCGTGGACGTAGATGCGATCTCCGGCCTGCAGCGGGATGTCCGGCGAGCCGTCGCTCAGGATCGAGTTGGCGCTCAGCGTGACGGTCGTCTCGCCGGCCTTCGTCTGCCGCGTGAGCACCACCTTGTCCTGATTCGCGATGCCGTTGAAGCCGCCGGCCAGCGAGAGCGCCTGCATGAGCGTCAGCCCCGACTGATGCGGGAACGAGCCGGGCTTCTGCACCTGGCCCAGGATGGTGATCCGCTTGCTGTTGTACACCGCGACGCTGACGATCACGTCCGGCGACGTGAGGATCTTCTCGGCGATCAGCCTCTCGCGTACGCGCTGAGCAATCTGCTGCGGCTCCAGCCCTTGGACCTGGAGACGATTGATGTACGGGAGATCGACGGAACCGTCCGATGCGATCTGGTACTCCGTCGGCAACTCCTTCTCGCCCACGATCTCCATCTTGAAGACGTCACCCGGGCCGACGGCCGTGCTCTCCACCGGCACCGGAAGCCGCGCCTGACGGTTGTCGGGGCGGGGCGCGCAACCCAGCAACACGGTGGCGACGCCGAGGCACGCGAGCAGGAGGTAGCGCAGCATGGCCGAACGCTGGCGCGGGACGCAGGAGTACGACGCGCGGCCTACATGAACCAGCGCGCACCCAGCCAGACTTGATAGCGACTGAACCGCAGGTTCTCGCCGGGCGGCACCGCGTTCAGGACGAACGTGTCGCCGAGGCTCGCGTCGTACTGCCCGGTGAGGTTCACGCCGAAGGTGTCGCTCAGGCGGTACTCGGCGAACGCCTGGGCGTCCACCCGGTCCTCGACGCTGTCGTTCGGCACGCGCGGCGACGCCGCGTGCTCGATGCGGGAGTACCCGCCCTTTAGCCCGAGGATGGCGCGGCCGGCGATGAAGTAGGAGAAGTCCGTGTAGACGCGGTCGCGCGTGTAGAAGTCTGACAGGTAGCTGTTCTTGAAGTCGCGGATGTAGCCGAACGCAATCGAGGAGAGCCCGACGCTCGCGGAGGTCGACTCGAGGTCCGGGCGCGGCTGCAAGAACCACTTGATCTCGCCGTGCGCGAGGAAGCTGTCGTAGTCCCCGCCTGCACCCTCGTAGAAGCTGGCTCCCCAGCCGACCATCGCCAGCAGGGCGAAGTGCTTGGAAATGAGGCCGTTCATCCCGGCGCTCGCGCGCACGGGGGAGGAGTTCGACTGCGACGTCGCATTCGAGTACGTGACGAAACCGACCGACGCCTGCGTGAGCAGTGCCGTGCGAGGGAGAAACCGCCACCGATTCCGCGTCGAGATCTGGTGTTCGACGTTGTCGAACTCCTCGTAGGCCGCGTCCTCGAAGAACGTCACGGTACCCTGGTAACCCACGCGCCAGCTGAAGAGCCCGCCGCCTGGACGCCACGTGACGCCGGCGCCACCCCGGATCGTGTTCCGATCGAAGGCGCGGTCGGACGCCGGGTCGTTCGTCGGCTGCACGTTCCGCACGTAGTCGCCGTGGAGGTCCGCGCCCCACTTCCCCTTCGGCAAGATGTCCACCGCGAGCCCCGCCTCCACGGCGAGGTGTCGCTGCTTCGACACGTCGTCGGAAAACTGGGAGTCCGTGGCGATCAGCTCGTTGTACGCCGCCGACACGTTGGCATCGAAGCTGACCTTCGGATCGGTCTCCTGGCCACCGGCGAGCTCGGCGCGGCGCCGCCCTTCGATGGTCTTCAGGGACAGGGAGGGCGTGAGGCGGAACCGGATGGCGGCAACCTCGGGCTCGGTGGCATCATCGGAGTTCTGGAAATAGTTCGAGTCGTAGCCGACCTCGCCCGAGACGCCGGGATGCAGCTCGAGGTTCCCCGTGCGGATGCCCACGCCCTCGCCGTAGCGCCGATCGGCGATCCACGGCTGCGCCGCGCGCGCCAGACTCGGCGCGAAAGTCGAGCCGAGCAGCGCGAGGACGAAGAAGACTCTGGTGGTCATGAGTGAAAGGTGGGCACCGCGCCGATGAAGCGACCTCGAAGCTAGTCGAGGGTGAGCGCGCTTTCTATTACCGCGTTGGGCTCGAGGTCAGCGGGGGTTCGCTGAACAGCGGGTGATCTGGGAACTCCGACGGATCGACGTCCGGGATTTCCGGGTCGACGTCCACGGTGATCTCCGACGCGCCAATCTTGCCGGTCTCCTCGCCGATGCACTGGTTCGCCTGGGTACCCAGGTCTCGAACCGTGCCGTGGAGCGCTTCACAGATGGCGAACTCGGTGCCCGACTGGACCGAGTCGTTCTTGTCGGCGGCGATCTTGAGCTTCGCGCGGCGCTCCAGCGCCGCGCGGATGGCCACGTTAATCTGCGTGAGCTTGTCGCGCAGGCAGAGCGTCTTGACCACGTCCCTGGCCGCGCGCGCCTCCGAGTGCGCCTTCCTGACGCCCGCATGCGTGGTGCGCATCGCGACCAGGAAGCTCTCGGCCTTCGCGAGCTGCTCCTTCGGCGAGAGCTGAGCGGCGGGCGCCGTCGAGGTGGACGCCGGGGCAGCCAGCGGGTTCGTGCCGCCCCCCTGCGCGAAGGCCACGCCCCATCCGGCGCCCAGCGTCGCGATCGCCGCGACCGTCCAAGTGAATCTCCGCATCATGTCCCTTCGTCGCCTCCCGCCAAGAAAGCGTGGCGCCGAGTATAGAAACCGCGATCCGGCGTGTCAACGTGATGTAGGTGCAGCAAATCCATCGAGTTGTCCAGCACTTGAGGCGTCAGGCCCCCAGCAGAATGACGCACGGCGACACCGCCGAGCGCGCACACCGTCGGGTGCTCGTCCGGTGCGAGGCTGAGCGCCCGCGTTCATCGGAACGCGCGCGAGCGGATGGCGAGCGCGGGCCTACTGCTTCACGAAGCTGACCGGCACCACGATCACCGCGCTCCCGCCCTCGGGCGGGGCGAACTGCGCGGCCGAAGCGCGCGCCTGCACGCACCCGGTGGCCGAGCCGAGATTGCCGCTGGCCGAGGCGCTCACGCCCTGCACTTCGCCGCCTGGCCCCACGCGAATGGTCAACCTGATGGTTCCCTGCGCGTCGGGGTTCCCGGCGAGCTCGCGGTTGTAGCAGGCCCGGAAGCCGGCGCGCATTCCCGCGACCACGCGGCTCGCATTGCTGACCGTCCCGCCGCTGACCGCCGCGCCGCCGACGTTCGCGCTGCCGCGCGGGCCCTTCACTTCCTGCTTGGTCCCGGTCCCGCCGCCCCCCGCCTCGGTCTTTCCGAGGGAGCCGAGGCCACCGCCGGCGGACCCTGGACGAATCGCGCCACCGCCCGAGCCCAGGCTCAGACCGCCGCTGGCGCCAACGCCCGCGCCGCTCTTGGCCGCCGCATCGAGCGCCCCCGTGGGCACCTCGCCGCTCTTGAGGACGCCCGCCGTCGCCGGGCCCTCACCGGTCAGGGCGCCCAGCGTCGCCATCTCGAGGGCCTCGAGCTCGCTCGTCAGCGCGGCCTTCTGCGCGGCGCTCACCTTGCCGGCATCGCCAGTCTTCCCCGGCGCCGCCGCGGTCTTCGCGGCGGCCTTGGGCGTGTCCGCGTCCTTGGCCTTGTCCGCGTTGGGGTCGACGTCGGTGGGCGTCTCCTCCACCGGCGGCGGCGGCGGAAGCGCCTTCACCGAGTCGAGAAGTCCCGCGACGTTCACCTCGTCGTCCACGACAGGATCGAGCCAGTCCGAGTAGATCGAGCCTATTGCCGCGAAATGAATCAGAAACGAGAACGCCGCGATCATCGTCGTGGCCCAGTCGATGTCGGAGGCGCCGCGCAGCACCGAGACCGGAAGCTGCGGCTTGGGCTGGACGGGCGGTGGTGCGACGAACTGGAACAGGAACGTCGTGTCTCCGAGGACGACCTTCCCGCGGGAGTCCTCGGTCAGCCGCACCTGGTAGGCGCCCTGCGGCGTCCGCTGGGACTGCCCCTTGAGGACGGCCAGGTCGGAGATGCCCGTCGGCAACGCGACGCGTCCGGTCATCCCCTCGAGGAAGTTCATGCAGTACGAGTTCCCGACGAGCTCGAAGAGGCGGAAATTCGCGGGGAGGTTGTTCAGCGACACCACGAACATGCACTTCTCGCTCGGACCGACCGTGACGTGGGTGCGCTGCTTGATGATCCGCTCTTCGATGACGCGCCCGCTCTGAACCACGCCGATGCGCAGGACCTTCGGCCCCGCCTGCATGACGGCCCGCATGACGGCCGTCATCTGCCCTGGCCGGTGGCTGGCCGCGGGTTGGGGCTGCTGCTGCGTCATCGATGTCCTCCGTGCCGGATGAAACCGCCCGCTGGTCGGTGGGCGAGCCCGACCTGACAGCGGTCGAGGGCGATTGTTTCCGCGTGGCGCGCGAGCGTACCCGGGTCGCTCGGGAGAATCCACTCCGAGTCACGGCCGCGTGGGAAAAAAACCCTCGTTTTGCCCGTCCTGCCCGGCCCCACAGGCCCGCCCCAGCGCCGCCACCGCCTCGGACACGGCCGCGCGCCGGAGCCTTCGGCGCAGCAGGCTCTGCCGCGCCAGCACCGCGCTTGCCAGCGCCCCCGTCCCGCCGAGCGCGAGGCAGAGCAAGGGAATCGCCATGGGCATGCCGGAGCCGGGTCGCAGCGCGTCGGAGAGGGCCACGAGGGCCGCCGCGCCGCCCACCGCAGCGCTGATCCGCGCGGCGGCCCGCCCGTGTCCCGACGTCGCGTCGAACTCCCGACGGAGATCCGCCACGGTTTCGTTCAGGAGCGCGACGGCGTGAGCCCGCGAAGGCGCGTCGGCGAGCCCGAGGACGAGGTCCCTTGCCGGTCCGCGAACGTCACCTGCGCTCGCGAGGGAGCGGAGGACGTCGTTCCCCCGTGCCGTGGTCCGCCGGATCGCCCGCGCGACCGCTGCCCACGCGGCTTCGTCGTGGTCGTGCGCCGCGGCACGCCACTCGCGGACGGCGACGTAGACGCACGCCGCGGACGCGATGCCGACGCCCGCCGGGAGCACGAACACGAGGGTTCAGAACGGGTCGTTCTGGATGGCCTTCGAGATCCGATCCAGGAACGGCTGGTTGAGCTCCGCGAGCGTCAGCCGAGGCTCGATGCGCGACACGTCCACCGACGCGATGGGCTTCTGGACCCGCCCGACGATGGTGACCTCGCTGATGGTCACGACTCGGCCCTTCTTCTGGGCGGCGGCTGAGCCGGTCATCGTCACGAGGGCGCCGAGGAACGCGAACGAAAAAATCAGACGCATGGGTCAGCCTCCTTCCGCGGGCGGCATGGCGCCCGTCGACGGATCTGCCGCTCCGCCTTCGGGCGGCGCGGGTTCGGCGGGCGGAGGAGGCGGCGGCGGCGCGTTCTTCTCGGCCTCCTGCGCCTCGAGGATGGCCTTCCGATTCTTCGCACGAGTGATCAGCTCGTCGGCGTCGTCCGCCTGACCCGCCGTGCCGCGCGGGCGCTTCTGCTTGTACCGCTCGAACTCGTCGATCGCCTTCGCGGTGGACTGCAGCTCGTTCAGCCCGGGAATGTTCTTGGAGAAGAGGTACAGCAACCCGAGGTTGTAGTGTGCCTGCGCGAGCGTCGGGTCCTTCTGCAGGACGAACTCGAGGAGCTGCTTGGCGTCCCCCGCACGCCCGAGGAGGCGGTAGGCATCGCCCAGGTGCAGGCGAGCGAGCACGTTGTTCTTGTCGTATCGCAGGGCTGCCTCGAGCATCGGTGAGGCCGCCTGTGCATCGCCCGCCTCCAGCAGGTACCTGGAGAGATTGATCCTCGCCTCGACGAAGTCGGGCCGGAGCTCCAGGGCCTTCTTGAAGTCCTCACGCGCCGCCCGGTGAAACCCCTGCTCGCGCTGGATGAGGGCGCGCAGCAGGAAAGCCTCGGCGTTGTTCTTGTCGCGCGGTGGATTCTCCGTACCGTAGCCGTCGAGGATGCCGCGAAGAGCCTCGACGGCCAGATCGAGGCGCCGGTTTCGATAGTGATCGCGCGCCAGCGTGACCATCGCGGGGCGGTAGTTCGGATTCTTCTTCAGCGCTTCCTGGGCCAGCCGCTGGGCGGAGGCGCTGTCCTTCTGGAGCGACTTCACCTCGGCGAGGGCAGCCGTGACGGCGGCGCTGGCCGGCAGCGCGCTCTGCTGCCGCACCAGGAATCCGTCGGCCTCGGTGGCCGAGCCCATGCGGGCGAGCAGCACGCCGTAGGCGACGAGCGCGGGTTCGTAGTTCGCCTGCAGCTCGAACGCCTTGCGATACGCCGCGAGCGCGCCGTTCTGATCGTTGAGCCGCTCCTTGATGACGCCGGTGGAAAAGTAGGCGCGGAACGCCTTCGGATCGGCCTCGATGGCCTTCGCGAACTGGTTCTTGGCGCCGTCGAGGTCGCCGGCCTGGAACGCCGCCATGCCGGCGTCGTAGGGCCCCTTGGCGGCAGGGCTGAGCGCGGGGTAGGCCTCTCCGCCGCCGGACGGCTGGTCCGTCACGCCAAACTGCTGACCCTGGGGCCCCGACACGACCGCCGGGCCGCGGCCGGCGGCCGTCGGATCGACCTGAGCGCCCACGGGTGCGTCCGCGCCGGGACCTCCCTTTCCACACCCGACGGCGCCGAGGGCGAGGACGACGGCGACGGCGACGGCGGGCAGGCGACGGGACATGCGGGGCCTCACTGGACGAACACCGGCAGGGGATGGGGCATGCCGTCGGGCGCAGGCGTTCCGTACTGGCCGGGGCGGATGCGCAGGAACATGCCTTCGGTGTAGTTCAAATCCTTCACCCCGGCAGCGTACTGCGCCATCTTGGCCTCGCCGACGACCTCCGTGAGAAACGCGAGGCGGCGGATCGCGTGGGTGACCGCGGGGTTGGACACGCCGAACCGCCGCGAGAGGACGATGGCGTTCGCGTAGCGCTGCACGGTGATCTGGTCGGCAGCATCGATTTCCTGGTCGCGCCGCTGGCGCCACGCGTTCTGCTTGGTGACGCGGAAGGCGTCGACCTTCTCCATCAGGTCGGGATCACCCGTGTCTTCCGCCTTCTTGATGAGCTTCTCTTCCTGGGCGGAGAACATCTGAAGCTCGGGCGGGCGCGTGTTGTAGAGGCCCGTCCGCAGCGAGTCGTACACCGTTCCCTGACGGGCCACGGCGGCGGTGGACCACTCTGGCGAGACGTACGCCTCGATCACCCGCTGGAGCTTGTTGTGCCACTTCTCCGCCTCGACGGCGGACTTCTTGTACTGCTCCACGACCTTCTCGGGGCTGCCCTTGAACCGGTGGTGGCCGGACTCGTAGTCGAACTGCTTGCGCAGGTCCTTGTCGATCATGTCGAACTCGCCCTCGGCGGCCATTCCCGCCTCGCGCGAGCCCAGCGCTTCGCTCTGCCCGTCCTTCTTGGGGGCGACCGCCTTGTACCGCTCGAACGCGGTGATCGTGTTCTGCCACCACTTGTTGAGCTCGCCGGAGTTCGACGCGCGCTTCATCTTCGCTACCAGGTAGGCGGCTTCGACCGTCTTCTGGGCGGCAGCGTCGTTCTTCCGGTTTCGCTCGTAGTAGTTGATCATCGTCGCCTCGGCGGTGCGACGCGCCCCCGCGTTCGCGCCCTCGTCCGGGCTGAACTCGTCCCACTTCTTCACGTCGGCGTTGGCGATGGTGAAGTCGGCCTCGGCGAGTTCCTTCGGCGACGCGCCGAGCTTCGAGAAGCGCCCTCGCATCTCGTCCATCTTCTTGCGGTCGTTGAGGCTCGCGAACAAGAAGAGGCTCTGCTTCGCCGCGTCGCGTCGCGCGTCGGGCTCGAAATGCTCGATGTTGCTGATCTTGTCGAACGTCTGCGCCGCGCGTGGATAGTCGAAGAAGAGCACGTAGGAGTTCGCGAGCGCGTTGTAGGCGTCCTTGAGGAACGCGACGCGCTTCTCGTACTTCTCGGGGTCGGGTCCGGTCGGCGGCTTGGCGTTCGGGTCGCCGTCCTTGAGGCGGCGCAGGTTCGCGTCGCTGCCGTACTTCGAGATGAAGAGCTCGTACATCTCGATGGCCTTGTCGTACTCGCCGACCTGCTTGTACGCGTACGCGCCGTTCATGGCGGCCTCGGGCGCCTCGTCACGATCCGGTGCCTTCTCGAGGGCGACCTTGTACATGGCCGCCGCCTCGCGCCACTTCTTGTCGCGCTCCGGCCCGTCCGGCATCTTCTCGGCGTCCTCGTAGATCTTGCGGGCGTCGAGATAGGCAATGCCCTGCATCACCGGGTTCCGGAGGGCGTCGGACGCGGCCTTGGTGTCCGCGTCGAAGGAGCAATCCCGCGACACGAGCTTGCGGCTGAGGTCGTCCCTCAGCTCGAAGTTCGCCATGCTGAGGAGCTTTTCCCACGCCTGGTAGCCGTACTCGTTCTTCCCGCAGTTCTCCTCGAAGATGGGGTCGAAACGCGCGCGGGCGTCGGCGAACTGGCCGTACACGAAATAGTAGTCCGCCGCCTGGAATGCGTAGAGCAACGTGTTGCGCCCCGGGTCCCGGTCCGCCGGGATGCGGGCCACGTAGTCCTCGCGCGCCTGCACGGCCTCGAGAATGCGCGGGGGCACGGGCTCCTTCACGACCTTCCTGTCCGGCCCGTCGCCGCTGAACTTCACGGAAGTGCGCTTCTCCAGACCCTGGGCTCCGTTCGACTCGTCGAACTTCTTGAACTCCCGCTCCAGCAGTCGCTCCGCGATGAGCACGACGTTGAAGGCGGACGGCTGCTGGAACTTGTCATCCTCGTTCGAGTCACGAACCGCGACGTTGGCCTCGCGCGCTACGCGAATCTCATCGGGCTTCGGATCGCGGTTGAGCGTGAGCTGAAGGACGACGATGAAGGCTCGCGCGTCCGCCATCCAGAACTTGCTCTCGTAGGCGTCGAGGGCCGTCGGATCCTGCTCGTAGTACGCGCTCCACCCGGTGTCCGCGAGGCGGTACTCCGCGATGGCCTTCTCCACCCACGTCGCCGCCTCGCCGGGATCGCTCAGTTGCTCGGCCTTCGCAACGAAGGCGCGTGCGCGGTTCGTGTGGTCCGCCGCGGCGCGGCGCAGGCCGCCCTTGACCAGGTCTTCCGCCGTCTGGAGCGCCTCGGGGTCGTCGCGGTTGGCGTCCGTCCACTTGGTGGCGCCGACGAAGGCGGCCAGCTTCGTCCGCGCCTCGAGCGCGCGGGCGCCGTACTCCTCCTTGGCCGCCGAGCCCTCCGGCGCGAGGCGAGCGAGCTGATCGTAGAGTTCCGCGACGCGGTTCTGCATGACCGGAGCGTCGCGGTCCATCGGGAACCGCTCGAGGGTCAGCTCCAGCATCTCGATGGCGTTCCGGTTCTGCGTGATCTCGATGAACTCTTGCGCCAGCGCCTTGTAGACCTCGACGGTCCACTTCTCTTCCTGCGGAAGGATCTTCGGGTCGCGAACACGCTGGATCGCGATCTTCATCTTCTGCTCGGCAACCAGCGGGTCCGTCTCCACGTCGAGCACGTCGTTCCGCGGAATGTACGGGTGGTCCGCGGGCGGACCTTCGAAGTCCACGTACGTGAACGACCCGGCGATGTACGTGTAAGCCTCGGCGCGGAAGTCGGCGCCGGGATCACCCGTGAGCTTCTCCTGTTCGTCGGCGTAGCGCAGCAGGTTCACGAACGCCTCGACGGCGATCCGGTACCGCTGCTGCTTGAAGAACGTCCACGCGCGCTTGTAGAGGACGACGCCGTACAGCGGCGGTTGCGCGGACTTCAAGGAGAAGTCGTACGCCGACATGCCGCGATTGAGGTTGTAGGGCCCACCCTTCGGATCGATCTGATCGAAGTGGAAGTCGGCGATCTTCCACCAGGCCTCCGGGATGTACTTTGCCTGGTCCCCCGTCGCGTCCTTCAGCGGAATTGGCTCACAGCTCGATGGATAAGGATCCTTGTAGAACAGTTCCTCCGCAGCGGGCGCGTTCAGAACCGTGAGATTCTTCCGGCGCGGATCCTGATCGAGCGGGATCGGGTTCTTGTTGTACCACTCGGTCCAGAACTTGTCGTCGTGGTCTTGGGGCAGCGCCTCGACGAGGATCTTCTCCGGGTTCGCGGCGTCGTCCTTCACCGAGTACTTGTTGCGACATACCAGCGCGCGAAACGCCTGCTGTCCTTCGTCGATGAGGCCCGCGTCCGTGTAGCCGTGGCCCAGGTAGTAGTAGACGGCCGCGACGCGATCGTACGACGGGAAGTCGCGGATGAGCTGACGGTAGAGTGCCAGCGCCGGCTTCAGCGAAACCGAGAGATCCGCGTCGAAGTTCTCCCGACCCTTCTCCTCGTAGAGGGCGGCCAGCCGAAACATCGCGTCCGGTGTCGCGATGGGATGCGCGTTGTCGCCGCTGTAGCGGGCGACGAACTGCTCGAGGCGCTTGATGGCCTCGTCGCGAGCGTCGATGAGCCCCTTCTTCTCGATGGCGAGCTCGGCGTCCAGGGACGAAAGGATCCGTCGCCGCTTTTCTTCGTAGTGATGCCGCACGATCATCGTGAGCATCTTCCGGTACTCCTTCGCGGCGGCCTCGTACTCCTTGGCCTCCTGCGAGAGGGCGTCGAGGGCCTTCAACTGTGCGGCGGTTGGAGGGGGCGGCGGCGGCGCGCCGCGCGTGAAGCGCACGGTCTTCACGTCCCGAACTGCACCGGTCGCCTTCTGCTTCTCGAGTTCGTCTCGGGAACTCTTGTCCTCGGGCTCTGCCGGCGTGCCGGCGCCGGGAGCCGGCTCGGGCGGCTTGCCGGGCGCCGAGCCCGCGATCGACAGCAACAGAGCCGCCGGCGCGACTCGAGACAGGAACCTTCGAGCGCGGCTCATTCGTCGCCTCCAGCGTCGTCGAGCACTTCGCGGAGCTCGTCGTTGAGGTTCTGCTCCTCCCGGGATCGCTCGCGCTGCAGATCACGCACTCGAAGGCGCTGCTCCTCGCGGACTTCCCACGCCTCCTGCACGATGCCCACGTCGGCGCGGAGAACGATGCTCTTCAGCCGGTCCCGGACGAGGGCGAAGTTTCTCATCGCCATCTCCCCGACCAGGAGCCTCGATTGCTGATCGAGCTCGTCGAGCTGAGAGGCGTGCCCTTCCACCGCACCCGACTCGCGGGCCACGATTTCCAGCGCCTCGCTGGCGCGCTTGCGCGTCTGCTCGTCCAGCGACGCGAGGGCTCGCTCCAGCTTGTCGTCGGCGGACTCTGCCCGCGAGAGGAGCCCCTGGATCCCGCGAGCGTAAGCCGCGCCCTCGGCCCCGGCGCCCACGAGCTGCACTTCGCGAGCGAAGACCTCCCGGAACCGCCGGCGCACGCGGGAGTCGTCCACGTAGCGCTGATCGCCGAGGCCAATCTGCGCTCGACCCAGCTCGATGGCCTCGCGAAAATCGCGGATCCGACGGCGATGGAGCTGCAGGTCTTGCTCGTTGGCGTCGATCTCCGCCTGGAAGCGCGCGCGGCTGTTCGCGTCCGAGGTCACGCCGAACTCGTCGGCCTCCTTCAGGACACGCTTGAGGCCGTTGATGATGGCCTGAAGGCGATCCGCCTCGAGGCCGAGTCGCTGCAGATTCTGCGAGGCCTCGTTCCACTGCTCTTCGCCGCGGGACTCACGGCGCGAGAAGTCCCCGGGAGTGACGGGCACCCACTTCAGGCGCTTCATCAGCGATCGTCGCTCACGCCGCACTTCGGCGAGCTCGCCACTGCCGGAGCCGGGGCTCACTTCATCCATCCCCTGGGCGAGGGTCATCCTCGCCAGCGCGGTCTTGTTGAGCAGGCCGAGCGCGCGCTCGGTCCCCGCCTTGAGGTCCGGAAACGCCTTGGCGCGGGTCGACGACCCGAGCACCGCGTTGAGCTTCTTCGCGAGTCGCCGCGAGCGCTTCACGAGGTCACGGGACCTGGTCACCTCGTCGATGACCGCGAAGGCGCGATCCCCCTCGGCCGCCTCTCTGGCCCAGTCGATCGCGAGCTGGGGTACCGCCTCCTCGCCGCGCTCGAGCGGATCTTCGACCAGGCGGTCGTAGTACACCGCCGGATCGGTGGTGGACGTCAGGAAGTCGTTCAGCTTCTCGCGAATGGGGTCGAACTCGCCACGAACACCCTGGTAGAGTTCCAGGGCGTTCGCGAACTGCCCGGACCGCAGCATGAGGTCCGCCCGCAGGAGCGTTCCGTCCGCGAAGTGCGTGCTGCCGGGATCGGTGATCGCGAGCACCTCGAGCGCACGCGCCGCACGCGAGTAGTCGCCCAGGCGCACGTACACCCAGCCCAGCTCGTACAGCATGTTCGCGAACTCGGGTGAGCGGCGGTCCACGTGACTGTAGGCTTCGGCCGCGTCGAGGTAGTTCTCGGCTTCGTACGACAACCGCCCGAGCGCCATCCACGCGAGATCGACGACGTGGCGGTGGGCCTCGCTCTTCGCCGGCAGCTGCGTCACCCGCTTGAACTGCTCGGCGGCCGCGGAGTAGCGCTGGCGAACCGCCGCAACGTCCTTCGGTTCTGCCGGGACGCCGGGCGCCGCCTCCGGCCCAGGGGGCGGCGTGTTCTCCTTCACGAGGATGGCGCCCACCAGGTACTGCGCCTGGGGCGCCCAGTCCGAACCCGCCGCGACGCCCGCGAGCGCGCTCTTGGCCGATCCGTAGTCCTTCCGCGCGAAGTAGGCCTTTCCGCGTGCGTAGGGCAGCGAGCCCGTGGCGTCTGCGGTGGGGAGCTGGTTCATCCTGGCGAGCACATCGTCGAGGCTCGCCGCGTCGTCGGTACGGAGCGCGACGTCGACGAGTCGGCTGAGGCTGCGGCCGGCATACTGGTCGTACGGCGAGCGCGAACCACGATCGAGCACCTCGCGAAAACGCCGGCGCGCCGACAGGTACTGTCCGTCGCGAAAGTACGCTTCT
The DNA here is from genome assembly GCA_964487605.1 of uncultured Polyangiaceae bacterium. Taxonomy (GTDB): domain Bacteria; phylum Myxococcota_A; class Polyangia; order Polyangiales; family Polyangiaceae; genus JAJDAH01. The sequence goes on from CAZARU010000071.1 coordinate 34,312, forward strand.
CCGACCAGGTAGGTCGCGTCCGCAAACGCCGCCTCGCTGGCCTTGCCCTGGGCGTGCAGCTCGAGCACCTGACTGAGCAGGTCGATGGTTCGCTCGTAGTCCTTCTGGCGAAGCAGGATGTCCGCAGACGCGATGCGTTGCTCCGGGGTCGTTTCTCCGCGCTTGGACCGCGCCAAGACGGCGCCGATCGTCGGGATGTCGCGCTCCACGTGGTCGATCGCCAACGTGGCGTCACCGCGTGCTTTCTCGGCGGTGATCGCGACCGCTGGCCCAGCCGTGGCGAGCGCCGCGAGCGCCGCGAGCGCCGCGAGCGCCCAGGGTTGGGCGCGCGAGCGCAGCATCACTTGCTCCCCGAGCCGATCGAGATCCCTCCGGAGACCCCGGACTTCTTGTCGCTCGCGGCGGGCGCAGGCGACGAGGGCGCGTCACCCGACCGGATCTTCTCCACGTAGCGAATCGCGGGGCGCTGCTCGAGGGGGGTGGTGACGCCGCCCTTCTCCCATGCGACGGCCTCGAGCTGAACCGTCTTCCCCTCCGTGATCGTGAAGGAATGGCTCGACTTGAGCTCGAACTTGTACCCGCGGAGGTACGAGAACACGCCGTACCCATGCCCCCGCAGCTGGACGAGCACCTGGAGCGTGTGATCCCCGGGAGGAACGGACCCGCTGAAGATCGGAATCTGCTTCTGCTCGGAGAGCGCGCCGGTGTCGTCCTGCTTGTTGTACTGGACCGCCCCGTCGAGCACGAAGAGCGCCCGTGTGAGCCGGAAAGCGTTGCTCATTTCGTTGGTGAAGGAGATCTCCGCGCGGGAGCCCCCGACCCCGCCGGCGAGGATCGTGTCGCTGAGCAGGCTGAGGCGGGTGTGGCTCCTGCGGATCTGCTCTTTCAGCTCGTCGATTCGCTGCTCCAGATCACGGAGTCGGACGACGTAGGTTGCGCCATCCACGGCCGGCGCCGCGGTGGTCGCCGCGGGCGCGGCCCCGGACGGCGCCGCTTCCGCGGCGTCGGCAGGCTTGGCGTCGGCGGGCTTGGCGTCGGCGGGCGGGCGGGCGGCGGGCGTGGCGGCGGCGGGCGTGGCGGGCGTGGGCGTCGCGCCGGCCGGCGGGGCCCCCGCTGGGG
>CAZARU010000072.1:0-34659 GCA_964487605.1 uncultured Polyangiaceae bacterium
CGGGCGGGTCCACGGCGGGAGCGGGCGGGTCCACGGCGGGAGCGGGTGGGTCCACGGCGGGAGCGGGCGGATCGACGGCGGGAGCGGCGGGTTCCGCTGGCAGCTCGGGCGCGGCAGGCACCGCGGGCGCAGCAGGCACCGCGGGCGCGGCAGGTGCCTCCGGCGGTGCAGGAGGCAGCAGCGGCTCCGCCGGTGCGGGCGGAAGTGCGGGCGGGACGGCCGGCGCTGGCGGAAGCGGCGGCGGCAGCAGCACGCCGCGCCTCGTCGTCGCCGACGCGGCGGGCGTGGACGTGTGGAGCGACGCTTCCGCGCTCGTCGGGGACGCGTCCCCTAGCTTCACGCTCGGCGGGCTGGTCGGCAGTCCCGTCGCGCTTGCGACCGCCGGCGATCGACTGTTCGTAGCGAGCAACGACGCCACGAGCGCCGTGTTCGTCTACGAGGGTCTCGCGAGTCTGTCCTCGTCGAGCGCCCCGGCGGCGGTCGTGCCGGCGTCGGCCTTCGGCGGCTCGCTGTTCAGCGTCTACGACATGAGCGTGGCGGGCGGAGATCTGTGGATCACGTCGGCACGCGGAAACGGGAGCATTCACCGCCTGCCCGGCGCCGCCACCCTGAGCGCGAGCACGGCCGTGGCCGCCACGTTCACGCACCCGTTCGGGCAGATCTTCGGCGCCGCGTACGACGCGACGGGCAACCGCCTCTTCGGCGCACAGGTCAGCGGCGCGGGCGTCCTCGCCTTCGGCGCCGCCAGCAGCGCGAGCGGCACCAGCGTGACCCACGACTTCGTCGTCATCCCGAGCATCAATCCGACGGCGCTGGCCATCGCGGGCGGGGACCTCTACGTCGCCAGCAACACGGCTCCGTTCCTCAGGATCTGGCGCGGCGTGAGCTCGCTCACGGCTCCGGCCACCGCAACCGTGTCGGTCCCGGCCGGTCGCGGAATCGTCGAACCCGTCCACGTGTCGTCTCGGGGGACGCGCGTCGTCGTCACGAACGTGGACGCGCCCACGACGTACTCGGTCGCCGCCTACCTCGACGGGGCCTCCATCACCGCGTCGACGATGCCGGACGGCACGGCCACCAGCGCGGACATGATCCTCCCCAAGCGAGCGAGGATCGACGGCGCCAACGACGTCTACGTGCTGCTCGATGGGTCCGTCCTCGTCTTCGACGACGTCTTCGGCGCGGCGTCCCAGAGGGCCAAGCTCGACACCGCCGTGACGTCCGGCCGCGACCTGCTCATCCTCGACTGACGGCCGAGGCCACGCGCGCGCGTCAAGACTGCGGCGACTCCCAGGCGACGCGGAAGAGTTCCACCGGACGGTCCTTGCCTTTCAACGGTGTGGGGCCGAGCGCAGTCAGACCTATGCCGGTGCCGTCGAGGGCTCGCGCCGTCGCTTCGTCGATGACGATCTCGCCCGAGGCGGCGACGCTGCAGATCCGACTCGCGACGTTGGTCGCGTCCCCGATGGTCGCGTACTGGACGTACTCCGGGGATCCGATGTTGCCCGCGGCGACGACTCCCGAGTTGAGGCCGACGTGGATCGTCACGCTGTGATCACGACCCAGGCGGCGATCGATCTCGATCGCGGCGCGCTGCATCTCCATCGCCGCCCGGACCGCTCGAACCGCGTCGTCGGCCCGGGCGATGGGCGCGCCCCATACGGCGAGGAGCGCGTCGCCGATGTACTTCTCGAGGGTTCCCTCCCATCGGAACACGATCTCGGACATCACGGGGAAGTAGGCGTTCAAGAGGGCGATCACCTCCGTGGGCTTCATGCGCGACGACATCTCGGTGAAGCCGCTGATGTCCGAGAACAGCACCGTGGCGGGGGTCTCGATGGTGGCCAGACCCTCCGACCCCTGCGACAGGATGAGCGGCACCGCGCTGGGCGGGAAGAAGCGCAAGAGGTTGTTCCGGGACACGGCTTCCGACGCGAGCTTCTCGGTGAGCCGGGCGTTCTCCATGGCGATGGCGGCCTGGTTGGCGAACGCCGACAGGAACTCCAGGTCCTCTTCGCGGAAGCGATCGGCGCGCCGGAGGTTGTCCACGTAGAGCACGCCGAGGACCTGATCCGCGGGCTTCAGCGGCGCGCACATGGACGTGCAGATGGATTGCATCATGATCGAACCCGCCTGAGCGAGGCGAGGATCGTTCATGGCGTCGGAGAACAGCGCCGCCACGCTGCGCTCGGCGACCCAGTTCGCGATGCTCCTGCTGAACGACGCGTCGGGCAGGACGCGTCCACCGCGTGCCCTGGAGATGCGCGCCTCGAACTCGCCGGTCGTCGGATCGCGCAGGAGGATCGCCGCACGGTCGATGTCCAGGATCTCGAACGCGAGGTCGAGAATGCTCGCCAGGAGGGCGTCCAGAGACGCCGGCGACGAGAGGAGCTGGCTCACCTTGAGCAAGATCCGGAGCTTGGCTCCGTCGCGATCCCCGGCGGCCTCCGCGCGCAGGTTGAGCGCCGTCTGCGCCGAGCCCGTTGGCGCGCCGAGGAGCTCGGTCATCGACAGCCGCGTCACGTCTCCGGCGATGCTCCGCGTGATGGCCGGCGCCGGCGCGAGACGTCGCGCCGCCGCGCCGGGCTCGGACTCGTAGAGGACGGTCACGTCCCCGAGCTTGATGACGTGGGTGGACATCAGCCGCATGGTCTCCACGCGCCTTCCATCCACGCTGACCCCGTTCTTGCTCCCCAGATCGGTGACGGACACGTCCGCGCCGGCGACGTCCAGGCGGGCGTGCGCACGCGAGAGGCTCTTGTGAAGAACGCAGACGTCGTTGTCGCGGGTCCGTCCGATGGTCGTCGCACCCTGCCGCAGCTCGACGATCTGCTCGTCGGCAGAGTCGGGCTGGATCACGAGACGCGGGGGCACGGCGCCGGTACGTTACCCGAATCGCGCCGGGGAGACAGGCCGTCGCGCTGGCTCGCGCTCACGCGAGCTGGGCCTGCGCCAGGCGAAAGTAGTACCCCTTCGCTGCCATCAAGTCGGCGTGCGTTCCGGTTTCGACCACGCGACCGCGATCCAGGACGATCACCTGGTCCGCGTCGATGACCGTGGACAGCCGGTGTGCGATCACGATGCGCGTACAGCCGAGCCGGGCCAGGCTCGCCTCGATCCGACCTTGACTCGCGTTGTCCAGCGCGCTGGTCGCCTCGTCCAGCAGCAGCACGGCGGGCTCGTGAACCAGCGCACGCGCGAGGGCGAGGCGCTGCCGCTGACCGCCGGAGAAGCTCGACCCTCCCTCGGAGACGATGGTGTCGTAGCCCATGGGGAGGTCGGCCACGACGCCGTGGATGTCGGCGAGCTTCGCCGATTCGACCACGCGCTCCACGGGCGCGTCGGGGGCGGTGATCGAGATGTTCTCGCGCACGGTGCCCGAGAAGAGCTGGGCGTCTTGCAGCACGACGCCGAGCTGCGCGCGCACCGCCGTCAGATCGAGGCTCGTGAGATCCTTTCCGTCGAGCAGGACCCGCCCGCTGCGCGGAAGGTAGAAACCGAGGAGCAGCTTTCCGAGCGTGCTCTTGCCGGACCCGGTCGCACCCACGAGGGCCACTTTCGTCCCGGGCTCGACGTCGAGCGAGACGTCGTGCAGCACGTCCCCGGAGTCGGCGTCGTAGCCGAAGCTCACACTCTCCAGCGTCACGCGACCACGGACGTGCCCGGGCGGCAGCAGATGGGTGGCCGACTGCTCGGGCGCCTCCGAGAAGGTCTCCGCGAGCAGCGATCCGCGCGCCACCGCCCTCGAGAGCGCGCCCAGGTACACCCCCAGATCACGGAGCGCCAGGAGGTACGCCGCCGCGAGCGACGTGAAGGCCATCAACGTGCCCAGCGCGAGGGAGCCCTCGAGAACCCGCGCGGCGCCCCACCACGTCGCGATGACCACCGCGCCGACCCTCGCGAAATCGGTGAGGGCGAAGCAGGCTCCGACGAGGATCTCCTGGCGTGAAACGGCGCTGAGCGACCGTCGCTGCGCGGGGAGCCAGCGGCGCACGCCCGCCTCACGGGCGCCGACGGCGCGAAGGGTCACGACCGCGGAGAGCACCTCCAGCAGGCGGCCCCGCTGCGTCGAGGAAGCCTCGAGCTCGACGGAGGCCAGCCGGCGCAGCCGCGGCAACACCCACCCCAGCACGACGGCCACGACGAGCGTCGCGACGAGCACCACCGACGCCAGGGGGCCATCGAGCAGGAGCATCGCTACCAGAACGACCACGAGCATCGGCAAGTCGAGGAGCAGGCCGAGCCCTTGCTCCCCGATCAGCTCGCGAACGATGCGAAACGCCTCGAACCTCGCCAGCAGGGACGCGACGGGACGGCGCTCGAAGAAATCGATCCGCAGCGAGAGGACGTGTCGCAGGAGCTGGCCGAACAGCGACGCGTCGAGGTGAGTGCGAAGGTGCAGGATGGCCCAGCTCCGGTGCAGCGACGAGAGGATCTGCGCCGCCGCGAAGGCCCCCAGCCCCACGGCGACGACCCCTATCAAGCCCACGTCGGCTGCGGGGATGGCCCGGCCGACGAGCAAGGAGATCCCGATCGGCACCGCGAGCGAAGCGAGCTGCAGACCGAACGCCGCCACGAGGACGCTCGCGAGCGCGCGTCGACGCACGCCGAACTCGGCGATCAGACGCTCGCGGAGCGAGGCTCGCGGGGGGTCGGCCGCACGGACCTCGAACGCGGCTCCGGTGAACCGCGCCGCGAGCGTGGCTCGGTCCAGCTCGAGTCGCCCCTCGCAGGGACTCTTCACGAGCAAGCGCCGGCCCCGCCAGCGCTCGGCGACCGCGTAGCCCTTGCCCTCGAGTTCGACGATGAGCGGCGAATCGAGGTGGTCGAGCTCCTCCGGTTCGAGCCCGAGGCGTCGCGCCGACACGCCGAACGAGCGGGCCCCGCGCTCGAACGAGGCGGCCGTGAGCGAGCCGGCGTCCGAGCACGCCTCCCAGACCGTCGAGAGCGGCGCGGGGCGACCGGAGTGGCGGAGCAGCGCCGTGAGGCAAGCCGCGCCGGACCGCGCCACGTCGCTCTGCACCAGTCCGATGCCGCTGCCCGCCTCGGGCCCCGTCAGCACGAGGTCACGCGATGCGGCGAGCTCCCGAGCCTCCTCCCGGGCCCTCCGCGCGTGGTCCGCTTCACCGCTCGACTGCGCGATCGCTTCGCGCAAGCGTAGCTCCGAGATGCGGAAGACGCGGACCAGCCCGTGCACCAGATGCCGCAGGACCTTCGACGCCACGGCATCTCCGCTGGACAGCATCTTCAGGAGATCCGCGTGCGCGAGATGGAACGTGACGGTCTGCTCCTCGGCGACGCAGGTTGCGGTGCGGGGCCCGGGGTCGAACAGGGCGACCTCGCCGAGGATCTCACCCGGCCGCACCACGTTGAGCGCGCCCTCGACGTCGGCGAGCCGGACGGCCACGCGACCGCCGAGCACCAGGTGGCACCCGTCGCTCGGATCACCCGCGCGGAAGAGCTCCTGCCCCTTCGCGAACGTCCTCTTCTCCCCCATGGCGTGCAGGTGGCGAAGCTCGGCCGCGGTCAGGGAAGCGCCGAGGCCCGTGTCCGCGACGTCCAGGACGAGCGGTGCGCTCCCTGCGGCGGCTTCGACGGTGGGGGCGTCGCCACCACCGGCCTGTCCGACCCGCGCCCGCTCGTCGGTCTTCGCGCGAAGGCGCTGGGCGAGCAGGCGACCGAGCGAGAGCGTGAGCCGGACCGCGAGCACGTCGCCCTCGGCTCGCAGGCGCTCGACCTCCCTCATGGGCAGGTGGAGGACCACCGTGCGCTCCGTCGCGATCAGCGTCGCCGACACGGGTGAGCCATCGAGCACGCTCACCTCGCCGAGCATGGTGCCGGCGCCGACGCTCCCGAGCTTGTGCTTCGCGAGCCCCGGCTCCTCCAGCACGACGTCGAGGGCGCCAGACTGCACGAAGAAGAGCCCCTGGCCCCGATCGCCCCGGTGCACGAGCACCGACTCCTCCGAGATCACCTTGCGCGTCATGGCTCGCGCCAGCGCGGCGCGGTCGTCGTCCCCCAGGTCGGCGAGCGCGGGATACGCGCCGAGATCCCCCGCGCTCGGCCCCTCGTCCCGAGGCTCCGTGGCGACGGTCTTCGGAACGGTGTCCCCCAGGGCCACGAGCCGCGCGTAGAGTCCACCCGAGGCGACGAGCTCGTGATGGCGCCCCTGCTCCACGACCCTGCCGCCGTCGAGCACGAGGATGCGATCGGCGTCGCGGATGGTGCTGAGGCGGTGCGCGATGACGACGCGTGTGCAGATCCGGCTCGCCAGGTACGCGCCCACGGCGGCCTCCGTCGCCGTGTCCAGGGCGCTGGTCGCCTCGTCCAGGAGCAGGATGGGCGGGCGATGGAGCACGGCCCGAGCGAGCGCGAGCCGCTGGCGCTGTCCCCCGGAGAGCGGGCCGCCCGTTCCCGAAATCCGCGTCTCGTAGCCCAGCGGGAGCGCCTCGATGTCCGCGTGGAGCTGCGCAACGCGCGCCGCCGTGACCACGTCGTCGATGGACGCCGTGGGATGGTAGAGCGCGATGTTCTCCCGGATGGAACCGTCGAAGAGGACCGTCTCCTGGAGCACGGCGCCGAGCTGGCGCCGAACGGAGTCGAGATCCAGGTCGCCGAGGTCGTGATCGTCGAACGCTATCGTCCCGGACTCCGGCCGGTACAGACCGAGCAGGAGCTTCGCCAGCGTCGACTTGCCGGACCCCGACGGGCCGACCAGCGCGACCTTCTCACCACGCCGGATGGTGAACGAGACCTGGTCCAGGCTCGGTGGCGCCGTCGGCCCGTAGCGAAACGTGACGTCCTCGAAGCGGATGTCGCCGGACAGCGTGGGACAGGGGCGCGAGCCTCCTTCCTCGGGCCTGGTCTCGAGCACGTCATCCATCCGCGACAGCACGAGCGGCAGCTCTTGCACGCGAAGCAGCGCCTGCAGCGCGCTCTCCAGGGGCACCAGGAACGCGCCCGACAAGAGGAGGAATCCGAGGAGCTCGCCGGTCGTGAGCCGCCCTTCGACGGTGAGCACGGCGCCCCACGCGAGCACCGCCGCCGGGCCCAGCAGGCGCACCGCGAGCAACGCGGCAGCACCACGGATGCGCACCCGGGACTCGACCGCAGCGGCGTTCAGGGTGTGCGCGAACAGGCGCAGCCAGCGATCGTGCGCGGCGAGCTCGCGCCCGGAGCTCTTCAGCGTGACGACACCGCGCAGTGTCTGCAGGAGCTGACCGGCGGCGCGGACGTCCTTCACGATGCGCTCTCGAAGCGCAGCGAGCTGAAAGGGACGCACCACGGCGTACACCGCGCCGTAGGCGAGGGCCGACGCCAGCACCACCAGGCCCAGCCTCCACTCGAGGGCGAGCAGAATGGCCAGGTAGACGAGCAGCAGCGGGCCGTCCACCAGCAGGGACACCGCGCGCTCGGCCAGCACCTCTCGCAGGACGCGCACGCCGTCGATCCGTGCCACGAGGTCGGCCGTGTGGCGCTGCTCGAAGAACCGTATCGGCAGCGAGAGGATGTGTCCGACCATCTCCGCGCTCATCGCCGAATCCACGTGGTCCCGAACGCGCGAGACCACCCACGAGCGGAGCCAGAGCGCGGCCAGGGCGAGCAGGGTGAGCCCGAACGCTCCGGCCCCCATCACGCCGAGCCAGCCCGCCTGCCGGCCGAGCAGGACCTCGTCCACGATGAGCTGCGTGGCGAGCGGGATCGTGAGTCCCAGCACGCTCAGGATCAGGGACGTCCCGCCCACGACCCAGAGCGCGGGGCGCGCGGCGGAGAGCATCTCGGCGTAACGCGCTCGCGACGCGCGGCGCTCGGGCTGCTCGACGAAGCCCTCACCGGGCCACAGCTCGATGCAGATGCCCGTGAAGCTCCGGGCGAACTCGGCGGCGCGGATCCTGCGCGGCCCGACGGCAGGATCGAGCACTCGTGCCTCGTCGGGCGTCCAGCGCTCCAGCAGGACGAAGTGGTTCATTTCCCAGTGAATCACCGCGGGGTGTTCCAGGCCCTCCAGGTCCTTCGGTTCCAGCCTGCGGGCGCGCGTCTGCAGCCCGTGCTGTCGGGCCACGCGGACCAGTTGCTTGGCGCTCACTCCGTCCCTGGAGACGCCGCAGGCCTCGCGCACCGACGACAGCTCGACGAACCGACCGTAGCTGCGCAGCACCATCGTGAGGCACGCCGCACCGCATTCCACGGCTTCCATCTGCGGAACGAACGGGAGCTTGCGCCGCATGGGTCGTCAGTCGCGCCGCCGGCCGAACTTCTTCGTGATGCGCGCGGCCACTTCGAGCGACCGGAGGTCGAACCCGCGGACGTAGTCGGAGAAGGGCCTGGCGGCCTTGGCTTCGAGCAGTCGGCGATGCATGACCTCGGGAGCCAGGTCCTGGCTCAGGACGTCGAGCAAGAGCGCCTGGAACCTGGACAGCTCCTCGTCTTCGAGCACGTCACGCCTCCGGAGAGGGCGCCGAGCGAGCCCGCAGGGTCGCGACCATTCGCGCGTAGTCCCGACGAAAGCCGACCGCATCGTCCTCGGAACGAAACGTGCCCGGCAGCCGCTCCAGGATGACGGCCTCCACGTTCGGACAGCGCTCCAGCGCGAGCTCGAGCAGGTCGAAGACCGCGTCGGGGACCGCGTCGTCGTGGGTGTCCCGGCGCGCGGGTCGGCCGGGCGGATCGGCGGCCGTGGGATCCCAGCTCCCGCCCGAAAGATGAAGCTCCCGCACTCTGGCGAGAGGATAGCTGGCGAGCAGAACGTCTGGCGAGAGATCGAAGTTCGCGAGCTGGCAGTAGAGGTTGTGCAGGTCGAGCAGCACGAAGCCACCGGTGGGCGAGAGCAGGCGCTCGAGGAACTCGCCCTGATCGAGGGCGTCACGGACGCCGAGGGCCGTCGCCAGGTTCTCGAGCCCGACGGGTAGTCCCGAGGCGTCGGCCAGGCGCGCCAGGCGGTCCCGACCCAGCTCGACGGACCTCGCGGTCATGGGAGCCGGCAGGGGCCCGGCGACCTCGAAGTCTCCCGCGAACGAGAAGCAGAAGTGCTCGGAGAGGTGCCGGTAGGTTCGCCGCGAGACCTCGGCGCGGAGGTTACGAAGCCACGCGTCCTGGCGCGGGTGCCACGCGCCGCTCAGCGGCGAAAAAGCGAACCCGTGGGCGAGCAGCCGACCTTCCCCACCATAGTGGGAGAGGATCCGATCGGCCCAGTCGGGAACGACGAACGGTTCCCAGCCTGCGTCGAGGGTCCACTCCACGACGGCGACCTGGCCACCGTCGAAGAGCGGTCCGACGACACGGCGGAAATCGGGCTCGGCCATCAGCGACAGTCCCGGGAGCGGGCCTGCGCGCACGGCCACTGCGGTCAGCCCTGGCCGCAGAGTGCGCAGCCCGCCGCCGCGCCGCCCGACACCGCGCCGAGGGCGTCGTCGGACAGCTCGCCGCCGGCGCCCGGGGTCGTGTGAAACGGAAGGACGACGTACGCCTGCTCGGCGGTCTCCTCGAGGACCTGGATCTTCAGGTTCGGGCGAGTGCTCATGCCGAGCCCCTTGATCGCCGCATGGGGATCCCTCTTGAGAGCGTCGCGGAACGCCGCGTCCGACTCCGCCTTCGTAACGATGTCCTGCACCAGTTCAGCCTTCGACTTCGCCATGATCGCCATCCTGTGAATGTTGCCTCCGGGGTCCGAGGCGAGGTTTCGTGGAATACTTGCTTTCGGTCGGGGCGTCGATCCCCGACGCGCACCCTCGTTGTAACGCCGCCCCCTCGGGGTGGCCTATGACCCGCGTCACAGGCTTGGTCGCTTTGTGGTGAGCCCCCGGCGGTTCGGTCGGTATACTCGAAATTGCATGGCAGAAGGGCTTTTCCGCGCCGAAGCGGTCGCCGAGTACCGCGACCCCGAAGCGCGCGGCGGCCTGGTCTCGGTGGGCTTGCCGACGGGCGCTCTGCCGTTCGCGCTCATCGCGGCCGCGCTGGTGGTGCTCTCCGCGGCCGTGGCGCTCGTGCCCATCCGGGTGACCGCAGATGGCCGCGGCGTCGTGCGCGCGCCGGCCGGGAGCCTCGTGATTCGCGCGCCTCGTCCGGGCACCGTCGCCTCGGTCCGCGTTCGACCGGGACAGCACGTCGCGCGCGGCGACGCACTGGCAATCGTCGGCGGGGAGAGCGTTCGCTCGCCCGAGGCGGGCATCGTCGACTTCGTCGACGTGCAGGAGGGCGAGTTCGTCTCGAGTGGCGCGACCCTGGCCGAGGTCGTGCCGACGGCGGACGCCCTGGTCGCGTTCATGGCGGTGCCCTCGGAGCTGCGCGCGCGGGTCGCCGAGGGTGCGCACGTGCGTCTGGATCTCGACGAGCTCCCCGCGGCGGAGGTCGGCGTGGGCACCGCCACGGTGGAGCGGGTCGGGGCTCAGCTGTTGTCGCCGGAGCGGGCGCGCGCCGTGCTCGGCGCCGACGCACCCGACGAGCCGAGCTTCCTCGTGACGCTGCGCCTGGATCGCCCGCCCGAGCGCAGCGCAGGGACGTTCCAGAACGGCATGCGGTTCCGCGGAAGCATCCTCGTCGAGGAGCGCAGCGCGCTGTCGGTGCTCGTTCCCTCCCTCGGGCCGGGGCGCTGAGCCGTGCCGAGCGAGCTGGAGCGCCTGCTCGCCCGATCGTGGATCTTCTCCGAGCTGACGCCGAAGGAGATGGCGGCGCTCGCGCGGCTCGCGAGCATGAAGGCCTACCGCACGAAGCAGGAAGTCGTCCGAAAGGGTGACGTCGGCGGCCAGATCTTCGCGGTGCTGCGCGGCCGCCTGAAGGTCCTCACCCACGGCGCCGGCCACGACGCGGCGTTCAACATCATGGGGCCGGGCGAGCTGTTCGGAGAAATCTCGGCGCTCGACGGCCAGGTGCGGTCGGCGACGGTGACCGCCCTCGAACCCTGTCAGCTCGCGCGGATCGATCACCGGGATTTCTCGGCGTTCCTCGACCAGCACCCCTCGGTGTCCCGGAAGCTGCTGGTCGTTCTGGCGCGCCGGGTCCGCACGCTCAGCGACCGCGTCGAGGCGCGCGCATTCCTCGACGTCCCCGCACGGCTCGCCAAGTGCCTCGTCGCCCTGGCGAACGCCTACGGCAAGAGGTCCCCCGAAGGTGTGCGCGTCGAGCTCCGGCTTTCGCAGCAGGAGCTCGGCGAGCTCGTCGATGCGACCCGCGAGAGCGTCAACAAGCTGCTGCGCGACTGGAAGCGCCGCGGGCTGGTGACCCACGGGCAGCTCGCGATCGTCGTGCACCGCCCGGAAGCCCTGACCGAGCTCGCGCGGGGCGACGGGTGACTCGCCGCTTCGACGTGGCGCTGCTGGCTCTGGCGGTGGCGTGTACCCCCGCGCCGCCCCGGGCCGCCACCACCACCGCGCGACCGGCTGCGTCCGTCTCGGCTGCCGCTACGCCCCGCGACGCGCCCGCCGCTTCAGCCGCTCCGCAGGCCCCCGAGGATGCGACGATTGCCCGGCTTCGCGAGCAGGCCCGCGGGCTGTTGCCGCTCGTGTCGAGCGCGCTTGCAGCAGGATTCCTGCACTCTGCGGAGTTCCTGCAGCCCGAGGCGATGCGCTCGGTTCACCACGACGCCGAGCGGACGCGCTTCTACACGGCGAGGGAGTTCGCCGCGCTGCCCCCCGAAAAGCGAGGTTCGCTCGTGGAGAAGAAAGGCGCCACCGACCTCTACTACGAGACGAACTACGGCTCGCCGCTCGCGTACGTGCGCGCGATGGACATCGCGGGCGAGGCGGGCCTCAGCGACGTCCGGGGCATGCGCGTCCTCGACTTCGGCTACGGCAGCATCGGGCAGCTTCGCCTCCTGGCGCGGCTCGGTGCGGACGTCGTCGGCGTCGACGTCGATCCGTTCCTGCCGGTGCTGTACTCCGAGCCGGGCGACACCGGCCGTTACCCGCCGGGGGCGGCGGACGCGGGCACCGTGAGCCTCGTGCACGGGCGCTTCCCCGGCGACGCCACCGTCGCGGCGAGCGTGGGTCGCGGCTTCGCGCTGATCGTGAGCAAGAACACGCTGAAGAACGGCTACTTCCATCCCGAGGGACCGGTGAGCGAGCGCCAGAGGTTCGACCTCGGCGTCTCGGACGCCGACTTCGTGCGGGCGCTGCACGACGCCCTGGTGCCCGGAGGCCTGGTCGTAATCTACAACGTGAGCCCGCCGCCCGCGGGTCCCGGCGAGAAGTACCGGCCGCACGCGGACGGTCGAAGCCCGTTCCCGCGAAAGGTGTGGGAGAGGGCGGGATTCGAGGTGCTGGCGTTCGATCGGGACGACGGCCCGAGCATGCGGCGCATCGCCGGCGTGCTCGGCTGGGCCGAAGAGATGAACGTCGTTCTCGAGACCGGCGTCTTCGCCATGTTCACCCTCGCGCGCCGACCCGCCGAGGTCCGATGACGAGTGCGGCTGCAGACCGGGATGAATCCCGGGGCTCGAGCGGGCATACTGGTCGTCGTGAGGAGACGAAGGCCCTTCGCCGCGCTCGTCGTCCTGGCGGGCCTTGCGGCGGGCGCCCTCGCGAGCGCCCCGGCGCACGCCCTGTTCCCGAACCGCACCTACTCCCTGGATCGCCTGAACACGATCGTGAGCCCCGCGATGGGGACGGTGGACCACAATCAGCCGTCCGCGGTGGCGGGGTACCTGGTGCTCCATGGCAACGCGAAGCACGAGGTGTGGGACATCGCCGAGCCGTTCTCGCCCAGGAAGATGGCCGAGGTGACCGGGCCACACGCCGACGGTGAGGCCGAGTCGCACCAGATCTCCTACGTGAGGAACGCGGACGGCTCGATTCACCTCGCCACCGTGTCGGGGAAGGGGATCGACCTCTGGGACTTCACCGATCCCACGGCTCCGTCCCTGCTCTCCACGGTCGAGCTCGAGGGCATCGACTACGGGGACAACACGGAGGCCGTATGGGGTATCGCGTGGCAGGGGGACTTCGTGTGGGTGGGCGGGACCAACACGGGCCTCCACGTCGTGGACGCGACGGATCCGCGGTCCCCCTCGGTCGTGACGCGGATCCCCGTGCCGGAGCTCGGGGGCGTCAGCGCGGGCCCCGTCTTCGCCTTCGGCAACGTGCTCGTGGTCACCACGCCCAAGAACACCGCCGGCATCGCGACGCTCGACATCGGTGATCCGCGTCAGCCGCGCCTCCTGGACTTCGTGATCCCCCCTCAGTCGTCCTACATCGGCGGCTTCTACGGTCGCCACGCTTGGCTCGTCGACCCGCTGCGCGCCTACGACGTGACCACGGACCCGTCGAACATCCGGTCCGTCCTGCACCAGGAGACCGAGCCCAGCGAGTACGTCAGCTTCGGAGACGGACACCTGTTCCTGGGACGCCTTCGGCCGGACCCCGGCGTGGTGAAGCTCGACGTCACCGACCCCGCGCGCCCGCGGCGGGTCGCCGAGATCCCGGGCAGGCCGGTGTTCTTCGCTGACGACCAGTTCTCGGTGCCCATCGGCAACCTCCTGGTCATCAGCGACGACGAGCGAAAGATGGGGAGCGTCCTCGCGGTCCACGATACGCGAGCCGATTCGGCACCGCCCGAGGTCCTGGCCGTGCATCCGCCGAGCGGAGCTTCGGGCCAGCCCCGTTCGTCGAGGGTGGGGCTCTCGTTCAGCGACCAGGTGGACCTGACGTCGATCGACGGTACGACCGTCGTCGTGCGCGCCGTGGGCGGCGCGGCCCTGGAAGGCAAGTGGGGCCTGAACCACACGCTCCTGTCGTTCTGGCCGTCCGAGCCGCTCGCGGCGGAGACGACCTACGAGATCGTCCTGCCCGCGGGCGGCGTGCGCGACCTGGTGGGCAACCCGCTGGCCGCCACGTTCCGCAGCGCGTTCTCGACGGGCACCGCGGTCGTGGCGCCGACCTGCGAGCTGGAGCCGACGTCCCCGACGCCCACGGGCGCCACCGCTCGATGGACGGCGCGCTCCGCAGGCCCCGGTGCAACCTACCGCTGGGACTTCGGGGACGGCACCACCGCGGACGGTCCCCTGCCTTCGGCGGAGCACGCCTACGCAGCGCCGGGGCGCCATCCGGTGACGCTCACGGTGTCGATGCACGGCGCGACATCGAGCTGCTCCGCAGTGCAGGTCGCGCACCGACCACTCGAACCGACGGGTTCCGCGGCTTCGAGCACGGTGGCCCTGGACTCGACGCGAGCCGCCGCGTGGGTCGTCAACACCGACGCCGGCACCCTGGCGCAGATCGACCTCGCTTCGGGCCAGCGGGCACGAGAAGTCTTCGTGGGGGAGCGTCCACGCACCGTCACGGTCGCTCCGGACGGCTCGCTCTGGGTCGCCGTCCAGGGGCGCGACGAGATCGTGGTCCTCGAGGGCGCTCGTCCGACGGTCTCGGGATCGATTCACCTCGGACACGGCGCCGCACCGTTCGGCGTGGCAGCGTCCCCCGACGCCAGGACCGTCTGGGTGAGCCTCGAGGCATCGGGCGTCGTCGTGGCCATCGACGTCGCCTCGCGCGAGGTCGTCGCGCGGATCGCCCTCGAGTCGCGCCTGGCCTCTCCCCGACCGAAGGTTCGCTCTCTCGTCGTGTCCGGAGACTCGGAGCGCGTGTTCGTCGGGCGCTCCGTCTCGGCGTCCGGCGCCGGTGAGGTCTTCGAGGTGAGCGCCACCTCCATGACGCAAGCAGGTACCATCACCCTCGAGCACGACGACTCCCCCGACGAGCAGGACCAAGGGCGAGGCGTTCCGAACTACCTGGGCGCCATGGCCCTCTCGCCGGACGGCGCCAGACTGCTGGTCCCGTCCAAGAAGGACAACACCGAGCGGGGCTCGAGCCGCGACGGCCTGGCGTTGACGCCGGACAACACGGTACGGACCATCGTGGCGCAGATCGACGTCTCGGGCGGCTCCGAAGTTCGTGAGCTCCGTACCGATCTGGACGACCACGACCTGGCCGCCGCCATCGCCTTCAGCCGCAGCGGAGATCTGGTGTTCGTTGCCAGCCAGGGCACGAACAAGATCGACGTACTGGACGCGTACACCGGAAGGCTCGTCGCCGGCTTCGCCACCGACCTGGCGCCGCAGGGCCTCGTGCTCACCGAGGACGGGCAGTTGCTCGTCCACTGCGCGACGACGCGCACCCTCGACGTCTTCGACGTCCGCGGGCTGCTCGACGGAAGTGACGCACGCGCCCGGCGGCTGACCGCCATCTCCACCGTGGGCGACGAGCCGCTCTCGGCGGTTCAGCTCCTGGGCCAGCAGCTCTTCCACAACGCCGACAACCCCGAGATGAGCCTGAGCGGCTACACCTCCTGCGCCTCTTGCCACCTCGACGGCGGCGAAGACGGCCGCGTCTGGGACTTCACGGATCGCGGGGAAGGCCTGCGCAACACGATCACCCTGCGCGGCCGGGCAGGAACGGGACACGGGCCCGTGCACTGGACGGGGAACTTCGACGAGATCCAGGACTTCGAGCACGACATCCGCGCCCACTTCGGCGGGTCGGGACTCATGGCGGACGACCTGTTCGAGATGGACGGGCGTGATCGACCGCTGGGTGCGCCCAAGGCGGGACTGAGCGCACGCCTCGACGCGCTGAGCGCCTACGTCTCGTCGTTCCGTGACGTCGGGCGGAGCCCGTACCGCGAAGCGGACGGCACGCTGTCCGCCGCCGCCGAGCGCGGCCGGCGCACCTTCGTCACGCTCGACTGCGTGAGCTGTCACGCGGGTCCGTCGCTCACCGACAGCGCCGTGGGCGTGCTCCACGACGTGGGCACACTCGGCGCAAGGAGCGGGAAGCGACTCGGCGAACCGCTCACCGGGCTCGACACCCCCACGCTCCTGGGGCTCTGGGAGACTGCGCCCTACCTTCACGACGGGTCCGCACCGACGCTGCACGACGTGCTGATGAACGAGAGGCACGGCAACGCTTGGCGCCTGGACCCCGAGCGGCGCGACGACGTCGTGTCGTTTCTGCTGCAGCTCGAGAGCCCGAACGACCTCGGTGAGGCGCACGCTTCAGTGGGGCCGCGGGGCGGGTGCGCGTGTCGAGCCGCGGGGGACACGTCGGGGCAGGGCACCTTGCTGCCCTGGGTGGCGTGCGCGGTGGGTGCCGCCGCGAGGCGCCGCAGAAGCGTGCGACGCGGGCCCGCGTGACCGAACGTCTCAGGCCGCCGGCGTCCGTCGGACTCGCCCACTCGCCGTTCGACGCCGGGCTTCGTGCGCGTCCAGGGCCAGCCGCCGGAGCACGTTGGCCCGCGCCGGCTTCGGGACCACCGTCACGTCGTCCCGCTCGACGAAGCGCTGAGCCTGGGGCGTGAAGGCACCGCCGGTCGTGAACACCACCTGGGCGACGACCTCGGGCAGCTCGTCAGCCAGCTTCGCGAGGAAGTCCATCCCGCTCAGGTCGGGCATCATGAGGTCGCACAGGACGAGATCGTAGCGCTCGCCCTCGCGCAACCTGCGGAGCGCGTCGGTACCGCCCGGCGACGTGACGACGTGCGCAGCCCCGAAGAGGCGAGCCGTTGCGCGGCGCACCTGCGGGTCGTCGTCCACGACGAGCACCGAAACGCCGGCCAGGCTCGACGGAGCCACCGAGAGCGGGCGCTCCGAGGCCGAGCCCTGCTCGGGCGCGCTGGCTGCCGGCAGCTCGATGCGTACGGTGGTGCCCTCGCCCACCGCACTGCGGATCGTGAGCTCGCCGCCGTGCGCCTCGACGATCGTCTTCGAGATGGCCAGGCCGAGGCCGAGCCCTGGGGCTCCCCTTCGCCTGGAGACGAACGGCTCCGCGATCACCCGCAGGTCGTCGGGGGAAATGCCCACGCCCGTGTCGGCCACCTCGACCACGACGCGACCGTCGGTTCCTTCCAGCAGTCGCACGACCACCCGGTTCGTCGCCACGGCTCCTTCGGGGATCGCCTGGGCGGCGTTCGTGAGGAGGTTCACGAGCACCTGCGTGAGCCGGCCCTCGTTCGCCCGGGCCCAGAGCACCGGGCGACCCTCGGTGACGAGCTTGGCGCGGTGCCGGATCTCGTTCGCGACGAGCTTCAGGGCGGCGTCGATGACGCGTCCGATCTCGACCGGTGCCACCTCCTGATCGGGATCGGTGCGCGCGAAGGAGCGCAGGTCGGAGACGATCCTCGCGGCCCGATCGACGCCCTCGCGCGCCTCGTCGAGCGCCTCGATGACGTCCGAAACGGGCGAGCCGGCGGCGGCCATGTCCCCACAGCGCTCCCGGGCGAACGCCACGTTCGCGGAGACGTAGGCCAGAGGATTGTTCACCTCGTGCCCCACGCCCGCCGCGAGCTGGCCGAGCGCCGCCATCCTGCTCGCGCGGAGGATCTTCAGCTCGTCGAACGCGTCCTCGCGATCGCGCTCGGCGCGCGTCAGGTTTGCCTCCAGCCGGCGCTGGCGCGAGAGATCGCGACAGATGAGGAGCACTTCCCCCGCCGTGTGCGGCGCGACGCGCGCCTCGTACTGACGCGTCACCCCGTCGATCTGCAGCTCGTAGTCGAAGGACTCCACCCTTCCGCTGGCACTCGCTCGTCGAATGGCGTCGAGGGCGAGCTCCGCGAGCTGGGGAAACGACTCGGTGATGGGCCGCCCTACGAACGCCTCGTCGGGGAAGGCGAGCCGGCGCGACGCGTGGTAGTCGATGACCACGCCGTCGGTGGAGATCCGGAACAAGAAGTCCGGCATCGCATCGACGAGCGCCCGGAAGCGCTTCTCCGACGCCGCGCGCGCCGAGATCGCCCGCTCGAACCCCCACCGGAAGACGACACAGGCTGCGACGGTCACCGCCAGCATCCCGACGGCGAGAATCAACGCACCGACGTACCGGTGGGAGCTCGGCGTCGAATCCACCCACGTCGCCCCGGCCGAGTCGAGCGCGACGAAGGCCGCGATGTCGACGGCGGAGACCGCTGCCCAGGCGAGCCCCGCACGCGAACCGAGGACGAACGTCGCCACCAGCGGCGCGAAGCCGATGAACCGGAAGGCGCCCCCCTCGATGCCTCCGCGGAAGATCGCTTGTTGCGTGGAGAGCGCGACGACGACCGCGGCGAGCCCGTGCCCGGCGACGAAGAGCGACCCCGTTCGCCGCATGACCCACAGGGTGGCCACGCTCGCCGCCGAGAGGAGCACGAGGATGGGACCCTGCAAGGGTGGGCCGCCGGTGAGGAATCCGACGACCCCGGTCCCCACGAGCGGCGGGACGGCGATCGCGACCAGGAGCAGGACCGTGACGGCCTGCGGAGTGCCGTCGGGATGGCGCGCCCGGTAGGCGTCGGTCATGAGCCACCCGAGGACGCGCGCGACCCAACGCTCGCGGTCTGGTCGGACGGAGGTGGGGGCCATGGTGGCTACGAAGAACCTCAACGGCCACTCGGGCGCAACGGTCAAGCTCACGCCGAAGCTGGTCGAGAGCGCCTCGACGACCGTGCAGCGCGGCGTCCTGGTACGTTCCTTGCTGACGCCGGGACCAGGGTAGCTGAGTGGCACAGGTTGGCCGTTTCGGACGTCGGCGAACGCTCCTGCGCTCGGCGGCCGTCGCCCTGGCGTGGGCGGCGGTGGGCGTCGCGGTCGCGTGGATTGGAGTGCGATGGTTCGTCACGAACCACGGCGACGACACGTTCATCGCCCTGCGCTACGCCGAACGCCTCGCGCGCGGCCACGGGCTCACCTGGAACGACGGCTACCGGGTGGAGGGCTTCTCGAGCCCCCTGTGGGTGCTGCTCCTGGCCGCCGCGGTGCCGCTCCACGAGTCGCCGCTCGTGGCGGCGAAGTCCCTGGGCGTGTGGTGCGCGCTGGCCTGTGTCCCCGTGGCGGCCCTGGGCGCGTGGCGCATGGCCGGCCGCCCGAGCGCCGCGCTCGTGGCGGCGGTGTCGCTCGCGGCGCTGACCCATCCGCTCGGCTACTGGGCGCCGAGCGGGCTCGAGACCGCCCTGGCGACACTGGTGCTCACCGCCGCGACCGTCGCCTACGGCTGGTCGCCCACGCCCCTCGGCCGCGGGCGCAGGGCGGCCTTCGCCCTGGCGGGAGCCTTCGCGCTGGTGCGCCCCGAGGGGCTCGCGGTGGCCGCCACGCTGGTGGTGCTCGACGCGTGGACACTCGCCCCGGTTCGGCCGTGGGCCGACCGCGCGCGGCGCCGCGAGTGGCTCGGTGCCTGGGCGCTCGGCGTCGGCCCGGCCGCCGCATGGGTCCTGTTCCGGCGCGCGTACTTCGGCGCGTGGCTGCCGAACACCGCCCACGCCAAGATGGACAGCGACGACCGGTACTTCCGCGGGTTCTCGTACGTGCGGGGCCTGCTCCTCGATCACTCCGAGCTGGTGGTGCTGCTGGTAGCGCTCGGCGTCGCGCTGGCCGCCGCGCGCGCCCGCGGACCCCTCGGCCGGGCTGGCCGCATGGGAAGCGCGGGCGCGGCCGTCACCGCCGCCCTCGTGGCCTCCGCGGTCTACATGGGCGGCGACTGGATGCCCTACTGGCGGCTGCTCGTCCCCGCGACGTTCGCGGCAACCCTCGCTGCGTGTGCGGCGTCCGTGCACGCCCTCGGCAAGGGCTCGCGCGCCGCCGGCCTGGCCCTGGCGACGGTCTTCGGCGGCCTCTGGATCCCCCACGGTACGACCCTGGGCGACTGGCTACGCGCCTGGCGCGGCGAGCACCTCGCCCCGACGGAGCGGCTGGAGGGCGAGCTCGTCGACGCACACCGCGCCGTCGGCGCGTGGCTTCGCGAGCGCGCCTCGCCCACGGATCTGACGGCGGTGAACCACGCTGGCGCCCTGTCGTTCTACTCCGGTCTGCCGACCCTCGACATGACGGGGCTCAACGACCGCCACGTGGCCCGGAACGCTCGGGGCGGCCTCCACGAGAAGTTCGACGCCGACTACGTCCTCGCGTGCCGTCCACGCTTCGTCGTACTGAACTCCCACGAGAGGCCGTCGAAGGAACGACGCTACGCTCCGGGGTACTGGGAGGGCGAGACGGCCGTCTACCGTCACCCAGACTTCGAGCGAGTGTACGCCTTCGCGGGAGGCCCCTGGGGGTGGCGCGACAAGGCGAAGCGCAAGTACACGGTCGTGTTCGAGCGCCGCGCGGACGCCGAGCCCACGCGTCCGGAGGCCCTCGACGGCGCCTGCTGGCGGCCTGCCACCTGAGCTGAGAGGGGGTCGCCCGCGGAGCGGCAGGCGCTCGGAGCAAGCCGGACCGCCTACGCCCGCGTAGCCATCACGGAGCCGGCGCGGCGCTCTTCGGACGTACCTCCACGCGCTCGGCTCGGCGAGCGCTCGCGCGCACCACGACCAGGGTGTGCCCGTGCCACTGGACCTCGTCGCCCTTCTTCGGGATGCGCCCGATGAGCTCGGCGACGAGGCCGCCGATGGTGACGGCGTCGACGTCGTCGGCTTCGTCGGTGATGGAGAGCAGGTCGGCGACCTTCCGCACCTCGCACCACCCGCGACACAGGAGGGACCCGTCGGCCTTGCGCTGGATGGTCGGGTCGAGCCGGTCGCTCTCGTCGTCGATCTCACCGACGATTTCTTCGAGCACGTCTTCGAGCGTCACGAGCCCCTGCGTCCCGCCGTACTCGTCGACGACCAAGGCGAGGTGCCGTCGCTGCTCCTGAAACGCGGAAAGGAGCCGGTCCAGGGGCAACGTCGAGGGCACCACGGGGAGCGCGCCGACGAGATCCGCCCAGCGGGGTTCGCCGCCGTCGCGAAGCGCAAACAAGAGGTCCTTGGTGAGGACCATGCCCGAGATGGCGTCGAGCTCGCCCGTGGCGGTGAACGGGAACCGGCTGTGACCCGTCGAGCGGACGATCTCCAGGTTTTCCTCCAGGGTTCGCGCCCCCGAGAGCACCATCATGCGAGAGCGCGGCACCAGCACGTCGTACGCGGTGAGGTCGCGGAGCGCCGCAGCGCCCTCGATCATCGCCGCCACCCGCTTCCCGAGCGCGCCCTCGGTGCGGCCGACGGCCGCCAGGAGGCGAATCTCCTCGATGGACGTCGTCGGCCGCTCGCTACCACGGGTGAGCACGGACGCGATGGCGCGCGTGACGACGAGAAGCGGGCGGAAAGCGGAGACGAGCACGCGAACCAGGAGCGCCACCGGAGCGGCCAGCTTGGCCGCGAAGCTGACGCCGAGGGTCTTCGGAACGATCTCGCTGAAGATGAGCACGGCCAGCGTGAACAGGAGCGAGAAGAGCCACAACGTGGGCGTACCGAAGAGCTCCGCGTACTTCGCTCCGGCGACGGCCGCGCCGATGGTGTTGGCGAAGGTGTTCAGGACCAAGATGGCGGCGATGGGCACGTCGATCTGCCTCTTGAACTCCGCCAGGATCCTCCCCGCCCTCGTCTTCTTGAGCGCGAGCACACGCGCGTGGCCGACGCTGAGGAGCGTCGCCTCGGAGATGGAGCACACGAAGGAGACCACCAGGGCCACTACGACCGACGATACGAACACGAACATGAGCGAACGACTTCCCGAGCCGACGAGGGGTGACGGCGCTTCTGCGAGCGTAGCCCGCTTTGACCGCGTGGTTCAGCCGCGGCCCGCCGAGCCGACGCGAGCCGTCAGAGCAGGAACAAGAGAACGCCCGCGACGACCGCTAGGGCGATCACGACCAGCGGAACGAGCACGAGCACCAGCGTGAGGACCAAGGAGCGTTTGCCGGCCTGATTCACGTTGTGCGCGGTCTGGGCGGCGTAGTCCGGCATCGGCGCGCCGAAGCCATGGGGGACCTGCGGCGGGCTCTGCACCCACGGGTTGTGCGCCATGTTCTGGGCCAGGACCTGGTTCACGAGAGCCGCGTGCTCCACGGCACGCGCCTGGTGCTGGAGCACTCCCCTGCAGTACGGGCAGTTCTGCCCCTTCATCTCTTCGAAGGACAGCCCTGCACCGCAACTCGGACACGTCGAGACCGCGCTCATCGTCACGCCTTCTTGACGTAGGCCTCGCCCACCCAGTGCTGGGCGCCGTTCTCGAACTGAACCAGCATTTGCCCGGGTGACGTCTGCATCACGCTCGCCGGGTAGTGATTGCCGTCGGACCACGCGACGTTCACCCGCGACCCGGGCACGATGCCTCCGGTGAGGAAGCTCGCCGCCTGGCCGAGCCCGTGCCCCATGGGGTTGGCCATCACGGCGGCCTGCGCCGCCATGGCCTGCTGCATCGCGGGATTCGCCATCGCGGCGTTCATGGCGTCGTGCATCGGGTTGCCCGTGCTCGCCATGGCGCCGGCGCCCATCGCGCCGGCGTAGGGGTTCCCCTGCCCTGCGGCCGCGGCCACTGCTCCGGCACCCGCGGGCTGGGCGCCCTGGACGCGCGTGACCTGGAGCTTGCGAGGCGTTCCTCCGGGCTGCCGCAGCTTCGCCTCCTCCTGGCTGATGTACCCGTGATGGCCGGCGTACCTGCCCATCTCGCGCGCCATCTCGCCGTTCCAGTAGCCGGCGACCTCGGTCCAGTCCGCCATGCTGATCCCGCAGGCCGACATCGCCGCCTCGAACCCCACGCACTTGATCGCCGCGCTGGCGTGGACGAAGTCCTCGTAGCTGATGCGGGCGGCACCGCCCTTCTGCGCGGCGAGCGCAGCCTGGTACAGCGGCATGTAGGCCGTGGCGACCTTGCCCATCAGGGACATGTCCTGCATGCGGGCCGTCCATCCGCGCTTTGCGGCATCCCAGTCGGCAGCACTCACGCCCTGGGCCTGGATGACCTCGATCTCCTTCGCCGCGTCGCCCTGCACGTCGGAGATGGCCGCGCCGAGCTCTGCGTAGCGCTCTAGCGAGATTCCGTTGATGGGCTGAAACGCGGGATCCATGTTCGAGGGCCTCCTGGGCCCGCGAGCAGGCCCCAGATGGATCGCGGTGTAAAGGGCGTTCAGCGGGCGCAGCGCGCGACGGACCCGCGCGAAACGCGCGAAACGCCGTTCATCCCGGGGGCAGCGGTGTGGGCGTCGCGAACTCCTTGCGATCGGCGAAGCGCTCGTCGATGCGCCGACGGACCTCGCGAAGCGTCACCCCCTTGTCCAGCTCGTTCGCCGTGGCACGCACGACGTCTTGACAAGTGCGTCACCCGACGCCCATCGGGTTCCACTTGGGTCGACCGTTCGCGTCGCGCTCGGTGACGAAGCAGCTCTCGACGCTGGTGTGCCCTCCGCGACTGCAACCACAGAAACAAGGGATGTGGCGCACGACCTCCGGGCGACGAGCGGCGAACGTGTAGACGTCTCGCGACGATTCGGCGAGGGCGGGATTCTTGGTGGGCAGCGGATCCCAGGTCGGGTCCCACGCCTCCGCGCGGGGTCCGGAGATCGACGGCGAACGGGCGGGTGCGGCGGGAGCTGCCGGCCCTGGCGCCGCCGCCTGCGCTGGCGCCGCTTCGGGGCGGGCCGTGGTGTCGCCGTCACTCGACATGACGATCCATCCCACCGCGAGCACCGCGCCCCCCACGAGCGCCCCCTCCAGGGGCCCGAAAGCCATCCGCTTCTTCTCGCGCGCTCGCTTCGCCATGACCGTCTGCCGCTCGTCGCCGGTCTTCGCGTAGCGCGCTCCGGAGATCGGCGCAACCCGGATGCGGGGCTAGGCGACGCGACGTTGCGCGGCGACGCCGTCCCGGACACGCCCGCCGAAGCGGACGCCCACCGTGACGGGCGCACCCTGCCACTCGAGGCTCGCGTCGGTCGCCAGGTTGGCGAGCGCCGCCCGACACGCGCCGGACCCGTGCTGGCTCGCGCTCAGGTACACGGCGCCACCGGCGCTGCGTGACGCGATGATCGACGCCGCCGAGCGGACCACGGTGCGACGTGCGGCGAGCGCCGGATCGTCCGCGCGATCGTTGCACGCGAGGACGACGGTTCGCAGGCGCGCCCCGCCGTGGGTCATGGCCTCGAGCCGGCTGACCACGCGCTCGGCGAACGCGCCGGGGACGTCGTCCGCCTGCTCCGCCAGGACACGCGCGTCGGCAAAGGACTCGCGGTCGTCCATCCACTCTGGCCAGGAAGCGCCGAGCTCCATGGCGACGAGCGTGGAGGAGAGAACTGGACTCGACTGGGATCGTTTCATGGCGTGCTCCCCGTAGCGAAGCGCGTGCCAGCCCTCGCGAAGCACCCGCGGCGGTGACCGACGAGCGCTGGTTTCGCGGGGTTGCTCTGCGGCATCGACCGACCGGCCGAGGGCGCAGTTGCGAACGGACGTTCGCCTTCCGACACGACCCTTGCGTAACAAGGATCGCGGTGAGGGGCCCAATTTTCGAGGAACGTCAGATGTGGAGCGCGCGCCCCTCGACGTTCAGCGCCGCTTCCTTCACGACCTCGGCGAGCGTCGGGTGCGCGTGGCAGGTCCGAGCAATGTCCTCGGCGCTGGCGTGGAACTCGATGGCGGCGACGACCTCGGCGATCATGTCGCCGGCCCGCGGTCCGAGAATGTGGACGCCGAGCACGCGATCCGTGCGCGCGTCGGCGAGGATCTTCACGCGCCCGTCGGTACAGCCGAGAGCACGCGCTCGGCCGTTCGCGACGAAGGGGAACGTCCCTTTCTTGTAGGCGACTCCGGCCTCGGTCAGCTCCTCTTCGCTCTTTCCGACGGTCGCGATCTCGGGATGCGTGTAGACGACGTTCGGGATCGCGTCGTAGTTGACGTGGCCGTAGCCCGTGACGATGTGCTCGACGCACGCCACGCCTTCGTCCTCCGCCTTGTGGGCGAGCATGGGGCCACGGATGACGTCGCCTATGGCATGGACGCCGGAGATGGGCGTGCGAAAGTGCTCGTCCACGGGGACTCGGCCACGGTCGTCCGTGCGAAGCCCGATGGCGTCGAGCCCGAGCCGATCGGTGTTGGGCACGCGACCGACCGAGAGCAGCACACGGTCGCACTCGATGGACTCCGCACCGGCCACCTCGACGATGGCGCCCCGCGCCGTGGCACGGGCGCCGGTCACCCGGCTGCCGAGACGAAACTCGAGACCTTGCTTGGCCAGCACCTTCTGAGCCTCGGCGGCGATCTCCGCGTCCGTGCCAGGGAGGATCCGGTCGAGGTACTCGAGCACCGTGACCTTGGCGCCCAGGCGACACCAGACCGAGCCGAGCTCGAGCCCGATGACGCCCGCGCCGATGACGACGAGGTGCGCGGGCACCTCCCGGTAGGACAGGGCTTCGGTGCTGGTCCCGACGCGGTCACCGTCCAGCTCCACGCCGCGAAGCGGCGCCACGCTGCTCCCCGTCGCGATGACGAAATGGCGAGCCTCCAGCTCCACCGGCTCGGCACCCTCGACGAGGATCCTTCCGGGACCCGTGAACCGCCCGTGACCCGAGTAGTGCGTGACCTTGTTCTTCTTGAAGAGGAACCTGACGCCCTGGGTCAGCGCCTGCACGACGCTGTCCTTCTTGGCGAGCATCCTCGGCAGGTCGAGGCGCACGCCGTCCACCTGGATGCCGATGTCGGCGAACGAATGGCGCGCCTCGTGATAACGCTCGCTGCTCTCGAGGAGCGCCTTGCTCGGGATGCACCCGACTCGAAGGCATGTGCCGCCGAGCGCGGGCTCCTTCTCGATGCAGGCGACGTCGAGCCCGAGCTGGGCCGCGCGGATGGCCGCGACGTAGCCACCCGGACCCGCACCGATGACCACGAGGTCGTGTTGCTTGGCCATGGCGGGCAAGCCTAGTGAGCCGGCGGCGAGCGGTCGACCCCCTCGCGTCAGGCCCGCTCGATGGTCTGCAGGAGCGCCGCGAGGGTCTTGTCGGAGGGATCGAGTTCCACTGCGCGCTTCGCCTCGCCGACGGCGCTCTTCTTCATGCCGGCGGCCAGGTAGGCGCGAGCCGCGGTGGCACGCGCGACGGGCAGGGACGGGGCGGCGAGCACGGCTCGCTTGGCGAGCTCGACCGCCTTGCGCAGGTCCTTGCCCGCCTTGAGCATGCAGAAGGCGCAGCGCTCGAGCGCGACGGGGTCGTCGGGCAGCCCCGCCACCACTCGCGAGTACGATTCGGCGGCGCGCGCCCACTCTCCCTGCTGCTCCTCGTACCGTGCGCGGCGCAGGAAGGTGTCGGCCATGGACGCGGCCGCGCGCTGCTCCGCCACGTGGAGGCTCCTCTGGAGTTCGCCGTCGTCGGGGGCGAGCTGCTGCGCCTTCTGCAGCATTTCGCTCGCTGCCACCGGGTTGCTGTCCGCAAGCTCCTCGGCGCGGCGCACGTAGGCTCCGACCCGCTGGGCCTGGTTGAAGCTGCCACCTGCTCGGAACCGATGCAGCCGCCTGAGCTCCTCCCCTGCCCTGTCGCGGGCGGCTGCGCGCCGCTCCTGCTCCTCGGCGGTGGGCTCCCGAACCGTCGCGACCGGCGCCGCCGCGGGGCGGTTTCCCGCGAGCTTTCGAGCGAGCGCGCGACGTCTCGCGTCGGGACTCGCCGGAGCGCGGGGGGGAGGCGGCGGCGGCGGGGACGCGGGCGGGGGCGGCGCTGGCGACTCGGCGCGGACACGCGCCTCTGCCTCGACCTCGGCGAGGTACTTCTGCAGGAGCGAGTCTGCCGCGGGAGAAGGGCGATGTTCGGTCGCTTCGGTCAGTCCCAGGTAGTCGTCGTACTCGGCGCGGGACTGCTTGCGCGTCAGGACGTCGTGGGCGCGCGTCAGCTTCTCGAAGATCTTGTCGAGCTTCGGCTTGTAGGCGCCGAGACGCTTGCCGAAGTACTTGTCGGGATGAAAGACGGGGATGAGCCGAAAATAGGCCTCCTTCACCTCCCGCTTCTCGGCGGTCATCGACACGCCGAGAAGCTCGTAGTGGTTCTTCGTCTCGAGCCCCGCGAACGCGTCGTCGATGACCTGGCGACGCGCCCCGTCGATCTCGACCGCCGCGGCGTCCACCGGCGCGGCGGCCACCGTCTCCGCGGCGGCCGGCGGCGGTTCCTCGACGGCAACCGGCACAACCTCAGCCGCCTCGATGGCCCCGATCCAGGCGAGCATCTCGAGGGCCTCGTCCACGACCTCTGCCGGGAGCGCCGACTGGCGAACCAGGTCGTCGACGGACCGAGCGCCGTCCACCAGCGAGAGCACCGTCAGCTCGTTCGGGCCGACGGGCAGACCGGCCGGATCGACCCCGTCGACGCGCCGCGGGCGGTGGGAGGCGCCGGCCACGGCGCGCTCAGACTTCGAGAAGGATGCGCGAGGGCGCTTCCACGCACTCCTTGATGCGCTTCAGGAACGTCACGGCCTCGCGACCGTCCACGATGCGATGGTCGTACGTGAGCGCGACGTACATCATGGGCCGTACGACGACCTGTCCGTCCCGCACCACGGGGCGATCCTGGATCGCGTGGAGACCGAGAATTCCGCTCTGGGGTGGGTTGACGATGGGCGTGGAGAGCAGCGAGCCGTAGACCCCCCCGTTGGAGATGGTGAACGTCCCACCCTGCAGGTCGTCGAGCTTGAGCTTGTTGTCGCGCGCTCGCTGACCGAAATCGGAGATGGCGCGCTCCACCTCGGCAAAGGACAGCCTCTCGGCGTTCCGGATGATGGGCACGACGAGCCCTTTGCCGCCACCCACGGCGACACCGATGTCGTAGTAGCTCTTGTAGACGATGTCGGTGTCGCGGACCTCGGCGTTGACCTGCGGTACGAGCTTGAGCGCCTCGATGGCGCCCTTCACGAAGAACGACATGAACCCGAGCTTGATGCCGTACTTCTCCTGGAAAGCCGGCTGGTGTTCCTTGCGCAGCGCCATGGCGGCGCTCATGTCTATTTCGTTGAAGGTCGTCAGCAGCGCCGCCGTTTGCTGGGACTCGACGAGACGCTCCGCGATGCGCTTGCGCATCGGACTCATCGCGACGACCTCCTCGTCGCGCGCCCCGCTCGTGACGACGGGCGGGGACGCGGGAGGCGGAGCCGCGGGCCGGGTCGCTGGAGCGGACGTCGCTGCGGGCTTGGGCGGCGCGACGGCGGGTGGCGCTCCGGCAGCCCCCTCGACGCCCTTCGCGGCGCGTTCCACGTCCTCCTTGAGCACGCGGCCGCCAGGCCCGGTCGGCGTGACCTGCGCGGCGGCGAGGCCGGTCTGCGAGATCGCCCGCCGCGCTGCGGGCATCACGCGCGCGAAGCCTTCGGGACCGACGGAGTCCCGTCGCTTGGGCTCCGGAGCGGCCGCCGCCGGTGCCGGCGCGGGCGAGGCGCCCTCGGCGACTGCCGGAGCCCCCACGTCGGCGCCCGCCGCCGCCTCCATCAGACCGATGACGTCGCCCACGGTGGCGCCTCCCCCCTTGGCAACACGAATCTCCTTGATCACTCCGGAGACGGGCGCGGGCAGCTCCACGGTCACCTTGTCCGTCTCGATCATGACGATGACCTCGTCGCGTTCGACGCGATCACCGACGTTCTTCAGCCAGTCGCCGATCAACACCTCGGTGATCGACTCCCCTACCTCCGGAACCCTCAGCTCGACTGCCATGTCCGTCCCTCTCAGCGAAACGCCGTCTCCAAGATCTTTTCCTGCTCCAGCTTGTGTGCGCCGGCCGAGCCCGTCGCCGGGCTCGCACTCTCGTCCCGGTGCGCCCCGGAGAACGGGAGCCTACCGTGAAGAGAGTCCCCGAAGCGCGCCCGGAAGTGCCTCCAGGCACCCATGTTCTCGGGCTCGTCCTGGACCCACAGGGCCCGGGTTCCGGCCGGGTACTGATCGAGCACGGCGTGCAACGCGGCGTCCGGCAGCGGATAGAGCTGCTCGAAGCGAACGATCGCGACGTCATCGCGCCCGAGTTCCTCCCGCCGTCGGACCAGATCAAAGTAGATTCGCCCGCTGCACAGGAGCACGCGGCTCACCTTTCTGCCGGGGGGCAGCGCGTCCGGGAGCACGCGATGGAAGGAACCCTTGGTGAGGTCCTCGAGCGGGGACGTGGCCAGAGGGTGGCGCAGGAGGCTCTTCGGCGTGAAGACGACGAGCGGCTTGCGCCACTTTCGATAGTACTGGCGACGGAGGCAATGGAAGTACTGCGCCGGCGTCGTCGGCTGGACGATCTGCAAGTTGTCCTCCGCCGCGAGCGTCAAGAAGCGCTCGAGTCGCGCGCTCGAGTGCTCGGGACCCATGCCCTCGAAGCCGTGGGGCAGCAGCATGACCAGCCCGCTGAGGCGGCTCCACTTGTCCTCGGCGCTGGCGACGAACTGATCGATGATCACCTGCGCGACGTTCGCGAAGTCGCCGAACTGGGCCTCCCAGATCACGAGCCCGTCGGGCCAATCCAGGCTGTACCCCCACTCGAAGCCGAGGACGCCCGCCTCCGAGAGCGGGCTGTTGAAGATCTCGATGGGCGCCTGGTTGGGCGCCAGGTGCGCCAGGGGCATGTGGGAGTGCCCGTCCTCGTAGTCCCAGACCACCGCGTGCCGCTGGCTGAACGTCCCGCGCGGCGCGTCCTGACCGGTGAAGCGGACGCGCACGCCGCTCGTGACGAGCGTGGCGAACGCGAGGACTTCGGCGGTTCCCCAGTCCAACGGCCGCTCACCCCTCGCCATCTCGATGCGCTGTGCCAGCAGGCGTTCGATCTTGGGATGAGGGCGAAAATCCGCCGGGACGGTCGAAACCTTCGTCAGGACCTCGGCCAGCGTGGCGTGACCGACGCCGGTGGGGATGTCCTCGGCGCTCTTCTCGTCGCGGCCCCCCTGGTACCCGTTCCAGTAGCCGTGCAGCGTGTCCTGCATGACGACGTAGTCCTTGCGACGCGCCTCCCCGAGCTCGCGCTCCAGCTCGTCGCGCCGCTCACGCGCGATGGCGTCGGCCTCCTCGCGGGTGATCCCGCCCAGCCCGAGGAGGTGCTCGAGGTATCCTTCATGAACCGTCTTGCGCTTCGCTATGGCCTGATACAGCACCGGCTGCGTGAACATCGGCTCGTCGCCTTCGTTGTGCCCGTGACGCCGATAGCCGTACATGTCGATGACGACTTCCCGCTGGAACTCCCGGCGGAAGTCCATGGCCAGCGAAATCACCTGCGCGACGGCCTCGGGATCCTCCCCGTTGACGTGGAAGATCGGGATCTGGAGCATCTTGGCGACGTCCGTGCAGTACGTCGAGGAGCGGCTCTCCCGCGGAGGCGTCGTGAAGCCTATCTGGTTGTTGACGATGATGTGAATGGCACCACCGATGCCGTACGCGCGAAGCTCGCTCAGGTTCAGCGTCTCCTGCACGATGCCTTCGCCGGCGAACGCCGCATCGCCGTGGATGATCACCGCGACCTTTCGGGTTCGCTCGACGTCTCCGGCACGATCCTGCTTGGCGCGCACGCGACCGAGTACGACGGGGTTGACGTACTCGAGGTGGCTCGGATTGAAGCACAGTGAGAGGTGCACCTTGCGTCCGTTCGCGGTGCGGTAATCGGAGCTGTACCCCATGTGGTACTTGACGTCGCCGCGGCCGATGTAGAGTTCCGGATCGGCGTCGGCGAACTCGCGGAAGATGTCGCGTGGGCTCTTGCCCATGATGTTCGCGAGCACGTTGAGGCGACCGCGGTGCGCCATCCCGAGAACGACCTCGTCCACGCCCAGCTCCGCGGCTCGCTCGATGGCCATGTCGAGCAGAGGAATCAGGCTCTGGGTGCCCTCGAGCGAGAAGCTCTTGGCGCCGAGGAACTTCTTCTGCACGAACTCCTCGAAGATGACCGCGTCGCTCAGCTTCGTGTAGATGCGAAGCTGCTCGTCTCTGCCGAGCTCTATGCGATTCTCCGTGCTCTCCATCCGGTCCTGAAGCCAGTGCTTCACGTCGATGTCGTGGATGTGCATGAACTCGACGCCGATGGTCCGGCAGTACGTGTTCCGGAGGCGAGCGATGATCTGGCGGAGGGTGAGCGACTCGTAACCCTGTATCGTCCGGCTCGAGAACTCGCGGTCGAGGTCCGCGGGGCCCAGCCCGTAGAACTCGGGCTCGAGCTCGGGCTGCGCGGCACGCGGCAGCCCCAGGGGATCGATGGCGGCGATCATGTGGCCCCGAACGCGGTAGGCACGAACGAACTGATCGACCCGGTCCTGGCGGATGGCGGTGTCGCGGGCGGACTCCATGGGCCGCAGGGACCCGATGCGCGCGTGCGAGCCCGCCGGCAGCGGCGCCAGCGAAGGCAGCACGCGCATCGGCGTCATCGCAGCGCCGTTCCCCCCGCCGAGCGCGATCTCGTGAGCGCCGTTCGTCCCGTTGGAGCCCCGCGGGTTGAAGAGCGTCGGCGCCGGCTCGGAGGGTCCCACCCGAAAGTCGCGTGCCCCTCCCAGGCTCTCGAAGTAGGCGCGCCAGTCGTCCGGCACCGAGGCTGGATCGGCGACGAAGCGTTCGTAGAGGTCCTCGGCGAAGGCGAGGCTC
Organism: uncultured Polyangiaceae bacterium; assembly: GCA_964487605.1. Lineage (GTDB taxonomy): Bacteria > Myxococcota_A > Polyangia > Polyangiales > Polyangiaceae > JAJDAH01. Next base: position 31,256 of record CAZARU010000072.1, read on the forward strand.
AGGGCGTTGTCCACGGCTCTCCTTATGAGTGGCGGTGCGCCCGGAGGGGCTGGTCCGGGCTGCGAAAGGCGGGTCGCGGACCATAGCAGGGGCAGATTTGCTTGAGAATCCTGCGCGACCCGACGAGGCAGAAAGCGCCGTCAGGAGGCGCCGGGGCGACGCCTGCGCCGTGGCGGCGGCACCAGGTAGCCGTCCCGAAGAAAGGCATGCATCTGGGCGGCCAGTACCTCCGCGCTCTCCTCCGCCAGCCCGAGCGTCACGGCCTGATAGAGGAGCTCCTTGAGGGCGCCGATGGTGAGGTAGGCGAGCACGCGCGGCTCGCCGTCGCGCACGATTCCGAGCGCCTGGCCGTCTCGCAGGCTCTCTGTGAGGAGCTGGACGGCCTCGTCGTAGAAGGTGAACAGCTTGCGGTCGAAACCCGGATCGATTCCGGCGGGGTCCGTGAACAGGATCCGCGTTGCCGCCCGATCCGACAGACAGACGCCCACGACGTCGCGGATGTTCTGGTGAACCTGGTCGTCCACGGAGCGCGCGGGGTCGTCGGTGACGATGCGCTGGATGGCCATGCCGAGTCGCGACGAGAGCCGATCGACGACCTCCGCCAGCACCGCACGTTTGTCCTCGAAGTAGAGGTAGAACGTGCCGCGTGCCACGCCGGCCTCCGCGACGATGTCGTCGATGGTGGACTGATGGTAGCCGAGGCGAGCGAACACCGACCGCGCCGCGGCGACGATCTCCGCGCGCCGCGCCGCCTTGGACCGTCGAGCGCCGGCCGCCGACGGCGGGCGCTTCTTTGGCTTCGTGGCCACGTGCCCCGGCGTAGCAGAGTTTCGGGCCGGCCGTCGCTCGCTCCTCAGGATCCCGAGGTGGCCCGCAGCGACTCGAGGCGCGCCACGAGCTGGTCCGGCGTGAACGGCTTCTCGATGAGGGCCTCGGTCCCCGCCTCCACGCCGCGCCGCAGGATCTCGTCGCTCGCGTAACCGGACATGAACAGCACGACCACGTCCGGGTAGCGCGCGCGGACGGCGTCGGCGATGTCCCTGCCCGTGCCGTGCGGCATCACCACGTCGGTGACCAGGTAGTCGATGGGCCCGGCGTGGGCCGTCATCTGGCTCAGGGCCTCCGCAGGATTTGCGGCCTCCAGCACGACGTGCCCCTCGGCGCGCAGCGCGCCGGCTACGAGCCGCCTGAGAATGGGCTGGTCCTCTGCAAGGAGCACCGTCCCCTTCGGCACGGCGCCTCGGTTGCCGACGCCCGGGACGGGCGCCACGTCGTCGGACGCGGAGTGAGCCGGGAGGCGAACGGTGAACGTCGTACCGGCCCCGGGTGCGCTGCGCGCCTCGATGGTGCCGCCCGACGCGACGACGATTCCGTAGACGCTGGCGAGGCCGAGGCCCGTCCCGCGCCCCGGCTCCTTGGTCGTGAAGAACGGGTCGAAGGCGCGAGCCACCGTCGCTTCGTCCATCCCGATACCGTCGTCCGCGACTTCGAGCACCACGGACACCGAGGGTCCCGGCCGTCCCGAGAACGTCTCGGCGACGAACGTCCTGACTTCGAGCCGACCGCCGTCGGGCATCGCGTCGCGGGCGTTCAGCACCAGGTTCATGACCACCTGACCGAGCTGGGCACGGTCCATGAGCACGGTGCCCGATCCGGCGTGGAGGGACGACGTCACCTCGATGTCCTCGCCGATCACCCGGCCGAGCATTCGAAGCGTCTCGCCGACGACTCCGTCGAGGCGAAGGGGAGCCCTTCGAACGATCTGCGTTCGCGAGAACGCGAGCAGTTGCTCGTTGAGCTCGACGGCGCGCTGTCCGGCTTCCTTGATGTCGCGAAGCTGGTCGAGCAGACCGGCGTCGTGCGCGAGCGACCGTTCCAGCATCGTGGCCTGTCCGATCACGACGGTCATGAGGTTGTTGAAGTCGTGCGCGATGCCCCCTGCGAGCCTCCCGACGGCCTCGAGCTTGGCCGTCTGCAGGAGCTGTGCCTCCGCGCGCTCCCTGTCCGCCATCTCCTTGTGCAGCTTCGCGTTGGCGTCGCGAAGGTCCCGCGTGCGTGCCTCGACTCGAACCTCGAGTTCGTCGCGCGCGCGGCGCAGTTCGTCCTCGAGCTTCTTCCTGGCGAAGAAGTCGGGAATGACGAGCTGCTGGCCCCGGGGCGTCATCTCGGGATGGGCCGCAACCCACCGCCTCACGTGCTCCTCGATCCGGGTGGGGGGGGCCATGACGAAACGACACGCAACGTCGCCGCGCGCGCGGCACAGGACCTCGCTCGCGACCAGCGGCATGCCGAAGCTCTGCTCGCACCAGCCGGACGAGTACCCGGCGCTCATGATGCAGACCGGAAACTCGGTCGTGTCCCCGGCCTCGAGCCACGACGTCGCCTCGAACGAGTACGGATGATCGTAGAGGAGGTGGTAGTCGTCGTCGGGCGCCGGCACCGATGAGGCATCGAGGTCGACGAAGGCCCAGCCCGTGTGGGAAAAGTGGACGGGACCCGCGGTCAGCTTCTCGAGTGGATCCGAGAGACCCATGCGCTCGTGGAACGCGCGGGCGTCGGAGCGCCCGACCGCGTGCGCCAGGTCGAAGAGGAGGTTGCGAGAGAAGTCGTCGGCCTCCGTGGAGCGGGCCGCACCGAAGAGCTCGCGGACGAGCGAGAAGAACCCGACCGAGAGCGAGGCCGCGCGCACCAGAAGGTAGCGCTCGCCTGCCACCTCGATGGTCCCGCGCTCCGGGGCGAGCACGAGCTGGCCGAAGTAACGCGAGACCACCGCCTCGGCAGCAGCAAAGCCCGCCTCGAGCTCCGGGGGGACCCTGACGGTGCGGGGGCGTCCCATGGCGCCCCAACGTAGACGACCCCGACCCGGAGGGCAGTCGAGGGCGGCGCCCGCTGACGCCAGCGTCAGTGGGCGGCCGTACGGACCCCGCCACATGGGCACCCATCCGCCCGCATTCGCGGATCTTTTTGCCAAAGCCTACCCGCATGAACCCGGGGGTGATACCGACGTCCGGGACTGACGCGCGTGTCAGTCGTGCCACCACCGAGGCGCGCGGAGCCGCATGACCCCCGAGAATCTCGTCATAGGCATGGATGTCGGATCGACGACGGTGAAGGCCGTCGTCGTCGATCCCGAGCGGCTCGAGGTGCTGTGGAGCGACTACCAGCGCCATCACACCAAGCAGCCCGAGAAGGTCCTCGAGCTGCTCGAAGCCATCCTCGCGAAGTTCTCGGACATGCCCGCCGACGGATGGCGTCTCTTCCTGACGGGCTCGGGCGCGGGACCCCTGATGGACCCGACGGGCGGCAAGTTCGTGCAGGAGGTCAACGCCGTCACGCTGGCCGTGGAGCACCGGCATCCGGACGTTCGGGCGGTCGTGGAGCTCGGCGGGCAGGACGCGAAGATC
>CAZARU010000073.1:0-22099 GCA_964487605.1 uncultured Polyangiaceae bacterium
CACGGGGGCAGCGCGTCCCTTCGGCCGCGCGCGCCGCGCAGTTGCGAGCTTCCGGTGGTCTGGATGAGGTCGGCGCACTTCGAGAGCGATCAAGGCCATCGACCCCCGCCGGCGATGACGTCGCGGGTGGAGGCGCGCGGGATCACCCTTGCGGACTTGGTGTCACGGGCCCGCTGCGAACGCTCGCCGTGCGCTCCGAGGAAGCTCGACTACCGCGAACTGCTTGCGCGGATACAGGTAGTCTTCGCCATCCTCGTCCACGACGCGGATCTCGCACTCCCCCGGGCCCGGATCCGCCCCGCACGCGCAAGCGACGAGGGAGGCCAGGGCCACGGCGGAACGCGTCACCTTGCGCCTCCGTCGCTCGCCTCGGGCGGAACACACTCCGAGCAGGTGGCGATCTTCCAGTCGTCGCAGGGACCGCAGATCTCGACCGCCGCGCCGGCGTCGTCCAGCGAGTAGAGCCAGTTCTCCGGCGGTCCAGGCAGCGACTCCTGAAGAACGACCGTCCGCGACACCGCCGCGGAGCAGGAGTCTTCGGTCCACGACCTGGGACTGATGAGCACCCGCCCGGCGCGCGCCTCCAGCTCTCGCACCAGGCGCGGGATGACTTCGGACGATCCAGCTCGCGCTTCGTCCGGTGAGGAACGGGTGCTCCGTGGCGGTCGTCACGAGCGTCGCGCCGCTCAGCTCGTCGCGGCACCGGAGCTGTTCGACGGCGTCGAGGTTCGAGAGCGCGGGGCGCTCGGGACAGCCGTCGGACTCGCCGCCGCACGCGGTGCCGAGCACGCCGAACGCGAGCGCCGCCGCCCCGCGCGTCATCCCGCACCGCCCATGGATGCGTCGGCCGGCATCGCGTCTCCACGCGCGCCCGCAGCCGCGAGAGCGTCGACCGTGGCGTCGCCGTCACCACCGACTCCGCCGGTGCCCGCCGCCCGGACGTCGACTCCAGCGTCGCGGCCGGCGCGGCCGCCGGTGGTCGTCGCGCCGGCCCCGCCGCCGCCCCCCGCCGCTGGGTCGAGACACCTGCCTTCGAAGCACCGGTAATCGCGTGTCGGGCACAACTTGTGCTCCACGCGCCCTCGTACACGGACCTCACAGCATTCGCTCAGGGGGCAGGGATCGCCCGGGTCTCGGTAATCCTGGTCGTAGCACGACGCGACGACGAGAAGCGCCCCGAGCGTCGTGGCGCGAGACGCAGTCATCGGGCGAGCACTCCGATCGCGGGCGTGGGAGGTTCGGTCCAGCGGCCTGCCCATCCGCATTGCGGCGCCGTCCGCGCGTTCACCGCGGCAGGGCGAGTGCTTCGGCCAGGCCCTTCACGTGGGCCGCGCCGGACGGGACGGTCATGCTCGACCCCTTCAGCGAGTGCCCGAACGGCTCGCTGCGACCGCCGAGGCACCCGGCCAGGAACGCCTCGGTCGCGGCGTTGAAGCTCTCGCGATTGGCGGGCTTGGCGAAGCCGTGTCCTTCGTCCGGATAGACCACGTAGGTGACCGCGATCCCCTTGGCGCCCATGGCGGCGACGATCTGGTCCGACTCCGCCTGCTTCACGCGCGGGTCGTTGGCGCCCTGGCCTATCAGGAGCGGCTTCTCGATGGCGCCGACGCGGGTGAGCGGCGATCGATCGAGCAGGTCCTTCTTGCCCTCGGGCGTCGTGTGATCACCCACGCGCGCACGAAAGAAGGCGAGGTACGGGGTCCAGTACGGCGGGATCGCCTCGAGCAGCGTGACCAGGTTCGACGGTCCGACGAGGTCGACGCCGCACGCGAACCGGCCGGGCGTGAAGCTGAGGCCGACCAGCGTCGCGTAGCCCCCGTAGCTTCCGCCCATGATGGCGACGCGATCGGCCGTGGTGATGCCTCGCTGGATCGCCCAGTCGACGGCGTCGAGCAGGTCGTCGTGCATCGCGCCGGCCCACTGTCGATTTCCCGCGTTCACGAAGGCCTTGCCGAAGCCGACCGAGCCACGGAAGTTGACGCTCAGCACCGCGTAGCCGCGGTTGGCGAGCCACTGGTGGTCGGCGTCGAAGCCCCAGACGTCCCTGCCCCACGGGCCCCCGTGCACCAGGAGCACCATCGGGCGGGGTGCGCTCGGGCGCGCCTCGCCGTCCACCTTCACGTCCGCGGGGAACGTGACGTACGAGACGAGCTTCTTCCCGTCTCGCGCGGGAATGACGACGGGTGTCATCGGCGAGAGCGGCAGGCCTTCCAGCGCCTTGCGGTGGGAGAACAGGAAGCGGGTCGTGCGCGTCGCGCGGTCGTGGAGGTGGTACCGAACGGGCCCGCGATCCGCGGTGTGAGCGACCACCCAGCGCGAGTCGTCGAGCGTGCGTGACACGATCTCGAAGTCGCCATCCGACGCCTTGCGCAGCGCCGCGAAGTCGTCTTCGAGACCCGGATCCAGGATCGCCCAGCGCTTGTGCTCGTAGACGGCGGCGACGGCCTGCGGCTTCTTCGTGGTGGGGTGCAAGAGGACGTCCACGACGTCGGCGTCGCGATCGTCGGCGAGCCGCTCGCTCGTTCCCGAGGCGAGATCGATCGCCACGAGGCCGGCCGTGTCCCGGCCGCGGCTGTCCACCATGTAGAGGGTCCTCGCGGCGGGATCGACGTCCACCTCGCGCGTCGCCAGCGCGTCCTCCATGGGCACCTTCGCCCACGGCTTCCACGTCTTGCCGTCGGGGGTCGAAAACTCGACGCCGCCGTCGTCGGTGGGCTTGCGTCCCACGAGGACCCGGAAGTCGTCGTCGGTGACGAAGCTCTCGAACCCGTCGTTCCGTTGCACCAGCTTCCGCTCTCCGGTGAGCACGTCGATGCGATGGAGGTCGTGCCACTTTCGATCGCGATCGTTCAGTCCCACCAGGACGGCGTTCGGGTGCCTGGGAGAGAGCCGCTCGATGCGCGCCTGGGCGCCGGGCACCGGGGTCAGATCCTTCGCGTCCCCGCCGTCCGCGCCCACGGCGTGCAGGTGCCAGTTCTCGTCGCCGCCGGTGTCCTGCAGGAAGAGGACGTGGGTGCTCGCCATGGACCATTCGAACCGGCGGATCCCGCGGTCGCGGTCACGCGTCACCGCCTTGGCGGCGGCCGGGTCGTCGGTCGGACCGACGAACACGTTGAGCACGCCCTCATCGGGCGCGAGGTAGGCGAGGCGCTTGCCGTCGGGGCTCACCTTCGGGCTCGACCGATCCGGATTGCCGAAGAGGACGCTGCGGCTGATGAGGCTCGGCAGCGTGGGGGTGGGCGTGGGCGGTGCGGGCGGCGTGGGCGCCACAGCCGGTGGCGCCGGATCCGCTCCGCACGCCACGAGCAGGACGACGGACGCCCGAAGGAGGGCTCGCGAGGCGGGCGTCATGGGGCTTCGAGGCCACACCCTTACTTGCCCGACCCGCAGGCGTCATCTAAAACTAGATCAGATCGGAGGTCTGCCATGTCGTCACCCTTGCCGGTTCCCGACTCTGCCCTTCGCGCGGCCTATCGGCTGCAGCAAGCCGCGCTTCGTGCCCCGGTGCTCGGAGCGCACCACGTCCTGCGCGCGCTCACCAACAACCGGATGGAAGCGTCCCTGGGCGAGCTGGGCGCCATCCGCCGTCAGTACGATCGGCTCATCGAGAAGGACCTCGCGAACGTCCGCGATGGCCTCTACCCGAAGGAGCTGCTCTTCGACCTGCCGCTCAAGAGCTACGCCCGGACGTTTCCGCGGTTCGTACGGGAGATCCCCGCGACCATTCGCCGCGCGCGGCGCCGGCGCTACACGGACCTGCCCGAGCAGGTCGATCTCGAGCAGTACCCCTCGTACTACCGGCGCAACTTCCACTGGCAGGCGGACGGCTACCTGAGCCGCGAGTCGGCCGAGATCTACGACGTGAGCGTGGAGTTCCTGTTTCTCGGCATGGCGGGCGCCATGCGACGTCAGGTCATCCCACCCCTCACGCGCTGGCTGCGGAACGCGCCACCCGGTCAGAAGCGGATCCTCGACGTGGCCTGCGGCACCGGCCCCACGCTGCGGCAGATCGCCTCGGCGCACCCGGGGCACCGCTACTTCGGCGTGGACCTGAGCCCCTACTACGTCGAGGTCGCGCGCGAACGTCTGGCCGACGTGCCGCAGGTGACGCTCGTCTCGGAGAACGCGGAGGAGCTGCCGTACAGGGACGGGTACTTCGACGTCGTGACCAGCGTGTACCTGTTCCACGAGCTGCCGTCGGATGCGCGCCGGAACGTGCTGCGCGAGATCCGGCGGGTGCTCGCGCCGGGCGGCCTGGTGGTCATCGAGGACTCGGCGCAGCTCTCCGAGGCGCCGGACCTCGCGTACTTCCTGGCGCGCTTCTCGGCCGAGATGCACGAGCCGTACTACCGGGGCTACGTGAAGGACGACCTCGCCACCCTGCTCGCCGAGTGCGGGTTCGAGGTGGTGGGCAAGGCGGAGCGGTGCTTCGTCGCGAAGGTCGTCCACGCGCTCGCGGCGTGAGACGCCTCAGCGGGCGCACGAGAGCCGCGCGCCCATGCTCCACCGCGTCGAGAGGCCGGTCGTCGAAGCGTCGATGAGCCCGTCGGCGGTGACGAAGTAGTTCGTCGGGAACGCCGAGACGCGGTAGTCGCGGATCACCTCGTCCGTCGCGAGCAGCACGGGGTACGTGATGCCGTGCTCCGTCACGAAGCGCCGGAGGGCTTCGACGTCCTCCGAGTCGGCGACGACCGAGACGAGCGCCTCGTCCGCAGAGAGGTCGCGGTGAATGGCCTCGAGGGAGCCGAACTCCTGCCGGCACACCGTGCACCAGGTGGCCCAGAAGTGCAGGAGCACGCGCTTGCCCCGCAGCGACTCCAGGGACGTGGTCCGGCCCTCCAGGTCCCGAAGCGCGAAAGGGGGTGCCGGATCGTCGCCGCCGAGATGATGCCTGCGCTGCCACGCCGTGATCGCGAACCAGAGCGCCGCCACGATGGCCAGATCTCGTGCCCAGCCCCGCACGCGCCTGCGCCAGGCGGACCTGGGTGGGCTCTCGGCGGGCGAGGCGGCGTCGTCCGACACGCGCGCACCGTAGCGCAACGTGCCACCGCGAACGACTCGACGCGGCCGTGCCAGGGCGAGTCACCATGCACCACACCGTGACTCCGCTGTCAGGCGTCGAGGCGATCCGGGCGGTGCCACGCCGGAAATGCCCCGGGCGTTTCCGGGTGGCACGCGCGTTGCTCCCACGACGCCGACGCTCGCGTCGCTTGCTTCGTCTTCGCTTGCCTTGACGGGAGCCGGGTCGCTCGGTCTGGCTCGGCGCGTCCCGCTCCCGCCCCCTTCAGCGCCGTCGCTTCGATGCGAGGAGCGACTTGACCGCGTGCCGCGCGAGGACCGGCATGGCGAGCAGCGACTTCGTGAGCGACGCGGCGAGGGCCATCGGCGTGGTGCCTCGAGCTTCGACCGCCACGCGCTCGCCGCTCGCGACGTCCACCATCGCGCCACGCGCGATGGTTCGCGAACCGTCCGACCGGATCTCGACGACGAGGCGAGCCACGACCGGCGGATCGCCGGGGTTCTCGGCGAGCGCGTCCGAGCTGCCGCGTGCCAGTGCGCTCGGATCGTCTGGCTTCACTGCCGGCGAGCATAGCAACTCGCTCCGCGCTGCCCAGGACCGGCCGCTCACGGTCTGGCCCGGGCGGCCGCCAGCGTTCCCTGTGCCTTGTCGGCCCCAGGTACGCTAGAGTCCTGCCATGCTTCGCGCGCAGGATCTCGCGCCCACCGGGAGCCCGTCGTGCGCGGCGTGACGCGAGGGCTCGCATGGTCGTGTCTCGTCGCGGTCGGCGCGGTGCTGTCGCACTGCGCGGAGGGCGGCGGGCTCGAAGACGGCCCGAAGGGCGGATTCGGAGGCACCACCGTCGGCGACGCCGAACCGGACGTCCCCGCGACGGGCGGTACGGGCGCCACGGGTGGTGTCGGCGCCATGGGCGGCGTCGGCGGAGTCGGCGGCGTCGGCGGCGTCGGTGGCGCGGCGGGGATCCCCTCCGATTCCGGTCCGGATCTCGGCTCGCCGGACACGGGGTCCGGTGGCACCGTGGACGCGGGTCCCGACGTGGTGATCGACGCCGGCAGCGCGGAGGCTTGCCCCGGTACCCGGCTCTCGTTCACGGGCACGGGCCCGTACACGGCGAAGGCCAGCGGCGGCACGCCTTCGGCGAACGACGCTCAGGGTACCTGCGGCGGCGCCACCGCGCCCGACGGCGTCTATCGCTTCACGGCACCCGTGAGCGGCCTGGCGACCATCACCTACTCGACCACCGCGTTCGACGGTGTCGTGTACGTGCGGTCCACGTGCGGGGCGGCGGCCACGGAGTTCGCGTGCGCCAACGCCGTCATGGGGCAGGGCACCGAGACCATCCAGTTCTCCGCGACGAGCGGCCTCGACTACTTCGTGTGGGTCGACGCCGTGGGCACCACCGGCGGCCTCTTCGTGCTCGACGTGTCGGTCGCTCCCACGGAGCCCGTGGACAAGTGCCCGGGCGAGCCCCTCGCGCTCGCGGGCTCGGGCACGGCGGATCGCACCGGCTCGGACACCGGAAACACCACCATTCGCCTGCACGAGACCGACGGCATGTGCGGAGGAGCCGGCGCGCGGGACGAGGTGTGGTCCGTCGTCGCCGACACCGAGGGCCTGCTCACCGTGAGCGTCACGCCCACGGGCGGGTGGGATCCTGCCGTGTACGTCCGCGCGGGCAACTGCGCCTCCGGCGCCGAGGTGGCGTGCGGCAACGCCGCCGCCGGCTCTCCGGAGGTCGTCGAGCTCTGGGCCACCGCCGGGGCGACGTACTACGTGTTCGTCGACGGCGCGGACATGGCGGCATCGGGCGCGTACACCCTCGACGTTCGCCTCTCGCCCAAGAAGCCCAACGAGTCGTGCAACGGCGAGGCGGTCACGTGGATGGGCGCGACCAGCCCGCGAACGTTCCAGGTCACGGGTGACACCTCGCAGCGCTGGGACGACGTGGCCCCTTCGTGCGGCTCCACCGGGCGGGACGTGGTCTACCAGGTCACGCCTCCGGTCAACGGCACCCTGACGCTCGATCTGACGCCGGGCTCCGCCTTCGACGCGGTGATGCAGATCCGCCAGGGGACCTGCGCCTCGGGCACGGAGCTCGCGTGCGTCAGCAACGCGGCCGCCGGCGGTCTTGAGACGCATACGCTCATCGCTGCGCAAGGCACCTCCTACTTCGTCTTCGTGGACGGCAAGACCGCGACGCAGGCCGGCACGTTCACGCTCACCGGTACGCTCGTGGTCGCCGCGCCGCCCGAGCGGTGTCCGGGCGAGACGCTCACCCTCACGGGAACGCCGCGCGCAGCGAGCGTCACGGGAGATCTCGGGATGTTCGCGCGGGACTACACGGCCGGCTGCGCGCCCCTTTCGGGCAACGGCAACGATGCCGTCTACCACTTTCGCGCCCCCATGAACGGCAACGTGACGATCACCCTGGAGCCGACCACCGTGTTCGATCCGGTGCTCTCGGTGCGCTCCACCGACTGCGTGACGGGCACCGCCGTGAGCTGCGCCGACGCCAACGGAGCCGGCACCGGCCTCGCCCGCGCCGAGTTCGCGATCTTCTCTGCGGTGCAGAACACGGATTACTACATGATCGTCGACAGCGCCGCGGCGGGCGGTGGCGCGTACCGGCTGACGGTCACGTATTAGGTCCCCCGGTATCGCGCAATCTCACGCCCTGCCGGAACCCGGTAGGAGATTCGTGCGCGCGGTACTAGCGTTCGCGCCCACCATGACTCGCCGCCTCCTTCGTCGGTCTCGAACGCCTTGCCTCGTCCTGAGCGCTGCCGCGCTGTTGCTGTCAGCGGTCGCTGCGTGCGCGAGCGACGAGGGGCGCGCGACGGCAGGCAGAGACGCGAGCGCGGACGGGATGGGCGGTACAGCAGGATCGACGGCCGGAAGCGGTGGCTCTGCCGCGGCGGGTGCCGGCGGCATCGGCACTGGTGGGACCTCCGCCGGCGGCGTGGGCGGAGCGGCGGGTGATAGCGGTGCGAGCGGAGTTGCGGGTTCGGCTGGTGCTGCCGGTTCGAGCGGCGCCGCGGGTTCGAGTGGCGCCGCCGCATCCGGAGGAGGTGCCGGTACCGACGGCGGCGGGTCGGGTGCCGGTGGCGGGGGTGGCACCTCACCCACCGACGCCTCCGCCGACGCCGATCCGCGGTGCTCCACGATCCCCATGGGCGCGACGCTCACCTCGCGCCTCCGGATCACGGCGGACAACGAGTGCGACGTGTTCGTGAACGGTGCGAACGTCGGCTCGACGAACAACTGGGGCGTCGCCGTCACCCTCGACGTGTCGCTGTTCGTCCACCCCGCGCGGAGGAACGTCATCGCCATCGAGGCCCGCAACACCTCGAGTCAGGACGGCAACGATCGCGGAATCATCGGCGAACTCACGGTGGCCGTCGACGGATCGACCGAAGCGCTCGTGGTCACGGACGGCGACTGGAGGACGTCGAAGACCCTCGAGGCCGGCTGGATGGACCCCTCGTTCGACGACTCGGCGTGGGCGGTCGCGACCGTCGTCGCCTCGAACGGTGACGGCCCCTGGGGTTCCGTCCTGACGCAGACCACTGCGAAGTGGATCTGGTCCGACGTCATCCCGACGAGCACCGCGTCGAAGCCCAACCTCGAGACCGCGTGGGCGCGACGAGCGTTCTATTTCTCCTTCGACGGCGCTACGCTCGCGGGCGAGCCCGGGTGTCCGTAGCGCGGCGGAACTCCCCATGGCCGCTCCCCACGCGCAAGTCGACGATTTCCTGAGCCGCGCCAAGCGATGGCGCGGCGAGCTCCAGAAGCTCCGCGGGATTCTCCTCGACTGCGGGCTGGCTGAGGACCTGAAGTGGGGCAAGCCCTGCTTCACCCTCGACGGCAGGAACGTCGCCATTCTCCAGCCCTTCAAGGAGCACTGCGCGCTGATGTTCTTCAAGGGCGCGCTGCTCGAGGACACTCACGGGCTGCTGCGCAGCCAGGGCGAGAACACCCAGTCGGCGATGCGACTCGAGTTCCGCAGCGAGCGAGACATCTCGAAGACGACGATCCGTTCCTACGTGAAGCAGGCCCTCGCCGCGGAGAAGGCTGGCCGCACGGTGGACTTCGCGGCGAAGCGAGACCTGAAGCTGCCGGACGAGCTGAGCCAGGCCTTCGCGAAGAACCGGAAGCTCGAGAAGGCCTTCGCCGCGCTGACCCCGGGACGCCGCCGCGCGTACGTGCTTCATTTCGGAGGGGCCAAGCGGCCCGAGACGCGCACGGCACGCATCGCGCGGTGCATCCCGGGGATCCTCGCCGGCAAGGGCATCGACGGACGGTAGCGGGGCGACGAGTCGTCGAGATCCTTCGAACGGACGGACGCGCGCCCCTCGCTCGTTCTGCGACGTGCCTTCTGCTACCGTCGCTTCGATGGCCGGAGCATGGCGGTCCCTGGTCGGCGGGGGATCGGGCCGCGGCGCGTTCGCGGCGGCGGTCGCCGTCTTCGTCGCGTCGTGCGCCGCCGTCCTCGGCATCGAGGAGCGCCAGGGCCGAGGAGCCGCCGCGGACGCCGGCGGTGATGGCGCAGTCGGCGCCGGCACCTCGGGAGCGGGGGCCGCCGGGGGCGTCGCAGGAGCCGAGGCGGCTGCAGGTGCAGGCGGAACGGCGCCCGCCGGAGGGGCCGCGGGCTCGGGCGGCACCGGGGGCGATCCGTCGGCGGCGTGCCGCGCGCGCTACGCCACGGCGCTGGAGTGCTGGGACTGCGTTTGCGCAAGGTGCGACGCGGAGGTGGTCGCGCGGTGCGCCACCGACGTCGACTGCGAAGCCTTTCGGCAGTGCGCGCTCATGGTCGGATGCACCGATCCCGCGGACTGCGCGAGCGCGTGTCAGGTCGACCCCGTGCTCGCCCAGGGTCTGATGCTGTGCGCTGGGACGACCTGCCTGGCTTGCGTCGAGGGAGCCCCGTGCCTGGGCTCGGCGACGTGTGACATTCCCGGCCTCACGGCGGGAAAGGGGCTCTGTCGGTCCGGGCGCTGCGAGCTGTGCCTGCCGAATGGCGAGGATCTCCTGTGCGCGCAGGCGCTCGGCGGCTCCGGGCGGTGCTGCCCGTTCGCGGACGGCGCCTTCGGGATCTGCTGCGACGGTGGGACCGGTGCCGGCGGGACGGGCGGCATGGACGGCGGAGGGGCGTGTCCGACGCAGAACGCGGCGTGCTGGCTGGGTGCTGCCGGCCGGGGCCTGTGCCGCGGCGGGGCGTGTCAGCCCTGCAACGGCCCCGTGGACGACGGCTACTGCGCCTCGGCCTACGGTGCCGGCTACGGCTGCTGCGGCTTCATGGAGTGCTGCCAGTCCGGAGGAGCGGACGGCGGCTCGTGCTCGCCGACACAGAAGTCGTGCGGCGGCTCGTGCGTGGCCATCGACGATCCTTCGTGGGGGTGCTCCGCCGCGGCGTGCGGACCTCCGTGCTCGCTGCCGGGTGCCGTGGCGAAGTGCGACGGCGGAAGCTGCGTGGTCGAGGTCTGCGCGGCGGCGTTCGGGGACTGCGACGGCATTTCGGCGAACGGCTGCGAGTCCACGCTGAACGATCCGGTGAACTGCGGCGCGTGCCGGTCCCCCTGCAACCCCGCGAACGCCATCGGGACCTGCGTGGGAGGCACCTGCGTTCGCGGCGCGTGCTTCGGTGGGTTCGCGGACTGCGACGGCCTCGCGTCGAACGGGTGCGAGCGGGACGTGACCACCACGTCGGCGTGCGGCGGCTGCAACGTCGCGTGCACCAACGCCCACGGCACGACGGCGTGCGTCTCCGGAGCGTGCGCGCCCGCGTGCTCGTACGGCTTCGGCGACTGCGACGGCAACCCGGGCAACGGCTGCGAGACGGGCCTCTCGTCGCCGCAGAACTGCGGCGTGTGCGGGCGCATCTGCGCGGCGCCGAACGCGGTCGCGTCGTGCCCCTCGGACCAGTGCGTGGTCGCGAGCTGCTCGCCCGGACGCAGCGACGCGAACGGCGCGTTCTCCGACGGCTGCGAGGCCGTTTGCACCGCCACCGGCGCCGAGACGTGCAACGGCGTCGACGATGATTGCAACGGATTCGTCGACGACGGGTTCGCGCCAGTCGCGTGCGAGGGTCCCGGCATGGCCGGCTTCGCCTTCGGCGGCGCGAGCCGGTGCCGCAGGGGGACGCGCCCGTGCGGGGGAGGGCCCTGCGTGGGCTGGGTGGGCCCCGCCGCCGAGCTCTGCAACGGCCTCGACGACGACTGCGACGGCACCATCGACGAGGACGTGCCCGGCACGAGCCAGACCTGCGGTGCGACCCTCGCTCCGTGCTCGCCGGGCATGACGGCGTGCGTCGGCGGTGCGCTGGTCTGTGTGGGCGCGAGCGGCCCTCAGCCCGAGGTCTGCAACGGCGTGGACGACGACTGCGACGGAGCACCGGACGACGGCGCGAGCTGCCCGGGCGTCACGGTCTGCGTCGCGGGAGCGTGCCGCTGACGCCGTCGCTTCGCGAGCAGCGCCCCCTCAGAAAACCCAGCCGACCGTCAGCCCCAGCGAGAACACCGACACGCGCGTGCTCGGAGCCAGCCGCCCCCTGTCGTCGAAGGCGTGCACCACGGCGAAGCCCACCGTCGGGGTGATCTCCTGCAGCTCCCAGGCGACGAAGCGATACCCGAACTTTCCCGACTCGACGAGGGACCAGCTTCCGCCGAGCGGGCGGTCGTCCACCTGATCGTGCAGCGACGTGTGGGCCAGATCGACGCCGAGAGCCAGGTACGGGCCTGCGACGCCGCGCACGCCCGAGAGCGCCTCGCGGCGGACGAGGTACCAGCGACCCTCGGTGTGAAGCGTCCATGTGAGGGACGAGAAGTCGCCGCGCGCGCCCGCGCGGCCTCCGAGTCCACCGACCACGCTGGCGCGCTTCCAGACCAGCCGCTCGTACTGGCCCAAGAAACCGCGAGACGTGATCGCGAAGGGCTCGTACGACAGCGCGTTGCGCTTGGGCGCCGGCTCTGCAACCGCGGCGCAGGGCCAGAGAAGGACGATCGCGGCGACCGATGCCGCACGCCGCACGGGTCGCGTCGCGCCCGGCCTCAAGGCGGCCCCACGGTGCGCTCCAGGAAGTCGGCGATGGCGATCCACGCTTCAGGCGTGTCGAGGGACGTCGCGAGCAGCAGCTCGCCCGGGTCCGCCACGGGGTTCAGCAGGTGCCCGCCCCCGGCGATCTCGAGCACGCGAGCTTCCACGCCGTGGGAGCCGAGCGCGTGCTTCATGAGCCCGAGCTGCGCTTCGTCGGCGAGCCAGTCGGCGCCGCCGACCACCATGAGGAAGGGAGGCTCGTCGCCGTCCACCTGCAAGAGCGGTGACGCGCGCTCCCACCGCTCCGGGACGCTCTCGTAGCTCCCACCCATGAGATCTCGAAGGAGCGTCACGTCCTTGCGCTTGCGGGCGTCGTACATCCCGGCTCCGGGGATCGCGCCCGCTGGGGCCCGCGGCCGCCCGGCTTCGCAATCCGGCGCGAAGTCGTCCTCGGCCCATGCGGCGCCGAGCAGCGCAGCGAGGTGTCCGCCCGCGGAGTAGCCCATGACCACGATGCGGTCCGGATCGAGGTCGTACTCGTCCGCCGACGCCTGCAGGTAGGCGAGGGCGCACCAGCAGTCCTGGAACATGCGAGGGTACGCGCCCTCCGGCAGCAGCCGGTAGTTGATGCTGGCGGCGACGTACCCCGAGCGTGCCAGTCGTCGACCCGTGCCGGCGAAGTGGCGCTTGTCGCCGAAGGTCCACGCGCCACCGTGGATCATCATCACCCCGGGCCGGCGCGATCCGCCCCCGTCGGGCAGGTAGACGTCGAGGCGCGCGTCGGAGTGTCGCCGGTCGTACGACACGTCCTCCAGCTCCCTGACCGAGCCGCATGCGGTGGAGGCCAGCGTGGTGGCGGCCAGCGCGAAAAGGGTGGCGCGAGACGGCCTTGATTGGCCCATCGGGGCCGAGCCTACGGGCGAGAGCACGTGGTCGCAATCGCAGGGACGGTCGCCGCGAGGTATGCTCAGGTCGTGGCTGGCGGGAAACACGATCGGGACGCCAGCAGAACTCGCGTAGCGCGGAGCGCCGGCTGGGTCGCCGTGGCGATGATCATGTCGGGTGCAGCGTCGTGCAGCGCTGCGGGTAGTGGCGGTGGCAGTGGCGGTACCAGCGCAGGCGGTGCCGCGGGCAGCGGCGCGGGCGCCACGGGGGGAACCGCCGCAGTGGGTGGCGCGGCGGGGACGCTGGGCATTGGCGGCACGTCCGCCACGGGGCCCGGCGGCGCGGGCGGACTGATGACGGACGCGGGGCAGACGGACACGGGCGTGTGCGGCAGCGTCGAGCTGCCCGCCGAAGTCGTCACCGTCGAGGTCGAGGTGCCCGGCAACGTGCTCGTCGTGTTCGACGCGTCCAACAGCATGGGCACGGACTTCCCGACACCGAGCGGACCGAAGCCCAAGTGGCAGGCCGCGGGGGACGCGCTCATCGCGGCGATCGATCCCATCAAGGACAAGGTGAACGTCGGCGTCGTGTTCTTCCCGACCATCGCAGGAACGCTCCTCCTGTGCAGCTCCGACGCGCACGAGCTCGCGACCCCGCAGCAGATCTTCTGGACGCCGGGCGCGTCGTTCTCCGCGGCGTGGAACTCGTGGTGGGCGACCTACGGCCTCAAGCTCGGCACGCCGCTCAACCGCGCGACGGACCGTGCGGCTACCGCCATCCAGAACATGACGCTGCCGGGCTCCATCGCCGTCGTGCTCCTGTCGGACGGCGAGCCCGTTTGCGTGGACGGTGTTCCTGCGCCGCAGCGGGCAGCGCAGTGGCTCACCCAGGGCATCAAGACGTACGTGGTGGGACTCTCCAGTGCCGCCATCGCCTCGGCGTTCCTCAACGACGTCGCGACGCAGGGCGGGACGGGTCCCACGGCGCTCGGCCCTTCGGACTCCGCCGCGCTCGAGGCGGAGCTCGCCAAGATTGCCCAGACGACCATCACCACCGAGGTCCACATCGACAGCTGCGAGCTGACGCTCGATCCGCCGCCGCCGAACACGAACGACGTCCACGTCATCGTCGAGCAGAACGGGCAGAGCTACGAGGTACCCCGCGACGACCCCGATGGATGGAGCCTTTCGCCCGACGGGACGAAGGCGACGCTCTCGGGCAAGGCCTGTCAGGACGCGCTCGACGGGAAGTTCAGCGCCGTGCGCGTCGAGTTCGGCTGCGTCGAGGTGCCGCCGCTTCCGAAGTGAACGGCGTCAACCTTCCGCGCCAGGGAGCCGTGAGCGCGGCGCCTTGTTCCGCCACGGACGCCAGTCCGGCTCGGTGAGCGCGGCGTCGCAGGCGGGTGCGCGCGTTCCCAGGTATCGCGGCGTGGAGGCGCCGGCGTGGCGCAGCACCAAGATCGCCTCTCGTTCGTCCAGGAAGAAAGCGTCGTTCATCGTGCTCGTGTCGTCCGCGGGCCAGGCGTAGGCGACGTACCGTCGCTCGGCGAACTCGTCGTCTACGGGCGCGTCGGCGCGCGTGGTCCAGCCGCCGCCCGCCCTGGGAAGACACACGAGGTAGAGGAACGCGCCGGCGCCGTGCGCCAGCCCCATCGACGTGGTCTGCCGGGTGGGGAAGCGGCGCGGGTCGATGAGCGGCGCTCCCGCGCGTGCTCCGTGGCGGAGCGGCGCGCCGGTGAGCTCCTCGAGGAACAGCGCCGAGCCCACGCCGTCGCCGTCGGGATCGATAGTGGCGCGTTGCCGTGCCACGTCCTGCGCGGCCAGGATCTCGCGCAGGCGCCCGACGCCGGTGGACTCCGTCGCCCGACGGCCGCCGGCGACGATCCCGCGCATTCCTTCGTCGCGCACGAACACGTAGAAGCCGAGCAGCGTGGCGACGGTCGCTGCGGCGATGACCCCGCGCCCCACCCACCGACGCGCCCCCTCCACCTTCGGCAGCGACAGCACCGTGACCAGGAGGATCAGCGCGGCCCCGGGTGCGAGCTTGGGCCACGCGACCGAGCCGGCCCCTGCGGCCGCCGCCAGCGACAGCGCGATCGCGTAGCGCACGACGCGTTCCGCTCAGCGGGAGCGCGAGCTGGGCGGTGGGCGGGACGAGATCCGCGCCCCTTCGAGCTGCTCGGGCTCGAGTTCTCGGCCGTTGACGGAGTAGACGCCCGGTGAGGCTTCCGTGTCCGCGGGCGGCAGCACCGCAGCGGCCATGAGCTCCATCGGCGGAGGGGAGCGTCGCGGATGCGTGCCCGCGGGGAGCGTCTTGCTCAGGGGTGACGACACCGCCGGCATGGGCGCGGGCGTCGGCGCCGACGGCAAGGTGCGCTTGAGATCGCGCACGGGGCGCATGCGCTCCGTGGGAGCTCCGGCAGAGCTCGTCGCGAAGCCCCCGGTGACGCTCGTCACGACGCCACCGGTCTGCGTGAAGGGCGACGTGGCCGTGCGCGGCAAGGTGCGCCCGAGGGGGTCGGCGGCAGCCCGCCGACCGTCGTCGGCGTCAGGCTCCGGGGGCGCGGGTTCGGTCATCGCCTTGTGCACCGCGCCCGGTCCCTCGATCTTCTCCTGGATCTCGAGGATGCGTGCCTTGAGGTCGAACACGCGCGTGCGAGACTCGTCGCGCTCCTGCAGTGCCTGGCCCAGGGCGGCCTGCGCCTCGTCGCGCTGCTTCATCAGCTTGCGCAGCATCTCGCGCGACTTGTCGCGCTCCCGCTCCATCCGGTCGAGTTCTTCCTGGAGCTCCTTCACCCGCGCGGACTCGCCTTGCGGACGATCCGTCGGCTGGCTGCCCGGAATGTCCTTGGCGGCGAGGGTGAACGGCATCGTCGGACGGTCCGCCTCCTCGCCGCCGAGGGCTTCGCGCTCGGCGGGCACCGGCTGGAAGTCCCCGGACCGAGCCTTCGTGAGCTTGCCCTCGTAGTCCTCGATCAGCGTGGCGACGAAGAGATCCTGCTCTTCGAGCACGCGGGCGTGATCCGCCTGCTCCTTGGAGAGCGCCGTGAGCGCAGAGTCCCGCTCCCGGCGCGCGACGACCAGGACCTCGTGCAGGCGTTCGAACTCGTCACCCAGCGTGCGACTGGCCGAGCGCGCATCTCCCAGCGCGTGCTCGATGGCGCGCTGGAGGCTGCCGAGCGACGACTCGAGCCCCCGCTTCGCGGCGAGGGCGTCGAGGTACCGCAGCTCGCTCGGAGTGGTCGTCGGTTCGGCGAGCTCCCCCTGCTCGCCCCGGGGCGGCGTCGTGGGGGCCTCGCGGCGCGGAGGCGCCGTCGGCGCGTCCGGTCGCGGGGCGGCCGTGACCTTCGCGGCGGTCCTTGCGGGCCCTGACCTGTCCGGTGCCAGCGTCACGGCGTTCGCGCCCGGCGGTGTGGGGCGTCGGGACAGCGCCGGTGGTTCTCCGGGTGCCGGGTCGAGCGCGTCCCACTCCGCATCGAGCGCGGGATTGCCGCGTGGCTGCGTCGGAGCCGGCGTCGTCATTGGAACGGCGAGAGTACGACAATTCGCCGCTCGGCGAAAACCCGGCCCCGAGCGGTAGCGCCCGCTTGCGCGCGGCGTTATGGACGCCGACATGAGCATCTCAGAGCAGCCCACCCTAGGTCCGTCCGTCGGCAAGATCCCCGCTCCCGCCTTCGACCCGCAGCCGGAGACGTCGTCTTCCGAGCTCGACAAGATCGTCGGGAAGCTCGGCACGAAGGCGAGAGAGTTCGCACGCGCGCCCATCGCCGACAAGATCCGCTGGCTGACGGAGATCCTCGCGCGAACCGCCGACATCGCTCCGGAGTCGGTGCGCGCACAGTGCCGTGCGAAGGGCATAGACGAGTCGTCGCCGCTCGCCGGCGAAGAGTGGCTGGCTGGACCGGTCGTGACGATCAGGAACGCGCGCCTGCTCGTCGAGGCGCTCGGACAGATCGCTCGCAGCGGGGCGCCGGACGTCCCCGCGGCGAACGTCCGCGAGCGGGACGAGGGCGGAGTCGCCGTCAAGGTCATCCCGCACGACGGCATGGACGGCGTGCTCTTCGGGGGCATCACCATGGAGACGTGGCTGCAGAAGCCGGTGACGCGCGCGAACGTCACGGAGCATCAAGCATCGTTCTACAAGCAGAAGGATCCCGAGGGCGGCGTGTCGCTCGTACTCGGCGCCGGGAACGTCGCGTCCATCACGCCGATGGACGTCCTCTACAAGATGTTCGTCGAGGGCCGCGTCTGCGTTCTCAAGATGAACCCCGTCAACGAGTACCTCGGCCCGTTCATCGAGCGGGGCATCAAGCCCGTCGTGGATCTCGGCTACCTCGCCGTCGTGTACGGCGGGGCCGACGTCGGCTCGTACCTCTGTCACCACGCGGGCGTCGCCGAAATTCACATCACCGGGTCCGACAAGACGCACGACGCCATCGTGTGGGGCCCGCCCGGGCAGGAGCGCGAGGACAGGAAGAACCGCAACGAGCCGCTCCTCAAGAAGCCCATCTCGAGCGAGCTCGGGAACGTCAGCCCGGTCATCGTCGGTCCCTGGGACTACGACGACGCGGAGATCGACAGCATGGGCCACAACATCGCGGGCATGGTGGCGAACAACGCGTCCTTCAACTGCAATGCCGCGAAGATGCTCGTTCTGCCCAAGGGGTGGGCGCGTGGCAAAGCCTTGCTCGACGCCATCGGTCGGGCGCTCGCGAAAGTGCCGCCACGCAAGGCGTACTACCCGGGCGCGCAGCAGCGCTACGACTACCTCACGAGCGAGCGCGACGGAGTGCGCAAGATCGGGGACGCCGGCTCGGGCCAGCTTCCCTGGACCATCGTCGAGGGGCTGGACGCCTCCGATCCGAACGAGCGCAACTTCCGCACCGAACCGTTCTGCGCCATCCTCAGCCAGACCGAGGTCGGGAGCGCGGACCCGGCGGAGTTCTTCACCCAGGCCACGAAGTTCGCGAACGACTCGCTCTGGGGAACCCTGAGCGCGATGCTCTTCATCCACCCGAAGAGCGAGGCCGATCCGGCCGTGAAGAAGGCGTTCGACGCCGCCGTGCGCGATCTGCGCTACGGAAGCATCGGCATCAACCTGTGGGCGGCGTACGTCTACGCGAGCGGGACGGCGCCGTGGGGCGCTCACCCGTCGTCCACTCTCGCGGACATCCAGGGCGGACTCGGGTGGGTCCACAACACGCCCATGTTCGAGAACATCGAGAAGGCGGTCGCGCGCGGGCCGCTCAAGCCCTTCCCCAAGCCGCCGACGTTCCCGGGTCACCGCACGTCGCACCTGCTCGGTCGGCGCATGGTGGAGTTCGAGCGCGCGCCGAGCTGGTTCAAGGTGCCCGGCCTCGCCATGACGGGCATGCGCGCCTGAGAATTTCCGGGCCCGCGCGGGCCCTGGGAATCGTCCATTGACGCCGGTTTCAAAGCCGGGCCTCCTCCTCGATCCGCGCTGTCGCGCGCGCTCCAGGAGGACGGCATGGTGGGAAAGACGATGACGATGGGCGGCGAATCGGGCGCTACTGCCGAAGCGGCGGCGCCGCCACCGCTACCACCGCCGCCCGACGCGGCACCGTCGGCGTCCTCCGCGTCGCCGCAGCGCGTGCCCGGCGAGGCCGAGCCCCTGAGCCCCTCGGGTCGGCTCCTGTCGGACCTGGTCGAAGAGAGCATCCGCTGCGGGCTGCACGCGCCGGAGTCGTTCATCGACCGGTTCCCTCCCGACGCGATCATGGCCGAGCTCGCCGAGGAGCCCCGGCTTCGCGCGAAGATCCTCACCGCGACGCTGAACCTTCCCGCGCAGACCGCGGAGATGCTCCCACCCGCCGTCGCCGGCGCCGCGCTCGCGACCGCGCTTCAAGCCAACGACGCGTCGGCCCGGAGCATTCTCGATCAGTTCGCGCCCGACGATCGCGTACGCCAGCTCCCCTGGGCCGCGCTCTGGGCGTTCGTCGTCGAGGGTGGCTGGTGGAAGACGCCGGACGACCGCACGAAGAACTACACGCTCTTCCTCCTCGAGAGGGCGTGGGAACACGGGCTCGTCGACCCCAACGTGTGGCGGGACGGGTTGACCATTTCGAAGCTGGCGGCGGCCCTCCCCCGCGATCTGGTCGAGAAGCTGTTCGAGCGCGCGGCGTCGCTCGGCGCCAGCGGGAAGTCGCTCACCGGCGCGGAAATTTTCGGGATCGTGAAGCCGGCCGCGCTGGTGGCGGCGTTCGAGCCGGAGTACCTGTTCGACCGCGTCGCGCTGCCGCTGGCGCGGCGTTCTCACTTCCTGGTGGAGGGCGGCTCGGTTCCGCCGCAGCGCTCGACGCAGACCGAGCTGCGCTCTGCTTCACCCTCGAACGCGCCGGGTCCCGCGAAGGCGGTGGCCGAGTCGGACGACGACGCGTGGGGCGACGGCGAGGACGCCCTCGCCGAGCGCGGCGGCAAGAAGAAGCAGAAAGCGAAGACCGCCGGCTGAGCCGCGGAAGATTTCCCGGGAAATCGAGGAGAAAGGAACTAGGATCGTCGGCCATGATCCGTCGCGCGGCAGCCTGGATTGCCCTGAGCCTCGCCCTCGTCGCCTGCGACTCGAAGAAGCCCCCGGCCCCGGTGACGAGCGCGGCGCCGGCGCCGCCCGCGCCCCCACCGCTTCCACCGCCGACGGCCCCGAAGGCCGTCACGTTCGCGGCGGCGGATGGCGCGGCGCTGGCCGGTGATCTCTACGTGCCCGACGATCGCACCGCGCCGCTGGTGATCCTGGTCCACTCGTTCCGAGCCGATCGGACCGAGTTCGCGCCTCTGGCCCAGAGGCTCGTCTCCGGCGCTCGGCGCCCGGTCGTGATGACCCTCGACCTGCGCGGTCACGGCGCGTCGAAGGCGGAGTCCGCGCCGAAGCCGAAGGTCGACGCCAAGCGGCCGAAGGCGCCCGCGGCCAGACCCGGTCCCAAGAAGGCGACGGTCCTCGACTGGACGGTGATGGGCCCCGCGGACGCTCCGGACTTCGTGGAGGACGTGCTCGCGGCGGCGCGCCACGGGTTCGACGCGACGAACGAGGGGCCACGCGCCATGGTGCTCGTCGGCTCGTCCCTCTCCGCGGCCGTCGTCGCCAAGGCCGCGGCGAGCCTGCCCAAGGTGTCCGGCGTGGCCCTGGTGTCGCCGGGGGCGGCGATCCTCGGGTTCGACGTGTACCAGCCGTTCGCCGACGTGCGGCAGCTCCGGTCCTTCCTCGCCGCCGCCACGGACGACAACGTCTCACGCGAGCCCATGAGCGCCCTCACCCAGATGGCGAAGCAGGGGACCGTGAAGCAGTACGGAGGTTCGGCACACTCCGCGCGGCACCTCGGCGCCGAGCACCCTTCGCTCTGGGACGACCTCGCGGTGTGGATCGACGGGTTCTGGGAGGTCCCCGTCGCGGCCGACGCTGCGGCGGGGGGGCCGCGAGTGGACGAGGTACCGCCGGGCGCGCAGGGCGTGTCTGCCCCGCCGGTCCCGAGCGGAGGACGCTGACGGTGCCGCGCATCCTGATCGTCGAGGACTCGCCCACCATGCGCGCCTTCGTCCGCGCCGCCCTCGAGGGGGAGTCGCGGTGGGGGGGAGACGTCGACGTCACCGAGGCACCGAGCGGGTTCGATGCGCTCCGCTTGCTGCCACGCGGTCCCTACGACCTCGTCATCACCGACATCAACATGCCCGACATCAACGGGCTCGAGCTCGTGAGCTTCATGCGCAAGAGCGAGCAGCACGCGGCGACGCCGGTCCTGCTCATCTCCACCCAGGGCTCCGACCGGGATCGCGATCGGGGCCTCGCCCTGGGAGCCAACGCGTTCCTTCCGAAGCCTTTCACGATGGACTCCCTGCGCGACGTCGCCGTGGATCTGACGCGCGCGGCGGTCTCTGCAGGTGCCGATGGCTGACCCGGGGGACAAGGCTCGCGAAGAATTCTTCTCCGAGGCGCAAGAGATCATCGAAGGGCTCTCGCGGTCCCTGCTCGAGCTCGACGCCGCGTTGAAGGAAGGGGCGCCCGATCCGTCCCTGGTCAACGAGGCCTTCCGCGCGGTCCACACGCTGAAGGGCCTGGCGGGCCTGTTCGGCGCCATGAAGATGGGCGCGCTCTCGCATCGTCTCGAGGACGTGCTCGACTCCCTGCGCCTCGGACGCCTGACGCTGACGGCCGAGGCGCTCGACACCCTGTTTCGCGCCGTCGAGGTGTACGGCCAGATCCTCCAGGTCGAGAAGAACGGCCTCGACGACCCCCTCGAGTCCGTCGAATCGCTGCTGAAGGAGCTCGATCGCCTGGGTCAGGTCGACGAGGTGGGGCCCAGCGTCGGCGTGGAGTACGAGCTCGATCCGGGGATGCTCGCCGTACTCACGGAGTACGAGGAGCACCGCCTCCGCACGAACATCGAGGCAGGGATGGGTCTCTATCGACTGCGCATGCAGTTCGATCTCGCGACCATCGACAGGGCCCTCGACGACGTGAAGGACCGCGCCAAGCGTCACGGCGAGATCATCACCTATCTCCCGACCGGCGAGACCACCAGCGTCGACGCCATCGAGCTCGATCTCCTGATGGCGTCGCGGGACGACCTGGCCACGCTCATAGGATCCCTGGGCGCGGACAACGTCGTCATCGACGCGATCCCGCGGCGCGTCCAGAGCCGGGCACCGGCGGGTCGAACGGTTCCCCCGGCGGGCGGTGTCGCGCCCGGCGCCGCGCTCGAGGTCAACCGGCGGCGCTCCGAGGTGCCGGCGGCGCCGGACGACCCTGGCCAGTCCGTAGAGGCGGGGACGCTGCGGTCCGTCGCTCAGACGGTGCGCGTAGACATCCGCAAGCTCGATCGCCTCATGAACGTCGTGGGCGAGCTCGCCATCGTACGCAGCACGCTGGCCCGCCTGGCCGAGGCCGTGCGCGGCGAGGGGTCCCGGCAGCTCGCGAGCCAGCTGCAGCGGCTCCACCGCACGTTCGATCGGCGCCTGGCGGAGATGCAGGAGGGGATCCTCGAAGTTCGCATGGTGCCGCTCGGCCAGCTCTTCGATCGCCTCGCCCGCGTCGTGCGCCAGATCAGCCGCGACGTCGGCAAGGAGATCCGCCTCGTCATCACGGGGGCAGAGACCGAGATCGACAAGCTCATCGTCGAGGAACTCAGCGATCCACTGATGCACATGATCCGGA
>CAZARU010000073.1:22109-34603 GCA_964487605.1 uncultured Polyangiaceae bacterium
TGATTGCAGAAGAGCTGATGGAGTTCAACGGTTATGCACATGATCCGGAACGCCATCGATCACGGCATCGAGTCGATGGAGGCGCGCGCTCAGGTCGGCAAGCCTGCGGCGGGAACCATCGCGTTGAACGCCTTTCAGAAGGGCAATCACGTGATGATCGAGATCGAGGACGATGGAGCGGGCATCGACGACGCCGCGCTCGTCGAAAGGGCCGTCGCCGCCGGCAAGGTGGAGCGCGACGAGGTCGCGGGGCTGTCGAGGGAGGAGATCCTCGCGCTCGTCTTCCTCCCGGGCGTCAGCACGCGCGAGTCGGCCACGGACCTGTCGGGGCGTGGTGTCGGCATGGATGTCGTCAAGACGAACATCTCGAAGCTCGGAGGCGTGATCGATCTGCAGAGCGAGCGCGGCATCGGGACCAAGGTCACCATCACGCTGCCCATCACCCTGGCCATCGTCAGCGCGCTCATCATTCGCGTGGGGGACCAGATGTTCGGCATTCCGCTGAGCAGCGTCACGGAGGCGCTCTCGTTCGACAACGTCGAGCCGCGCATCGTGGACGGTCGTGAGGTCATGACGCTGCGTGGGACCACGCTGCCGCTCGCGCGTCTCCGGCGGTTGTTCCGCGTCGACGATGCCGTTCCGCCATCGCCGCGAACGTTCGTCGTCGTCACCACCCTGGGGCAGCGCCGCCTCGGGCTCGTGGTGGACCACCTGGTGGGTCAGCAGGACATCGTCATCAAGGCGCTCGGCAAGAGCCTGAGCCAGGTCCGCGGGTTCGCCGGGGCCACCGAGCTGGGGGATCAGCGCGTCTGCCTGGTTCTCGATCCTGCGGCGCTCATCGAAGAGGTCCTGGCCGGCGCCGAGAAGGCGGAGATGGCGGTCGGCCATGGCTGACCTAGCCCTCTCGGGCAGGCGTGCTCTCGTCACCGGGACCGCGAAGGAGTTTCTGGCTTTCAAGCTGGTGGACGACTTCTTCGGCGTCGAACTCCTCCGCATCCGCGAGATCCTCACACCGCCGCCCCTGACGCGGGTTCCGCGAGCGGCGCGCGACGTCATGGGCGTCTGCTCCGTCCGTGGCCTGCTCGTCACGGTGATCGACCTGCGGCGTCGGCTCAAGCTCGAGGAGCGCAAGGCGACCCGCCAGTCGCGCATCTTGCTCGTGAGGACGGAGAGCGAGGAGATCATCGGGCTCTTCGTCGACGAGGTCCGGCAGGTCGTGCGCCTGGGGGAAGGCGACGTGGAAGTGGCTCAGTCCGTCCTCGGCGGTGACCTCACCGAGCACGTCGTCGGTCTCGGCAGACCGGCGGGACTGGGTTCGGCCACCGGCGGGCGCGATCATCGCGAGCTCCTCATCCTCCTCGACCTGTCGAGCATCGTCAGCACATGAGCCCGGAGCCGTCATGATCCAGAAGCACCGAGCCGATCCTCAGAAGAGCCTCGTCGGATTCACGGTCGGGGAGGTCGCCTACGCGGTCCCCATCGGTTCCGTGAAGGAAATCGTGAATCCGCTCGACGTGACGGCGCTGCCACATGCGCCGGGCGCCATCGCCGGGGTCGCGGATCATCGAGGCGAAGTGGTCGCCGTCATCGACCTGCGCCGCCGCTTCGGCCTGCCGCCGATCGAGCACCGTGCCCGATGCAAGTGGATCCTGGTGGACGTCGCCGGCCGAACCGTGGGGCTGATCGTGGATGGCGTCACCGACGTCTTCGGCACCGGGGGAGCGGGGTTTCGACCCGCACCGTCGCTCGGCGGTGGAGAGGACGAGCGAGGGATCGTCGGCGTGACGACCCACGCGGGCGAGATGACGTTCGTGCTCGACCTCGGCCGGTTCGAGTCACTGGTCGCTGCCGTGCACACCGAGGGCGCAGCCGAGCCGCGGCGCGCGGACCGACGTTGACCGATCTCGACGCAGCAGCGGCCGGGCTCCGCTCCACGGACGCCGAGGAGCGTCGGCGTGCGGCGGAGCTGCTGGCGGGTGGCCACGGCGACGAGGTCGTTCCGCTCGTCCTCCTGGCCCTCGCCGACTCTGACTGGCGCGTGCGCAAGGAAGCCATCAGTGCGGCGACATCCATCGGTCCTTCGCTCCAGCTCCTGCGCGCGCTGGTCGGCGTGTTCGCCCCGGGCGACAACGTCGGTCTTCGCAACGCCGCCGTCGAAGCGCTAGCCGGCCTCGGGTCCAAGGCGATCGACGTCATTGCCGCCGAGATGCCGTCCCTGGACCCCGACGGACGGAAGCTGGCGGTGGACACCCTGGGGCGCAGCGCCGACGCCGGCGCGCTCGTCGTGCTGAGGATCTGCGTCTCCGATCCGGACGCGAACGTGCGCGCCGCCGCGGTGGAGGCCATCGCGGGCATCGGACCCGCGTGTCACGAGGAAGCCGCCCGCCTGCTCACCAGGTGCCTCGACTCCGACGACGCGTTCGTGCGGCTGGCGGCGCTCGACGGCCTGAACCACCTGGAGGTTCCGCTCGACTGGGCCATCGTCGAAGGGCTCCTCGACGATCCGGTGCTCGGCCGCGGCGCGCTCGTCGCGGCGGGTCGTGGCGGCCACGAAGCCGCAGCTCCCCTCCTGGCGCAGAGGGTGGCGACCGAGCGCGGGTCGACGTGGCGGGCAGCCCTGGCCGCCCTGGCGGACTACTCGCGCACGAGCGCCGCGGCGCTGCACGCGGCACGAACGGCGCTTCGCGCACTGGACGCCGAGCAGACCGACCGAGTGCTCGTCCACGCGCGCGCGCACGACGCGCCGGACGTGACGCGAGCCGCGCTCGTGGTTGCGGGTGCCCTCGGGACGGAGGAGGCGGCGGGCGTCGCGATCTCCGCCTTGACCGACGACCGTACCGCCGCCGAGGCCGAGCAGGCGATCACGATGATGCTCGACGAGGCCATGCCGGTTCTCGTTCGTCGCGTTCAGCTCGGCAACCTGGACGAGCGTGCCGTGTGCCTCGACGTGCTCGCCCGCCTCGATCCGGTACACGGCGTCAACGACGCTCACTGGGAAACGGTGTCGGAGGCGGTCATCTCGGCGCTGGGTGACGCGGTCCCGGAGGTCGTCCGCTCGGCGCTGGGCGTCGTTTCTCGCATCGGGGGCGCCCCGGCGATCGATCCGGTCGCCTCGCTCCTCGGAGCGGGGCCGATGGCGGGCGTCGAGCGCGCGGCCTCCTCCGCGCTGGCGAACTGTGCCGAGCGCCATCCCGACGCCGCGCGCGCGGTCGTCCGGCGCGCCCGCCCGGGCTCCGCGGACGTCCTGCCCGCCGTCGTGATCGTCGGGGCGCTCCGCGGCGCCGCGCTCGGTTCCGTTCGAGACGACGTTCGCTTTCTCGCCGACGCCCTCTCGGAGGATCGACCCGCGGTGCGACGTGCGGCCGTGGACGCCCTTGCGTCACTGTCTACGCCCGAGGCCGTGGAGGCGGTGGCGTTCGCCCTCACCGACGAGGAGCGCGAGGTCCAGCTCGCGGCCGTTCGCGCCCTCGGGCGTCTGGGCGCAGCGGAGCGACTGCTCGACGTCGTGCAGGCGACCGACGAGACGCTCGTCGCGGCCGCGATCCGAGCGCTCGGAGAGACGGGCGACTCCCGGTCGCTGTCGGTGCTCAGGCCCATCGCGCGGAGCGGTCCGCCGCTGTCCGCCGTCTCCGCCGTGGAGGCCATCAGCGGCCTCGACGATCCCAAGCGAATCGACGCCTTGCTCGATGCGCTCTCCCACGCCGATTCCGAGGTCGTGAAGGCCGCTCTCCGGGCGCTCGGCAACGAGCAGGACTCTCGCGTCACCGCCCGCATCGGTGCTTGTACCGAGCACGATGCGTGGGACGTTCGACGACTCTCGGCGGACCTGCTCGGCGTGCTCGGTGGCCCGGTGGCGGTGGACCTGTTGCGGTCGCGTCTCTCCCGCGAAGAAGAGCCGCTGGTGCGCCAGGCAATACAGCGGGCGCTCGCGGAGGTCGAGGCGGATGGCGGGCGGCGCAAGACCGTCCCACCGCCGGGCATGGGGAGCTGGCGGCAGTGAGCCGCGGCGCAGTTCAGCTTCCACGAACGCGCATTCGCCCGGACGAGTTTCGGCTGCTGCGTGATCTCGTCAACGAGCACGCCGGCCTGGTCTTCGACGAGGGGTCGGCGTACACGTTCGACCGACGTCTGAGCGAGCGCCTGGCGACGCTCGGTTTGTCCGGTTTCGACGAGTACTACAAGTACCTACGGTTCGATCCGGCCGGGCCCGAAGAGCTCGAGACGGCGGTGGACGCGCTGACCATCAAGGAGACCTACTTCTTTCGCCAGGAATACCAGCTGCGTGCATTCCGAGACGAGGTGCTGCCCAGGCTCGCGCGTGATCGACTGTCGAGTCGGCGCCTGTCCATCTGGAGCGCGGGTTGCTCCACGGGTGAAGAGGCCTACACGCTCGCCATGCTCGTCGCCGAGGCGGGGCTCTTCGCGAGCTGGGACGTCCGGATCATCGGGAGCGACTACTCCAAGCGCAGCGTCGCCTTCGCCCGGCGGGGGCTGTATCGCGAACCGTCCTTCCGGACGACGCCGGCGCACCTCAGGTCCCGCTACTTCGAGCCGGCGGAGGGCGGGTACCAGGTCACCGAGCGCATCCGGAAGATGTGCCACTTCGGACAGCTCAACCTCGTGAACGCCTCGCGCGCGAGCATGGTCGGGCGTGTCGACGCCGTCTTCTGCCGGAACGTCCTCATCTACTTCGACGTACGATCCCGGCGCCGCGTCATCGACGCGCTCTACGAGCGGCTGGTTCCCGGGGGATATCTCCTGCTCGGCCACTCGGAGTCGCTCCTGAACGTGTCCACGGCGTTCGAACTGGTTCACTTGAAGGAGGATCTGGTCTACAGAAAGCCCGGCACGAGGGATCGGTTCGAGGAGCGAAGGCGATGACGAATCCGATCGTGCGCAAGGCCCCGCTGAAGGTCCTGGTCGTCGACGACTCCGTCTTCAATCGACGAGCCATCGCCCAGATCTTCGCGGGCAACGATCGCGCCGTCGTGGTCGGGAACGCCGCCGATGGCGAGGAGGCGCTGCGCCTGGTTCAGGCCCTCGAGCCCGACGTCCTCACGCTCGATCTCGAGATGCCGAAGATGGACGGATTCACGTTCCTGCGGATCCTCATGAGCAAGATGCCGACGCCGGTCATCGTCGTCAGCAGCTACAGCCAGAAGGAGAACGTCTTCAAGGCCCTCGAGCTGGGCGCCCTGGATTTCGTGGCGAAGCCCGATCGGCAGGCGGACGCGGAGCTCTTCTCCGTGAAGGACGAGCTGCTGGAGAAGGTGTTGATGATCGACTCTCTCCGGCCGGCCGCGCTCGCGACACGAAAGAAGCTGGACTCGGTTCCGGTGAAGGGCGATGCGGTCGTCTCCAGCGAGCCGCCGGCGCGACGTCCGGAGCGCGTCATCGCGATTGCGTCGTCCACCGGCGGCCCCACGGCGCTCATGGAGATCTTCGGGCGGCTTCCGCGCCGGCCCAGGTGCGCCATCCTCATCGCGCAGCACATGCCGGAGAAGTTCACGCGCACCTTCGCCGAGCGGCTGAACCGCCGGAGCAAGAGCATGCGCGTCTCGGAGGGTCAGGCATCGGACCTGGTGACCGAGCGCAGCGCCTTCATCTGCCCGGGTCGCCGCAGCATGGAGCTCGTGGCGGACGGCGAGCACCTTCGCCTCGCCGTGCGGCTCCCGGCGCCCTCGGACCGCTACGTGCCGAGCGCCGATCGCCTGCTCGCCAGCGTCGCGGCCGTGGAAGGGCCGAAGGCCGTCGGCATCATCCTGACCGGCATGGGAGACGACGGCGTCGAGGGGGCCAGGCGCATCATGGAGGCAGGGGGAACCGTCATCGCCGAGAGCGAGGAGACGGCGGTGGTGTACGGGATGCCCGGCATGGCGGTGCGCGCCGGCGTCGTGACCCGGA
This sequence comes from uncultured Polyangiaceae bacterium, assembly GCA_964487605.1. Taxonomy (GTDB): domain Bacteria; phylum Myxococcota_A; class Polyangia; order Polyangiales; family Polyangiaceae; genus JAJDAH01. Next base: position 28,014 of record CAZARU010000073.1, read on the forward strand.
GCCTGCCGCTCACCGGCATCGCCGACTGGATCTCCGCGTTCGGCTGAGCGCGACGCCTCGGGTTGACACGTCGTCGTGCGGGCACAGCTTGGGGCCCGCTCCGGGAGTTTGCTCAACGAGCCACCGGGGTGCCCCTAACACCCAGGATTCTCGACGGCCACTGGCCGCCGAAGAACAGGAGGAAAACCATGTTCGCCAGACTGACCGATTTCGATCCGAGCTTCGCAGCGCTGGACGAGCTGCGACGCCGCATGGACCGCGCGTTCGACGACGTCCCGTTCGGGCCCCGCCTCTTCGCCCCTCTCTCGATCCAGCGCTCGTCGGCGTATCCACGCGCCGACCTCTTCGACCAGGGCAAGTCACTGGCCCTCGTGGCGGACGTCCCCGGGCTGTCCGAGGCGGACCTGAAGGTCAGCCTCAACCAGGACGTCCTGACCATCGCGGGGGAACGAAAGGCCGAGGGCCCCGAGGGCTACTCCGTCCATCGCAAGGAGCGCTCCAGCGTGACGTTCTCACGCAGCTTCACCCTGCCGTCGCGGGTCAATCCCGACGGCGCCCGAGCCGAAGTCAAGAACGGCGTCCTCACCATCACCCTGGAGAAGACGCCCGACGTGCAACCCCGACAGATCACCGTCCGCGCCAAGTGAGCGCGACCAGCGAAAGAAAGGACCCACCTTCATGACCAGCATCTCTACGAAGAAGGGCGCGGAGCCCGAGCGCGTGGCCGAGCGCCCCATCATCTCGCCCGCAGTGGACGTCTACGAGAACGACCAGGAACTCCTGCTCCTGGCCGACCTCCCGGGCGTGCACGCCGACCACCTGACCATCGACCTGCGGGAGGATCAGCTGACCCTCGAAGCCCGCCGCTCTCACGGCGTCGAGGGAGCACCCCTCGCTGGCGAGCGCTCGATGGCCGACTTCCACCGGGTCTTCACGCTCCCGCAGGGGCTGGACCGGGCGGGCATCGACGCCAAGCTCGTGGCCGGGGTGCTCGAACTCCGACTGCCCAAGGCCGCCGAGCACAAGCCACGGCAAATTTCGGTGCGCTCGGGCTGACCGCGCCCGCCGGAATTCGCAGGCCCCGCCGGCGGTTCACTTGCGCACCCCCAAGCTCTGCGCAAAGTCACGGGTCTCCTCGGCCATGATTCGAATCGCCCACCTCGCGCTCCTGGCTGCTCTGACCCCGGCTCTCGCCTGCACGGCCGCCGCGCCGACGGCAGAGTCCGGGGCCCGAGCGCCCGCGGGGCCTGCCACGGCCGAGCGCGAACGCCAGGTCCCCGTCTCCTACTTGCCGCATCCAGCGTTCGCCCAGGGCAAGCACTCCGGTGCGGCCACGACCACGACGGCGGACGTCGCCGAGGCGGCGCTCCCGAGCGTCGTGAACGTCAGCTCGACGAAGACCGTGCAGCTCGGGATGCGCTTCGAGCAGGACCCGTTCTTCCGGCACTTCTTCGGACCCGGTGGCGTCCCGCGAGAGCGCCAGGAGCGCGGCCTCGGATCGGGCGTCATCGTGTCGGCCGACGGCGTGATCCTCACCAACAACCACGTCATCGAGGGCGCAAAGGACATCCGCGTCACGACGTCGGACTCGAGGGAGCTCGACGCCGAGGTCGTGGGGACGGATCCCAAGAGCGACCTCGCCGTCCTTCGCGTGAAGGGCAAGGCGGAAAACCTCGTTCCCATCCGCTTCGGCGACTCGTCACGGCTGCGTCTCGGAGACGTCGTCCTGGCCATCGGAAACCCGTTCGGCGTCGGACAGACCGTCACCATGGGCATCGTGTCGGCCAAGGGCCGCGCCAACGTCGGTATCGTGGACTACGAGGACTTCATCCAGACCGACGCGGCCATCAACCCGGGCAACTCGGGCGGCGCGCTGGTGAACATGGAGGGTCAGCTCGTCGGCATCAACACGGCCATCCTGTCACGGACCGGTGGCTACATGGGCGTCGGGTTCGCCATTCCCACGAACATGGTCAAGCCGATCATGGAGAGCCTCGTGACGAATGGTCGCGTGGTGCGCGGATGGCTCGGCATCTTCATCCAGCCGCTCGACAAGGACCTGGCCGTCGCCATGCGGCTCCCGCCCGACACGCGCGGCGTCGTCGTGTCGGACATCGCGCCGGACGGACCGGCGAGCAAGGGAGGTCTCGAGCGCGGGGACGTCGTCACGAAGATCGACGGCCGCGCCGTGAGCTCGCCCGGCGAGCTGCGGAACGTGGTCGCCACCCTGGGCGCTCAGCGCACCGTCACCGTGGACGTCCTGCGCGGCGGCACGGTGCGCTCCCTGACCGTCCCCATCGGCGAGATGCCAGAGGACGGCGCGAAGAGGCCACGGTTCAGCTCCGGGCCCGACGGATCCGGCAGCCTGGATGGCCTGCTGCTGGAGACTCTGGGCGACGCTCATCGAAAGAAGCACGGAATCCCCCCGCGGGTTCGCAGCGGCGCGGTCGTGGTCGGAGTGGATCCCGGGTCCGCCGCAGCGCGAGCCGGGCTGCGCCCCGGCGACGTCGTCCTCGAAGTCAACCGGACCAAGATCGCGTCCGTGGGCGACTTCGAGAAGGCCTACGCTGCGTCGAAGACGCGGACGCTGCTCCTCGTCCATCGGGACGGGAACAGCATCTTCATCGCGGTGCAGCGCTAGGCCTTCGGGCCCGTCATTTCTTCGGGGCGGACCCAGCGGTCGAAGTCGGCGTCGGACACGAACCCGAGGGCCAGTGCGGCCGCGCGGAGGGTCGTGCCCTCCGCGTGCGCCCGCTTCGCGATCTTCGCCGCTTTGTCGTAACCGATGTGGGGGTTGAGCGCCGTCACGAGCATGAGCGAGTTCTCCAGATGCTCGCGGATCCGCTCGGCGTTGGGCTCGATTCCGACGGCGCAGTTCTTGCGGAAGCTGTCACAGCCGTCGGCGATCAAGCGGCAGCTCTGGAGGAAGCCGTTCACCATGACGGGCTTGTAGACGTTCAGCTCGAAGTTGCCGCTGGCGCCGGCGAAGTTGATGGTGACGTCGTTTCCGAACACCTGCGCGCAGAGCATCGTCATCGACTCGCACTGGGTGGGGTTCACCTTCCCCGGCATGATCGAGCTTCCGGGCTCGTTCTCGGGGATCGAGATTTCGCCGATGCCACAGCGCGGCCCCGAGGCCAGCCACCGGACGTCGTTCGCCATCTTGTTCAGCGAGGCCGCGAGGGTCTTGAGCGCGCCGTGCGCGTGGACCATCGCGTCGTGGGCGGCGAGGGATTCGAACTTGTTGGGCGCGGTCCTGATGGGATGGCCGGTCAGCGTCGCGAGGCATGCCGCGACGCGGACGGCGTACTCCGGATGAGCGTTGAGGCCCGTCCCCACGGCGGTGCCGCCCAGCGCCAGCTCCGCGAGGTGCGGCACGGCGGCGTCGAGGTGCCCGAGGCCGTGATCGAGCTGCGCCACCCACCCGCTGATCTCCTGCCCGAGCGTCAGCGGCGTGGCGTCCATCAGGTGCGTGCGACCGATCTTCACGACCGACGCGAACGCCTTCGCTTTCGCATCGAGCACGTCGCGCAGCGCCTTCACGCTGGGCGCCACCCGGTTGCGCAGCGCCTCGACGCAGGCGACGGTCATCGCCGACGGGAACACGTCGTTCGACGACTGGCCGCGGTTGACGTGATCGTTGGGGTGGATCTTGCGTCCTTCGCCGCGCTCACCGCCGAGGATCTCGCTGCCCCGATTCGCGAGCACCTCGTTCACGTTCATGTTCGTCTGTGTTCCGCTCCCCGTCTGCCACACGACCAGGGGGAACTCCTGGTCGTGCTGGCCCGCGACGACCTCGTCGGCCGCAGCCACGATGGCCCTGCCGATCGCGGCGTCCACGGTCCCGAGCTCCATGTTCACGATGGCGGCCGCCTTCTTCACCGTCGCGAGGGCGCGCACGAGCTCCGTCGGCATCCGCTCCGTGGAGATCTCGAAGTTCTGGAGGCTGCGCTGGGTCTGTGCGCCCCACAGGCGGTCCGCGGGCACTTCCACGTCGCCCATCGTGTCCTTCTCGATGCGTGTGCGTTCGCTCATGGGCCCCCTGCTGACGGGTTTTCGCCGGGAGATCAAGCGCTCCGGCGCCTGCCGCGACCCTCTGCCGCGCGCGAGCGGCCACGCCGGTGCCGCCTTGGAGGGTGGCGAAGTTGACCGATCTGGCGTCGCTCGGTAGTCCTCGGGGGATGCTCCGGACCGGGTGCGCGCACGCCGCCGCGGCTACCCTGGCGCTCGTGCTGCTCGGGGCGCCGGCCATTCGCGCGCAACCCGCGGAAGTTGCTGAGGGATCAGGGAAGTCTGCGACGCCGTCGAAGGGCGGCACCCCGCGCAGCAGCCCGGCCAGGGCGCCGGAGCCCACCGGGACGGCCAAGCCGGCGAGGCCCGCCGACGAGGCGAAGGCGAAGCCTCCTTCCTCGAAGTCCGCGGCCACGCCCGGCAAGGGCGCAGGCCAGCGCAAGGTGACGGCCCCCGGTGCCGAAGACGCCGTGTCCGCCGCCCCCGCTCAGCCACCGGGCGGCAATTCTCCGAAGCCAGCACCACCCACGGCGTCCGCTCCCCAACCCAGCGCCGAGAAGCCCGGGGCCGCGAGCCGAGACGGCGCGCGGCAGAACCCTCACCGTGGCCGCGCGCCCAAGACGCCGAGCGCGAGCCTTCCGAAGGGCGCCGAGCGTCCGACTCCCGACGCGGAGGCTCGTCGTCACGTCGCGATCGGACCGACGAGAGAGGAGCAGGCGGCGGGCAAGGATGATCCCGAGCTGCGCGCGCTGCGTGAGGCCGATCGCGTGCTGTTCCCGGAGCCGCTCGAAGGCGCGGTGCCGGGTTGGTCGTGGTCCACGCCCCCTCCGAGCCCGAGCGGCCCGGCGGTCGTTGCGAGCGGCTCGCCTCCGACGCGGCGCGGGAACGCAGAGCCCAGGGACCTGCCCGAGGACGCCGACGCGGACTTCCTCCGGACGCTGACGATGCCGGACCTGCCGGTGCGCTTCGATCGACGGGTCGTGAAGTACCTCAGGTTCTACCGCGACAACGCCCGCGGCCAGGCCATCGCCAAGGTGTGGGCGAAGAAGAGCGGCAAGTACGCGCCCGCGCTGCGAGCTGCCCTCGCGAACGCCGGTCTCCCGCAGGACCTGGTGTGGTTGAGTCTCATCGAGAGCGGCCACAACCCGACGATCCGTTCGCCCGCCGGCGCCGCCGGTCTGTGGCAGTTCATGCCGGACGCCGGCCGCACCTACGGGCTCACCGTGGATCGCTGGGTGGACGAGCGCCTCGACCCCGAGCGCGCCACGCAGGCCGCCCTCCGCTACCTGGCGGACCTGAACCAACGCTTCGGCAACTGGGACCTCGCCATGGCCGCCTACAACATGGGCTACGGCGGCCTTTCGCGCGCGATTCGCAAGTTCAACACCAACGACTTCTTCGAGCTCTCGCGCCACGAAGCCGGGCTTCCGTGGGAGACCACGCTGTACGTGCCCAAGATCCTCGCGATCGCCGTGGTGATGACCAACCGCAAGGCGTTCGGCATCGACGCGGTCTCCCCCGACGCGCCAGAGGAGTTCGACACCGTCCGGGTGACGTCCGGGATCTCCGTCGTCGAGATCGCGACGGCTTCGGAGACGCCCATCGAGCAGCTCCTCTCGTTCAACCCGCAGCTCCTGGCCAACCGCACGCCACCCGCTCCGGACCCCAGCTCCCAGCGAACGTGGCCCGTTCGCGTCCCCAAAGGGAAGGGCGTCGCGGCGCTGCAGAAGCTCGCGAAGTCCTCCCAGCCCGACGAGCTGGAACCCTACGTCGCGCGCTTCGGCGACACCTTCGAAGACATCGCCGTGGAGCGCGGAACCACCGCAGCTCGGGTGCAGTGGCTCAACGGCGTCTCGAAGGGTGAGCCTCTCGGTGCTGGAGACGTGCTCCTCCTGCCGCGCTCCGGCGCCCAGGCTTCCGCGGCGCCACGCGTCGTCGTCGTTCCACCGCGCAAGTTCCACTACCCCGACCGGCGTCGCGCCTTCTACGTCGTCCTGACGGGCGACTCGATCGCCGCGGTGGCTCGCGCGTTCCACGTCACGCCGACCGAGATCGTGACCTGGAACTCCCTCGACGGATCGGCCCGGCTCGTCTCGGGGATGACCCTCCAGCTCTACGTGCCCAAGAGCGCGGACCTCTCCCGGACGCGCCATCTGTCGGAGTCGGGAGTCAGGGCGCTCGTCGCGGGAAGCGACGACTTCTTCGACTACTTCGAGGGGCTCAACGGGCGGCGACGCGTCACCGTCGAGGTGCGCGAGGGCGACACGCTCGCGGGCATCGGACGACGCTACGGACTCAGCGTCGGCAGCATGGAGCGCATCAACCGCGTCGCCCGGAGCACCAAGCTCGAGCCCGGGGACGAGGTCGTCGTCTACACGAAGCGCACGGAGCCCACGACGGGAGCGACGACCGAGGGCGTCGCCGAAGCCGGTGCCCCCGAGCACGTAGAGCCGCCCCACCCCGAGCTCCTGCCGGCCGTCCCCTCGGGGTCTTGATCAGCGCTGCGGACGTCGCCGCCCCGCGGCTGCTTGCTTCGGCTCGTCGAGGTCGACGGCGAGACCCAGGCCGACGATCGTCGC
>CAZARU010000074.1:0-34429 GCA_964487605.1 uncultured Polyangiaceae bacterium
GCGGAGGGCGCAGGCGCCCCGGGCCGCTCGGAGGCGGGCGGCGGCGCCGATGGCGAGCGTGCCTCCGCCCCGGGCCTCGTGGAGGGCCGCTTCAGCTCGACGTACTCGGCACGCGAGGCAGCGGCGGACGGTTCGTCCTCGCGCGGGATGGGACGCACGGACGGCTTCGGTGGCGGCGTGCTGAGTCGCTGCGTGCGCCCCAGGTCCGCCGGGGTGGCCTCCGACGGCGGCTTGGAGCGTCGCTCGAGCTCGGGCAACCGCTGGCTGGGCGCGCGTGCGGCGCGGAGCTCCGCCACCAGCGCGAGGGCGTCCGCCTTCGTGTCCGGCTCCGCCGCCGCGCGATCCGCCAGCGCCAGGGCGGCTTCGTGATCGCCGGCCTTGCGCGCGGCCTCCGCCGCTCGCAGCGCGATTCGCCCGCGCGTGCGGACGCCAGACAGGTCCCCGGCCAGCGCCGCCTCGAAGAGCGGGAGCGCCCGGGCCGGGTCGGCGGAGGCTGCCAGCCGCTCCGCCATGCCGAGCGCCACGCGCGTAACGGGACCGATCTCGGCGTGGACTCGCGACAGCTCGCGGAGCCCGGCGCCCTGGCCGACGGCGACGTCGAGCGCCTCCGCGACGAGGAAGGCGCGTAGGGCTTGCTGGTCGTCCCCGAGGTCCCCCGACAGCGAACGCAGCTCCGCGACGGTGACGCGAGCCATTTCCTCGTTGCCCGCTCCGCGAGCCCGATACTCGCAGAGCTTGGCGGCGAGCTGGGCGTCGGCGTCCTCCGGCGCGATGCGCGCGGCGCGCTGCGCGCGGGCCAGCGCACCCTGATCGTCGCCCGCCGCCGCGGACGCTCGCGAGGCCTCGACGAGGAGCGCGGCCCGGTCGTGAGGCGTCCCCATGGAGGCCAGCGCGAGCTCCTCCAGGGCCTCGGCCAGGGCGCGTGGGTCTTCACTGCGACGCTCCACGTCCACGCGGAGCTCGAGGACCCGCTCGCTCGTCGCCCAGGCCTCCATGCCATCGAGCACCCTCCGCGCGGACTCGACGTCGTCACCGCCGAGGTACGCCTCCACCGCGCGACGGGCGAGGTCGGCGGCTTCTTCCTTGTCTCGCGCCAGCGCGCTCGCGCGGAACCACAGCGGCGCGGCGCGCAGAGGCGCACTCATGCGCAGGTTCAGGTCGGCCACGACACGCAGCACGCCGAGGTGATCGCCCGCGGCGGCGAGGACCGCCTCCAGCTCCGCCCGAGCTTCGTCGGGACGCCCCAGACGCTGCTCGAGCACCGACGCCCGTCGCAGCCGGATCCTGCGAACGTCCTCGACCAGCGTGGCGAGCGCCGCGCGGCGCCCCAGCAGCGCCACGACGCGCTCCCAGTCGCCGGCCGCCTCGGCCTCGCGCTCCAGGGCGCCGAGCGCGCCGAGATCGTTGCCGTCGAGCCGGAGCACCTCAGCCCACCGCTGGGCGGCGCCTTGGTGGTCGCCCAGCTCGTCGAGCATGGGCGCCAGCTCACGGAGGTAGCCGAGCTTCGACGCGCGATCCCGCGTGAGGTCGGCCAGATGACCCAGGGCGCTGGCGCGCCGCACGTCGTCGCGTGCCTGTCGCGCCATGGACACGATGTCCTCGTAAACGTTGACGTCGTCGGCGTGGCGCTCGGCGGCGACGTCGAGGACCTCCAGCGCCCGGTGGGCGTCTCCTCGCGCACCGATGACGACGGCGAGGTCCCGAAGGAGGCGAACGCGGCGTGACTCCTCCGCGTCGTCGCGCTCGAGCTCGCTCACCAGGAGTTCCTCCAGCGCGTCCCGACGACCGATGCGCCCGAAGAGATCGCGGAGCTTGTCCACGATCCGGATGCGCTCGCCGCGCTCGAGCCCGTCCACCGCCGTCGCACGACCCAGGGCCTCCACGGCGCGCTCGACGTCGCCGGCGCGCTCCGCCTCGCTCGCGAGCTCCTCCAGCGTCTCGACCTTCCGGGCCGCGGGCACGGCGTCGGCGAGCTCCTCGAGCAGCGCGGGGTCACCGAGGGCGCGTGCCGCCGCGTCCGCCTGCCGCACCAGCGCGGCGTTCTCGGGATCGCGACGAGCGGCGCGCACGAGCAGCACGGCCCGTGCTCGGCCATCGCCGACTCGCTCGGCGAGGTTCGCGCTCATGGCGAGCAGCGCGAGCCCCGCGTTTCCGAACTTCTGGCCCGAAAGGTCCGCAACGCGCGTCACGAAGGCACCGGCCGCCGCGGCGTCCGTGGCGAGCACGTCGAGGTGCGCGGGCACGTCCAGCCTCGAGTACTCGTCGATGTCGGCGTCGCAGGACACGGCGCTGTCGAGCGCCCGGAGGGCGTGGGTCGCCGAGCGAAAGCTCTCGAGCGCGACCACCGCGCCTTCGATGGCCACGCGCCCACCCTCCGGGCCGTCGAGCTTTTCGAGGAGCGCGTCGAGGGCGTTGCCGAAGCGGAGCTCGACGATGTCGGCATCCGCGGGTACGACCCTGGCGAGCGCGGCCATGGAGTCGCCGAGGGCGCTCAAGGTGTCGGTGTCCGGTCTCACGGCGAGCGCGCGCAGCAGCACCTCCACGCGCTGGCGGCGTCCTTCCTCGCCTTCGCCCGCGACCATCGCTGCCCGCCGAAGCCACGCGGCGCGAGCGTCCGGCCCGCGTTCGCGCGCAGACACGCGCTCGATCGCCAGCACGACCTCCGTGGTGTTCCCCAGCCGCTGGCCGAGGCGAACCATGAGCACGAACGTCACGCCCTCTGCGGGCACCGCCTCGAACGCGCGCACGGCGTGTCGCAGCGCGCGCTCGACGGCGCCACGCTTCTCGAACTGCCGCGCCGCCCGGTAGTGCGCCGCGCGCTCGCCGTAGACCCCGAGCGCGGCCTCCGCGATGACGTGATAGGCGCGTGCGAGCATGTCCACGTCGCCGGGCGTCGCCGCCCTCTCCGCGACCGCCAGGACATCGGAGAGCGATGGATCGAGCTCGAGCGCACGGCAGGCGATCTCGAGGGCCTCGGTGAACTGCCCGCTCCCGAGCGCGACGTGCGCCGCGACGGCCAGCACCTGGGCGCCCTGCTTGGGGTTCTCGCGGCGCTCGGCCATGTCGGTGAGGCGACGCAGCGCGTCCTCCGAATCGGCGAAGGCGACGAGATCTCGTGCGAGCCGCTGCACGCCGCGCTCGCTGTCGAGGAGCGCGGCCCGCTCCCAGGCCGCCACCGCACCTTCCCGATCGCCCGCCAGATCCCACCGCGCCGCTCCGAGCTCGCGCCACGCGCGCACCGTACCCGCCACGTCCGCGGAGCTGAGCGTGCTGAGCGCCTCCGCGCGAGCCTCGAGCAGCGAGACCTCGCCGTCCGACCCGCGCGCCGGAAGCGCCACGTCGAGCTCGGCGAGGACCTGACCCGGATCGGCCCCCTCCGTGACCGCTCGCGCCAGCGCGCGTGCCGCGCCGTCGGCGTCCCCGGCGCGCTTGCGCCGTCGCGAAACGTCCAGCAAGAGGTCCGTCCGGTCGGCGCCGGGCGCCCCCGACGCCAGCCAGCGTTCCACGACGGCGATGGCCAGCCCACGATCGCCGACCAGCTCCGCCACCGTGAGCACGGCGTCCCGGAGCGCCGGCACCCGTGGCCCGAACACGTCGAGCGCACGTCGCGCGATGGCCCCGCCGCGCGTCGCATCCAGCTCGCCGAGGCGCCGCAGCGCGGAGGCCAGGGGCTCTGCCAGCGCACCCAGGGGCAAGGGCTGCGCGAGAAGCCACGCGAGCACGTCGCCCAGCCGGGCCGTATCTCCGGCCGCCGTGACCCGCTCGAGCAGCGCCTTCACGGCGTGCGGGTCACCGGGACGCAGCGCGAGGCATCGCTGGGTCCAGGCGAGCGCCACCGCCGCGTCGCCCACGGTGTGTTCGGCGAGCGCCAGGGCTTCACACCAGGCGGCGCGTGGCACCACCACGCCCATGGCGCGCTCGAGGGCAGCAGCGGCCTGCCTGTCGCGGCGGTTCACCGAGGTGCCGGCGAGCGCCGCCACCGGACGCGCCAGCGAGGGATCGGCGCTGCAGGCGGCCTCGGCGGCGGCACGAGCCGCGTCGGGCTGGTCGGCGGCACGCCACGCATCCGCGGCGACACTCGACAGCATCGCTCGGAGCGCCGGCGACTGAGGTCCCGCCAACCGCAGGAGCGCTCGGGCGCGGATCCCTTCGTCCCCCGTGCGCGTCGCGAGCACCAGCGCCATGCCGACCGCCGAGCGATGCCCGGCGTCCTCGCCGAGCAGTGGCTGCAGCTCGCGCAGCGCTGCGGCAACGTCCCCGCGGCGGCGCTCCATCTGCGCGAGCCGCAATCGCGCTCGCTCCACGTCCGAGGACGAACGCCGCTCGTCGGTCACGTGGCGCAGCAGCGGCACGAGCTCGCCCTGGCGACCTCGCCGCACGAGCAGGCGCTCCAGCTCGGCGCGGTGCTCGAAGTCGCCCGGCGACGCACGCACCAGCTCCACCAGCGCGACGACGAGCCCGTCGTGATCCTCCGGGCGTCCACGCTGCGCCGCGACGTGCCGCAGGAGCAACGCGTGACGCGCGTCGCCCTCGACGTTGCGGAGCGACTCGCGCAGCTCGGCGACCTCCTCGTCGTAGCGAAGCGCCTTGCGCTCGAGCCTTTCGCGCAGAGCGATGGCCTCGTCGTCCGTCCCGACGACCGCCGCGAGGCGCTCCACGGCCCAGAGCGCCAGACGCGGATCACCGAGCTTCTGGTCCGCCAGCACGGCCAGCTCGCGCAGGCAGGCGGTGCGCTCGGCGACAGGAGCCCTCTCGCTGCTACCGACGCCGACGAGAGCCTCCACCAGCGCCGCGACCTGCCCGGTCTGTGCGACGTGCTCGCGCAACATGGTCCTGGCTTCGTCGCTCGCGGGGTCCGCCAGGAGCGCCTCGACGAACGCCTCTGCCGCGCGATCGCGGCTCGCGAGGGGGCCGGCAAGGAGCCGCCCCCGCGCCACGTGACACCGCGCCTGCAGAGCGGGATCGGTGGCGGCGTCGGCGGCCAGCTCGAGCCTGGCCTCGACGACCTCGTGCAGGCCGGCGCCGAGCAGCACGGCGTCGAACGCGGAAGGATCTGCACCGCTCGTGCATGCAGCGAGCAGGGCGACGACGTCCGTGTCCGCTTCGAGTCGGGCATCGAGGCCGGCGGCGAGGGCGCGCGCCGCGTCTCCGTCCGCGACGGCGTCGCGCAGGCGGCGCTCGTGCACGGTGCGGCCGCCGTCGTCGAGCGCCGCGGCGTGGGCCCGAAACACCTCGTCGGCGGCACCGACACGACCCCGTGACGCCAGCGTCGAGGCGAGGCGCTCGGCAGCGAGGGCGAAGCCCGGCGCCATCTCGAACGCGCGCAGGAGATCCTCGAACGCGGACGCCTTTTCGCCTCGCGTCTCGTGGCGTCGCGCGCCCTCGAGGTACGCTCGCGCCGCGCGATCCGTGGAGACGGCCTCGGGCGCCCACGCGGCGAGCGCACCGAGCAGCTCGGGGGCGACGGGGTCATCGGGATCCTGACGGGACGCTTCCTCGAGCACCGCCGCCGCGTCCGCGGCATCGCCGGCGCGCGCCTGGAGCACGGCCTTGCGCACGAGCAGTCGCGCGGCGTCGGACGCGCCGAGGGCGGCCGCCAGCGGGGACAGCGTGGCAGCCGCCAGCGCCGCCTCGCCCAGACCGGCGAGCCACCCGGCCAGCTCCTCGCGGAGCGTGGCGTCGTCACCGAGCGCCAGCGCGCGTCGCGCGAGGCGCGTGGCCAGGTCCAGCTCGGTCCCGCGAGCGGCGAGGACGCGTGCGAGGCCAGCGGAGGCGGCCCGCTCCTGACGGGCGTCACCGGCGCTCCGGGCGCCCTCGATGCGCGCACGAAGCGCCGCCTGCTCGGCGCGCGGCCCCATGCGGCGCGGCACGGGTGACTCCTCGACGCGCAGCGCGAGAGCGACGGATGACGCGGACTGGGCACGCCTCGCCATCCACTCCGGCGGCGGCAGGGTGCGCGGACCCGCCTTGGGCTCAGGCGGGCCGGACGACGAGGGCGGCGATTCCGTCATGCGCTCGGCCGCGTTTCGGGCCGGGGCTCAGAGTAGACCAGGGCGACCCGGGGCAGCACTTGTCCGGCCCTGCCTCGACGGTTTAGCCTTTTCGCCGGCTCGGCCGCTGCCGCCGGCCCCGGAGGACCCATGCGCAAGAAGACCCTGCTCCCCGCCGCCGCCCTGGTCGTGGGACTCGCCGCTGCCCCGGCGGTGCTGTTCACGACCCAGCCCGCCGCCGCGCAGGCCGCCAAGAAGCCGGACGCGAAGACTCGCGACCAGGCGCGCACCGAGTACACGGCCGGCGAGGCCGCGTTCAAGAACGGCGACTTCGCCGCCGCCACCGTCCACTTCCGCAAGGCCAACGAGCTCATCCCCTCGGTGTTCGCGGGGTTCTGGCTGGCGCAGAGCCTGGACAAGGACGGCAAGGGCGAGGAGGCAGCGTCGCTCTACGAGAAGATCGCCGCCGACGAGGGCTTCGCCAAGCTGGGCGACGAGAAGACCCAGCTGGTGAAGGACCGACTGGCCGCGCTGAAGCCCGCGCTCGGCAAGCTCGCCATCGAGTCGGACCCGGCCGGCGCGACGGTGATGGTCGACGGGGCTCCACAAATGGGCGAGACGCCCCTGACCCTCGACCTCGCGCCCGGCAAGCACAGCATCCGGGTCCAGGCGCCGGGCACCGTGGCCCAGGAGTTCGACGTCGAGATCAAGGCCGGCGCCTCGGAGCAGAAGAGCCTGACGCTGGAGGCCGCCGAGGTGGAGGAGCCCGCCCCCGCCCCCGCCGTCGCCGCCGAGGAGCCCGCGCCGGCGGCCCCGGCGAAGAAAGCCAAGAGCAAGGTTCCCGCCTACGTCACCCTCGGCATCGCGGGCGTCGCCGCGGGCGTCGGCACGTTCTTCGGCGTCCAGGCGATGGGCAAGAAGGGCGACTACGACGACAAGCCCACGTCGAAGACCGCGGACGACGTCGAGCGCAACGCGCTCATCGCCGACATGGCGTTCGGCGTCGCGCTCACGCTCGGCGTCACGGGCATCGTCCTGTTGACGACCGGCGGCGGTGACGACGGCGCGGAGAAAGCTGCGCGGTACGAGAAGCTGCCGAAGCGGGCGAAGCTCGTGCTCGCGCCGTACGCGTCACCCGACGGCGCCGGGGCCGCGGCCCAGCTCGCGTTCTAGGCGCGCGAGCTCACGAGAACCGCTTCTGGATCGCATCGACGACCCTACCGACGTCGGGTGGCAGCATCACCGCGGGGTTCGCGCGGTCGGACTCCACCGCCGCGAGCGTGCGCTCGTGATAACCGGCCTTGAACTCCGTGAACTTCAGGCCATTCGCCGTGGAGATGCACACGACTCGCTCGCTGGACTTCACGGTCCCCCGCTCGACGAGCTTGCGGAGCACGGCGAGGCCGACCGCCGTGTGAGGGCAGGTGTACATTCCGGTCCGATCGGCCTGCGCGGCGGCGTCGCAGAGCTCCTGCTCCGAGGCTTGCTCCACGATGCCGTTCATCGCCTCGAGGGCACGAATGGCGCGTGGCGCGCTCACCGGGTTGCCGATCTGTATCGCACTGGCGAGGGTCGCCTTGGCCTCGATGGGCTCGACCTTGCGCTGGCCCGCGTTCCACGCCCGGTACAGCGGGTTCGCGTTCTCGGCCTGCGCGACCACCAGCCGCGGAAAGCGCGTCACGACGCCCAGCTCCTTCATGAGCGCGAAGCCGGCGTGGAGCGCCGACGCGTTCCCGAGGTTGCCGCTCGGAAGCACGATCCAGTCCGGCACCGCCCAGTCGAACTGCTGCACTACCTCGATGCCGACGGTCTTCTGACCCTCGATGCGTAGCGGGTTCATCGAGTTCGCGAGGTAGATGACGCCGCTCTCGGCCAGCTCCTTCACGATGGCCATGCAGCCGTCGAAGTCCGTGTCCAGCCCGAGGACCAGCGCGCCGTGCGCGATGGGCTGGATGAGCTGCGCGGTGCTGATCTTCCCGCGAGGCAAGAGCACCACGACGGGTAGACCGGCAGCCGCACCGTACGCCGCGAGGGAGGCGCTGGTGTCACCGGTCGAGGCGCACGCGACCGCCTTCACCGCCAGTCCATCGCGAATCGCCTGGCGCACGACGCTGACGAGCACGGTCATGCCCAGGTCCTTGAACGACCCGCTGTGGCTGTTCCCGCACATCTTGACCCACAGGTCAGGGAGGCCGAGGTGCTCCTTTCCGTAGCGCTCGGCCCAGAACAGGTTCGTTCCACCTTCGTCCATCGAGACGATCAGATCGTCGTCGATCTGCGGCATGACCCATTCGCGCTTGCCCCACACCCCCGATCCGAGCGGCCAGACCGTGCCCTTGTAGCGCTCGTCGAAGAGTCGCATCCACGCGGCGGCGCTTCTGCGCCGAAGCGGCTCCACGTCGTGCACCACTTCGAGCAGTCCCGAGCAACTCGGGCATCGGTAAATGGGGCGAGTGACTGGCCAACCACCAGCGCACCCGGCAAGGCAGCGGAATTCGGCGTTGTAGTCCACGGTCGCTGACTATACTGCCCCGCGCGTCATGGGAGCCGTCAAAGACTACCTGGAGCGGCACTTCCGCCACTTCAACGCCGCCGTCGTCGTCGACGCGGCGACGGCGTGGCGTGCCCACGTGGACCGTGGCGGCACCATGATGCTCACCATGGGCGGCGCGATGAGCACGGCAGAACTCGGCATCAGCGTGGCCGAGCTGATCCGTCGCAGGAAGGTGCACGCCCTCTGCGTCACCGGCGCGAACCTGGAGGAGGATCTCTGCAACCTGGTCGCCCACGACTCCTACGTGAGAATGCCGAACTATCGGGACCTCACCCCGGAAGACGAGGTCGGGCTGCTCGCCCGCGGGCTGAACCGCGTGACGGACACGTGCATTCCGGAGGAGGAGGCGTTTCGCCGCATCGGCGCCCCCATGCTGGACCTCTGGCGCAGGACCGAGGCAGAGGGCAAGCGCCTCTACCCGCACGAGTTCTTCTACGAGCTGATTCGAAGCCGGGTGCTCGAGAAGCAGTATCAGATCGACCCCGCCGACTCGTGGCTCGTGGCGGCCTCGGAGGCGAACCTGCCCGTGTGGGTACCGGGCTGGGAGGACTCGTCGTTCGCCAACGTCCTGGTGGCTCACGTCATCAAGGGGAACGTGAACGGCTTCTCCGCGTTCCGCACGGGCCTCGAGGCGATGGCCGACATGGTCGCCTGGTACCGCACGGAGAGCGCCGCCCACGCCATGGGCTTCTTCCAGATCGGCGGCGGCATCACGGGGGACTACCCCATCTGCGTCGTCCCCCTCATCCAGCAGGAGCTGCACGATCCGGTGCCTCGCTGGGCGTACTTCTGCCAGATCTCCGAGGCCAGCACGTCGTACGGCTCCTACAGCGGTGCGATCCCGAACGAGAAGATCACCTGGGCCAAGCTCGACGTGGACACACCGCGTTTCGTCATCGAATCGGACGCGACCATCGTCTTCCCGCTGGTCGCCGCGCACGTGCTCGACCAGTAAGGTGAGCCCCGGAGCGAATGCCGACGCCCTGGGTACTCGTCCTCGAACAGCCATCGGAAGGCGACCCTGCCCGGTCCGTCGCAGGTCTGCCGCTCGCCCTGCGCCTCGCGCTGGACGCGCAGGCGGCGGGCGCGAGCGCCATCGTCGCACCCGACTCCCCCTGGGCGCGAGTGCTCGTGGATGCGCGCTTGCGCGCGGCGGTGGTGCCAGTACCGCCGCCCGGCTGCGCGGCGGTGCGCGTGGGGGCCACCATGGTCGTACATCGACGGCTGCTCGCGGACGCGGCGCAGCGAGGTGACCTCGCGACGGACGTGGACGTCCTCGACCTGCGGCTCGACCCGACCACGCCCTTTCCGTTCGATCCGATCCTCGTCGCTTCGCCCGCCGCCGCCGCGGTGGCGGAGCGCGCGCTGTTCCGCGCCCTGCGCAAGCGCGAGGACGGCTGGACCTCGCGCTGGATGAACCGCTACGTCTCCCTCGCGATCTCCCGCTGGCTCGTGAAGACGCCGCTGACGCCGAACCAGGTCTCGGTCGCCATCCTGTTCGTGGGGCTCGCCGGGGCGGCGCTGGCCTCGCGGGGGACGTACGCCGCGCTCGCCGCCGGGGCGGCCCTCTTCCACGCCCAGAGCATCCTCGACGGCTGCGACGGGGAGATGAGCCGCGTCACGCATCGCGGCTCGCTCCTCGGGGAGTGGCTCGACACCGTGGGAGACGACGTGACGAACTACGGCTTCTTCGGCGCCGCAGCGTACGGCCTCTGGTCCACCAGCCACGAGCCCATCTGGGCCGTCGCGGGACTGGTGACCGTGGGGTCCGGCGTCGTCGCGAGCGGCATCGAGTATCGCTACCTGGTGGAGATCGGCTCGGGGGATCTCCTCAAGTATCCGCTCAGCCAGGGCACGTCGAACGCGACCGGACCGCTCTCGGTGCTCCAGCCCCTCTTCAAGCGCGACACGTTCGTGCTGCTGACCCTGGTCGCGGCGCTCGTCGGTCAGCTTGGCCCCATGCTGGTCGTGTTCTCGATCGCCGCGCTCGGTATCCTCGTGAGCGTGATCGCGACGGAACTCCGCCTCGCGCGCGAGAAGCGCCGATGATGCGCGCCGCGGCTCGTCTCGTCGCAGCGTGCGCGGTGGTCCTCGTGCCCACCGGCGCCGCCGCGCAGCTCGGGCCCAACGGCTCCCCCATCCGGACGAGCCGGTACGCCGTGGATCTGACCCAGGGCCCGGTCCTCGCGGGCACGCGCGTGACGGGACTCGCCGGGGCCTACGTCGCGATCGGCGAAGGCGTCGACGGCATGCTGCAGACGCCGGTCTCGCCGGCCGTCCGCCCGTCGTACTCCGTCGATCACCTCGACTACGACTTCGGCCTCGGCCTCGTCTTTCCGTCGGCGATCGCCAACAACGACTTCTTCAATACCGGCCGGGGCGGAACGGATCTCTCCCGGAGCGACCAGACGCAGCTCGCGTTCCTCACGGCGGCGGCGCTGGTGCAGTCCGGCGTCTGGGGCGTCGGCGTCTCGTCCGAGCTCCAGCGCTACGGACTGGTGCGCACGGACGCCACCAACACCGGCGCCGCGGCGGAGGAGCTGGAGGGCAACTTCGCGGTGGCGCACCTGCAGGTCGCCCGGGCGTTCCTGGACCACCAGCTCTACGTCGGCATCGGATCCCGTGGGACGTCGCTCGTCGTGAACGAGGTCGCCGGCCAGCGGAGGACCGATCGGTTCTTCGCCACCCAGGGCGCGGGCGGCGAGATCGGCGCGCTCTACAAGCCTCGCGGCATGCCGTTTCGCGTGGGTCTCGTGTACAGGTCGGAGGTGACCCCCGACGCGGACCCGGTGAAGTCGGGAGACGTCCAGACGAGCGGCGGCGACATCGTGCTGCGCGATCCCGCGGCGCCCGGGAGCGACTGCGCCACCACGCCCACGGCGAACTGCCTGTGGTTGCCTCGCGAGGTCACGCTTCCGTGGGATCTCCACGTGGGCCTCGCCGTGCAGTTCGGCCCCCGTGAGCTCAACGCCCGGTGGATCGACCCGAGTGACGCGAGGGACCCGGTCGAGCGACACCTCGGGTGGCGTCGCGCCCAGCGGGAGCACCGGCGGCGGGTCGCGGTCGAGGAGACCGCGCGCGCTGGCGGGGAGCCGCTGACCACCGAAGCCGCGATGGTCGCGGAGCAGCAGCTCGAGGAGACCCTGGACGCGCTGCACCTCGAGCGCGCCGTGCGAGGGACGCGGGAGGGGCTGAAGCGACGCGAAGCCGAGCGCCCGAGGCGCTATGTCCTGGTCTCCATGTCGCTGCTGGTTCAGGGCCCCGTGGAGAACGGCGTGGGCGTCGAATCGTTTCTGCAGCGCACCGTGGACCGCTCGGGCCAGAGCGTGACGTTCTCTCCACGGCTCGGCGTCGAAGCCGAGCCTGTCTCCAACTGGGTGAAGCTCCGCGCGGGCACCTATGGCGAGCCGTCGCGGTTCGACAACGGAGCGGCGTCCGCGCGCCTGCACGGCACGTTCGGGTTCGACACCAAGCTGTTCCCGTGGACGGTATTCGGGCTCTTCGACGACGACAGCTGGTGGCGCGCGTCTACGGCCCTGGACGTGGCGGCGAAGTACTTCGGCTGGGGCATCGGCGTGGGGGTGTGGCATTGAAGGCGCCGTGGCTCCTCGTCGCGTGCGCCGCGCTCGGGTGCTCCAGGAGCGAGCCGCCACCCGCGGAGCGCACCGAACCGTGGCGCGCGCCGGAGCACGAAGCGCCGCCCTCGGTGCTGGTCGCCTACGAGATCGCGCCCGCGAGCGCCGCGTCGCTGCACATCGGGCGGCGAGACACGCAGTTCACCGGAGTGCTGCCGATCGTTCGCGGCACGCTGCACGTCGATCTGCTGGATCTCACGCGGACCCGCGGGACGGTTCGAGTGGACGTCGGCGCGCTCGGCCTGAAGGGCACGGAGCGCCCGGAGAGCGACCTCGAGCTCACTCAGCGCGCGCGTGACTGGCTGGACGTCGGTGCGAGCCGCCCCGAGGCCGAGCGCGAGAAGCTCCGGTGGGCGACGTTCACGATTCGGTCCATCGAGAACGCGAGCGCCACGTCCGCTCACCAGGGCACGCGCGGCAAGCGCGCCGCCGTGGCGCCGGCGGCGGACGGCGGCGACGCTTCATCGGTGCCGGAGCGGGAGACGCGCAAGGTCACACTCGACGCCGTCGGGCAGCTCGAGCTGCACCGCGTCCGCGTCGACGCCCGCGTGAAGGCCGTCGTGGAGCTCGTGTACGAGGGCGGCGCGAGCTTCGACGCGAGACCCGTCCAGATCGAGATCAGGACCCGGGCGCCGTTGAAGGTGTCCCTGGCCGCCCACGGCATCGTCCCCCGGGACTCGAGGGGCGTGGAGGTGACCGACCAGCGTGATCTCTTGAAGGATCTCGGGAGGGAAGCGGGTGTCTCGGCGTCCCTGGTGGCCCGGCCGTCGGGCGGTGTAACTCCCGCCGGCAGCGGCCCGTAGAACCCCCGCGCTGCCGGCGAGAGCCGATCTGGGGTCGTGGCCCGTCCGTATGGAGACTTGCCAGCACGCGCCCGCCTCGGGACAATCGTCAGGATTTTTCGACTCAAGGAGCTCCAGATGACCAAGCTTTCGATCACGTCGTTCCGCACCGTCCTCGCCACCCTCGGGGCCGCTGGCCTGGTGGCCTGCGGCGGCAGCGCCGAGCCTGCCGAGTCGCCCGCGAGCCCGGTCGAGGCGACGGAGGTTCCTGCCGCCGCCTCGACGCAGGAGTCCGAGACGCCCGACGAAGCGGTGGCGGACGAAGCCGCGCCGAGCGACGCGCCGGCAGAGGCCGCTCCGGCGGAAGGCGCGACCACCGAAGCGGCGGGGACGGAAGCTCCTGCGGCGGACGCCAAGAAGGCCGACGCGAAGAAGGAGCCCGCGAAGCCGGCCGCTGCGCCCGCGAAGAAGGGCGCCGCGAAGAAGGCCGCCGGCGCGAAGGCAGCGTGCGGCGCCGGCACCTGCGGCTGACACGTTGACCCGGAACGAGCGTGCCCCTTCTCGCCGGGCCGCGCGCGGCCCGACGGGAGTGGGGCTGGGGCTCCGCTGGGAGTTCCTCGAAGAGGTGCTCGCGGCGAGCGACGTCCCCGTCGCGTTCTTCGAGGTCAGCCCAGAGAACTACATGCGGCGCGGCGGGTACTACCCCGCCGCGCTCGAGCGCGTGCGCGACCGCTGGCCCATCGTCACGCACGGGTTGACCCTGTCGCTCGGCGGCGTGGAGCCGCCAGCGCCGGACTACCTCACCGAGCTGCGTCGTGAGATCGAGCGACTGGGATCCCCATGGCACTCCGACCACGTGTGCTTCAGCACGGCGGGGCCCCACGTCCTGCACGAGCTCTTGCCGCTCAAGCTCTGCAGCGCGGCGGCCGATCACGTCGCAAGTCGCGTCAGGCAGGCGGAGGACGCGCTCGGGTGCCCCATGGCCGTGGAGAACATCTCCTGGTACGCGCACGCCGGCCACCCCGAGATGAGCGAAGTCGAGTTCCTCTGCCGCGTGCTCGAACGTGCGGACTGCGGGCTCCTGCTCGACGTGAACAACGTCTACGTCAACTCGCTGAACCACGGCTTCGACGCGGCGGCGTTCATCGACCAGCTCCCGCTCGATCGCGTCGTGCAGATTCACGTCGCAGGACACACTCGCGACCCCGAGGGCCTCGTCATCGACACGCACGGCGCACCCGTCGCCGATCCCGTCCACGCGCTGCTCGACCATGCCCTTCGCGCGACGGGCCCCGTGCCCGTGCTGCTCGAGCGCGACAACGTGATCCCGCCCCTGCCCGAGCTGCTGGCGGAGGTTGTCCGGCTGGCGGAGGTGTACGACCGCGCGGTCGGCGTCGACGACCGGCGCACGCGAACCTCGCCCGGAGACTCACGGTGAGCTTCGGCGCGCTGCACACCGCCATCGCGGAGCTCGTGCTCGGCGCCGAGCTGGACCTCGACGACCGCGCCTCCGTCGCGGCGTGGCTCGACCGCGCGGACCTGGCGGAAGGCGACCGGCAGGCGCTGCTGGAGGGTGGTCTTCGCCGCTTGACCGTCTACCGGCGCCTCGTCCGCACCACGCTCCGGGACGCGGTCGCCCTCGCCATCGAGCGCACGGTCGCGCGCATGGGCGGCACGTTCGACGAGTACTTCGATGGGTTCCTGGCAGACCACGGTCCGCGCACGCACTACCTGCGCGACGTCACGACGGAGTTTTTGGACTACTGCGCCGAGAAGTGGCCGACGGATCGGCGGGTCGCCGCGTACCTCTGGGACCTCGCGCGTCACGAGAACCTGCAGATCGAGATCTCGTCGATGCCGCCGGCGCCGCGACCTCGGGGCGCCATCGACCTCTCGCTGGATGCCCGGCTCTCGTTCGTCGAGGCGGCTCGCGTCGTGCGCTACGACCACGCCGTCCACGAGCTGTCCGAAGACCCCGCGGACACGACACCACCTGCGCGGCGTCCGACCGCGCTCTTCGTCTATCGGAGCCCGGAGCACGACGTCCGGTACCTCGAGCTCTCCCCGGTGGCGGCGGAGCTCATCGAGAGGCTCCTTCACCGCGACGAGGCGCTCGGGCCCGCCGTGACCGCCGCCGCGGCCGCGTGCCATGCCGCCGTGACCCCCGAGCTGCTGGAGGGCACCGCACGCCTGCTGGCCGACCTTTCGGAGCGCGGCGCGCTGCTCGGCGCCCGAGCGTGAAACGCGCCCCCGATCATCGAAGTGCCTCAATAAGGGCGATCCCGGGCCGAATCGACTGATACGATTCGGTCGAACATGTCGTCGTCGGGTCCACTGGACCATCCGGCGTTGCGCGCGATCGACCACCGGCTCGACCGGGACGATCTCACCGGGGCGCAGGAGGGTCTTGCCTCGCTCGGAGCGTCCATCGAGGAGCACGGCGACGCCGTCGCGTTTCTGACGACGCGGCTCCTGCACAAGCGCCGACGGATCACCTCCGAGCAGGTCGCCGAGCGTCTGGGCGACCTCCTGGCACGAACTGCCGGCTTCTTTCCGGAGGCCCAGGCGATGTTCGAGGCCGCGCAGAGCGGATCGCTCGAGACGCTGTGGAACTTCGAGGAATGGACCCGTGTCCACGGCGCGCCGCGCCCACCGTCGCGTGCCTCGCGTCCGCCGAGCGAACCGGTCCGACCGCCTTCGGTTCCGCCACCCGCGATCGACGCAGCGCCCGCGCCCTCGCCCATCCCGCAGCGCCCGCCCTCGCCCTTTCCGGGCTCCTCGGCCTCGGAGCGTGCGCCGGAGCCGGCGCGGTCCATGTCACCAGCGACGGCGAGCGCGCCGCCCCCCCTGCCCTCCAGCCCGCCCCTCGCACCGAGCCCTGCACCCCTCGCACCGAGCGCGACACCCCTCGCACCGAGTGCGCCACCGGTCCCATCCAGCGCACCGCGCGCGTTCACGCCGGCGCCCGAGCCGCGAGCGACGTCGTCGGAGCAGCCCGACAGCGACGCCCGCCCTCGCTCGCCATCGGGCAGAGAACTCGAGGTCAGCGACCTGAGCATGCCGGTAGCCACCATCACAGCGGCCCTCGACGACATGGACCGCGCGAGGAAGCAGCAGTACGACGACGCGGCCGCGCGGCTCGAGCACGGGGGCCACGCCACCGACGCCCAAGCGAGCGGCGCGCGGCTGCCCGACCTACCGGATCTCGAGGTACCCGCTCGACGTCGCGCAGCGCCGAGCACGGGACCCTCGCTGGAACTCGGAACCGCGTCGTTCCCCGCGGGCATCGACCCCATCGCCGTGGACGAGTCTCCGGAGCGCGAGCCCATCGAGCGGCGCCCGAGCGGCGAGCTGAAGCGACCCCGGATCCCGCGCGCGGCAGCCGTCCCGGCCTTCTCGGA
This sequence comes from uncultured Polyangiaceae bacterium, assembly GCA_964487605.1. GTDB lineage: Bacteria > Myxococcota_A > Polyangia > Polyangiales > Polyangiaceae > JAJDAH01. The sequence goes on from CAZARU010000074.1 coordinate 16,363, forward strand.
ACGACCTAGGGAGCCGAGCTACGCGCCGCCCCGCCGACCCTCCCCCGCGGCACGGAAGAGCGAACCGCCACCGGCGACGGCGCTGAGGTCGAGCAGCTCGCTCCCGCGCGAAGCGGGACGATACTCGGAGACGCCGGCTGCGCCCGAGGCATTCGAGGAGCACCTCGAGGCACCGCGGCGACGACGACCGTCGTCGGTGCCGCCGAAGCGGCCCAGCGTCGAGGACGCGGCCGCAGCCCAGCGCATCCGTTCCGTTACGCCACCCTTGCCGGAAGCGCAGGCTCATCCTTCGCTGTTCGAGATCGCCGCGCTCGTGGACTCGCGGCGGTGGGACCAGGCGCTTCAATCGCTCGATCGCCTGGGCCGCAGCGAGACCCCGGAGCATGCGCTCATGCGCGCCCGCGCGCTCGACGGAAGCGGCCGGCGTGGGGAGGCGATCGCGCTCCTCGACAGGCTCGGCCAGGCCCCGCTCCTCGACCCGGAGCTGCGCGCGGGCGTGGCGCGATTGCTGCTGGAGGCCGGCCGCGTGGATGGCGCCTTCGAGCAGGCCGATCAGGCGTACCAGGACGATCCGTCTACGGAGCTCGTGCGGCTCACCTACGCCTGGACCGCCGTGCGTGTCGTGCGACGAACGCCGCGGCGCTCACCCCTGCTCGACGAGGCGTCGCGGATCCTGGGCGAGCTCCAGATCGAACGCGGCCCCCACGCCGCCCTCAAGAAGGCGCTCGAAGCCTGCGTCGAGGCCGAACGCGGAGACCCCAAGCGGGCGATCGCCATGGCCCAGCGCGCGCTCGGCGCGCTGCCGGACTCCCCGGATGCCCTCGGGGCGGTGGCCATCGCCGCGGCGCGCCTCGGGCGAACCGCCGACGCCGAGCAGGCGTGGCTCAGGATGCTCGACGTCTCCTTCGAGGAAGCGGAGGCCGTCGTCGCGCTGATCGAGGGGTTCGGCGTGTCCATCAGCGACGCGAGTCCGAACAGCGCCGGGCGACTGGCGAAGGACGCCGTGTGGGAGCCCGCGGAGATCGCCCTCGTGAACGGCGACACCGACGCCGCCAGGGATCTGCTCGGACAGCTCGTGGACCAGCGCCTCGGACAGCTCGCCGGATCGGTCGCGCAGGACCTGCCCAGTCTCGCGACGGTCGCCGCCAGCGTGCTGAGCACGGCGCCCGTGTTCGCGCACTTCGCACCGTGGGACTTGTCGCTGTGGAGCGTCGCGCGCCTCGAAGCCGCCGTCTCGGCGCTGCACGGGAGGGCCGCGCGGCGCGAGTCCACCGATCCGTCGAGCCTGGACCTGCTGCTCGGGGTCTATCTCGGGGAGGCCCTGCGGCAGTCTCACCGCGGCAAGTGGGTCGGCACCGCCGCGACCGCTCGCCGAGCCCAGGTCGTGTGCGAACGTGGGCAGTGGCACCCGGTGGAGCTGGTCGTGAGACGGCGCGTCGCCGGAGTCTCGGCGAGCCTGGCGGTCGAGACGGGAACCGCGGTTTCCATGCCCGGGTCGCCCGCCTGGAACCACCGCGTCGTGAACCCGCAGGCACCACCGGTTCCGTGGGTTCGTGGCGCGTGGCCCGTCGCGGCGACCATGGAGGCGCTGGGACGCGCGGTGCCGACGTCGGCGCTGGCGCTCTACGCGAAGCAGATGCTGCAGCAGGATCTCGATCGGTCCCTCGAGAGTCTCGACGCCGTGGACCTCTACCTGGACCTGGTGGCGAATCCGGGGGCTCCGCCGGAACCGGCCGCGGCGTGGGCGGCACGCGCGGCGACGCTCATGGGCGCCTACGTGGGCGAGGTGCTGCGCGCGCGCCTCGGGGGCCGCTGGATCGACATGGTGGACGCCACCGGGCCCGACCGACTTCGCGTCGAATTTCCCGGCGGCGTCCGGACCGCCCCCGTCGCGCACGTCCTGCGGCGACTCGACGAGCGCGGCGCGGACACGCTCGGCGACTATGCCGCGCGCACCACGTCGAGCGTCGAGCGCTCGGGGCGTTGAGAGGCGGCGACGAGGCGGCCGGCGACGCCGTGCAGCCTCATTCGAGCTGAGGACAACCGCCGAACCCGAGCCCCCCCTGGGTGAAGAGCTTGACCAGGCGGTCGCGCGTGGCCCCATCCACCACGCTCAGATACTCGGCCACGTCGAAGCGTTTCTGCCCGGCCTCGTCCGGATCGAGGCTGATGCACGGGGCACCCTCCGTCGGAATGAGCCCGACGCGCTGAACGGTGGGCGGGCTCACGTAGCCGAAGAGAAAACACATCTCGTGTCCGGCGAAGCCGTTGCACATGTCGTTGTCGGTGGTGTTCTCGTAGTGACACTGAAAGCGGACGGCGTTCATGCCGTCGGTATCGACGACCGGGTCGTACACTTCGATGTCGCTGTCGGCCAACCCCGTACCGGTTCGCGCATATGGGTGCACCTTCGACTGGAACGTCCCCGGAATGGGTTGACCGGCCATGAGACCGTCCGGATAGAGCTCGGAAGTTCCGAACTCGACGTCGAAGCCCGTCGCCCACTGGTGCGTGTGCGGCATGATTGCGGCTACGTTCCCGCCGTCCCACGCGCACTCGACGCTCAGGGTCTTCTCGGCCCGCGGTGGGATCAGGAAGTCGAGCCAGACGCTCACGAACATCGCCGCCTCGTTCGTGACCTGGTCGGCCGGCATGGTGAAGAAGTCCCAGGCGCCCTCCACACGAATCGTCTCGGGCGCAGTGTTCTGAAGGTGCACGTCGGTCATGACCTCGCGCCCCGGGAACACGCGGTACGCGTAGCCCTCTGGGAGCGCGTACCGTTCGGTGTCGACGACCTGCGTGGAGTTCGCGAACAGCACGTCGGGCGCGTACAGGTTGGTCGTGTCCCCTCCGGCGATGATCGTGGAAATTTGCCCGAAGATCTGGCCGTCTGCGCGACCGCGACACCCCGGATAGGGCTGCGGGCCCTCGGGAGACTGCTCGAGGCCGTACAGATTCGCGTGGTGCAGACCGGGCGTCGTGTAGAGCTGCGCGGTGTACACCCACTCGTTCGCGAGATCCGGAACGGGCCACGCCTGACAGCGGTACTCGTCGAGCCCGGACTCGACGTACTGCGGCTCCATGATGATTCGAAAACCGCTCTTCGGGGGCGGCGGCAGCGACAGCAGTTCCAGTTCGTCGGTGCCGAAGTACATCACGTTGTCGGTGTCGAGCTGCTGGTCCGGCTCGTGCCGGTAAGGATCCAGTACGCACTCACCGCCCTCCTCGATCGTCCCACTCCCGCATGGACTCGTGCCCGGCCCTCGCTTCCCCTCTCCCCCGTCGGTGCTTCCACACCCCGCCAGTGACGCTGCGGCGGCGAGCCCCGCGAGGATTCGAAACGGACGTGGACGTGGACTCGACATGTGACCCTCCGAGGCTGGACGTTCGATGCTCGAAGATGCCACACCGAGCGCGAGCCGTGCACGATGGAAGCTGCGCAAGCCCTGCGCGCGGCGTGGTGGACGCGAGCGTTTCGAAGCCGGCCGACGGCGACCCGGGCAGGCCCACCGCGGAGCGCCGCGGCGCTGCTCCGCGTCGGCGGCTGGCCTCCGCTGCCGGGTCGACTCGCCGGCGTTCGCCGGTTGATCTAGGCTTCGAGCGTCGCGATGTCCGTTCAGGAAGGGGTGAACTCCGGGGCCGAGACGGTGGCGGTCGCCAGCGTCGCCGTGGGCGTCCCGGCGAACACGCTCGGCGCGTCGCTTCCCGGCCGCACGACCGTCCTGCCCAAGCGCGCCCGGGTACCCGGGGACGCTGCCATCGCGCACGCCCCTCGGTTCGAGCACCTGGATACCCTGGGCGTGGGGGGCATCGGCGAGGTGTCGCTCGAGCACGATCACGACATCGCGCGGCGCGTGGCGGTGAAGCGGCTTAAGGCCGATCGCCGCGACGCCGCGTCCCTCGTCCGCTTCGCGGAGGAGATCCGGATCGTCGGTGCGCTCGAGCACCCCAGCATCGTCCCGGTGCACGACGTGGGCCTCGACGAAGCCGGGCAGCACTACCTGGTGATGAAGTACGTGGAGGGCGACACCCTCGAACGGACCATCCAGAAGCTTCGTGACGGTGACGCCGAAGCCACGGCGCGCTTCACGTACTCCTACCGGGTCCAGGTCTTCGCCTCCATCCTCGAGGCGGTCGGCTACGCCCACGACAAGGGCATCATCCATCGCGACATCAAGCCCGCAAACATCATGATCGGACCGCACGGCGAGGTCACGGTCATGGACTGGGGGATCGCCAAGCACGTCGGTGCGCCGGGGACCGAAGGGAACGGCGACCTGTCCGCCGCCTCCACGGTGCAGGAGCGCCTACTCGAGACGCAGCAGGGGTCACTCGTCGGCACGCCGCTGTACATGTCGCCGGAGCAAGCCGCCGGTCGAAACGACGCCCTGGACGCACGCAGTGACGTCTACAGCCTCGGCCTCGTCCTGTACGAGCTGCTGGTCCTGGATCTGCCCGTCGACCAGACGCTCAGCGTGAACGAGATCGTGGCCCATCGCATCGCCCGGGACGTGGACGGCGACGCCCTGGCCGAACGCCTGGCGAAGCGATGCGCGCCGATCGAGTACCAGTTCGTCGTCATGGAGGCGCTTCAGCGGGACCCCGGCCTGCGCTTCGCTTCCGCCAACGCGATGCTCGCGCGCATTCGGTCCATTCAGGCCGGCGAGATCAGGATTCAGTGCCACGTCACTGCGTTCAAGCGAGCCGCACACGAGGCGGTCCAGTGGGTGGATCGCCACCTGATACTGTACTCGCTGGTGTGCCTCGGGCTGGGCCTCGGCCTCCTGGGGGCGCTGGGACTCGGCGTGTACTGGGCCTATCGCGCCATCACCGGGTGAGGGCGCCGTTCCGCTCACCCCGAGAGCGCGCCGAGCATCAGGGTCGCGAAGCCGAGGAAGCTCAGGAACCCGACGACGTCGGTCACCGTCGTCAGGATGATCGACGCGGCCGTCGCCGGATCTCGTCCGAGCACGGTCAGCACGATGGGGATGATCGCGCCGGCGACGGCCGCGAGCGCCATGGACAGGACCATCGCGACGCTGATGACCCCCGCGAGGACGGCGTTGCGGCTCCACGCGTACACGCCTGCCGCGGTGACCAGGGCGACGGCGACCCCGGAACCCGCGCCGACCACGGCTTCCTTGCGAACGACGCGAAACCAGTGGGAGGCGCGGATCTCCCTCAGGGCGAGCCCGCGACTCGTCACCGCGAGCGCCTGCGCCCCCGTGTTTCCGGACTGGCCGGCGACCACCGGCATGAGCACGGCCAGCGCCGTCACCTGGGCGATTGTCGAGTCGAAGGCGCCCACCACGGCAGAAGCCAGGAACGCGGTGGCGAGGTTGATCTGCAGCCAGGGGAGGCGATTCTTGATCGCGAGCCACGGCGTCGACAGCGCGCGCTCCTCCTTGCCGGCGCCCACCATGCGCTGCGCATCGGCGAGCGCGTCCTGCTGCGCGGCGCGCACCAGTGCGTTGTGCCGGATGACGCCCACCAGGCGTCCGTCCAGGTCGGTCACGGCGAGACTCGCAAGCCGATGCTGCTCGATGAGCTCCATGACGTCGTCGCGACTCGCCATGACGTGCACGGTCACGGGATCTCCGGCGCGCAGGGATCCGAGCGGAACGTCCCCCTCGGCCGCCGCGGCGTCCTGCAGCGCCACCGACCCCGTGATCAGGCCGTCCGCATCGCAGATCACCAGGTCCGTGACGCGGCTTCCGAAGCCGCGGAGCCTGGTCAGGGCCTCGTCGACGGTGTCGCGCTCGTCGAAGGTGAGCACGCGACCTTCCATGAGCGAGCCGGCCGTTCCAGGGGGATAGGTGAGAATGGCCTCGATCTCCGCCGCGAGGGGCGGATCCAGGGTCGCCATCCGACGCTCGCGCTCACCCTCATCGAGGTGGCCGACGAGCTGGGCCGCGCGGACCGGATCGAGCGCCTCGAGCCACTTCTTGCCGAGGTCGTCGGGAGACTCGGCGAGGATCGACGCGGCGTCGTGCCGGCTCATGCGGCGCAGCGCTTCGACCGCGTGGCGGCTCGAGAGGCGCGCGAGGACCACCAGCGACTCCGCCGCCGGCATCCGCTCGAGGATACGGCTGGCTTCACCCGGGTGCTGGGTCACGAAGGCGTTCGCGACACGGGTGATGGCCGACACGGAGCTCAATTCCGCGTCCCCCGTGGCGCGTGGACGAGGGACACGAGCCAATCTCCGATGCCCGACAGCCCGAGGCCGTAGAACTCGGCGAGCGCCGCGGCGGTCTCGGTCGCCTCCGGACGCCGTGCAGTCGTGCCGAGGTCGCGGCTGATGCGCCGCGCGACGGAGTGCCGGATCGCACCCAGGAACTTTCCGCCCTGATCGACGACGGGCAAGGCGTCCTGCCGCTCCCACGCACCGTGCGAGACGACCGTCTCCAGGGAAGCGGACGGCAGCACGGTCTCGAGGCTCGCCTCGGGCAGCGCACGAACGAGCTCGTCCAGAGGCGCCCTGAGCAGATCACTGACGCGCAACACCCGCTGGAGCTTTCCATCGCGGGACACGGCGTAGACGTAGGACATGGTCGCGACCTCCTGGGCAACGAGCTCGCTGCGCGCGACGGAGACCGTCGAGTCCGCGGCGACGACGGGGGCGAGCGGGTCCATCACGGCACCTGCGGTCCCCGGCAGGTTCTCGAGCAGTCGTTCGACGGCGGCGCGATCCCGTGCGGTGAGTCGCGGCTGGACGGCTTCTCGCAGCTCCGGCGTCGCCCGCCGCAGGATGGCCGCCGTGGCGACGGGACCGGCGGCGGCGGCAAGCCCCGCAGCGCGGGTCGGCTCGAGGTGCCCGAGGGCCGCCACGGCTCGGGTCGGGACCAGCTTGGCCACGACCGCCCCCGCGACGTCGTCGGGCAGCGCCTCGAGGACCTCGGCGATGGACTCCACTCCCAGAGACTCGACGAGCCGCGCCACGTCTTCGACGTGCGCCGTCGCGAACGCGCTCGCGAGCAGCCGATCCGTGGCGTCTTCAGTCACGGCCGGCCACACGCGTCGAGAACGTCGTCGCGAACATCGACGTCGGGACGGCGACCTCTCCGCGCGGTGTCTCGAGGACGACGGCGGTGGGAGTGACGCGCAGGATCCGACCCTCGGTCTCGGCGATGCGGATGACGTGTCCGACTTCGTACAGCTTTCGGACGTAGTGCCCGGCGAGGATGTTCGAGACCGTCGCCTTGCCCCCGAGGCCGAAGGCCAGCGCACCACCGACGAGCAGCCCCGCGAACGCAATGAGGACCAGCGTGGTAATGAACCCCACCGCGATCCCGAGCTGCTCGAACGCGACGAGAAGCGCCGTGGCGACCACGACGACCTGCGCCACGCGACCGAGCCGCCCCGGGTCGACGACGTTGCTGGACGGCAGGGCCCGCTCGACCGCACCCCGAGCCAGAGAGCCGAACACTGCGCCCGCGACGGCGATGACGAGCGCGGCGAGGACGCGCGGCAGGAACCCTGCGACCGTTCCGAGCCAGGTCGTCACCACGGGGAGGCCGAGGATCTCCGTGGCCGCCATGAACGAGAGGATGAGGACGAGCCAGTAGGCCCCGCGCGCGACGGCGACGTCCGCGCGATGCCTTGCGCCCGCGACGCCGGACGCTCCTGCACCGGGCAGCAGTCGTCCGATCCGCGCCATGAGCCGACGGACGGCCCCCCGGACCAGCAGCGCCAGGACCAGACCGACGACGACGACGGCCATCGCGGCGAGGACGCTGCGCGGGAGTCCGGTCAGATCCTCGATCCGGCCGAGCCAGGACTGCAGGACACCGCCGCGGCCCACTCAGCCGCTCCTCGCTCCGGCGGGCCTGCGCTCGACGTCCACCGGGGTACCCCTACGAGTTCGTCGCGCGTCCTGGCCAGTTTCCGGCATCGTCGCGCCAGCGAGCCGCGCGCCGGGTGGACTTAGCGAAGTCGGCACTTCGAGCCCGCGGAGACGGACGCTCTCGCGGCACGGTACCCTCGCGCCAAGATGCTGGAAGCCGTCGACATCGCCCGCCTGATCTCCTCCCGAGAGCTCTCAGCGACCGACGTGCTCGAAGACTGCCTGGGCCGCATCGAGCAGATCAATCCGCGCCTCAACGCCATCGTGACGCTCGACGCGGCGCGGGCGAGGGCGCGCGCGCGCGAAGCGGACATCGCCACAGGCCGGGGCGAGTCGTGGGGGCCGCTCCATGGCGTGCCCTTCACGCTCAAGGACTCCCACACGACCGCCGGAGTCCGAACGACGGTGGGTCATCCGTCCCTGGAGAGCCACGTTCCGGACTCCGACGGGACCGTGGCCGCGCGGCTGCGCGCAGCCGGCGCCATTCTCGTCGGCAAGACGAACGTGCCGCCGTTCCTGATGAGCGCGCAGACCGAGAACGCCGTGTTCGGGCGCACGGTTAACCCCTGGAACGTGGAACGAACGTGCGGCGGGAGCAGCGGCGGCGCGGTCGCAGCCGTCGCTTCGGGGCTCGTCCCCTTCGACGTGGGGAGCGACATGAGCGGCTCCATCCGCTTCCCGGCGAGCTACTGCGGCGTCTACGGACTGAAGCCTACCGCGCATCGCGTACCGATCACCGGGCACATTCCGCCGCCCCCCGGCGTACCGAGGCTCGATCGCATGCTCGGGGCGGTGGGCCCCATCGCCCGCAGTGCCGAGGACCTCGGGCTCGTGATGAGCGTCCTGGTCGGCGCGGACTGGCGCGACGTCGAGTCCCCGCCCTCCGCGTGGCGGCAAGAAGCGGCGCCGGACGTCCGAAAGCTGCGAATCGCCTACCTACCGGTGTTCGAGGGCGTGCCGACGTCGGCCTCCGTGACCCGCACGGTCGAGCGCGTCGCCCGCGCGCTCGCCGACGCCGGCGCGCACGTCGAGTGTCGCGATCCGGGCTTCTCGAAGGCCTCGCTCGACCAGGTCTGGCGCGAATGCTTCGCGCTCTTCGGCCCGGTGTTCGCCGAGCTCACTGGCGCCGGCCTGCCTGTCGCTGCGCCCGACGGACCGCGTCCCGCCCTCGCCGACTGGGTGCGTGCCCTGGACCGACGGGACGCCCTCATCGTCGCCATCGATGACGTCCTGCGTGAGTTCGACGCGTTCCTGTGCCCGGCGGCGATCAGCACCGCGCCGCCCGTCGCGCCGCCGAGGTCACCGATCCCCGTGGATGGAGAGCTCGTGGACTCCCGCTTCGTGGATCACTACTCGTACGCTTTCAACCTCACCGGGAGCCCGGCGCTCACGGTGCCCGCGGCGGTGGCGGACGACGGTCTGCCCGTGGGCGTACAGCTCGTCGGCAGGAGGTTCGGCGACGAGCATCTCATCGCGGTCGCGAGCACGCTCGCGGGTGTCATCGGCGGGTTCCGGGCGCCCCCTGCCGTCGCTTGAGCATCGACCAACGCGGCCAGGCGTCAGGGATGGACGTTCACCAGCGTCCCGTCGTGGAGCGTCATGGCACCGTGCCAGGCGTCCGGGACGGGCGGATCGGTCCACTCGAAGAGCCACTGGGCGTCGGCGGGGGCCAGGTTGATGCAGCCGTGGCTGCGCGGCTTGCCGAAGTCGTCGTGCCAGTACGCGGCGTGGAACGCGTAGCCCTCGGTGAAGTACTGCACGTAGGGGACGTCCCGAAGGTCGAACGCCTCCCCCACCTCGTCGCTGCTCATGGTGGCGGTGACGTGCTTGGTGTGGATCAGGAACTGGCCTCGCACGGTGGAGTGCGTCTTCGCGGGATCCCCCAGGCCGTCGGCACCGGTGGAAACCAGGGTCGCGTACACGGGCTTGTCCCCCACGTAGGCGACGAGGGTCTGACGGAGGATGGAGACGTCGATCCAGGTACGCCCGGGCGTGGCCCAGCCGGGTCGCTGGCGCATGCCGTCGATGCGGGTGAGCTGCTCGTCGCGCAGCCAGTGGCCGTCGAGCGTCTGGTAGTAGGCGACGTCTCCCAGGCGCGTGCGCTTGCCCGTGATGGGGAGCACCTCGCGGTGACGCAGGGGGCGAGCCACCTGCAGCCCCACGGACTTCGGATCACCGGAGTACAGGAGCGCGTGCCTGGTGCGCACGAAGACGACGGGCAGCGGCGTGCGCTCGTCGATCTCGACGCCGCGCAGCTCACTGACGATCGCCGGCTTCACGCGATCGAGCGGCACGACGTCCATGTCCACCGTGAGCCCGAACCTTCGACCGTCCGACTCGAACAGACTCACGAACGCGAAACCGCTGTCGGGACGCGCGCGACCGGTGAAGATGCTCCGCTCCGAGTGCACGTACCCCCGCAGCGTCCGCACGGGCCGGTTTCCGGCCAGGAAGTCGGGGACGGTGTCGAGCGGCGTGTCCTTCCACGGATCGCCGACGAGGTTCCGGCGGTGCTTGGCCAGGTCGAGCTCGACCCGGGCCTGCTGCTCCCGCGTCGGGATTCGCACGTAGAAGGGCGGCGTCGGAAAGCGCGAGCGCGCGTACACGTAGGGCATGGGCTGGTCACGGTCGGGGCGTCGCCCCGCCGCGGAGGCGATGGGGTGCGCGGGATCGAGCGACGCGGTCTTGCCGACGCACACGAAGCCCTCCGGCTCGATCCCGTACCAGCCGCCGGGGCACTGGTGCGTCGAGGCGGCCGCGGGTTGGCGCGCCACCACCGCGCCGGCTCGCAGGTACCCCACGCGACGGCCGTCCCACGCGGGGGTCGCGCGGATCAGCGTCTCCTTGGCGATGGAGACGAGCACGCGCTCGGGATCGAGCCTCGTCTCCACGCGTCCGTAGGCCGGGCGGGCCAGCGCCTCGTCGCGACGCGGCGCCTCGTAGGCGACCGCCGTCACGTCATCGGGCTCGACGGCCGCGTTCTCGGGCCAGTCGCCGGGATCGGAGAGATCCACGGTGTCCGGCGCGACCGCCGCCGGGGCCGGCTTCGTCTCCGAGACAGGCGGTGCGGGCACGGCGCGCTCGTCGTGCGCGGGACACGCCGCGAGCAGGAGCGCGCCCGAGGACACGAGTACAGAACGCAGCGGTACCGTGGACGCCATCGGGGCCGGTCCCCGGGGTAGCGGACGCGGGCCGCAGCGGACCAGTTTCCGGCCCCCAGGCTGCGCGCGCCCGGCCTGGCCGCCTCGGGCGCGCGTCGGCCGAAGCGCGATCGGTGGCGCCGTGCGCCCGTGGTAGGAGCCGACCATGGAGCCCCTGAGCCTCGACGCGCTGTCTGCCCTCGACGTGCACCTCTCGGAGGAGGAGCGGATGGTGCGCGACACCGTTCGCCGGTTCGTCCGCGAGCGCTACCTGAGCCGCGCCGGCGATCTCTACGAGAAGGAGCAGTTCCCGCGGGAGCTCATCCCCGAGATCGCGCAGATGGGCCTGCTCGGCGCGAGCATCGAGGGGCACGGCTGCGCCGGGATGAGCGCCGTGCAGTACGGGCTGGTGCTACAGGAGCTCGAGTACGGCGACAGCGGGCTTCGCAGCTTCGTGAGCGTTCAGGGCTCCCTCGCCATGCACGCCATCAACGGGTACGGCAATGAGGCGCAGAAGGAGCGCTGGCTCCCGGGAATGGCGCGGGGCGAGATCATCGGCTGCTTCGGGCTCACCGAGCCCGACAGTGGTTCGGATCCGGGCTCCATGAAGACGCGCGCCCGTCGCTCGGGGAGCGACTGGATCCTGAGCGGGACGAAGATGTGGATCACCAACTCGCCGTTCTGCCACCTGGCCGTGGTGTGGGCGAAGGTGGACGACGGTGGACCGGAGTCCATCGAGGCGTTCGTGGTCGAGCGCGGCACCCGCGGCTTCGAGACGCCGCGCATCCACGGCAAGATGAGCCTGCGTTCGAGCGAGACGGGAGAGATCGTCCTGGACGAGTGCCGGGTGCCCGACGAGAACCGCCTCCCCAACAAGCGCGGGCTCGGCGGACCGCTCGGGTGCCTCACCGCCGCACGCTTCGGCATCGCGTGGGGCGCCACCGGCGCTGCCAAGGCGTGCTTCGATTCCGCGCGCGAGTACGCGCGCACGCGCGTGCAGTTCGGCGTCCCCATCGGCTCGAAGCAGCTCATTCAGCGGGAGCTGGCCGACATGGCGACGGAGATCGTCAAGGCGGACCTCCTGACGCTGCACTTCGCCCGGATGAAGGACGCCGGCGGCATCTCGCCGGTGCAGGTCTCGCTCTGCAAGCGCAACAACGTCGGCCACGCCCTGGACATCGCGCGACGCTGCCGCGGCATCCTCGGCGGCAACGGCATCCTCCTCGAGTACCCCGTCATCCGCCACATGCTCAACCTGGAGAGCGTGTACACCTACGAGGGCACGCACGAGGTGCACACGCTGGTGCTCGGCAAGGCGCTGACGGGGTTCGACGCGTTCTGAGGGGGCCTCGACGGGCGTCCCGCCGACCGAGAGCCGTTCCCCCATCACGGCGGGCGGCGCCGGACCCCGGAAGGGCGGCTCGCGAACCCGGGGAGGGCAGTCCAAGGTGCCCGGTCGTGGGGTCGGCCGACCCCGGGGGCGGCCGGCACCGACCCCGGGGCGGCCAGCGCCGGACCCCGGGAGCGTTCAGCGCCGAGCCCCATTCTGGGGCGATGGGTCCCCTTTTTGGGCGCCAAACGAGCCCTAGCGACGGCGGCTGGGTTCCGAATCGGTCTTCTGGTCGCGCGCCCCCCTCGTGCGGTGCGATTCTGCCGCGCGACGCGGGTGTCGGAAGTCAACGCTCCCGTCGAGCTCCGCCCAACGCAATCCTGAGCGCGTGGCTTGCTCGAAGGAGGTTCGCATGAAGTCTCGCGCGCCGCACTCGCTGTTCCCGGGATCCTTGCTGCTCGTCGGTTTCGCAACCGTGCTGGCAGCATCGTGCGGACAGGACCACGACGGACCTGCCCAATTGGGCGCCGTGGCGGAGGCCGTCACCGGTTCATGCACGGCCGATCTCTTCGGCTTCCCCTGTGATCCCGACGGCCCCATGGCGGCCACCGAATGCCAGGGGATTTGCTGGATTGGGACGAACGGCGGTCCGACCTGCCTTCCGGTGGCCACCGTCGGCTTGGCATCGAGCGACCTCAACGGGCGCGTCTGCGGGAACGCCGACGCTAGCGACTGCACCCGCTCCTGCGAGAATGGCGTCTGCTCGACCAAGAACGCCGACGTCGGCTCGTCGTGCCGCCCCGCCGGACTGGGCAATAGCTGTTCGGGGAACTGCACGGTCGTCGGCGTCGCGCTCGTCTGCCAGCCGGCCCCCATCCCGTGCGTAGGCTACGGAGTGAACCAGTGCACGTTCACGGCGTGCGACTTCGGCAACAACGTCAGCGGGTGCGACACCTCGTACAACCTTCGCAGCGGCACGGTCTGCGACGACGGAGACGCCTGCACGCTGAACGACCGGTGCAACGCAGTTGGCGTCTGCGTTCCCGGAACCACGTCACCGGGCTGCATCGACGGAGGGGGTGCCGGCGGAACGAGCGGAACCGGCGGAACATCGGGGAGCGGGGGTACCGCCGGGACCGGCGCAACCTCGGGAACCGGCGGTGTCGGAGGGACCGCGGGCACTTCAGGCGCGGGCGGGACCGCGGGCACTTCAGGCACGGGCGGGACCGCGGGCACTTCAGGCACGGGCGGGACCGCGGGTACGTCCGGCGCGGGCGGGACCGCGGGCACTTCAGGCACCGCGGGCACCGGGGGAACCGCCGCCACTGGTGGCGCGAGCGGTGCGGGCGGCGCCAGTGGGTCCGGCGCAGTGGGCGGAGCCGCGGGTTCGGGGGGAGCTTCCGGTGCGGCCGGCGGGGACGGCGGACCCGGGTTGGACGGCGGCGACGCCAGCGCCGGAGCCGCGGGAAACGCGGGAGTGGCGGGCGGCGGCGGAGACGGCGCACGCGCCGGCACGACCAGCGGCGACGGTGGCGGAATGGGAGGCACCGAGGGCGGAACGGGGGGCGGCGCTGCGACCGGAGGCAACAGCGCTACGGGAGGCAGCGGGGCCACGAGCGCCCAAGGCGGGTCGGCAGGCGGAGGTGCATCACCGAGCGACGCTGGCCCCGACGCTACGACTCCCCGCTACGCCGTGTTCGGCGGCGCGTGCGGCTGCACGGTGCCGGGGACAGGTAGCGGAACCGGCGGCTGGCTGGTGCTTGCTCTTCTACTCGCGCTCCGGCGGCGGCCACGCCGAGCGCACGCTCTAGCCGCCGCGGCAGGCCTGCTCGCCAGCTCTGGAGTCGTCCACGCCGCGGGCTTCGCGGTGGACCGCTACCCAGCGCCGGTGTCGCCCGCCGATCTCATGTGGCTCGAGCGAGCACGTCTCACAGGTGGCCCTGGGTTTGCGAGGCTCACCTTGGGCTACAGCGACGACCCGGTCGTACTCGTAGATAGGAACAAGGCCGGGAACGAAATCAGAATCGTGGACTCCCAGGTCGCAGCCTACCTATCGGGGGGCCTGATCTTCGACGAGCGCGTCCAGGCTGCCGTACTCGTGCCTCTGTACTTCCAGGCGGCCGATTCGCGCACCGTGGGCGGGAGCGCCGTCGACCCCAGCGGCGCGGCGTTCGGCGATCCCGGACTCGACGTGCGCTACGCGCTGTTACGAAAATCATCCGCCTCAGAAATGGCATTGGCGGCAACGTTGCGGTTGCCCCTCGGAAAGCAGGACGCTCTCGCCGGCGACGGCGGAGCAGTCTTCTGGCCGAGGGTCCTCCTCGGCGCGCGAATCTCCGAGACGGGGAGTTGGATTGGCGCATCCGCTGGAGCCCGGCTTCGTCCAACCAACACGTTCGGCGATATCGAAGCCGGGACGGAAGCAACATTCACTGCCGGCGCGCTGCTGGCGCTGACGCGTGGATTCGGTGTCACCGCCGAAGCCGGGACCAGCTCCGGGTTCTCCAACCTCTTCTCGGAACAACTCACCCCGGTGGAGGTCACGGCCGGCCCGAGATGGTCGATAGGAAGCCTCGTGGCGGCGGCCGGGCTCGGCGCCGGGCTCACGCGAGGCTATGGCGCTCCCGACGTGCGGATCCAGGGCACCGTGGGGCTGCTGCCGCCAGGACGGGAACCGATGGTGAGGCAACCGGCAGCCCCCGCAGACCGCGACGGGGACGGGATCTTCGACGACCACGACGGCTGCGCCGACGAGCCGGAAGACAAGGACGGGTTCGAAGACGCCGACGGATGTCCCGACCCAGACAACGACAACGACGGCGTACTCGACCCTGAAGATCAATGCCCCGGAGATCCGGAAGATCGCGACGGTTACCGCGACGACGACGGATGTCCCGAAATGGACAACGACGGCGACGGGATCCTGGACGCGGCAGACAAGTGTCCGACGGAACCCGAGGACGTGGACGGCTGGAAAGACGATGACGGCTGTCCCGAAGCCGACAACGACGGCGATGGAATTCCCGACGCTCGGGACGAGTGTCCGAACGAACCTGAAACGATGAACGGCAAGGACGACGAAGACGGCTGTCCGGATCTCGTACGAGTGGAGAAGGGCCGGTTGCGCACGCTCGAACCCATCTACTTCGAGTACAACCGAGCGATCATTCAAGCGCGAAGCGAGCCGCTCCTCGTCGAGATGGCGCAGGTGCTGAAGTCACGGGCTGACCTCGGAAAGCTCTCGATTGAAGGGCACACCGACACACGCGGCGCGGACGCCTACAACCTGGACCTGTCTCGGCGCCGCGCCGAGTCGGTCATGAAGTTCCTCGTCGACGCAGGAGTGGCGAGCGACCGACTGTCGGCCCGAGGGTTCGGTGAGACGAAGCCCGTGGCCGACAATGGGACCGACGCCGGCCGGGCGGCAAATCGTCGCGTGGAGTTCGTCTTCATCGGCGCGCCGAGCGACCCGGGGGCTGCGGCGCCGCCCTGATTCCCGGTCTCGCGATCGAGACGTCGACGCAGTTGGTCTCGCTCCGGCATCGGCGAGGGACGTGCGACGCCGTCCAGCATCACGCAACCGTGCCCCCCCCCTTCGCGAGCCGATTGACGCTGGACGGCGTGCTCGGGTAACGCGCGCGGACGGCGGCGTCGCGCCATCTCGGCTACTCGTACTCGAACCCGCTCCCGCGGAGTGAACGCCTCCGCCCCCGTCCCGCCGCGCATCGAGGCGCCGACGGCGGCTCCTGGAGCGCGTGCTACCATGCCGCCCGTGCCGCTCCACGGTCACCAGCTCGCCGACGAGCGCAGCCGCGCGCTGCACGCGGCCGTGGCGGAGCGCCTGCTCGTCGACGAGCGGATCCTCGAGCGCGCTCGCCGGAGGGTGCGGGCTTGGCTCGCGGGGGATCGCTCCAGGGACGAGTACGCCATCGCGTGGGCGAGCATCCTCGCGGGTGACGCCGCATCGGTCGCCCAGGTGATGACGGACCGAGGGGAACGCGCCCGTGACCTGCGGCAAGCGTCCCCGTTCGCCGGTGCGCTCGACCCGAGGACTCGCTGGAGCGTCCTTCGGGATCCGAGCCTGCGCCCTCGGCGCCGATGAACCGTCGCCAGCTCGAGCAGGTGATCCGCGCGGCGGGAGACATCGCCGATGACGACGAGATCGTCGTGGTGGGAAGCCAGGCCATCCTGGGCCAGTTTCCGGAGGCGCCCGGAGACCTGCTGGTCTCGAACGAGGCGGATGTCTACCCGAAGAACAAGACCGAGCGCTGGGAGCTCATCGACGGATCCATCGGCGAGCTTTCGCTGTTCCACGAGACCTACGGCTACTACGCCCGGGGCGTCGAGGAGGGCACCGCCGTGCTGCCGGCGGGCTGGAGGGAGAGACTTCACCCCGTGAGGAACGAGAACACGCGCGGCGTCACCGGCTGGTGCCTGGACGTCCACGACCTGGTCCTCTCGAAGTACGTCGCACGGCGCGACAAGGACCTGCGCTTCGTCCGGAGCGTGATCCGCCACGGGCTCGCCGACGAACGGCGGCTCCTGGAGCTCGCCGAGGAGTTGCCCGTGGACGAAGCGACGAAGCGACGCGTCGCGGACGACGTGCGGTTCGACGTTGGGACCCGAGCGCCTCGAAAGGCGTGAGGCGACGGGCCGAGCCGCGCACCGATCACGACCGGTCCGCCTGCGACGCTCGTCGCCTCGGGAACGAGCTCCGGCGGCGCCGCCGGCGGGGCAGTGCTCTCCGTATCCCGCGCGTCCTGACAGGCGGCTGCCGCGACCCCGAACGCGACGCTCCAGAGTGTGCCTGGAAGCCATCCGATCCGACCAACCCGAGAACGACGAGCGACGAACCCGAAGGACGACGCGCTCCGGCAGGAAGCCGCCGACGTGCGACGCCGCCCAGCCATCGCGCAACTGCCGCCCTTCGTGAGCCGATGCGCACACCACCCTGCCCTCCACGCCCCACGACCACCTCTTCCGGCGCGTGTTCTCGGTCCCCGAGCACGCCGAGGGCGAGCTGCGCTCCGTGCTGCCGGCCGACCTGGTGGCGCGCGTCGACTGGGGCACGCTCGCTCTCGTCCCGGGCACCTTCGTGGACACGGCCGCCGGCGCCATCGAGGCGGATCTGCTGTTCACCGTCGAGCTCGAGGGGCGCCGCGCGTTCATCTACGTGCTCCTCGAGCACCAGAGCACCTCCGATCCGCGCATGCCGCTGCGCCTGCTTCGAAGCATGGTGCGGATCTGGGAGCGCCACTTCGAGGAGCACCGCGATGCCCGGGGCGTTCCGGCGATAGTCCCGGTCGTCGTGCACCACAGCGCGACGGGGTGGACGTCCGCGCGGAGCCTCACTGAGCTCTACGACCTTCCCCCGTCGCTCCTCGCCGTGGTCGGGCGGCACTTGCCGGCGTTCGAGATCGTGCTGGACGACATCTCTACCGCGGACGACGCGGCCCTCCGATCGCGCACCATGACGGCGCTGGGTCGCGTGACGCTGTTCTCACTCGCCCGCTCACGCTCTTCGGCCGACTTCGCGGCGGAGCTCTCGCGCTGGTCGGACGCGCTGGCCGAGATCCTGGGCGCGCCGAGCGGCGTGGCGGCGCTGCGGACGCTCGTGAGCTATGCTCTCGTCACCACCGAGACTCACCCCGAGCAGCTGCGCCGGCTGGCGACGCAGCTCGGGCCGAAGGCGGAGGAAGCATTCATGACCGGGGCCG
The DNA here is from genome assembly GCA_964487605.1 of uncultured Polyangiaceae bacterium. Taxonomy (GTDB): domain Bacteria; phylum Myxococcota_A; class Polyangia; order Polyangiales; family Polyangiaceae; genus JAJDAH01. The sequence goes on from CAZARU010000074.1 coordinate 34,393, forward strand.
ACATCTTGCGAGCGGAAGGATTCCAGAAGGGCATCGA
>CAZARU010000075.1:0-34076 GCA_964487605.1 uncultured Polyangiaceae bacterium
CCCGAGCCACCGACGCCGGCGCCTCCGCTGCTCCCATCTGCTCCGAACCCGGCGTCGGAGTTGATGGCGGATCCGCCCGCACCACCTGCGCCGGCGCGCCCGCCGCCGCCCGAAGCCCCGCCGGAGCCCGCGCGGACCTCCTGCCCCGAGGGCGGCTCCGGCTGCGGATTGAGCGAGCACGCGTCGAGGAGGAGCACCGTGCCACAGACGGCGACGCTGACACACCAACCGCGCGGACCACTCCTCATGGACCTGCCAAATATTGCAGGAAACGGTCCATCCGGCGAGCCGGCGTCCGAGCCCGCCGTGTGGGCGCAATTGTGCCGCCCGTGGCCCGGCCTCACGGCACACCCTGGCACATCACGCGACGGCGAAGTCGCGCCACGCTGACGAGCGGCGCTCGCTGGTCACTCCGCGGGTGCGTCGAGCGGCGCGTCTCCCGGAGCGTCGGCGCTCGCGTCCATCACGCCGGCCGCGCCAGCGCCGCCACCCAGACCGCCACCTCCCGAGCTCCCCGCGGAGCCCGCTGCACCTGCGAGCCCTGCGTGCCCCGCTCCACCGCCGGAACCGCCACTGCCACCCGAGCCTCCCGCGCTGGCACCGGACACACCGCCGCTACCGCCCGAACCTCCCGCGCTGGCGCCCGCTCCCCCGGCACTGCCCCCCGCGCCTCCGCCGCCACCGGCCGCGCCGCCGGCGTTGAACGCGGCCCCGCCGCCCGTGCCGGCCCCCGCCGACCCGCCACCCGATCCGCCCCCCGCCTCGAACGGAGGCGAAATATCGCCATCGGCGCGCGCGTCCGGGCCCGCCAACCCACCGCCGCCGCCCGCGCCTGTGCTGCTCGCATCCGCGCCGGTGGCGCTGGGAGGCTCCGGCTGCGGATTCAGCGAACACGCCGCGCAGAGCAGCAGCGCCGCTAGCTCGACGCGCCCGGTCAATCCGCCACCGCGTCCACGCCGCCCGCGTCGGCCGCAGCGCCGCCCGTGCCCGCGAAACCGCCGCCACCGGCCGCACCGCTCGCGCCCGCGCCACCGCCCATCCCGGCGTTGCCGGCCGCCCCGGAGTCATCCCCTGCAGCGCCACCGCTGCCGGCCGCTCCTGCAGCGCCGCCGGTGCCGGCCGCGCCCGCCGCGCCGCCCGCTCCGGCGTCGTCGGGAGCGGCATCGCGGCCCGCGTCCCCGCTCGGAGGACAGCCCCCGACCGCGTCCGGTCTTCCGCCCTCGCAGTCGAGCACTCCGGTGCTTCCCGCGCTTCCGCCGCTCCCGCCGCTTCCGCCCACGCTACCGCCGAAACCGCCCGACCCAGCTACGCCCCCTGAGCCGGAGCTCGAGTCGAGCGCCGCGCTGCCGGAAACACCTCCGCTGGCACCGCCGCCGCTCGGCGGCTCCGGCTGTGGGTTCAGCGAGCACGACAGGGCGAGCGCGAGCGCCGCGCACGCCGATCCGATCCACCTCGCTGCCCTCACGCCCACGGAACCTAGCAATTACCCTGCCACCCGCGGGCGCTGGTGTCGAGAACTCGGCCGCCGTGCAGCCTCAGCCCGGACCGTCACCGCCCTCGGGGGCCGAGTCCTCGACGGCGCCGTCCACGGCGCCGGAGTCGCCCACCTGGGAGTCCACCTCGGCGTCAACGTGGGCGTCGTCGCCGAGTTCGGCGTCGGTGGCGCCGGCGTCGGTGGCGCCATCGCCGCCGTCCGGTTCTGCAGCGTCGGGCGTCGGCGCCGCAGCGTCCGAGTCCAGGTTGCCTCCCGCCCCGTCGACCGTCTCGCCCGCGTCGGAGAAGCCGCCCACCCCACCACTGCTGAACGTCGCGGCCGAACCGCCGGTCCCCGTGGCGCCGGCCCCTGAAGTCCCGCCGGCTGCGTTCGTGCCGCCCGCCGGGCCGGCGCCGCTCCCGACGCTTGAGCCGCCACTTCCCGCGGCGCTGGCGCCGCCCGCGCCGCGCTCCTGGCCGCTGGGCGGCTCGGGCTGCGGGTTGAGGACGCACCCCGCGGCGGCAACGGCGGCCGCGAGCGCGAACCCGATGTGACGCGAACGCGACATCACGACCGCTCAGTCTCCTGCACCGTCGAAGAACGTTCCGTCGAGCTCGGGATCGGCGTCCGCCGCGTCGGCCGCGGCACCATCGGAGCTGTCTGCGGCGTCCGTCGCCGCGTCGCTCGACGCATCCGGCACGTCGCCCGCGTCACCGGCAGGACTTCCGTCCAGACCACCGTCCGCGCTCTGAGCGCCGCCGCCGGTCCCACCCGAGCTCGCCGCTGCGCTCCCACCCGTGCCGCCGAAGCCGCCCTTGCCGGTACCGCCGGCGCCGGACACCGACCCGTCGCCGTCGAACGACGCGTCGCCCGCCAGATCCCCGCTCGGCGGCTCGGGCTGCGGGTTGAGCGAGCAGGCTCCGACCAGGCACAGCGCAGCGACGATCCCGTAACGGCGAGTCATGGCGCACTCCGAACTCTATCGCAGGTCCCGCGCCTCGGCGAGGAGCGCCAGGGCGGCCTCGAGGCCCGCAGGCGTCGTTTCGAGTCCGTCGGCGACACGGGCGAGCTCCGCCGCGAGCTCGCGCAATACGAGCGCGACCTCGTCCGCGTTGGTCGCGAAAATGTCGCGCCACATGGTCTCGGGTCCACCGGCGCCGTGCACCAGGCGCTCGAACGCCGGGCCGGCGGCCACCGACGCGCCACGGCGCCGGGACAGCGCGCCGAGCGCGCTCGCGAGAAGCTGCGGCACGTGGCTCGTGAGCGCCACCGCCCGATCGTGCGCCTCCGCCGTCATGTGGACGGCGCGAGCGCCGACGGCACGCACCAGCGCCTCCACGTCGGCGACGGCGTCCTCGTCGGCGCCGTGCGGGCACAGGATCCACGTGCGGCCGACGAACAGATCGGCGCTCGCCCGGTCGAGCCCTCCGCCGGCGAGCCCGGCCATGGGGTGCCCCGGAACGAAGCGCGCGATGCGCGGTGAAGTGCGGGCGGCGGCGAGCACCGCTCGCTTCGTGGACCCGCAGTCCGTGACGACCCGAGCCGCATCGAGGGCCGAAGTCACGACGTCCGCGATGACCGAGACGGGCGTCGCCAGCACGACGCGATCCGCGGCGGAGAGCGCACGCTCGACCGCACTGGTGGACGCGGCGTCCACACGGTCGTCGCACGTCCCCTGGGCAGCGTCGCTGGCGAGGACCGCGGCGGCATCGATCGCGACGATCCGATCTCCTCGGCCGCGGCGCAGGGCGCGCGCCAGCGAACCCCCGACGAGTCCCAGGCCGACGATCGCCGTCGTCGTCATGGCGCGAGCGCAGCGCCCACGGCACGGAGCTGCTCCGCCAGGGCGACGGCCTGCGACCACGAGAGCGTGGCCGGCACCCGGGACGACTCCCCTTCGCGCCCCACCCAGGCGCGCAGCACGACCCCGTCGGCGCCGGCGGCGATGGCGGCCGCGGCGACCGGCTGACTCAACTTCGCCCGCTGGGCGATCGTCGGGACGTCCACCACGATGGGCAGGTGCGTCTTGGCCTTCGCCCTGGGAATGCTGCCGATCTCGAGGGTGCGCAGCCCGCTCGGATACTCGAGGCCGGCCTCGAGGAGCACGACGTTGTGGCCCGACCTGGTGAGCTCTCGCTCCGCCGCTGCGATCCACCGATCCGGTCCCCACGTAGGCTGGCGCGTGACGAAGACCACCGGCCAGCGCGAGCTTCGTGGATGAGCGTGCAGCGACAGGCACGCGAGCGCGCCGACGGACTCGGGAGCGACGGGCTGACGTACGACCGCCGCGTCGAACGGCCGCCCCGCCGCGACGTCGTAACGGATCTCGGCGGAGGGCGGACCGTCGTCTTCGCTCTTCACGAGCCCGATGGGCTCGATGGCGATCCACGGGCGTCCCCCTCCAATCGAACCGAAATCACCCTCCACCACCGTCGGGGACGTGCGAAAGCGTCGCGACGCGAGGCGATAGGGATCACTGACCCGCACCACCTCGGCCACGCCCTCCATCTCGCGCACGACGGCGACGTCGTCGCCGGTCACGTCGCCGACGACGCCCAGGATCGTTCGAGTCTGCCCGCTCGACTGGTGAACGTCGAAGCCTGCCGCGACGAGGCGTCCGATGACGGCCTCGATCTGCGACGGTGCGGCGTCCGGCTCCATCACCACGATCATGGGGATCGGCGAGGCTATCAAATTCACGCGACTTGGCTACGGTCGCCAGGCGCGCCAGGCGCCCGGGCATGGACGAGGGTTCCAGCCGGCGGAGCGCGGCTCGTGCGCCCTCGACCTCTCGAACCCGGGCCCCGCGCACGGACGGACGGCGGGAGCGCCACCACGAGACCAGGCGCCGCGCCGGACCGGCTCGAAACCGAATCCGTCACGTTCGCACCTACCGAACGCGCCGCTGCGAGTCGAGTAGCCCTGCGTGCCCGCGCTGTGTATGTTTCGTGACCGCTCTCGATGTCGGACGAAACCGCGAACGACCCGCTGATCGGCCAGCTGATCTCGAACCGCTATCGGGTGGTGAAGCGGTTGGGCGAGGGCGGCATGGGGGAGGTGTACCTCGGCATCCACGAGGCCATCGAGAAGAAGGTCGCCCTGAAGGTGCTGCGGCCGGAGTACTCCGCCAAGGCGGACATCGTCGAGCGCTTCCAGCAGGAGGCGAAGGCGGCCTCGCGCATCAAGCACCCCAACGTCCTCGACATCTTCGACTTCGGTCAGCTCGAAACGGGGTCGTTCTTCCTCGCGATGGAGTTCCTGGAGGGCAACGACCTCGCGGACGAGCTGCTCAAGGCGCGGCGCATCGACGCGGTCCGGGGCATTCGCTACGCGCTGCAGATCTGCCGCGCCCTGGCCGCGGCGCACTCCCGCGGCGTCGTCCACCGGGACATGAAGCCGGAGAACGTGTTCCTGCTCCGCACGGCGGACGGCGAGGAAATCGTCAAGATCGTGGACTTCGGCATCGCGCAGCTCCGCACGACGGAAGAGGCAGCGGCCGCGGCGGACACCGGCGGTCAGAAGCGCCGCAAGCTGACCAAGACCGGGATGATCTTCGGAACGCCGGAGTACATGGCTCCGGAGCAGGCGGCAGGGCGGAAGGCGGACCTTCGCGTCGACATCTACGCGACGGCGATCATCCTCTACGAGATGTTCACCGGGGCGGTCCCCCACACCGGCGAGACGTTCATGGCGGTGCTCGCGAAGCACCTGAACGAGGAGCCGCCACGCATGCTCGAGGTCTGCCCCGACCTGCAGATCTCGGCGGAGCTACAGGCCGTGATCATGAAGGGCCTGTCGAAGCGACCCGAGGATCGCTACCAGTCCATGGCGGAGTTCGCCGACGCCATCGTCGGGTGTCCGGAGGCCCAGGGCCTGGGCGCGATGACGCGTCACGGGTCCATTCCCGACGCGACACCGAGCATGTTCGCCGCGTCGGGAGACGCTTCTGCGAGCTACACCGCCGCCCAGTACGCGCCGCAGCCGGGCCATCCCGGAACCCACGCGCAGTTCCCGGGCACGCCGGGCGCGCCCGCGGGAACTCAGGTGGGCGGCAGCATGTCGCCCGCGCCCGCAGCTCCGTCCCACACGCAGCTCGAAGCCGCCACACCGTCGGGCGCGCCTCCGAAGCGGGCGTCGAGCGTCGGGCTCGTGCTCGGCATCGTCGCCGCGCTCGCGGTGGTCGGCGGCGGCGCCGTCTTCCTCGCGACGCGCGCGCCCGGCACCACCACGCCGACGGCGGACCCGGCGCCCGCGCTCTCACCGCCGACCACGCCGACGACGGCAACGGCGCCCGCGAGCGCGCCGCCCACGAGCGCGACACCCGCCGAGAGCGCCGCGCCGCCCGAGCCCGAGAAGATCAAGCTGCGGATCGAGACGAACCCCGCGGGCGCCTCCCTCTCCAAGGGAGGCTTCGAGGTCTGCGCCTCCACGCCGTGCGACATCGAGGCGGACCCGGACGAGAAGCTCGAGCTCGAAGCGAAGAAGGGCGCGGCGAGGGGCACCAAGAAGATCATCGCGACCAAGGCGCAGACGGTGTCCATCGACCTCGTCGCTCCCCGCGCCGCGCCGCGGCCGACCGGTCCGCGGATGTGCGAGGTCATGGTCGATGGCCTGAAGATTCTCCGACCCTGCCCCTGACCAGGGCGCGCCGGCGGACGAGCGCCGTCAGGGGTCTCGCGGGCGTCGATCGAAGTCGCCGTTCTTCAGCTTGCGAAGGTACTCGTGGTAGGCGCTCATCGCCTCCTTGCCGAAGATCAGCATGATCGGGATGTTCGCGACGAGCATCACGCCGAGCCCGAGGGTGGTCCAGGCGTCGAGCTGCGCGTCGGTCTTGATGAACCCGAGCGTCGTCACCGCAATGAGCGCGCAGTAGAGGATCTTGTAAGGCAGGACGAGCCGCCGACCTCCGAGGTAGACGACCCCCTGCTCGCCGTAATAGCTCCAGGAGATCATCGTGGAGAGCGCGAAGAGCCAGGACGCGAACACCACCAGCCACATCCCGAGGCCAGGTACCGCACGATCGAACGCGTGGGCGGTGAGTGACGCGCCCGCGTAGAGCCCATACACGCCGATGCCGCCCTGGGCGTCTCGGGTCACCTCCGGCTCGACCTTGGAGACGACCGGATCGAGCGCGACGCGGAAGCCCGACGCCGCGTCCCCCTTCACCACGCCCGCGACCGTCCGGACGTTCGACAGGGTGTCGGCGTTCTCGTCGGCCTTCACGACGACGAACACCGTTTCGCCGGTCTTCCACCCCGATCCTTCGGCGATGCGAAGCACCCTCTTGGCCTCGGGCGTCTTGTCCGGCAGCGGCGGCAGCTCCACCGACCACTTCTTCGCACCGCCGTCGGCGTCGGCGGTCGCGGTGACCTTCGCCGCCACGTCGTTCCCGTAGAACGCCTCGGCCGGTCGGTTCCACGCCCCGGTCGCGAGGATCACGAACGCCGTGATCGAGCAGACGACGAGGGTGTCGATGAACGGCTCGAGACCGGCGACCACACCCTCGCGCACGGGCTCGTCGCTCTTGGCCGCCGCGTGGGCGATGGGCGCCGAGCCCTGGCCCGCCTCGGACGAGAAGAGCGCGCGCTTGATGCCCCACATCGCCGCAAACCCGAACGAAGCGCCGACGAAGGCCCGCTCGGGATCCGGCGCGTCTCCGCCGAGCCACGGCGGCAGTCCGCTCTTGACGATGAGCGCCACCATGGCCGGGACCTCTCCGACGTGGCTGCCGACCACGTAGAGCCCGGCGAGCAGGTAGGACCCGCACATGAACGGCACGATCTTCCCCGCGAACGCGCCGATGCGCTTGATGCCCCCGATGATGACCAGCGCCACCAGCACCGCGAGGATCAGCCCCGTGGCGAGAGGAGGAACGGAGAAGTAGGTGAAGGTGACGTCCGCGACGTTCCAGACCTGGAACATGTTGCCGCCGGTCAGCGCCGAGATGAGCAGCGTGACCACGAAGATGCTGCCGACCACCTTCCCGAGCGTCGCGTAGCCACGCTTCGCCAGCCCGTCGCGAACGACGAACATGGGTCCCCCGTGCGGATCGTCCGGGTCGTCCGTGTTTCGATAGAGCATCGACTGCGTGACCTCGGTCATCTTCAGCGCCATGCCGACCACGCCGATGACCCACATCCAGAAGATCGCCCCGGGCCCGCCGAGCGCCACCGCCACCGCGACGCCGCCGATGTTGCCGAGCCCCACGGTCGCCGAGAGCGCCGCGGACAGCGCCTCGAAGTGGCTGATCGCCCCGGGGTCCTCCTTGCGGTCGTACTTCCCGCGGATGACCTGGACGCCGTGGGTGAGCGCCCGGTACTGGCCGAAGCCGCTCCACACGGTGAACAGCACGCCCGTTCCGAGCAGCGCGAAGACCGTATACTCGCTGAACAGGATCCCGTTCACCGTGTCGAGCAGCTTCTCGATCGTCTTGAGCATCGTGTGGCGGCCCCTTTCGTCGAGCCCTCGTCGCCCGAACGCCGGGCGACCCTACCCGTCGTTGCCGCCGGGCGACAACCGGGCAAGCGCCGAGGCACACCGCGACGCGCCGCCGTCGGGGGCCGCGCGGTCCGCGGGCCGGGCCGCAGACGCGAGCGGTTGACGTGCGGCACGGCCCAAAGGACAAGCGCGCGCATGCGGAGCGCGGAGGAGACCCTGGTGGCGGACGACGGGCACTCGATCCCGCTCCGGACGTGGGACCCCGACGGCGAGGCCCGGGGGATCGTGCAAGTCCTCCACGGAATGGCCGAGCACTCCGCGCGCTACGAGCGCACGGCGCGCGCGCTGACCGCGAGTGGATGGACCGTGTGGGCGCACGATCATCGCGGGCACGGGCCCAGCGCGGAACGGAGCGGAACGCTCGGGCACTTCGGGGACGACGACGGGTGGGCCGCGGTGCTGGGCGACGTGAGCCGAGTGATTCGCGAGGCGCGCGAGCGCCACGTGGGCCTGCCCCTCTGCCTGCTGGGGCACAGCATGGGGTCCTACATGGTGCAGTACCACCTGGTCACGCGTGGCGAACCCGTGGACGCGGTCGTCCTGAGCGGCACCAGCGCCGGCGGCGGGCCGCTGGTGCAGGCCGGGCTCGTCCTGGCCAAGGCCGAGCGTCTGCGTCAGGGCAAGCGCGGCAAGAGCCGGCTCGTCGCCTACGCGTCCTTCGGCGCGTTCAACAAGGCCTTCGAGCCCGCGCGCACGGAGTACGACTGGCTCAGCCGTGACGAGGACGAGGTGGCCCGCTACGTGGCCGATCCCCTCTGCGGCTTCTCGTGCACCAACCAGCTGTGGATCGATCTGCTCGGCGCCCTCGCGGAGCTCGGCGCGACGCCGCCGCTCTTCCGGATCCCGAAGGAGCTTCCCGTCTACGTCTTCGCCGGAGCGCGTGACCCCGTCGGGCAGAACGGAGCGGGCCCCCAGAAGGTCGTCTCCAGGTACCGCGTGGCGGGCATGCGCCGCGTCGAGCTCGAGCTGTACGCCGAGGGCCGACACGAGATGCTCAACGAGACGAACCGCGACGAGGTCGTCTCGAACCTCGTCGCGTGGCTCGAAGCGTCACTGCCGAGGTGAGGGTCGCTCCTCGCCGGTCGGCTCAGCGCCGCGCCACCGTCACCGACGAGGAACGAGCCAGACGCGCGACCTCGTTCACCAGCTCGTTCTCCGACGCTCCGTCGTAGCCGCTCTGCACGAGGCGCACGGTGCCGGCGCGATCGATGACGTAGACGGCAGGGAGGGCGGGAACGTCGTAGCGACCAGCGACGGACTTGTCCCGATCCCAGACGGTGAACGACGAAGCGCCGCGGCTCGCCGCGTAGGCCTCGGAAGCTTGCCGGTCGTCGTCCACGTTCACCGTGACGACGCGGACGTGCTCCGGCAGCGCGTCGCCGAGGTTCTGGCTCACCCGCAGCGCCTCGGAGCACGCCTCGCAGCTCGACGACCAGAAGGCCACGATGGATACCCGGTCACGCGCGCCCTCGTCGCGGTCGCCGGCCGCTGCGTCGGTCGCGAGGCTCGGCGCTTCGACGCCGGTCAGGGCGTGAGCGGCGCCCGCCTGCGAGGAGAGCCCGGCGGAGCAGCCGGAGGCGAACAGCGTGGCGGTGGTGAGCAGGAGCTTGGCGATCGTCGAAGTGGTCATGACCGTCCCTAGAGCAGGTACCGTGCCGAGCCTCGTGACGCTGGCCGTGGAGGCGTGCGCGTCTCGATTCGGCCGAGATTCGCCGCGGCGGCCCTTCGGCCGGTACCGCCGCGCGGAAACCCGGCGCGTCGCGACTGCGCAGCTGCGCTGCGCACGCCTCTGCGCAACTTGCGCGAAGGCGGACCTCGGGCACCCCGGCGGACGGCGCCTTGAACGACCGCGCGCGACCTGTTCTGCTTTCCGGGCCCGCGCCGGTCCGGAGCGGCCCCCGGAGGACCCCTGCGCGCCCGCCCCGAGAGCCCACGCGAGCGCTTCACGTTTCGCGGCAACCTCCGGCAGACCCGTCACGGCTGGCTGCGCCTGACGCCGGCGTACTCCGTGCACCTCGTCGGCGAGCTGCTCGACGACGCGCGCCGCACCGGGCTTCCCGTCCTGGACCCGTTCAGCGGCACCGGCACGACGGCGCTGGCCTGCGCCGAACGCGGACTCGATGCCCTGGCCACGGACGTGAATCCGTTCCTCGTGTGGCTCGGGACGGTCAAGACGGCGCGCTACTCCGACGCGGACCGCGACGGAGCCGTCGAGCTGGTCCTGCGCATGTCCACCGCCGCCCGGCGCGGGACCCGGCGACGGTGGGTACCGGCGCTGCACGACATCGAGCGGTGGTGGGACGACGAGACGCTCGCCGCGCTCTCGCGCGCTTTCGCCATGCTGCGGAGCTCCGAGGCGACCCGTCGCGCCACGGACCTGGCCAAGCTCGCCTTCTGCCGCGCGCTCATCGACGTGGCGTCCGTCAGCTTCGGGCACCAGTCCATGTCGTTCCGGCGAGCGCGCCCGGTGGCCGGGGCCGCGGGAACGGCTCGCGTGCTCTCCGAGGCCGTCGAGTCCATCACGCAGGCCGCACGCGGGGGCATCGAGCGCGGCCGCAGGACGTTTCTGCTGGGCGACGCGCGGCACCTCGACCGAGCGCTCGGCGCGCGCCGGATCGGGGCGCTGATCACCTCGCCGCCGTACGCGAACCGGATGAGCTACGTCCGCGAGCTTCGCCCGTACATGTACTGGCTCGGGCACCTGGCCGAGCCGCGGGACGCCGGCGCCCTCGACTGGCAGGCCATCGGAGGGACGTGGGGCATGGCGACGAGCCAGGTCGCCCGCTGGACGCCCGAACGAGCGGCGCCACCTCGCTCCTCGAAGCTGTCGCGCATGCTGCGACGCATCCGCTCGGAGAGCGACGTGCTCTCGCGGTACGTCGAGAAGTACTGCCACGACATGGCGCTGCACACCGAGAGCGCGGCTCGGGTGCTCGCCCCGGGGGCCGCCGCGCACTACGTGATCGGCAACTCCAAGTTCTTCGACGTACTGGTCCCGGTCGAGCGGATCCTCGCCGAGCAGCTCGAATGCGCAGGCCTCGTCGACGTTCGGGTACGGAAGCTGCGCAAGCGCACGTCGAAGCGCGAGCTCTGGGAGTTTCTCGTGTCCGCCAGGAAGCCCGGTCGCAGCCCCTGAGTCAGGCGGCGGCGTGGAGCATCCCGAACGCGGCCACGCCGCGCGCGCGCAGCTCACGCCGCACCACGTCGCCTGGCGCGCACTCGCCGAGCAGGGCAGTCAGCACGCTGGTCGTCCAGCCGTCGAGCGTATCGTCGCCGCAGGCGGCGAAGTCGTCGGTCTCGCCGCGCAGGAGCGCGCGCCACGCCGACGCGACGCCCCTGGCGTCCGCAGCCAGACGCACCCGGGACCCGTCCTTCACGGCGAGACCCGCCGCGACCAGGCCCTCCGTGCCTTCGTCCGGCAAGGCGGCCCCGTCGTCGAGGAGCAGCACCTGTCGCGCGACGGCGGCGGCGCGCGTCGCGCCGAGCCCGAGGGCCGTCTCGACCACGGCGTCCACCCAGCGCAGGTAGCCATCGCCGGCGTCCCCTGAGTCGACGGAGTCGTCGTCGTCGCAGAGGTCCGCCACCGGAGCGTCGTTCGCGACCTCCGGCTCCCCCGACGTCTCGGTCGGGCTTGCGAGCCCTGCGTCCGAACCCCACGGAGCGAGCCCGCCGTCCGCCAGCTCCGCCAAGGCGTCGCAGGGCACGGCCAAGATGGCGAGGATCGGCATCGGCTGGATCGGCACCGGTGCAACCACGGCGGGGGCCTCGTCGACGCCGCGCACCGCGCTCGGCGGCGGCGTCTCGACGATGTGAACGGGGCTCGGGGCCGGTGTCTCGACGACGTGGATGGCGCTCGGCGGCGGCGTCTCGACGACGTGGACGGCGCTCGGGACCGGTGTCTCGACGACGTGGATGGCGCCGCGCCCCGCCCGGACGACCGCGCGCGCCGGGGCCACGGGGCTGCTGCACACCCAGACCGCACCGAGGTGGAGTCCCGGGTTGTCGTTGGGGAACTCTGCGGCCAGGGCCGGTCTGTGGGGACGCACCATGGCGGAAGGTCCTACGCGCTCGGGGCATTTCTGGCCCAAAAACCCGGCACCGACGGCGGACCGATGGGACGCGGGCGGACCGTGGCAGGCTCGACGAAGTGTCTCTCGCGCCACGTGCACGGGTGGCCTTCACGGTCGCGCTGGCCGCCGCGTGCGCGCCTTCGGGAGGGATCACACCCGCCGAACCCTCCGGCACCTTCGCGGCCGCGGGCCCCCATCAGGCGCGCGAGCACCCGGAGTTCCCCGACCTGGACGCGCGACTGGTCTCGCGCGGCGCACGGGTGGCGCTCGAGCCCCACGTCGTCAGGGGCAAGGTGACCCTCTTCGACTTCTACGCCGACTGGTGCGCGCCGTGCCAGCTCACCGACGTCTGGATCCGTCGCTGGATGCTGGAAGACCCGATCCTCGCGCTTCGAAAGATCGACGTCGTCTCGTGGGAGTCGCCCGTGGCGCGCCAGTACCTCGGCGCCGCGGGCGACGAGCTGCCGCATTTCGTCGTGTACGACACCGAGGGCCGTCACAGGGGCGTGGTGCAGGGCGCCCGACTGCGCACGCTCCGACGCCTGCTCGACGAAGCGGGCACCGCGCGGACGCTCGTGAACGGCGAGCCCGCGGACGCCGGAACGCCCCCTTGAAGCCCCGGCTGCGACCGACGACAGTCCCGGCCATGACGAGCGACCCGGACGTGCATCCCCTGATCGGAAACTACGAGCTCATCGTCGTCCCGGGCGTCTACGACGTGCTGTCGGCGAAGATGGCGGCACGGTGCGGTTTTCACTCCGTCGTGCTGACGGGCTACGGCTTCGCCGCGGCTCACCTCGGCGAGCCGGACTTCGGGCTGTTCACCTCGTCGGAGATCCTCGACTGCGCCCGGCGCATCTGTGGCGCCGTGGACATCGGCGTGGTCGTGGACTGCGACACGGGGCACGGCGGCCCGCTGAACGTCCAGAAGCTCGTGCGCGAGCTCATGACCATGGGCGCGCGCGGCATGTTGCTCGAGGATCAGCGCTGGCCGAAGCGATGTGGCCACATGCGGGGCAAGGACGTCATTCCCGCCGAGGAGCACGTCCAGAAGATCGTCGCGGCGAAGGAGGCCCGCGGCAAGGGATCGCTCGTCATCACGGCCCGCACCGACGCCATCGCGACGCACGGCCTGGACGAGGCCATCCGGCGAGCGAAGCTCTACAAGGAGGCGGGGGCCGACGTGCTCTTCGTCGAGGGTCCGCGCACGAAGGAGGAGATGCGGCGCATCGGCCAGGAGCTGCCCGCGCCCCTCGCGGTGAATCTCATCGAGGACGGCGACACGCCCATCTGCTCCCTCGAGGAGCTGAAAGAGATGGGGTTCTTCAGCGTGGGTTTCGTGCTTTCCGGGCTCTATGCGGCCGCCAGGGCGCTCGAGAAGACGTACCGCGAGATCCGGCGCGCGGGCACGACCGACGGCATCCGTGGAGATCTCATGGCGTTCAAGGAGTTCGGGGCGTTCATCGGCTACGAGAAGCGCTACGCGGAGGACGAGAAGTTCAAGGTGTGAGCCGGCCGTCGCAGGGCGGCCGCCCTGCGCGCGGCGTCACGGTCGCGGGCCCGCAGTGTGTTCACGTTGAGCTATGCTCCGGGCGTGCGACACGTCCTCGTTCCCGCCGCTCTCGCTCTGGCCGCTTGTGCCCCGACGCCGCCTCCGGGCTGGCAGGCGGGAGGTGCCCAGCTCGTGATCCAGCCGGCGCGCTGGGACCGTGGAGACGACGAGTACCTCGAGATCAAGGCGGACGGGACCGTCGTGGACGAAGACGGCGATCAGGTCATGCTCGTGGACCGCGTCGGGCGGGTCGTGGACGACGACAACGAGCCGCTGGCCATCCTGCAGCCGAGCGGCAAGGTCCTGGGCACCGATGATCGCGACTTCGGTCACGTGGGGATCTCCAACGCCTCTCCGCCGGGTTCGGGGACGGCCTGGCTCGCCGTTCTGCCCAACGGCCAGGTCGTGACCTACGACGAGGACGGCGAACAGGAAGGCGCGGGCATCTGGCGCGGCTGCGGCGGCGCCATGATGCGCACCTGCACGCTCGTGACGCACGTCGTCGCGGTTCGGAACTACGTCGATCGGCCCCGCGGTGGCGTCGGCGTGGGCATCGGCATCGGCGTCGGTTACTGACGCCGCTCACCCGCGGGGCGGTTTCAGCAGGGCGTGCAGCTACAAGCCGACCCGCACTGCAACGTCGGCTTCTGCTCGTCGGCCGCGCACGTGGCCGTGCAGGCGTCGCTCCCGCACACCTGGACGGCGCTGCGGCACGCGTTGGAGTGAAACGGCGCGTCGCAGATCAGGTCGCAGGGATCGCTGCCGCACTCGATGCGGGTCGTGTTGCACGCGTTCTCGCCTCGGCACTCCACGTCGCACCCGAAAGCTGCGGGGCACCGGAGCGTGGAGTCCCGACAGCTGTCCTTGCCGGAGCAGAGAACTCGGCAGTGATAGCCGCTCGGGCACACCAGCGTCGCGTCCTCGCACGACGCGCTGCCCGCGCAGGAGATGGTGCAGGTGCGTCCGTTCGCGCCGGTGGTACAGCCGCCGCTGCACTGCACCGGGCAGCCCATGCCGGTCGAGGGCGGCTCGAAGCCGCACGCCGGCACGCAGACACCGCCGAAGCAGACGTTACTCTGGCAGTCACCGTTGACCCCGCACGTCCGGCCATTGGCACACTTCGGACAGCTCGCCCCGCCGCAGTCCACGTCGGACTCGGTGCCGTTCTTCACGACGTCGGTGCAGGTCGGCGCCTGGCAGACCAGGCCCGTGCAGACGCCGCTCACGCAGTCGCCACCGCCGAGGCAGCCCTGGCCCGTGGGGCACTTCGCACAAGAGGGCCCGCCACAGTCGATCCCCGTCTCAGAGCCGTTCTTCACGAGGTCACCGCAGGTCGGGGCCTGGCACACGTTGCCGGTGCACACGCCACTCGCGCAATCCGAAGGAGCTAGACACGCCAGTCCCGCGGCGCACTTCGGGCACGTCGGACCGCCGCAGTCCACGGCCGTCTCCGAGCCGTTCTTCACGACGTCCGTGCACGTCGGGGCCTGGCACACGTTCCCCGTGCACACACCGCTCGCGCAATCCGCCGGCGCGAGGCACGTCAGGCCGGTGCCGCACTTCGGGCACGTGGGCCCCCCGCAGTCGGCCGCGGTCTCCGCGCCGTTCTTCACGCCGTCCGTGCAGGTCGGAGGTTGACAGACGTTCCCCGCACAGACGCCGGTCACGCAGTCCGCGGCGACGAGGCAGCCGCTGCCCACGCCGCACGGGGCGCAGCTCGGACCGCCGCAGTCCTGCCCGGACTCCGAGCCGTTCTTCACGCCATCGCTGCACGTGGCCGCCTGGCAGACGTTCCCGACGCACACGCCGCTCACGCAGTCGGAGGGACCGGCGCACGCGAGCCCGGCGCTGCACTTCGGACAGCCGGCGCCGCCACAGTCCACGTCCGTCTCCGTGCCGTTCACGACCAGGTCCGTGCAGAGGGGCGGCTGGCACACGTTCCCCGTACAGACCGAGCTCGCGCAGTCGAGGGGGCCCAGGCACGCCGCGCCGGTGCCGCACTTCGGGCACAGCACCCCGCCGCAGTCGATGCCCGTCTCCCCGCCGTTCTTCACCAAGTCGAGGCAGGTGGGAGGCTGGCACACATTCGTCACGCAGACACCGCTCGAACAATCGCTGCCTCCCCCGCAGGCGAGGCCAACGGCGCACTTGCCGCAGGTGGGGCCGCCGCAGTCCACGTCGGTCTCTTGCCCGTTCTGGATGGTGTCGCTGCAGCCGGGCGTCGAGCAGGTGCCCCCGGTGCAGAAGAGCCCGATGGCGCAGTCCCCGTGGGACGAGCAGGAGGACCCGAGACCGCACCTGGGGCACGTCGGGCCGCCGCAGTCGACGTCCGTCTCCGCGCCGTTGCGGGTGGAGTCCGTGCAGGACGCCCCCGCGCAGGTGGAGGCAGTGCACACGAGGCTCGTGCAGTCGCTCCCCTGAGAGCACCCCCCGCCCACGCCGCACGGCGTGCACGTCGGACCGCCGCAGTCCTGTCCGGTCTCGTTGCCGTTCTTGACGCCATCCATGCAGCTCGAGAGTTGGCAGACGCTGGCGGTGCACACCCGACTGAAGCAGTCGGTGGTCGCCGCGCAGCCCTGGCCAGCGAAGCAGACCGGGCACGCCCCGCCGCCGCAGTCGACGTCCGTCTCTCCACCGTTGCGGACGAAGTCGTCGCAAGCCGGCGGCTGGCACACGTTCCCGGTGCAGACACCGCTGAGGCAATCGGAGCCGGCGGTGCATGGAGAGAGCGCGGGGCACCGATCGCAGAGCGTGACTCCACCGCAGTCCGTGGCCGCCTCGCCCCCGTTCAGGACGCCGTCGTCGCAGCGCGGTGCCTGGCAAACGCTGCCCGTGCAGACCCTGCTCGCGCAGTCGGCCGGGCCGACGCAGACGCCCAGGGGCGCGCAGCCGGCGCAGGTGAGCCCACCGCAGTCGGTGTCGGTTTCGTCGCCGTTCTTCACCAGGTCGCTGCAGGTCGGCACCTGGCACACGGCGCCCGTACACACGGCGCTCAGGCAGTCGTTCGCCGCGCCGCAGGACGCCGCGTCGGGGCACTTGGGACAGATGCCGCCGCCGCAGTCGATGTCGCTCTCGGCACCGTTCTTGACGGAGTCGATGCACGAGGGCGCCTGGCAGTAGCCTCCCTGGCAGAGCCGGCTGGTGCAGTCGACGTCCGCGGAGCACCGCTTGCCCGGCGCACACCGAGCGCAGTCGGGGCCTCCGCAGTCCACGTCGGTCTCGCTTCCGTTCTGGGCGGCATCGCTGCAGCCGGGCACGGTGCATGCGTTCGCCGCGCAGTACGCGGTCACGCAGTCCGTACTCGTCCCGCAGCGCTGGCCGGCGGCGCACCTCGGGCAGGTGGCGCCACCGCAGTCGCGGTCCGATTCGTCGCCGTTCTTCACGAAGTCCGTGCACGAGGGCACCTGGCACACGTTCGCCATGCACACGGCGCTCGAGCAGTCCCCGGCCCACCCACACATCGCGCCGTTCGCGCACGGCAGGCACGTCCCACCGCCGCAGTCCACGTCGGTCTCGTCGCCGCCCGTCACGCCGTCCGAGCACGACGGTGTCTGGCACGCGCCACTGACGCAGAATCCCCCGCGGCAGTCGGGCGGGCTGTCGCAGCGCGCACCGTCCGGGCAGGCAGGGCACGTCCCGCCACAGTCTTCGTCGCTCTCGGTACCGTTGGTGACGCCGTCGCTGCACCCGGGCGGCTGGCACACGTCTCCGACGCACACCCGGCTGTCGCAGTCGCCGCCGGCGATGCACGCCTTGCCGGGCTCACAGGGCGCGCAAACGGGCCCGCCGCAGTCGATGTCCGTCTCGCCCGGATCCGCCGATCCGTTGCTGCACCAGGCGGTCTCGCACACGCCGGCCGTGGTGCAGGTTCCTCCCGCACAGTCGGAGTTGCCGGTGCACGTCTTGCCGTCCCGGCATTGCGGACATGCGGGGCCACCGCAGTCGACGTCGCTCTCGAGGAGGTTCTGCACGCCGTCCGTGCACGTCGCGGCCTCGCAGATCATCGCGAAGCAGACGAGCGACTCGCAGTCCGTTCCGACCTCGCACGCCTCACCCGCGGGGCAGGGAGCGCAGGTCGCACCGCCGCAGTCGGTCCCGGTCTCGTCGCCGCTGCGAATGCCGTCGCTGCAGCCGTCTCCGCCATCGGCGCCGGCCTGGCCGGCCATGCCCGACGTCCCCGCCGCGCTCGCGCCAGCGCCACCCAGGCCCCCACCGGCCGCCGCGCCCGCACCCGCGCTCCCACCGGACGCATCCCCGGCAGCCGCGCCCGAGCCGCCGCGAGCGCCCGTTCCCGACTCGACGCCGCCGTCTGCGCCGTTCGCGCCCGACACCGACTCGAAGTCGTCGAGGACCGCGGGGCACGCCGTCGTCGCCGCCGCGAGGACGAACGCCGTGGCGAGGCGGCGGAGCAGGCGGGACGCCATCAGAACCGTCCCCCCACACCCGCCGACGCGACGCCGACCCACGGCCGCACGACGACGGCGCTCGCCTGCGCCGACGAGGGGGCCGTGAGCACCAGCGTGGCGCCGCCCACCGCACCCACGGCGCCGACGACGTAGCCCAGCGTAGAAAACGTGCGGAGCGATCGAAAATCGTCCGCCGCAGCATCGCCGGCGGAACCCTCCACGCACTTCCTGTCCGGGCACGCCTTCTCCGCCTCGTCGTGCTTCCCGACCGCCATGAACCCGGTCACGACGCCGACGCCCAGCCCCGCCGCACCGACGCCGAGCGCGATGAAACCCACGGTGCGCTGGGTTCCGCCCGCCGCGGACGCCCGGTCCGTCTTCGGCGCGGGCGTTGCCCGGCCAGGGGATGACGCCGCGACCGGCGCCGTGTCGGCCCCGGCGCCCGGGTCACCGCCTTCGAGCACGAGGGTGGCGGTCTGCGTCTCACGCTCCGCCAGGGTGACCGTCGCGCTCGCCGCAGCGCCCCACGGCGTGAACGCCCGCAGTCGATGCGAGCCGGGATTGGCCGGGCTCACCACGCCGACCAGCGCTCGCGGGAGCTCGACGCCGTCCATCTCGACCTTCAAGTCGGCATCGTCGGCACCGCGGCCATCCACGACCACGCGGAGCCGCGGAATGCGGGGTCGGAGGGCGCCCATCTCCCTGCGCGCTTCGTCCACGGCCCGGATGAAGGGCTCGGGCGCATCGGTCGCGAGCGCGTACCTGACGGTCTTCTCGTAGGCCTCCATCGCCTCGATCAATCGTCCCAGCTTCTCGGCGGAGCGCGCCTCGAAGACCGAGAGGGAGGGCACCGGCATGAGCGCGTGTGCACGCCGGAACAGATCGTACGCCGATCCGAAATCGCCGGCATCGAACGCGTCCGCGCCGCGCTTGGCCATGTCCCGCG
Organism: uncultured Polyangiaceae bacterium; assembly: GCA_964487605.1. Classification (GTDB taxonomy): domain Bacteria; phylum Myxococcota_A; class Polyangia; order Polyangiales; family Polyangiaceae; genus JAJDAH01. The sequence continues at coordinate 18,947 of CAZARU010000075.1, forward strand.
CTGCGGCCCGCTGCTGATCCTCCGCCTCTCCCGCGTGGGCGACCGCCGGAAACGACGCCGCGCCAGCAACGTTGAGCGCCACGACGAGGGCGCAGGCAAGCCAGGACCGCATTCGAACCGACATCGTGTCACGGCGCCCTTCGGCGCAACACATGAGCCTAGCCTGCCTGGGGCGGCTTCCCCAGGGGATGATGTGTGGACGGGTGGGTGTGCCCTCCGGCACCCGCACACCCGCGGGGACTCCGGAGGGCGCCACAGCGCTAGAGCCCCCAGATCCCGGCGACAGGCGGCCCGCTCCAGGGCCCTGCGCGTGGAGGCCGGTGCCGACGGCGCGGTGGTGGCGGCTCGTGTACAACTCCACCCCCCATGCTCGACAGCCGTCACGTCTCGGAGAACCTGGAGGCCGTGCGCGCCGGTCTTGCCCGCCGCTCGCCCGCCGCGGCAGCGGCGGTCGATCGAGTTGCGGCCATCGCCGCCGAGCGCCGCGCGCTCATCTCCGAGACCGAGGCGTTGCAGGCGCGGCGCAACACCGCCAGCGAGGAGATGGGGCGCCTGAAGAAGGCGGGTGACGAGCAGGCCTTCGCGCAGCGGCGAGAATCGCTCCGAACGCTCTCGGACGACATCAAGGAGCGCGAGGCGAGGCTCGCCGTGGTCGAAGAGTCGATGCGCGAGGTCCTGCTCGGCATCCCGAACGTGCCGGACGCGTCCGTGCCCGACGGTGCCGGCTCGGACGACAATCCCGTGGTCCGGACGTGGGGCGTGACGCCGGCGTTCACCTTCGAGCCCAAGGCTCACTGGGACGTCGGCACGCGCCTCGGCCTGCTCGACTTCGAGCGCGGGGCGAAGCTCTCCGGGGCACGCTTCACCGTGCTGTGGGGTGCGGCCGCCCGTCTCGAGCGCGCGCTCGTCACCTTCATGCTCGACCTGCACACGCGCGAGCACGGGTACACCGAGGTGTACCCGCCGTTCCTGGTGCGCGCCGAAGCGCTGACCGGCACCGGTCAGCTTCCGAAGTTCGAGGCAGACCTCTTCAAGACCCGGCGCAGCGAGGGCGACGAGGATCAGGAAGCGCTCTACCTGGTCCCGACGGCCGAGGTCCCCGTCACGAACCTCCACGCGGACGAGATCCTCGACGGCGGCGACCTGCCCATCGCCTACACGGCGTTCACGCCCTGCTTCCGGGCCGAGGCGGGATCGTACGGGAAGGACGTGCGCGGACTCATCCGCCAGCACCAGTTCGACAAGGTGGAGCTCGTCCGCTTCGTGGAACCGGAGCAGGGGGAGTCCGAGCTCGAGCTGCTCACGGCGCACGCAGAGGAGGTGCTGCGCCGCCTCGGTCTGCACTATCGCGTCGTGCAGCTCTGCGCGGGTGACCTGGGGAACGCTTCGGCCAAGACCTACGACCTCGAGGTGTGGCTCCCCGGCCAGGGCGCCTACCGGGAGATCTCGAGCTGCTCCTGGTTCACCGACTACCAGGCGCGACGAGCGAGGATCCGCTTCCGCCGTGCAGCGGACGGCAAGAAGGGCAAGCCGCGCCTGGTTCACACCTTGAATGGATCCGGGCTCGCCGTCGGCCGAACCCTCGTGGCCATCCTGGAACAGGGACAGCAGGCGGACGGCAGCGTGCTGGTGCCCGAACCGCTGCGCGGCTTCATGGGCACCGACCGCCTCGGCACCTGAGCGCTCGATCGTCGAGCGCGGAGTCGCCACCGCGCTTCAGCGCCGGCCGCGCCGCCCGCCCTTCTTGCCCCGGTCGCGGCTCGCCTCGCGATGCCCGCCGCCGCGCGCCGAACCCGCGGGCGCACGTCGCCCGGGCGGACGCGCGGCTCGGTCGCCCTGCGCCTTGCCGTCGCGCCCACGACCGCGACCGCGCCCTCCGCCGTCGCGCTCGGCGGCATCGAGCAGCGCCTTGGGCGGCACGCGCCGGCCGTACACCGTGCGCCGGAGGACGGCCGCCTCTTCGATGCTCACGACGATGCGGTCGCCCAGCATGATCGAGTCGCCGGACCGCGCCCCGACGACGGCGATCTCGTCGTCGGTCACGTCGTAGTGATCGGGCCCCATGGCGTCGAAGCGGACCATGACGTCGACGAAGGGGTCGTCCAGGGAGACGTAGATCCCGCCCCCACCGAGACCCGTGACCGTGCCCTCCAGGACGTCACCGATTCGATCGCGCATGAGGAGCGTCCGGTACAGGTCGAGCACTTCGCGCTCCACGGCCATCGCCGCCCGCTCGCGCTGGCTCGACTGCGTCGCGTTCGCCCGGAGCGATTCGACGCCCGACGCGCTCGTGTCCGGCTTTCCCCCGCGCAAGAGGTGCTTCACCGCCCGGTGTACCTCGACGTCCGGGTAGCGGCGAATCGGCGACGTGAAGTGCAGATACGCCTCCGATGCGAGCCCGAAGTGACCCACGTTGACGATGTCGTAGACCGCCTGCTTGAGCGACCGGAGCAGTAGCATCTCGAGCACGGGGCGCTTCGGGTGCTCGGCAATGCTGCGCAGCCACCTGGTGAGTCCCGCCGGATCGCCGAGGCTCTCGAGATCGACCTGCGCACCGAGGCGATCCGCCACGTCGCCCAGGCGCTCCAGCTTCCGCTCGTCCGGCTTGCCGTGCACGCGGTAGATGGCGGGAGCCCGACGCTTGCTGAGCCACTGGGCCACGAGCTCGTTGGCGAGGATCATCATCTCTTCGATGATCTCGTAGGCGCGCTTGATCCCCGGATCGTGCGTCCGCCGCTTCACGGCGAGGGGTGCACCCGTCTCGGCGTCGAGCTCGAGCTTGGCCTCCGGCAAGTCCAGGTCGATGGCACCGCGACCCATGCGGCGTTTGCGGAGCTTGCGGCTCAGCTCGTCCAGCACCTTCAGGTCGCGCTTCATCTTCTCGGCTTGAGCGCTGCGTGGCGGAAGCTCCGTGTAGCCCAGGGCGCGCGCCACACCGCCGTAGGTCAGGAACGCCTGGGCGCGCATCACGCCCTCCACGATGTCGAAGCGCCGAACGCGGCCCTGCGCGTCGAGATCGGCGATCACGGCCATGCAGAGGCGGTCGCGATCGGGTAGCAGTGAGCAGAGATCCGCCGCCAGCGCCGCCGGCAGCATGGGGATGGCGCGATCCGGAAGGTAGATGGTGCAGCCGCGGCGCGACGCCTCCCGGTCGAGCGCGGAACCCGGCTGAACGTACTCGCTCACGTCGGCGATGCCGACCCAGAGACGGTAGCCGTCCGCGCGACGTTCCACCCACACGGCGTCGTCGTGATCCCGAGCATCCTCGGGGTCTATCGTGACGAGGGGGACGTCCCGCAGATCCTTGCGATGGCCGAGGGGCGCCGCACCGAGCCTGGCGGCCATGCGCTCGGCCTCCGCCACCGCGTCCTCCGGGTGGGACTCGACGATCTGCTCGCGCACCAGGACCTTCGCGACCTCCACGTTCGGGTCACCGGGGGCGCCGAGGACCGCCAGCAGCGTCCCTTCGGGGTTCTCGTTCGCGACGTCCGGGAACCGGATGATCTCGACCACCGCCGCGTCGCCGTCCTTGCCCTGACCGCTGTCCCCGTGAACCACGATCGGGCCGCGAACCCGCGAGTCGTCGGGCTCGAGCCACGTCGCCTTGCGACGCTTCCTGAGTACGCCGGCCACCCGGGCGTTGCGCCGCGCGACCACCTTCTGGATCCGCCCCTCGGGACCCCGCGGCGTGCGGTGGACGATCTGGACCGTCACCGTGTCTCCGTGGAGCGCACCGCCGATGCCCTCCGCAGCGACGAAGACGTCGTCGTGCCCCGCCGCCGTGACGAACCCGAAGCCCCGCGGGTTCACGGTGAGGACCCCGTCCCATCCGCCGCCACCGCGCTCGTCCGCCGCGCGGGCGGCGAAGCGGCTACCGCCGACGCGCGAGACGGCCCCGTCGATGACGAGCTGGTCGAGCAGCTCGAGCAAGCGCGGAAACGATGCCCCGCTCACCTTGCACCGCTGGGCGAGCTCCCGAGCATTGAGCGGTCGCTTCTCGGCGAGCAGGCAGCGGACGATCTCGCCGCGAGCGGGCAGGGGCGCCATAGGGGGCGCACCATAGCTCAGGGCCGACGGGTGCGCGCCCGGAGCCGCAAAGCCGCTCCGAACGGCGGCCCGCCGCGTGCGCCACGAGGCGCCGCCGACGTGCCCCGGGCGCTCCGTCGTGTAGAGTCGGTCCGTGCGCAAGGGCCCGCTTCTCGTCGTCGCGCGGACCGGCGCGCTCGTCGCCCTCGCCGCCAGCTCGGCGCTCTTCCTTCATTACGTCAATCCGGTGGACGGTGCGTTCTGCGGCGCCGAATCGGGGTGCGAGTCCGTCCGGCGGAGCAGCTACGCGTACTTCGGCTCGCGGTTCGCGAACCTGCCCCTCGTCGGACTCGTCGCATTCGGGGCGGTGCTCTTCACGTCCATCACGACCACCGCGCTCTCGCGCGCCTTCGTGCCGCTCGCGGCCATCGGCGGGGCCCTCGGCATCGCGCTCCTGGCCCTGCAGGGGACGGCGGTGGACGCCTTCTGCTGGCTCTGCGTCACGGTGGACGTCGCCGCCGTGGTGGTCGCCGCGGCGGCCGTGGCGACGACACGCGCGGAACCCGGCCCCGAACCCCTCGCGACCCACGCCTGGACGGCCCTCGCCGGCCTTGCCGTGCTCGCGCCGCCCCTCTGGACCGCGGTGAGACCCGTCCCGGACGTCCCCGCCGCCATCCGGGCGCTCTGGATTCCGGGGAAGGTCAACGTCGTGGAGTTCGTCGACTTCCAGTGCGGCGCCTGCCAGGCGCTCCACCCCGTGCTGAAGAAGCTCGTGCACGAACGCGGGGATCGCGTCCACTTCGTTCGCAGGAACATGCCGCTCAAGAGCCACCGCCAGGCACGCGCGGCGGCGCGGGCCGCCGTCTGCGCGGAGCTTCAAGGCAAAGGGGACGCCATGGCCGACGCGCTCTTCTCCGCGGGGGATCTCGGGGACGAATCCAACGTCGGGCTGGCGAAGTCGCTCGGCCTCGACGTCGAGAAGTTCGTCAGGTGCCGGACCGATCCCGGTACGGAGGCGCGCATCGACGGCGACGTCCGCGTGCTGCAGGAAGCGGGCTTTCTCGGCCTGCCCACCACGTACGTGGGGACCGAGCGCATCGTTGGCGTCCGCGACGAGGCCGTGTTCAGGGAGGCGCTGGCCGCCGCAGAGCGGGGTGACCGCGGGGGCGGGGTGCCGTGGCCGCTGTTCCTCGGGGGCGCGGCGGCGGCGGTGGGTGCAGTGGTCTGGCGCGGTCGCTCGCGCCCCGAAGCGCGCGGCGAGACCTGACGCTCACTCCCCGAGGCACGCACCGACGACGTCCGCCACGCGCTCCTCTGCACCGTCGTCCACCCGGATGACGACCCGCCCCTGATCCAGCGCGACGCCGCGAATCACGCCGCGCCGCGAGCCGGCGACCACTCGCTGGCCCTCGAGGTCCACCCGCCGCAGCGGCCCGGTCCTGCGCACACGGCCATCGCCCAAAGGACGCCGATCACCGAAGTCGTACTCGGGACCTCCCGCGCCCGAGCTCGATCGACGGCCGACACACCTGCCCGCGTCCGTCGCGAAGACGCTCAGGGTGGCCATCGCGTCGGACAGCGCCCGCCGTCGGTTCAGCTCGGTCAGCGCGCGGTCGATGACCCACACGTCGACGAGCAGCGCCGCGACGATGACGCCCAGAGCCGCGTGTCGCGTCACGGAGCCGACCGATCGCTGCTTGCGCTCTAGGGTACGGGCGAAGCCGTTGGCAGCCAGATCGTGGCGTCGGAGGGTTCGTCGCATCGCGTCGCCGTCCACCACGTTGTCCACGCGACAGAACCGACATCGGGCGACGACGCCACCGGACGGCGCGTCGATGGACGCTCCGCACGCGTGACATCGACCGATCTCCCCACGGCCCCGCGGCGGATCCGCGGTGCAGTGCTCGATCAGTCGCCGCTGCCGCGCCCGCACGACGAGCACGCCGACGACGGCGCCGACCAGCAGGGTCACTCCCGGCGCGGCGACGAGCCCCGCACCGCCTCCCTCGCCTGCGAGGAGACTTTCGACGAACCCCGTGGTGAGCACCGCGGGCACCAGCAGCGTACCGAGGGCCAGGAGCAGCGTCGCCCGGCCGAACGTCGCGGACGCGAGCAGATCACGCTGCAGGCCCGACATCTGCAGCGTGCGCTCGTCCATCGATGCGACGACCCGCGCCGCCTCCTCGATGGCCGGACGGTCACCCTCGGCGGGTGGGCCGGCGTAACGGCACGCGGCGCAGTCGTACGCGTCGGGCGTCGCGAGGCACACGGCGTTGGCGTCGCCGCAAGCCGGACACCGCGTGGCGAGCACCGGATCAGGTCCGTGCGAGCCAGCGGTGATCGATCGAGAAGCGGCCGGGTCCGGCGACGAGGATCACCAGGTAGGCGACCGCATAGCTCAGGGCGAGCTCCTTCTTCGCGAACGGGTCGAGCGCGTGGATGTGGAAGGCGGCCACGACCATCGTGATGGCGGCGAACGTGGCCGCCGGACGGGTGAGCAGCCCCAGCGCGATCAGGAGCCCGCCGCCGAACTCGCTGAGCGCCGCCGCGGGACCGAGGATCTCCGGGAAGGGGACGCCCTTCTCGCCGACCTTCGCCGTGAACGTCGCGAGACTCTTCATCTTGCCGAGACCGTGGGCACCCGCCATCGCGAGGCCGAACCACAGGCGGAGCGCCAGCAGGGCCACGTCTGCGGACCATGGCGTCGCCTTCGTGAGCAGGGAGCGCGCGTTCACGCGCGCGAGCTTGACATCGGAGCACGACGGACGCGAGCGGATCCGCTCACTTGCCCGACCGCGCGGCCCACCTTAGCTTCCGGACCGCGAAATGGCGGACGACCTCTACAAGGAGCTCGGCGTCGAGCGCTCGGCGTCGGACGCGGACATCAAGGCCGCCTATCGCAAGCTGGCTGCGCGACTGCACCCCGACAAGAACCCGGGCAACGCCAAGGCCGAGGCGCGGTTCAAGCGCGTGAACGCCGCCTACTCGGTCCTCTCCGACGAGAAGAAGCGCGCGCTCTACGACGAGTTCGGCGAGGACGGCCTTCGGGAAGGGTTCAGCCCCGACGCCGCGCGCGCGTGGAAGTCCGGGCGCGGACAGCGGGTCGAGCACGGAGGCGTGCCGTTCGACTTCGAGGAGGTCTTCGGCAGGGGCGGCGGCCTGGGAGATCTCTTCGGCGATCTCCTTCGCGGCCAGCGGCGGCGGGGTCAGGGTCGCGCGCAGCCCCTCGGCCAGGATCTCTCGAGCGAGGTGAACGTCGAGTTCGTGGACGCGGTTCGCGGCTCGACCATGGCCCTCACGTACGGAGGAAGCGGAGAGACCATCAAGGTGAGGGTGCCGCCGGGCGCCGCCGACGGGGACCGCGTCAGGGTCAAGGGCCAGGGCGCCCAGTCCGGCCCCGACGGCCCGCGCGGCGACCTCGTCCTCACCGTGCGGGTCAAGCCTCACGCGCACTTCACCCGCGACGGCCTGGATCTCTACCTCGATCTCCCCATCACCGTGGCCGAGGCCTACAAGGGTGCGAAGGTGCGCGTGCCCACGCCTGGTGGAGACGTCACGCTCAGCGTGCCGAAGGCGTCGCAGAGCGGCAACGTGGTGCGCCTCAAGGGCCGCGGGGTCCAGCGAGGCACGAAGGTGGGAGACCTCTACGTCCGCCTGCTCATTCGCATTCCGTCGAGCGAGTCGAAGCAGGTCGAGCTCGCCGTCGAAGCCCTCGAGGGCGCCATGAAGGACGACGTCCGCGGCGGCATCGGGTTCTAGTCCGTCGCGGACGTTCCTTCCTGGTTCGCGCGCGGCTCAGTCCGGAAGCTCGGCGCTCGCGCGCAGTCGCCGCGCCGAATCCGTGCCGCGCGTCGGCCACTCGGACGCCGGCCGCTCGCGCCCATCGTCGTCGAACCGCTCGATCTCCCGCGCCACGTCCCGCAACAGCGCTTGCTTCTGGTGGAACGGCAGGAAGCTCGACTTGAACCCCGACAGGACCATGCTCTTGATGTCGCGGAACGGGACGCCCATGACTCCGTGCACCACCGAGAGCTCCTTGGACACGCTCGTATCGGTGATGAGGCGGTTGTCCGTGTTGATGGTCACGCGAAGACCGAGATCGAAGTAGAGCTTCAGCGGGTGCGACTCGAGATCCTTCACGGCGCCCGTCTGCACGTTGCTGGAAGGGCAGCACTCGAGCGGCACGCGATGGTCGTTGATGTAGTGGAGCAGATCGCCGTTCTCGCGGAGGCGGCACCCGTGACCGATGCGGTGCGCACCGCAAACGTGCAGCGCCTGGGCGATGGACTCCGGGCCGTACGCCTCGCCCGCGTGGATGGTGCAGTTGATGTTGTTGGCGCGGACCAGCTGGAACGCTTCCTTGTGGTGATCCGCGGGGAACCCGTACTCTGCGCCGGCGAGATCGAACCCCACGACGCCGCGGTTCTTGTAGGCGACGGCCAGCTCCGCCATTTCGTAGGACGACTCGGCCGAGATGTTGCGGATCCCGCAGAGGATGACGTTGCACTTGATCCGGTACTCCTCGCGCGCGCGACGCAACCCGTCGAGGACCGCCTCCACCACCCTCGTCAGCTTCAGCCCGCGCCCGGTGTGGAGCATCGGGGAGTAGCGCACCTCCATGTAGCGCACGTTCTCGGAGTGCGCGTCCTCCGCCAGCTCGAACGCGATGCGCTCCAGGGCCTCCTCCGTCTGCATCACCTTCAGCGTGATCTCGAAGCCACGCAGGTAGTCCGTGAGCGACCCGAAGTGACTGCCGCACCCGATGGCCGCGCGTAGCGCCTCCGGACTCGCGCCGGGCAGGGCGATGCCGTCCTGGTCCGCCAGCTCCAGGATCGTCTCGAGTCGGAGCGACCCGTCCAGATGCACGTGCAGGTCGGTCTTCGGCAGTGCCTGGAAGACCGAGAGTGGCACGGGGGTGGCGGCGCCGTCGTCGGCCATGGCGGAGCGTACCACGCGGAACCGTGGACGACCGGGCCACGCGGGCGCGGCGCGCGGCGCGCGCGTGCCTTGCCGCAGGGCGGTGACGGCTCTAGCGTTCCGCCTCGGTCGAGCCGAGCCGACGGCTCCGGAGGCGCGCATGTCGAGGTGGTTCTTGCGGGCAGGGCTCGTCGTCGTGGGTGGGTGGGGAGCGCTGCACTGTGGCTCGGACGACGGGCCCAGCGGCAGCGCGGGAGGTGCCGACGCCGGCGCGGCCCACTGGGGCGCCACCGCCTGCGGCAAGTGCGTGGACGTCGCCTGCGGGACGGCACTGGACGCGTGCGCGACGGATCCGACCTGCGCGGCGCACGTCCGCTGCGTCCGCGAGTGCCCGCCCACTCCCGCGGGACCCGCGGACGCCGGCTGCACTGCCGCTTGCCCCTCGGCGCAGGGCACCGTCGCAGCGGATCTCATCGAGGCGTACACGGCCTGCCGCAGCGCAGGGCCGGGCGCGGCCTGCGCGGAGTGCGGTGGGAGCAACGCCGGATCCGACGGAGGGCAGGCGAAGCATCCCCTGCTGGATCAGCAGTGCCCGACGAGCCCGGAGACCGTTCCGTGTTTCGTCTGCGAGGACGAGAACTGCTGCGAGAGCTACCTCGCGTGCAAGGACGACCCCGTGTGCGACGCGTTCGGGCAGTGCATGAAGTCGTGCACGGCGGTCGGAGGCTACGCCGAGTGCGTCGAGATGTGCGACGGAATGCACCAGGGCGGCCTGGACAAGTACCTCGAGCGCCTGGCGTGCGTCAGCGTGCGATGCGAGACCGAGTGTGCCGAGGGCGGCAACCCCTGCACCCGGTGCGTCAACCGCCACTGCGCGAACGCCTACGTGGCCTGCGAGGCGAACGAGGCGTGCGCGCGGATCACCCTGTGCATCGAGAAATGCACGGACGGCCAGTGCCACGAGGATTGTCGCAATCGCTTTCCCGGGGGTCTCGACGACTTCGACGTACTCGCCGACTGCTCGCTCGTGTCGTGCGTGGACGAATGCGGCTGATCACCGTCGCCCTCGGCCTCGTCATCGGGACGCCTGGCTGCAGCAGCGACGCGCTCGTGCGTCCGCAGCTGCTGGTCATCGTCGACACCGATGCGCCGGTGCCACGGCAAGCGCGGGACGATCCGGGGCTGTCGCTGGACGCGACGATCGACACGGTCCGCGTGGACATCCTCGACGACCGGGGTGGCGTCATCGACTTCCTGGACGTGGTGGCTCCCGAGGTGCTGGACTGGCCCATCTCGTTCGGCGTCGATGCCGAAATCGCAGGGGGTGGCGACCTGGTGCTCCGCCTTCGCGGATTTCGCGGCGCGTACGCTCGCCCCGGGGAGCTGGCGGGCGTGGGCACACTCGAGCCGCTGCCGTCGTCGACGATCGACCGGCTGGTGCGCCTCGACGTGCCCGGCAAGGGCGTCGACACCGTCCGCATCGTGCTCGCCTCGGACTGCCTGGGGCGACCGGCGAACTTCGCCGAGCTGACCACGTGCGTCGACGGTGTGGCGCTCGACGCCGAACCGACCGCCGCCATCGAGCGCGATCCGCCGGACCCGGGGCGGACGCGCGCAGGAACGTGGGCGGCGGCGCGCGAGCGACCGTGTGTCGGCCAAGGGCCGCCCGGGACCGTCTGCATCCCGGGCGGCTTCTCGGTAATGGGCGACGTGTCGGCGGCCGGCCTGGATCCGGGCGAATTCGCGTCGCCATCGCCACCCGTGCCCGTGGTGCTCCGGCCCTTCTGGATGGACGTCACCGAGTTCACGGTCGGGCGGCTGCGGGAGCTCGTGCGGCAAGGGCGCTACACGGGGGCGCTGCCGTTCGAGCCCGTCCCAGGGAATCTCGAACGCGCCTACTGCACCTGGCTCGGCCCGGACGATGCGTCGAACGACGACTTCGCGGTGGGGTGCCTGTCGTGGTTCGACGGCGTGGCCGCGTGCGACGCGGTGGGCGGAACTCTGCCCTCGGAGGCGCGCTGGGAGCACGCCGCGCGGGGTCGAGGCCAGGGGCGCCGCTATCCGTGGGGAAGCGCCGACGTGGCCTGCTGCACCAGCAGCGTTTCCCGGGTCTCGTGGCCCGGGGTCCTGGTGCAGTGCGCTGGACGGGGGCCGGAGCCCGTGGGCTCCCACCCCGCGACGCAGGAGTGCGGCGGTGTCGGGGACGTCTCGCGCGACGGCGTGCTCGACCTCGGGGGCAGCGCCACCGAGCTGACCCTGGACGCGTTCGTGAACTTCGGGGAGGGCTGCTGGGCCGAGCCCGGGATCCAGCACGACCCGGTCTGCCAGAGCGACGAGACCACGTCGCGAGTCGAGCGCGGCGCGAGCTGGGACGCGGGTCCCACGCTCGCCACCGCCGCGCTCCGGCGGCGAGTCCTCAGTGCGGGCAACTTCTTCGGCTCGGGTTTTCGCTGCGTCTACGAGGACATCGCTCCATGAGGCGCGCAGTGCTTGCCGCAGCCGGCCTCGCGGTCTGCGCCTGTGGCGCCAGGACAGCGGACGAGCGGGACCAGTGGACCGTCGTGATCACGACGGATGCTCCGCTGCCGCAGTTCGGAGATCGACTCTTGCTCGAGGTGCTCGACGCGAGCGGAGGCCCGGCGTGCGCGGGTTGCCGACGTCAGATCGGCGTTCCCTCGGCGTGGCCCGTCTCGTTCGGCGTCGTCCCACCCGAGCGCGGGACCCACCTGCGCGTCCGCGTCCGCCTCTATCGCACCCGCATGGCCGGCGCAGACGGCCTGCCGGGCAGCGCAGCGCTGATCGACGCGACCGGGGCCCTCGACCGCCCCACCGGGAACACGAACGTGCACCTTCATCTCGCCATGGCGTGCTTCGGCGTACCGCCCGACCTGGCCGCCGCCACGACCTGCGACCCGGCGACCGGCCTGCTCGCCCCGGAGCCGCGCCTCGTGGCCCCGCGCGGCCCGCTCTCGGATCCGGGTACGTGGGAAGGTGCGCGCGACGTCTCCTGTGCGGCGGAGCCGCCCGACGACACGGCGTGCGTTCCGGGGGCTACGTTCCTCCTCGGGTCACCGGCGTCGTTCGCGACGGGTGCGAGCACGGCTCAACGACCCGAGCGGGTGGTGCGAGTGAGTCCGTTCGCGCTCGACCGTGACGAGATGAGCGTCGGCGCCGTTCGTCAACTGGTCCGCGCCGGGGCGCTCGCCGGAACGCCCATGCTGCACTCCAGCGATGCCAACGATTTGTTCGGGATGTGCACGTGGCTCGGACCCGAAGACGCCACCAACGACGCGATGCCGGTCAACTGCGTGTCTCACGTCTTCGCCCAGAGCGTCTGCGCGGAACTGGGAAAGCGCCTTCCCACCGAAGCGGAGTTCGAGTTCGCCGCCGGCAACCGGCGCCGCGAGAGCACCTACCCGTGGGGTGAGTCGGACGACTTCTGCCACCGAATGATCGCCGGCAGGGGTCGCATCGCCGGCACGCTCTCCATCGCAGGGGAAGTGTCGGCCTGCCGGGCGGGGGAAGGCGAGGTCCTCCCCGCGGGACCCGTGGCCGGCGGCAGCGACGCGGACGTCACCCTCGACCCGGCGGGCATTCGCAACCTGGGCGGCAACGTCGCGGAGTGGGTCGAGGACGCGTTCGCACCCTACTCGGGAGAGTACTGGTCCTCCGCGCCGCTCGACGATCCGCTCTGCGACGTCGCGGATCCCGGCGAGACGCCCATCGTGGACCCGAGATCCATCCGTGGGGGCTCCTGGGCGGGCCAGCCCATCACCGCGCGCGCCTCGTGGCGCAACGCGGCCCGACGCGCCTCCTTCGATCCTTACCTGGGCTTTCGCTGTGCCAAGGACCTTTGACCCACCCGATGTGCGAACGATGACCCGACCCACCCTTCTCGCCCTCGGCCTTTGTGGATGGGCCGTCTCCGCGTCCCCCGCGGCAGCTCAGCCAGGCGCGGCGCAGCCCGCGACGGCGGCGGAAGTCGACGCGGAGGTGGAGGAAGCGCGGCGCCTCTTCCGCGACGGCGTAGTCGCGGTCAAGGACGCCAGCTGGTCGAATGCGCTCGTCGCCTTCGAGAACTCGGCGCGATTGAGGCCTCACGCGACGACGACGTTCAACATCGGGGCGGTCGAGCGCGCTCTGGGCAGGTACACGCGCGCGAGGGAGACGTTCGCGACGGCCCTCGCACAGAATCAGGAGCGCCCGGGCGAGCTGGCGCCCAGCTTGGAGGGCGAAGCGCGAGGGTTCATCGCGGAGATCGACCGGCTGGTCGCACGGGTCACCGTGACGCTCGATCCCCCGAGCGCGGCCATCGCGGTGGACGGGAGACCTCTGACGAAAGCGCGACGGGACGCGGGGGACGCCGCGGCGCTGCTCGCCGGGGTTGCGGAGCCCGGACCGGGCACGTCCCTGCAGGCGAGGAGCTTCGACGTCCTGCTCAACCCCGGCGCGCACGTGTTCACCCTGTCTCGACGCGGCTATACCGACGCCGTCGTCAATCGCACGTTCTCGCCCGGCAGCAGCACCACCCTGAAGCTCGAGCTGGCGAAGCTTCCGGCGACGATGCGCGTCGCCTCGAACGTGGGCGGCGCCATCGTCACGGTCGACGGCAAGGACTTCGGTCCGGCACCGGTCGAGGTGTTGCGACCGGCCGGGACCTACCGCGTCGTCGTTGCGAAGCCCGGGTTCGAGACCTACGAGGCCCAGGTCTCCGTCCAGGCCGGTCAAGAGTCCGAGCTGCAGGCGACTCTCGTCCAGGAGCGGCAGCCCATCACGGCGCAGTGGTGGTTCTGGACCACGGCGGCCGCCGTGGTCGCCGGGGGCGTCGTGGTCACCTACGCTCTCACTCGGCCCGAACCCGAGCCGGAGCCGTTCGACGGTGGCTCCACCCGATGGGTCGTTCGACCGGCCGTCGTGAGGTTCTGATGAGCGCTAGCGGGCACGTGCCACGTCCCCACGGGAGCCGCCGCAGGTGACCCTCGATCTCGCGCCGGGCGCGACCGTCGCCGGTCGCTATCACCTCGAGCGTCTGCTCGGCGAGGGCGGCATGGGCGCCGTCTGGGCCGCTTCCCACCTCATCACGAAGAAGCACGTCGCCCTCAAGTTTCTCAAGACCCAGGGTCAAGCGAACGAGAAGCTCATCCGGCGCTTCCTGCGCGAGGCGCGCGCCGTCAGCGCGGTGAACCACCCGAACGTCGTCGAGGTCCACGACATCGTTCAGCTCGAGGACGGCTCGCCGGTCATGGTGATGGACCTGCTCGAGGGCATCTCCTTCGGTCAGCGCCTGGCGCAACAAGCGGCGCTACCCCTGGCCGAGGTCGCAGCCATCATGGTTCCCGTGATCAGCGCCGTGGGCACGGCGCACTCGGTGGGCATCGTCCACCGCGACCTCAAGCCGGACAACATCATGCTCCACCTGCGAGGCGACGGAACGATGGAGCCCAAGGTGCTCGACTTCGGCATCGCGAAGCTCAGCGCCACCGAGGGGGAAGCCGCAGCGACGGCCGCGTTGACCCAGACCGGCGCGGTCATGGGTACCCCGTACTACATGCCCGCAGAGCAGGTCTTCGGGGAGAAGGACATCGACCAGCGCGCGGACGTCTGGGCCATCGGCGTCATCCTGTACGAGGCGCTGGCCGGGAGGCGACCCATCGATGGCCCGAACGTGGGCCAGATCTTCAAGGCCGTGGCGACGGGAAACGTTCAGCCCCTCGAGCAGGTCGCACCACACGTGCCCGCGGACGTGACCCACCTCGTGGGCCGCATGCTGCGCGCGAAGCGCAGCGAGCGCTGCCAGGATCTTCGCGAGGCCTACGAGATCCTGAGCCGCTACACGTCCACCCGGGCGCTCTCGTTCGGCTCCGCCGTTGCCGCTCGCTCGGCGACCGACGCCGCCGGCGACGTCCGGGATCTGGTGTTCGGCGACACGATTCACGCGACGTCGCGCACGAGCACCATCCCGAGCGAGATCACGGCGCCCAAGCGATCGGGGCGCGGCGTGCTCCTCGCCGCGGCGGGCGCCCTCGCGGCGCTGGGCACCCTCGGCGGCGTCATCCTCGCCATGCGCCTGCCCGCCGGGCACACGTCCCTTGCCGCCTCCGGCACCGCTGCGCCGAGCGGCTTGGTCGCGGTCGCGCCCGCTCCCTCGCCACCGCCCGCCCACGCCACGCAGCCGGCGCTGAGCGCG
>CAZARU010000076.1:0-33882 GCA_964487605.1 uncultured Polyangiaceae bacterium
GACGCTCCGACGCTCCGACGCTCCGACGCTCCGACGCTCCGACGCTCCGACGCTGGGCTGGCGGTCTGACCTACCTCTGCGCGCTGGCTGGATGCACCGCGCCTGCTCGTGACGACCCACCTGCCGGAGCGACGCAATCCCTCGTGAACCCAGCTGAGGACGGCCTGCCCGCCGAGAGTTGGCGGATGACCGTCCGGAACAGAGGGGGTTGTTTCGCGACGCTGATCCACCCCGGGTGGATGCCGACGTCGGCGCACTGTTTCGAGAGTTCCCAGCCCGCGGGCGTCACCATCGAGTTCGCCGCGCCCGGAAGGACGCCTGTGAGTGCGGCCGGCGATGAGCAGGGGCCGTTCGTCTTCTTCCATCCCCAAGCGGTCGCGGTGCGACCGAGCGCGACGAACGCGGACGGGCGCTGGGTGGGTTGGTTCACCGTGCAAGACGTCGACTGCGGACACGACCTCGCGCTGGTTCGCGTGCCGCTGTTCGGCGAGCCGACGTTTGGGCAGCCGCTGCCCGGCCAGGCGGTCCTGTACAACCCGCCGTGCTCGTCCGCCTTCACCGACTGCACGCGGGACATCGCGGACACACTCGAGGGTGAAATGGTCGAGTTCCCGGGGCGGGCCGGTGAGCAGCTCGTCACGGGGCGAGCCGTCCTCGCGGGCGCCCGCGATGCACAGGACTCCAAGACCGCCGAAGCATGCATCAACACCACGCAGTCCCCGGTGCTCTTCATCCTGACCCGGGACTCCTACACCGAGGAAGGTGACTCGGGGGGAGGGTTGTTCGCTCGGCCACGGAGGCCGAGCAACGGCTTCGGTTCGCTGTGCAGCCTGTTCGTCCCCTTCGCCGACGGCGACCGGGCGCTGGTCGGGGTGACCCAGGGCGGTGTGGACAGCGGGGTGACGGGTGAGCCGCTCTTCGCGACGTTCGTGCCCGTGTACACGCCCAGCCATGCCGGCTGGATCCGCGACCGCATCGTGCGCGGTCTGGACGGGGATGCCGTCTGCGACGAGTTCGACGCGTGCCCGGACACGTTCGACGCGCAGGTCCGCAACTCGAACGCCGTTGCGGAGCAGGCTTGGGGGAGCGCCTCGGGCATACACGGCCCGCGACGGGCGCTCTGGGACTCGTGCGATCCGGCGCCCGTCCCCGTACCGCGACTCGATCCGCTGCCTGGCATGCCACCGCCTCCCAGCGGCGGGTTTCGCGCGATCCGGCGCGTGCTCGCGGTAGACCCGTGGCTCGAGGTCGACGGCCCTGTCGCCGACACGATCACGCCGCGGTTCTGCGTGTGCTCCGACGAAGACGGCACGCCGATCTCGAACACTGGCCGATGCAGCCTTCCGCCGTTTCACTGCGAACTCAACCCCGCGATCATCGTCGAGGGTCGAGCGGAAGCGCCGACGAGGTTGCAACCACCCGCAGGTAACCAAACCACCTGGCGCAAGCTGGGCGTTCTCGGCGCGGGTGGGTTCGAGTTCGGAAGCAAGCACCCGGTCACGTACCCGTCACCGGCCGCGCCACTCGCGGTGTGGGCGTACGCGTCCGACAGCCAGCGGTGGATCGCGACCGGGATGATTCCGGCGGTTGCCGCCGAACCCGGCTTTCCGCCTGGAACCGATCTGGCGGGGACGCTGTGGCTGCACGGCGCGTCGCCGGCCGGCGCGTCGGAGCACGGCGCCACCGGGGTCGGCTGTCTGTCGCAGCCAGAACCGCGGCCCGCCGCCTGCGCCGCGACGATCGCCGACGGCTACGCGCTCGGCGTAGCTCCGGACCGCAAGTCCGGCGTCGCCGTCTTCGAGGCTGGGAGCTCGGGGGGCCTCTCCGCCGGGTTCTCGGGGTGTACGGGCTGCGATTCGTTTCTAGGATTCCCCGGTGACCAGCCGGACGACACCATCACCTACATCCGCGTGAACCCCTCTACGCTGCAGTCGTCCTCGCTGCACTCCGGCTTTCGCAGCTACCCTGCCGACGCGGTGCTCTCGTCGGCGCTCCGGAGCGCGCTGGTGAGCCCGTCGCTCACTTGGATCGCGTCGAGCGAACCGCTCGGCGTCGGCCAAACCACCCTAGCGCCGCGCAGCTTCGCGCTCGGCGCGGACGGCTCGACGGTGATCGACGCGCTGGGCGTCTCGGCGGCCGGCTTCGCGCTGGCGTCGGAGTTCGCCGCTGCCGGCTGCCCCGCGGGCCAGCTCCTCGTGCGCTGCGAGGGAGGCGACCGGTGCGCGGTTCCCTGCGACGGAGCGCAAGGCGATGACGGCGGTGTCGGCGCGGATCCCTCTTGCATCGCGGCGTACACGGCCGACGTGCTCGGCGCTCCCGCGTCCGACGAGGAGGTGTGTGCCGCGCCCGGGGGCTCGTGCGCGGCGGGACAGTTCGCGTGCGGCGGCGAGTGCGCGACGCCTTGTGACGGCGCAGCGCAGTGCCTCGTCACGGACCTTCCCGGCCCGCCGCTGACCGACGAGCTGCCCGCGGTCTGTGGCGGAGCGGGGGGCGAAGGCACGGGCGATTCTCGGGTCGTCCCCACCGCAGCACGAATGATCCTCGCCGCGGCCGGGAGCCCGGAGCGACCGCCGGCACGCGCGAGACATGCGACCGCCTGGAGTCGCGTACATGGAATGCTCGTCGTGGCCGGTGGCGTGGGCTCCGGCGGCGAGCCGCAGCGCGACGTGTGGACGCTCTGGGCGGACCGCGGCTGGAACCGCGCGGAGCTGGTGGGCGAGCCGGTGCCGGCGAGCGTCCAGGCGAGCGTGTACTCTTGGCGCGACGCGCGGCTCTGGATCCTCGACGACGAGGCTCGCGGCGGCGGCGGCGGACGACCCCGAGGGCGCGCGTGGCGGCTCTATCGCGTCGATCCGGTTTCCGGGTTCGTCGACACGCGCGTAAGGGTGCCCGCGCTCGACGCGTTCGACCGCGTCTACCTCACGACGATCGAGGACGGGCGCGTGCTGCTCTCGGCCGCCACGGCGAGCCGCTTCGTCGTCGTGTTGCTCTCCACGAGGCCCTTCTCGGGGACGGCGACGGTCGACGTCGACGGCGTGCTGCACGAGGGAGGAGAGCTGGCTGCGCCGCCGCAGGTGAGCGAGGGACGCATCACGGTCGCCCAGCTCGTGCGGCGCGGTCGCGAGCGTCTCGTGGACGTGCGCCCGCTCGCGAGCATCGAGCGCCTGCACGAGGGGTGGGGAAGGCTCGCCCATGAGCTCCGCTGAGCGCGCCGCGGTGCTCGCGGCGGTCGCGCTCGTGGCTCTCGCGTGCTCGCGTTCGAAGCCGAGCAGCGCCGAGCCGAGTGCGGACGCTGCCCCGGCGCGCGACGCTGCGATGGATGTTCCCGCGGCGGACGCGCGGCGCGACGCCGCCGAGTGCCCGGCGCTGCCCGTGTCGCCGGACGTCCCCGTGGGCTGGACTCGGTTTCCGGGCCTGCCGTGCTCCTGCGACGTCTGGTACACGACGGCGAGAGAGCCGGCGCCGCGCTGGCTCACGACCGACCCTGGCGGGATCCTCGAGCTCGAGAACTCGTGGGCGGATCGCAAGCATCGCTTCTACTTTGCTTACGGCGACTCGTTCGGCGGCGTGCAGCACATCGCGATGTTTCGTGAGCTGCGAAAGGACCTGCAGGACATGGTGATCCTGCGGCTTCCGGAGAACGAGTTGGTGTTCCAGGCGCGAATGCCCGGAGGATGGAGGAGCACCTGCGCGGTCTACATCGGTGCGCTCGGGCAAGGGAACGCGGTGATCCACGCTTTCGAAAGCCTGACCGGGCAAGGGCCTGCGGCAAGGGTCCTGACCGCCGGCCCGGCGGGCGAGCCCCTGCGCGTCCTCTCCGCGGAGGTCACGCCCGCGATCGACCAGGGGCACGCGGTCGGGCGCAACGTCGCGGGCGTCGTGAACGCGCCGTCGGTGCTCGACGGGTACACGCTGAGCCCGTTGCAGCGGTACGCTGGCCTCGGCTCCGGCTTCTCGTCGAGCGGGATGCTCGCGTGGGACGACACGCTGTTCGTCGTCGTCAACAACGCCGGGGACGTGGAGACCTGGGCGTGGGATCCCGCGGGCGGGCTCCGCCGCTTTCTCCCGCCGGGCGCGCGCGGCGCGGTGGACGTCGGCTGCGGCCTCGCGACGGACGGCGAGACGATGCTGTGGGAAGAGGGTCCGCGGCTCGCGGACGGTGGGCCGTCCGAAGGTTCCATCTACGTGTCGCCGTTCACGGCGGATCCGGCGAAGCTGCGCCCGCGGCGGCTCGCGACGTCGCCCGGCCACGCGGCCCAGTGCAGCTACTGGAAGGTTGGCGGCGGGTACGCTGCGGCCAGTCTCGATCTGAACCTGAACGGGACCCGGACCGCGACGTACGTCTTTCGGCTCTCGGACGGCGCGTCGTGGGTTCTTCCGAACCGGGCCGGCAGGAAGTTCGAGTTCGTCCTCTACGTCACGGCCGACGAGCTCGGCGTGGTCGAAGACTTCGACTCGGCGGCCGAGCCCGACGTCTCGGGGCTGTACGCGTGGGCGATCGTGCGCTACCCGCTCACCCTGGTGACCGCGGGGCCGCGCGTGGACGAGTAGTCCAGTTGGAGACAGGACCCCAGCGCGACGCGTTCGGGACGGGTGTCGTCCGACGTGCGCCGGGCGCGCGCTCTGCTCGAGGCCACGGCGCGGACGACCCACCGCGCGGCGTGCCGCAACGTGCGCGCATCACCCGTCTTGACGCACAAGACGTACTCGAATAATTATTCGAGTATGTCTTCCGAGGACTACCGCCTCAGCTTCCACGGGGCGCGCGACGCGCTCGCGAGGCGCCTCGCCGAGCCGGCGCCAGGTCGCATCCAGCTCCTTGCCGGGCCGCGCCAGGTAGGCAAGACGACGCTGCTTCTGGAGCTTGCCGAGCGACATGGCAAGGTGGCGATCTACGCGGCCGCGGATGGCCCGGAGGCAGCGCTTCCCGGTTTCTGGGAGCGGCTCTGGTCGCGCGCGGAGGGGACCGCCTCCACGGAAGGGCGCGCCCTCGTGCTCCTCGACGAGGCGCACGTGCTCCACGACTGGGCCGGGCACCTGAAGCGCGAATGGGATCGGTTGCGCCGGGGGAAGCTGCCGGTCCAGGTGGTCGCGACCGGGTCCTCCGCGCTTCGGCTCGCGCACGGCTCGCGGGAGAGCCTCGCCGGTCGGTTCGAGCGCATCACGCTCACGCACTGGTCCGCATCCTCTCTCGCCGAAGTGTTCGGCGTGCCGCCCACGGAGGCGTGCAAGATCCTGGTCGAGATGGGCTCGTATCCGGGCGCATTCGAGTTCCGCAAGGACAGCCCGCGCTGGTCCGCCTACGTCCGCGACGCCATCCTGGAGCCCGCGGTGGGGCGCGACATCCTGGCACTCGCGGCCGTGAGGAAGCCGGCGCTCCTGCGGCAGGTGTTCGGCGTCGCCGCTTCAGCGCCCACGCAGATCCTGTCGCTCCAGAAGATCCAGGGGCAGCTCCAGGATCGGGGTGCGCTCGAGACGATTGCCCACTATCTGGCGCTGCTCGAAGAGGCGTTCCTGGTGGCCACCCTCCAAAAGCACTCGACGCGTCCCGCGCGGCAGCGCTCCGCGCCTCCGAAGGTCGTCCCGCTCAACAACGCCCTGCTCGCCGTCATGGATCCCCGGGGGATCCCCGACCGCACCCGAGAGCCCGAGCGATGGGGCGTCTGGGTCGAGAACGCGTGTCTTGCCCATGCCTGGAACGCCGGCCAGCGTGTGAACTACTGGCGCGAGGAGCCGCTGGAGGTCGACGGCGTACTCGAAGGGGGCTGGGGCGCGTGGGCCATCGAGGTGAAGACGGGTCGGATTTCCGCCTCCGATCTGAAGGGTCTCGGCGAGTTCGTTCGCCGCCACCCGAAGTTCCGACCGCTGATCGTCTGCGACGACGATGCCCGTCGGGTCGCGGAGCGAGCCGGCTTCGAGACCGTGCCGTGGACCGACTTTCTCCTGCATGGACCACCAGGCTCGGCCGCCTCGGCGTGAGCTTCGGCCCGCCACGCGCCGCGCGCCGCGCGCCGCGCCGGAACCGTCACTCCGCCACAGTCGCCGTCGCCACCACGTTCGTCACGGTACTGACCGCCGCGCCACGCGTGGACGCATTCTGGCCGGGTGTCGTCACCGCTTCGCATCGCCGACGCGCTCGAAGCGCAGCTCCCAGAGCATCACGTCGTCCTTCGGCGCGCGCAGCGCGATGCGTAGCGGCTCGTCGGACGTCACGACGAACGTGAGGCCGGGGTCGCCGAAGCCGAGCGGCGTGGAGTCGTCGGCGAGGCGGACGGACGACGCGAGACGGCCACGCGAGGATGCGACGAGCCGCCAGCGCCCCTGCGGGAGCACGAACGGCCGCAGGATGGCGGGCTCGTCGGGCGTGACCACGAGGCCGAGCCGACCGTCGTCGTCGAGACGGGAATAGCTGGCCGGCCGCGACGCGACGAGGAACCCCGGGACGGTCACCGCGTGCGGCTCGCGCACGATCCCGAGGCGCCCGTCCTCCTTCCGCACCCAGAACGCGAAGAGGGCGCCCGTGCTCGTCTCCATGGCCACCCGCTGATAGAGCGAGCGCCACGTCTTGTGACGGAGCATCTCGCGTCCGCTCTTCCAGAGCGGCACGTCGGAGGTCGCCATGTCGTGAAAGACGACCAGGTCGGGCTTGCGTCCGAGGACGTACGCGCCGTCGCCCAGCTCGTGACCCATGAAGCCCTTGCCGAACCCCTTGGGGCGATTCCGTGCGAGGTAGGCGTCGTTGAGGCCGAGCATGTCGAGAGCCGGGACCCGCGCGAAGTAGGGGAGCGTCCCTGCCGCGTCCACCGCCAGGAGCGGCGACCGCTCTCCGAAGGCTCGACGAAGGAAGACCCCCAGGTCGCGACCGCGCCAGTTCCAGACTTGACCCTTGGCGCCGCCGATTTCCGGGTCGTGGCGCTGCCCGTAGACGAACCCCGCGACCGAGAGGGCCACGGACGCGCCCAGCAGCGCGCGCGTGACGGCTCGCGGCCGAAGGAACGTCCACGCCACCACCTCCGTCGTGAGGAGCGCGCCGAGCAGGAACGCGGGGACGAGGTGGCGCCGCTGCGGAAAGAAGTCACCCCCGACCGCCACGACGTAGCCGAGCCACGCGACCAGGGGCACGAGCACGACGAGCAACCGCGCACGGCGCGAAGCGTCCACGACCGCTGCGGCCACGGCGAGCGCGACGACGGCGAGGAGCCCCCCGGCGTAGGGTGCGGCGTCGCGAACGTACGCGTAGCCGCCCACCGCGCGCGCCTCGGTCAGCGCGAACTTGGCGTAGTACGTGTTGGGGAGCCACTCGCCGTAGTACGACAGGCGGAAGATCACGTGCAGCGCGACGAACGCCGCGGGAACGAGGGCCACGGTGGCCGCTCGCACCAGCGCGCCGCGGCGATCGGCACCGCAGCACGCGATGCACGTCGCGATGGCGGCCACGAACACCGGTGAGTCGGGGCGCGCGAGGCAGGCCAGGCCGAGGACGAGCCCGGGGGCGAGCAAGGTGCCACGTCCGACCGCCTCGTCCCGAAGCAGCGGCAGGGAGAGCGCCACGCCCCAGACCACGAGCGCACCGACGAGCGGTTGCTCGAGCCCACCGATGGACCACGCCGCCACCGAGCCGCTCGACACCGCGACGATTCCCCCGGCCAGCGGCGGCACGAAGTGCCAGATCCGCTCGCGCGGGCGGTCGAAGAAGAGCGCCCCGAGGGCCACCGCCACGCAGAGCACGCCGAGCACCCGCGCCGGGACGATGAGACCGTCGGAGACCACGTGGACGAGCCCGAGGAGGACCACCCACAGGAAGTTGGAGTAGCCCTCGACCCGCTCGCCGTCACTCCACGTCAGGCCGAGCCCCTCGCCGAAGCGCATGGCGTAGCGCAGCGAGATGAAGGCATCGTCCACGAAGAACGGCAGGTACGTGCGTGCGTGCACCACCAGCGCCCCGACGCACGCGCCGAGCACGGCCGCGGTCATCGCCACGCGTAACCATCGCCCGAGCGCCGGGACTGGAGCCTCGGTCACGGAGTCAGCCTCGCATGGCCTGAGCGAGCGGGATCCTGCTGGCGGAGATGGCCGGCCACACGCCGCCGAGCGCTCCGATGAGCGCCGCGTAGGCCATCCCCGCAGCGACCACGCCGGGGGTCACGGTCATCTGGAAGCCGACGGAGCCGAACGAGAGCATGTTCATCATGCTGAGCTCGCGGCCGTCGACGAGCCCCGCGAGGAGGCACCCTACGACCCCCGCGGGGATGGTCAGGAGCAGCGACTCGACCAGGAAGCTCGCCACGACGCTGGCGTCGGGGAAGCCGAGCGCCCGAAGGAGCGCCACCTCGGACCGACGCGCCGAGAGCGAGGCCTGCATCGTGTTGACGGCGCCGAAGATGCTGGCGACGCCCATGAGCACCGCCACGAGGAGGGCGAGCGCGACGATGGGCGCGCTGCTCCCGGACTGCGCCTCGTAGTACTCCGGCTCCGGCCGCGCGCGAACCGCGAACCGCGTGTCGGACTGAAGGGCCCGGACCAGGGCGGGAACGAACGAGGCGTCGGCGACGCGGAGCGTGGCCGCGGAGTAGGTCTCGCGGCGGTCGTCGTCGAGCACCGCCTCCACCTCGCCCCAGATCTCGCTCTCGAACGCCGTGCCGCCGGTCTCGAACACGCCGACGACGGTCCACTTGCGCCGACCCCACTGAAAGCTCTGCCCCATGGCGGCGACGGGCACGCTGCCGTGGAGCGCCCGCCCGACGATGGCCTCACCCGGGCCCGGAGCGCGCCCCTGCACGACCCTGGCACCGTGGATTCCGAACGACGCCTCCGTGATGCCGCGAAACGGCACCATGCGCATCTGCTCCTGGGCGTCGTGGACGGTCCACACCACCACCGCCTCCGGAGACGACGCCACGACGGCGGGATTCGTCTGGAACACGCGGTAGGCGTCCCGTGGAATCGCGCTCGTGGACTCCGCCAGCGCGCCGCGGCTCAGGACGACCACGTTCCGCGGATCACCGGATCCGGCCAGGGTACGGTTCAGCCCCTGAACCATGGCCAGCATCGCGACGAGCACGGCGACGGCCACCGAGACCCCAGCGGTGGTCAGCACCAGGACCATCGGGCGGCGAAGCAGCGAGCGCCACGCGTAGCTCAGGGGAACCGCCGCCATCAGTCGCGCCTCCGCAGCGCCTCGATGACCGACAGCCGCGATGCGCGGAGCGCCGGGGGGAGGGCCGCCAGCATGCCCATGAGCGCCCCGATGCCGAGGCCGGCGGCGACGACCACGGGCGACGTCTGGAAGGAGCCGAGCGGACCGAAACCGAGCTCCAGGGGGAAGGCGCGGAACACCGCCCAGGCCCCGGTGCAGCCGAGCGCGCCGCCGAGCACTCCGACGACGAGCCCCTCGAAGAGCATGCTGGCGAACACCGCGCGCCCCGGAAAGCCGATGGCCTTGAGGACCGCGATCTCCGGCACGCGCTCGCGCCCCGACAGCGCCATGGAGTTCAGCGTCACGAAGAACACCGCGACCATGACGAGGAGCGCGAGGCTCCCCACGATGCCGCGGACGTTGCCGAGCATGCCGAGAAACGACGAGATCATCTGCTTCTGGCTCATGGCCTTCACCGGCTCCGTGGAGCTGCCCATGGCGTCGTCGATGCGACGGATGACGGCCGGCATGTCCTCGACCGAGCGCGCCTTGACGAAGAACATGGACGCGATCCCGGGACGGCCGAGCGCCTCCTCGAGGTAGTCGCGGTGGAGGATCAGGTTCGATTCGTCCGTGAAGAAGGCGGCGGTACCGACGACCTCGAAGGAGAGATCGACGCGGCGGAGCGTGCCGCGCAGGGTGATCTGCTGTCCCTTCTTCCACCCGAACTTGCGGACCAGCTGGGGGCCGATGAGCGCCGCGGAGCGGTTCCCCATCCAGGCGCGCCAGTCGGCGTCGGCGACGATCATGTCCGGCCCGAAGAGATCCCGCGTGGCGTCGGTCGAGGGGATGGCCATGCTCGGGAACGTGTCCTGCGGCCCGGCCACGTCGCCGTACGTGCCGCCGTAGTAGGTGAACGGCAGTGCGTCCAGGACACCCTCGACGGTCTTGATGCGCTGGGCGTGACTCTCGGGCATGTCGTGGGTGAACCCGCCGCGGTGCATCACGGCGATGACCGCGTTCTGCCCGATCTTCGCGAGCATCTGGTCGAGCGCGACGATGACCGAGACGAGCGACACGAAGAGGAAGAGCGAGACCGCCAGGCTGAACACGGTGAGCAGCGTCCGGCCGAGGTTGTGCCTCAAGCTGGAGACGGCGAGCCCGAAGAGCGCCATGCGACGGCGCGGAGCCTAGAACGTCCGCCGGGGCGGCGCGAAGAGCGACCCTCTCACTCCAGGGCGGCGCGCCGCGTCGCCCATTCCGCGGGGGAGCAGCCCACCGAAGCGCGAAAGACCCGGTGAAACTGCGGGTAGCTCCCGAACCCGGCGTCGAGCGCCGCGGAGATCATCTTCGGGTGCTCCCCGCCCTCGAAGAGGTCGACGAACCTGTCGATGCGGCACCGGTTGCGGAAGCTCACGAGCGAAACGCCGACGTCGGCTCGGAAGCGCTTCGAGAGGTGCCCTTCGCTCATGCGCGCGGCCCGCGCCAGCTCCGCGCGCGACCAGGCGACCCCTTCGCCGCGCAGCAGGCGCACCACCTCGGCGACCCCCGCGTGCAGCGTGGCGACGGCGGGGGCCGCGTCGGTGTCGTCGTAGGCTCGCCAGCACCGCCCGAGCGCCCAGCCGATGGCGGCGTTGTGGAGCTGAACCGAGCCCCTGGGCCCCTCCCGAAGCTCCGAGAGGGTCGCCGACAGCCGCGCGAGCCGCGACGCTTCGAGCGTCCGCGCCAGGGCGGGCGGACCGGGCGAGAGCAGGCGCCGCGCGGTGCCCGGATCGAGCAGGCGACGCACGACGGCGGGACGAAAGAGGACCATGTAGCGCGCGAAGCGCGGAGCCGCCTCGATGACGGTGTGATCGACGCCCGGCGGGACCCAGATGAGCGTGCCGCGCGGTGCGTCCACGCGCTCGGTCCCCACCACGAAGCTGGCTCGGCCTCGAACGACCACGTGGACCTCCAGCTCGGAGTGCTGGTGGCGCTGGTCGGCGCCAACCCGCCCGGACCCGCGGGTGAGATCCTCGAAGAACGCGATCCCCCAGACGGCGCGCGGGATGCGCCACGTGGCGAAGGATTCTCGACCCACGACACGAAATGATAACCGACGGCCCCGGTGCGAGATGCTCCCGCGCGAAAAGCCCGTCAGAATGGGTCCACCTGCCGCCCCGAGGAGCCCACCCCATGAGCGTCGATCCCGTCCCCGAAGCCCTCCCCGACGTGCCCCGCGCGACCTTCACCCGGATGGTCGACGCGACGACGGAGGAGTGGATGAACGTCGCCCGGCACGCCGTGCCCTACAACCGCGCCCTGCCCGATCGCGTGCTCACCCACCTGCGGCTGCTGCGGGACGACTTCGGGGGATACGCGGTCGATCGGCTCGAGCACTGCCTTCAGACCGCGACGCGCGCCCACCGCGACGGGCGGAGCGAGGAGTACGTCGCGTGCGCCCTGCTGCACGACATCGGCGACACGCTGGGCCCGTACAACCACGCCGACATCGCCGCCTCGATCGTGAAGCCCTTCGTGTCGGAGCAGAACCACTTCCTGGTGGAGCAGCACGCCATCTTCCAGGGGTACTACTTCTTCGAGCACCTGGGCCTGGACAAGGACCTGCGCGAGCGCTTCCGCGGCCACGCCTGGTTCGACTACGTCGCCGAGTTCTGCGAGCTCTACGACCAGTGCTCGTTCGACCCGGCGTTCGAGTCGATGTCCCTGGACGACTTCGAGCCCCTGGTGCGAGACGTCCTGCGCCGCCCGCAGCGCTCGATCTACGTCAACCGGGGCTGACGGGGGCGACCGGGGGCCGGCGGGGAGAAGATGGCTGGGGACACGGACTTGCACACCAGGATGCTGAGTGTGGACGGGAGGGAGGAGTGTTTCGTCCGTGTCCCCAGCCCGAACCGAGGAGCAACCTTCGTGCCGGCGCCGAGGATTCGAGAAACGGCGGGCGGCGGTCGTCCGGGACTGCGTCAAAAAGGGACGAGTGACGCCGGAAGGGGCAGCGGCTTCGGGGCAGCGGCCCCTGCTTCGGGATCGCGGATCACTGCCGGAGCATCACCTCCACGCGGCGATCCTGCTGCCACCCGGCCTCGTCGGCCCCGGCAGAGTCGAGCTCACCTCGCGAAGAGGTGGCGACGCTCGAGGTCGGAAGGCCCTTCTTCACGAGCACCCGCTTGATGCTCTCGGCGCGCGTGCCGCCGAGCGCGAGGTTGTACTCCTCGTCGCCCCGCGGATCGGCGTGCCCCACCAGCAGCATGCCCCGGCCCTTCAGCGGTCCGTCGAGGAAGCATCGGGCGAGACGGTCGAGGGCGTCCTTCTCCTTCGCGCGGACGTTCGCGGAGTTGTAGTCGAAGTAGCTCTTCGGCAGATCGAAGTCCCCGCACGCCTTCCGGATGTCGTCGCTGATGGCCAGGCGGGTGGCTCCGTCGTCCTGCGCCTTGCGGCGATCTGCCGAGGAGTCGTCGGTGCCCCCGGTGGCGGACGCCGGCGGCGCCTGGTTCCCCGAGGCGCAGCCGAAGAGGAGAGTGACGGTGACGGCGGCGACGCCGAAGTGTTCGAGCTTCATGTTCCTGTTGGTCTCCTGAGGGTTGGCGAATACGAGAGGTTTCCGAGCGACGTCGCAGGGCGGTCGGCGCGGCGGCTGAGTTCGCGCACCGTCGCGACCAGGTCGTCGACGTCGAAGGGCTTGTCGAACACCGCCGCGGCTCCGAGTTCGAGCGCGCGGTGGTGCGTCGCGTCGCTTCCGAAGGCGGTGATCACGACCACGGGGCAGGCGCACCGCGCCTTCGCCAGGCTCTCCAGCAGATCGAGCCCGGAGATCCCCGGCATCAGCACGTCGGTCACGACGATGCTGGGTGGGGCCCCGGCCGACGCATCGAGCCATCCCGCGGCGATCCGGTCGATGGCCTGGCCCGCGTCCGCCGCCTGGGTCACCTCGAAGCCCTCCACCTCGAGGGCTCGCGCGATGAGCTTGCGGAGCTCCAGGTCGTCCTCGGCCAGGATGACGTGTCGGCGGGGACTGACCATGCGCGGGGGAGTGCAGGCGCCGTGCCAGCAGCCTGGCCCGGCAGAGCACGGGGCTTCGGTGCCGGCGCTGCCCCTTTACGACACAAGTGAGCGAAATGGGGGCGTGCGGTCCGGGCTTGCGGCTGCCCCTGGCGCCGGCGAGCGCCGGAGAGGCTGCGGCCTCAGTCCGCGGCGATGCCGTACGCTTCGAGCTTGCGGTACAGCGTCTTGCGGTTGAGCCCCAGGACGCGCGCGGCCATCGACTTGTTGCCGCCGACGGTGTCGAGGACGCGCAGGATGTACCGGCGCTCGACCTCCTCAAGGGGCACCAGCTCGGCCGGATCGTCGGAGACGACCAGCACGTGGTTCGTCTTGAAGTCCCTCACCTTCGCCGGGAGATCGGCGACGCCGATCTGATCGAAGGCCGTGAGCGCCACCGCGCGATCCACGCAGTTGCGCAGCTCCCGGACGTTGCCCGGCCAGGCGTACGCGGCGAGCTTCTCCGCCGCGGGAGCGGACAGCCCTACGACCGGCTTTCCGAGTCGGGCCGTGGCGCGTTCGAGGAAATGCTGCGCCAGCATCAAGACGTCGGCACCCCGGGAGCGGAGCGGCGGCAGCTCGATGGTGATCGTGTTGACGCGGTAGAACAGATCCTCGCGGAACCGACCCTCCGCGACGGCGGTCTCGATGTCGCGGTTCGTCGCCGCCACGACGCGAACGTCGAAGGCGACCTCGCCGGAGGCCCCCACCGGGCGCACGGCGCGCTGCTCCAGCGCCCGGAGCAGCTTCGGCTGGAGGCCGAGGGGCATCTCGCCGATCTCGTCGAGGAACAGTACGCCGCCGTTCGCCTCCGCGAACAGGCCCGCCCGTGACGACCGGGCATCGGTGAACGCGCCGCGCGCGTGGCCGAACAGCTCGCTCTCGAGGAGCTGCTCGGGCAGCGCCGCGCAGTTGAGCGCGACGAACGGGCCGGCGCTCCTGCGACTCGCCTCGTGAAGGGCGCGGGCGACCAGCTCCTTCCCGGTGCCGCTCTCCCCGGTGACGAGCACGGTCATGTCCGTGTCCGCGACGCGCGAGATCAGCCGCTGCACTTCCAGCATGGGCGCGCTCGACCCGAGCAGGTCCGTCGCGGGTCTGGCGTGGCTCACCTCCAGGCGAAGCCGCCGCACCTCGTCGCGCAGCTCACGATGCCGAAGGGCGCGCTCGATGGCGAGGCCGACCGCGTCGAGATCGAACGGCTTCGTGATGAAATCGTACGCGCCGGCCCGCATCGCCTCGACGGCGGTCTGCAGGCTCCCGAAGCCCGTGACGACGATGGTCGGCACGTCCGGGTGAAGCTCCGCGACGCGCCGGCAGAGCTCGATGCCGCTGGATCCCGGCATGTTCACGTCCGTGAGAACGACCCCGACGTCGGACCCGTTCAGCACGCGGAGCGCCTCGTCGGCGCTCGGCGCCGAGGACACGTCGAAGCCGGCGGGCGAGAGGCCCTTGCGCAGCAGCTCGCGGCTGGCGAGGTCGTCGTCGACGACGAGAACGTTCCTCATGGGTGCTCCGCGAGGGGCAACCATACGTCGAAGCGGGTCCCGCGTCCCACCTCGCTCGCCACGTCGATCCACCCCCCGTGCTGGCGGGCGATGTCGAGCGCGATGCAGAGGCCGAGACCCGTGCCCTCCCCGGCGCCCTTCGTGGTGAAGAAGGGCTCGAACACTCGCGCGACCGTCTCCGGCGGCATGCCCCGGCCGCGGTCGCTCACGGTCAGACGCACGTGGGGCGCCCGCGGCCCGCCCACGTTCTTCGGAGGTGCGGTCGGTTCGACTCCCACCGCGACGTCCACGCGATCGGTCCCGGACTGCAGCGCGTTCACGACGAGGTTGGACAGTACCTGCTGGACCTGCCCGCCGTCGGCCAGCACCCAGGTGGGCTCCGGCGCCGAGACGACCACCTCGACCCCGTGCTTGGCCACGAGCGGTTCGCGGAAGCTCAGCGTCGCCCGGGCGACGACGGCGAGGTCGAGCGGCACCGTCTTCGGCTCCCCGCGACGCGCGTAGTCGAGGATCTGGCGAACGATGCGCGTCATCCGCTCGCACTGGTCCCCGATGACGCGTGCGCTGTCCTGGGCGTCCTCTCCCACCGCGCGGCCCGTCGCGACGAGCTTCGCGTGGCCGGCGACGACGTTCAGAGGCGTTCCGAGCTCGTGAGCGATGGCCGACGCCAGCGTCCCCACGAGGGTCAAGCGGTCCGCGTGGCGAAGCTGCTCGATGGTGGCGAGCCGCGCGGCGGTCTCCTTCTCCAGGGCCAGGTTCGACGCGGCGAGCTGATCGCACATGGCGTTCAGCTCCGAGGCGAGCTCGACCAGCTCGCCTCCGCGGCGAAGCCGCAGCGGTTCGCTCAGGTCGCCCTCGCCCACCCGGCGCGCCTTGGCGATGAGCTGCGTGACGGGGCGGCCGACGAGAAAGTGTCCCGTCACGGTCGCGAGCACGGTGGACAGCAGGATGATGCCGAGGCTCGCCAGGAGCGTGTTCTGCAGGGTGGTGCGCAGGTACGCCCGTTTCGGCTCGAGGTTCTCGGTGATCTGCACCGTCCCCATGCGCTTGCCGGCGACGACGACGGGGAAGCGCGTCGCGACCTCGTCCTCGGTCTCCACCTGGCCGTCCTCGGCGTGGTCCAGCCACACGGCCTCGATGCCAGCCGTGGAAGCATTCACGGCGCCCGCCAGCTCGCGAGCGCGCCGGGACCCGCCGGAGTCCCAGGCTGCTTCGATGGACTCCGAGAGGGCGACACCCACGCGTTGATGATCTCGGTTCGTGTCCTCTTCGAAGAGGCGAACCTCGCGGTCGAACCTGATGAGGGCGAACGCGACCGTGATCGCGATGACCCCTAGTACGAGGATGATCGAGAGCGTGCGCGCCAGCTTCACGATGCCGGCGGTGAGGATGACACGGCGGGAAGCCGCGAGTCAGTCGGCAGCGTCAGCCCGCTACACGTACGTGAGCCACCGGGCGTACTTCTCGTCCTTGCCGGTCACGGCGCGCAGATAGGCCCGCTGGAAGAGCGCGCCGAAGGTCTTCTTCCCCGTGGCGAGCTCGACGCCGTCGATCTCGCGGACGGGCGTGACCTCCGCGGCGGTTCCGGTCAGGAAGACCTCGTCGGCGCGGATCAGCTCCTCTCGCGTGAAGGCCTTCACCTCCACCGGGACCTCGATGTCCTGGGCGATGGCGATCACGGAGTCACGGGTTATCCCCGGCACGATGGAAGAGCTGACGTCGTTCGTGTGCAGGACGCCGTTCCTGACGTAGAAGACGTTCTCACCCGTCGCGCTCGCGACGGTGCCGTCGTGGTTCAGCAGGATGGCGTCGTCGAAGCCCCGCTCGAGCGCCTCGTGGGCGGCCAGCACGCTGTTGGCGTAGTGCCCGGAGGCCTTGGCCATCGTCGGCATCATGGTGTGATGAAACTTGCGCCAGGAAGAGATGGTGACGCGGATCCCGTTGCGGAGGGCGGCCTCGCCGAGGAACGTGCCGAGCTCCCGCGCCGCGATGAAGCACTTGACCTGGCACTCGCGCTTGGGCTTCAGGTCGATGGGGCCGCGGCCGAAGTAGGCGAGCGGGCGGAGGTACCCGTTCTCGATCCCGTTGACCCGGGTCACCTCGACGGCGCCGGCGACGAGCGCCTGCCTGCCGAAGGGGAGCTTCATTCCGTACAGGCTGGCCGAGGCGAGCAGGCGCTTGATGTGCTCCTCCACGCGGAAGAGCGCGGGGCCGGAGTCCGTGGGGTAACAGCGGATCCCCTCGAACACCGCGGTCCCGTAGTGCAGCGCATTCGCGTAGTAGTGCACGTTCATCGGCTCGGCTTCGCGCACTTCCCCGTCCCACCAGATGAAGCGCGCCAGCTCCTGGGTCGTGGGGCGGGAGAGCGGGAGCACGTCCTCCTCGGGCACGCGGTCGAAGCCAGGCCATTCTTGCGTCAGGGTCGTCATTCGGTGCTCGTGTGAAGGAGTCGGCGCCTCGCGGCGGACACTCGGGCGTCGGGAGCTAGCGTACTCGACCGGCGCTAGCAACGATCGACGCCGAGCGGGGAGCGCCGGCGGCGCGGCACCAGGGTACGTCCCGACTGGTTTAGCCTCTCGTGCCGCCGACCTTCGCGGAGCCTTTCCCGCGGTGAAAGCCCTCCGGCACCGCGAGTCCGTCGCCCGCGCCGCGTTCCAGCGGACCCCTCGCGCACACTCGAAGTACACTCGGCGCGAGGCGGACGATGAGCGGCACGAACGCGCCGACCCGAAGCGTGCGCGTGAAGGCTTCGACCATCACGGCGCGCGTCGACTACGTCGAGCAGAGGCTGGGCGCCGAAGCCCTGGCTCGGTTTCGCGAGGCGGCCTCGCCCGCGCTCGCGCCGTACCTGACGAGCAAGGTGCCGAGCGGGTGGGCGGCCTTCGACGCGTTCGTGGAAGCGAACGTCCTGGTGGACCGTCTCTTCGGCGACGGCGACCTCAGGCTCGCCTGGGACATGGGTCGCTTCGCGGCGACCCACAACATGGGGATGTGGAAGGCGTTCGTGTATCGACACGTGCAGCCCTCGCTGATCATGAGCATCGCCGCGGGGCTCTGGGGGCAGCACTACGACGGCGGGCGGCTCGCGACCCGGCCGCTCGGCTCGTCGGGCGTCGCGGTGTCCATCATCGACTTCCCGACGCCCCACCGCGCGCACTGCCTCTCGGTCGGCGGGTGGATCCTGGGCACGGCGGAGGCCGGCCCCCGCCGCAGCGCGACCGTGCGCGAGTCCGCGTGCAGGATCAGCGGCGATCGGCTGTGCGAGCTGCTGGTGACCTGGGAGCAGTGAGGCGCGTCGCGGGCGCGCCGTGTATCCTTCGGCCTCGTGCTGGCCGCCGGGGCCGGCGCTCGTCCGAGAGGGAGTTTTCATGCGGGCCTTTGCTTTTTCGCTGGTGGCTGCCGTCGCGACGCTCGTCGCCGCATGCGGGGGATCGAGCTCGGGCGGGAAAGGCGGCCCTTGCGAGGCCGGCCAGGTCGAACCCTGCTCGTGCCTGGCGGGACGGGACGGGACCATGTCGTGCGGTGCCGACGGGAGGTTCGAGGCCTGCGAGTGCGGAGGCGGCGTCGGTGGCAGTGCGGGCGCGGGAGGCGCCGCGGGCGCGGGAGGCGGCGCGGGCGCGGGGGGCAGCGTGTCCACCGCTGCGGCGGACAAGGTGGACCTCCTCGTCGTGGTGGACAACTCGCCCTCCATGGCGGACAAGGCCGAGATCCTCCGCAGCGTGGTTCCGGACCTGCTCGGCCGTCTCGTGAACCCTCCGTGCCGGGACGGCAGCGGAGCGACGACGCAGCCCGCGAGTCCGAGCGAGCCGTGCCCCGCGGGATCCGAGCGCGCTCACCCGCCCGTCACGGATCTGCACGTCGGCGTGCTGACGTCGAGCCTGGGCGGACACGGTGCCGACGCGTGCTCGCCCGCTTCATCCAACTTCAACCCGACGCAGAACGACGCAGGCCGCCTGATCGCGCGGGGACCGAGCGGAGTCGTGCCGACCTACGAGGGCCTCGGTTTTCTGGCGTGGGATCCGGCCC
The DNA here is from genome assembly GCA_964487605.1 of uncultured Polyangiaceae bacterium. Classification (GTDB taxonomy): domain Bacteria; phylum Myxococcota_A; class Polyangia; order Polyangiales; family Polyangiaceae; genus JAJDAH01. Next base: position 18,706 of record CAZARU010000076.1, read on the forward strand.
AGGCACAGTCCCCGCCCGGCACGGAGGACAGGAGCGTGCTGACCACGGGGCTGCAGAGCCTCGTGCTCGGCGCGGGCGACCAGGGTTGCGGCTACGAGTCCACGCTCGAGGCCTGGTACCGCTTCCTGGTGGATCCGGCCCCGTACGAGCAGATCGTCCGGGTCCCGTGCTTCTCGGGCGATTCATCGAACGGCTGCGCGGAACCGACGGGCGTGGACGCGACGCTCATGGCGCAGCGCGCCGCGTTCCTGCGCCCGGACTCGCTCCTCTCCATCGTCGTCCTGAGCGACGAGAACGACTGTTCGATCGTGGACGGGGCCCAGAACTTCATCGTCGCGCAGATCACCCAGGGTGCGTCGGCGTTCCACCTGCCCCGCGCCACGAGCGCGTGTGCGTCGGATCCCGGCAGCCCGTGCTGCCGTAGCTGCGGCCAGGCGCCCGAGCCCGGCTGTCCTCCGATGCAGACCGACGCCGAGTGCCAGAAGGACGGCGGCTTCTACACCGACGCGAGCCGCGAGGATCCGCTGAACCTGCGCTGCTGGGAGCAGAAGCGGCGGTTCGGGATCGACTTCCTGCAGCCGATCGATCGCTACACCGCGGGCCTTTCGAACCTCACGGTCGAGGGCGCCAGCGGCGAGACCGTTCCGAATCCGATCTTCTCCGGCGGGAGCACCCCCCGGTCGAGGGGTCTCGTGATGTACACGTCGATCGTCGGCGTGCCGTGGCAGGACCTGGTGGGCGACCCGAGCGCCCCCGGCGTGACGTACCTCACCGCCGACGAGCTCGCCTCCGAGGGGCGCTGGGACGTCGTCCTGGGCGACCCGACCACCGGAACTCTCCCCGCCGATCCGCACATGATCGAGTCCGTGGTGCCGCGCAGCGGGACCAACCCGGTGACGAACACCGCGCTGCAGCCCCCGACGGCCACCGCCGGCGCGGACCCCATCAACGGCCACGAGTACGACAACGTGAGTCGAGACGACCTGCAGTACGCGTGCATCTTCCCGCTCGCGACGCCGCGAGATTGCAACGTCGTCTTCTTCGGATGCGACTGCACGCCGGGCTTCAACTTCGAGACCAAGCCCCTCTGCCAGGATCCGAGCACCGGGACGTACTCGAACGTGCAGCACTTCGCGAAGGCGTACCCGGGCACGCGCCACCTCTCGGTGGCGAAGGGCCTCGGCGAGCGAGCGGTGGTCACCTCGATCTGCCCCCGCAACGTGAACGACGTCGCGGCGAGCGATTTCGGCTATCGCCCGACGGTCGACGCCATGCTGCGGCACATGGGGCCCATCCTGGCCCGTGGGCAATAGCCCAGGGCGCCGGACGACCTACTGCGCCGCGCGCTCCTTCACGGTCTGCTCGTCCTTCATCCACGGCATCATGTCGCGGAGGCGCCTGCCGACGTCCTCGATGGGGTGCTCGGCGCCGGCCTTCTCGAGAGCCTTGAACTTCGGCTTACCCGCACGGTGCTCGCTCATCCACTCCTCGGCGAACCTCCCGGTCTGGATCTCGTCCAGGATGGCCTTCATCGTCTTCTTCGTCTCGGGGGTGACGATGCGCGGCCCGCGCGTGAGGTCGCCGTACTCCGCCGTGTTGCTGACGCTGTAGCGCATGTTGCCGATGCCGCCCTCGTAGATGAGGTCGATGATGAGCTTCAGCTCGTGGCAACACTCGAAGTATGCCATCTCCGGCGAGTAGCCCGCCTCGACGAGGGTCTCGTACCCCGCCTGAATGAGGGCGGTGAGGCCGCCGCACAGGACCGACTGCTCGCCGAAGAGGTCCGTCTCGGTCTCCTCGCGGAAGGACGTCTCGAGAACTCCCGCGCGACCGCCGCCGATGGCGCACGCGTAGCTCAGCGCGAGGTCCCGGGTCTTGCCCGAAGGATCCTGGGCCACGGCGATGAGCATCGGGACACCACGCCCCTTGACGTACTCGCGCCGCACGGTGTGCCCCGGGGCCTTCGGCGCCACGAGGAACACTCCCACCCCCTTCGGAGGCTCGATCTTCTTGAAGTGGACGCCGAAGCCGTGCGCCACCGCGAAGTGGTCGCCGTCGGCGAGTCCCGGCGCGACCTCCTTCGCGAACACGTCCGGTGACAGCTCGTCGGGCACGAGCATCATCACGACGTTGCCCCACCTGGCCGCCTCGCCCGGCTCGACCACGCTCAGCCCTTCGGCCTCCGCACGCGCCTTGGAGGCGCTGTCCGAGCGAAGGCCGACCTTCACCTCCACGCCGGAGTCTCGGAGATTCAGCGCGTGAGCGTGACCCTGGCTCCCGTACCCGATGATCGCGACCTTCTTGCCGCCGATGAGCTGCGGATCGCTGTCCGCGTCGTAATACGCCTTCATGATGGTCCTTCCTGTCTTGTTTCGGAGAGTAGCCTTGCAGCGTGCCGGCCCGAGCTCAGGCAGCCGGCTGGGCAGCCTCGGCGTCGGGCTCGGCGTCGGGCCGCGAGAGCACCAGCGTCGCCGAGCGCACCATGTCCTTGATGCCCATGGGGCGCACCAGCTCGAGGAAGTTCTCGATGTCCTTGGCCGGCGCCGTCACTTCCAGCGTGAACGCGTGCGGCGCGTAGGCGACGATCCGCGCGCCCACCAGACGGATGATCCGCTCGAGATCCTCGCGCGCCTTCTGGCTGGCGACACGGACGGTCACCAGGCACATCTCGCGCTCCAGGTGCTTCTCGTCCGTCATGTGGTGAACCCTGCGCACCCGGATGAGCTTGTGGAGCTGCTTGATGATCTGCTCGATGATGCGATCGTCCCCGCGCGTGGTGAGCACGACCTTCGAGAATCGAGGATCGAGCGTCTTGTTGGCCGCGAGGGTGTCGATGTTGAAGCCGCGCCCGGAGAACAAGCCCACGATGCGAGCGAGCTCTCCGAAGCGATCTTCGACCAGGATGGAGAGGACGTGGCGGCGGCTCTGCGTGCTCATGCCAGCTCCCTCGGCTCGTGGGTCTCCTCGTCGTCGGGCTCGAGGACGATCTCGTAGTGGGCGGCGCCGGCGGGGATCATCGGATACACGTTCGCTTCCTTGCTCACGATGACGTCCATCACCACCGTGCCCGGGGTGTTCAGTCCCTGCTCGAGCACCGCGCGAAGGTCCTCGGGCTTCTCGGCCCGTAGCCCCGTCGCGCCGTACGCGTCGGCAATCTTCACGAAGTCCGGGAAGTACTTCATCCCGACCTCGGAGTAGCGGCGCGAATAGAACAGCTCCTGCCACTGCCTCACCATGCCGAGGAAGTTGTTGTTCATGATGACGACCTTGACGTCGAGGTTCTCGTGGACGCAGGTGGCCAGCTCCTGGATGCACATCTGGAAGCTGCCGTCGCCGGTGATGCAGATCACGCGACGATCGGGGTTGCCCATGGCGGCGCCCATCGCCGCCGGCAGGCCATAGCCCATGGTGCCGAGGCCCCCGGAGGTGAGCCAGGAGCGGCCGTCCGTCGCGGGGTAGTACTGGGCAGCCCACATCTGGTGCTGCCCCACGTCGGTGGAGCAGATGTCGCGCCCCTGGGTGATGTCGGCCAGCTCGGCCATCAGCCGCTGCGGCACGATGACGTCACTCCGATCCTTGTACTTCAGCGGGAAGCGGGCCTGCCAGTCGCGGAGCTTCGCCCACCACTCCGGGCGGGCCGGGCGCTCGAACGACTTCGGCAGGGCCTTGATCATCTGCCGCGCCACGGTCTTGGCGTCGCCCACGATGGGCACGTCCACCTTCACGTTCTTGTTCACGCTCGAAGGGTCGATGTCCACGTGGACGAACTTCGCCTTCTGCGCGAACTTGTCGAGCCGGCCCGTGACGCGGTCGTCGAAGCGAGCGCCGATGGACACGATGAGCTCCGCCTCGGCCATCGCCATGTTCGCGGTGTAGGTGCCGTGCATCCCCAGCATGCCGAGCGCCTGCTCGTGGCCGCTCGGGAAGATGCCGAGCCCCATCAGGGTCGGCGTGACCGGGAGGTTGAGCTTCTGCGCGAGTTCCAGGACCTCCTCCGACGCATTGGCGTTCACCGCGCCTCCTCCGACGTAAAGGACCGTGCGTTCGGTGGCGAGCATCATGTCCACCGCACGCTTGACCTGCTTCGGGTGACCCTTGATCGTCGGCTTGTACGACGGCAGGTCGACCTGCTCGGGGTAGGAGAACGGGAACTCCGCCGCGGTGACGTCCTTCGGGATGTCCACCAGCACCGGGCCCGGGCGGCCGCTCCGCGCCAGGTAGAACGCCTCCTTGATCACGGTGGCCAGCTCGCTGACGTCCCGGACCAGGTAGTTGTACTTCGTGCACGGCCGGGTGATGCCGACGATGTCGGCTTCCTGGAATGCGTCGTTGCCGATGAGGCTCGTCGGCACCTGGCCGCTGATGACGACCACGGGGGTGGAGTCCATCAGCGCGTTCGCGAGACCGGTCACGACGTTCGTCGCACCCGGACCGCTGGTCACCATGCAGACGCCCACCTTCCCGGTGGACCGCGCGTACCCCTCGGCCGCGTGGATGGCCCCTTGCTCGTGACGGACCAGGATGTGGCGGATCTTGCCCTCGAGCTTGTGGAGCTCGTCGTACACGTGGAGGATCGCCCCGCCGGGATAGCCGAACATGGCGTCGACGCCCTCGGCGATGAGGCTCTCGCACACGATGCGCGCCCCGCGCATGACGGTCCCCTCGGCATCGCGCGCCCTGCGTGGCGACACCGCCGTGTCGCGCTGGTCGTTCTTGGTTTCGTTCTTCCTGTCCGTCGCCCGCGGATCGCTGGACGGCGACGGCACTCTTCTCTCCGCTGGCGCGGTCACGCCAGCGACTCGAGCACTCGACATGTTCTTTCTCCGATCTGTTGTGTGGTGGCGTTTCCGCCGAGATCCTTGGTCCGGTCTCCAGCTTCGAGCACCGCCTCGATGGCGCGCTCGAGACGGGCCGCTTGCTCGGGCAGCCCGAGGGACGAGCGGAGCATCATCGCCACCGAGGCGATGGCTCCGATGGGATTGGCGACGCCCCGTCCGGCGATGTCGGGCGCAGAACCGTGGATGGGCTCGTACAGACCCGGGCCGTCGCCGAGGCTCGCGCTGGCGAGCAGACCGATGGATCCGGCGAGCACCGCCGCCTCGTCGGTGAGGATGTCGCCGAAGAGGTTCTCCGTGAGCACCACGTCGAAGCGCGAAGGCTGCCGCACGAGGTCCATGGCGGCAGAGTCCACGTACTGATGAGCGAGCTCCACGTCCGGGTACGCGGCATGGACCTCGGTGACGACGCGTCGCCACAGGCGGGACACCTCGAGGACGTTCGCCTTGTCCACGGAAGTGACGTGCCGGCGGCGTCCCCGGGCCAGCTCGAACGCGACCCGCGCGATGCGGGAGACCTCGTCCTCGGTGTACACCATCGTGTTGAACGCGCGCTTGCCGTCGCCGTCCGTGCCCCGCGGCTCGCCGAAGTACAGCCCGCCGAGCAGCTCGCGCACGACGACCAGGTCCGTACCGCGCACGATCTCGGCGCGCACGGGCGCCGTGCCCTCCAGGGACGGGAACGCGCGAACGGGCCTGAGGTTCGCGTAGACGCCGAGCGCCTTGCGCAGCGCGAGGAGCCCCTTCTCCGGCCGCAGGTGCTCGTCGAGGGCATCGTACTTCGGCCCACCGACCGCGCCGAGGAGCACGGCGTCCGCGCCGAGGCACGCCTCGCGCGTCATGGACGGGAACGGATCCCCGTGCGCGTCGACGGCCGCGCCTCCGATGGCGCACTCCACGACCTCGAGAGGCTTCTTCGCGCGGCTGCAGCACGCGTCGAGCACGCGCAGCGCCTCTGCCGTCACCTCGGGCCCGACGCCGTCCCCCGCAAGCACGACGACGCGTGCGGGCGAGCCCGCGCCTCTCGGGGCGCCGCTCGTCACTCCGCCGCCTCGGTGCGCGACCCTGGCACCGCGTCGACGGGCGGCACGGCCGGCGGCCGAATCGACTCGAGCACGTCCAGGCACTTGTTGATGGCCGAGAGGTACGCCCGGGCCGACGCCTCGACGATGTCGGTCCCCACGGCGCGTCCGCTGAACGTGTGATCGCCCATCGACACGCGCAGCGCGACCTCTCCCTCCGCGTCGCGCCCTTCGCCGATGGCGCGAAGCTCGTACTCCACCACGCGACCGTCGTACCCGGTGATGGCGTCGATGGCAGTCGTCGCCGCGTCCACCGGGCCGTCGCCGAGCGCGCACGCCACGAACGTGCGTCCGCGGTGCTCGAGCATCACGGTGGCGGTCGCGGGCCGGATCGTGCCGCTGGACGCCTGGACGTGGACGATCACGTACGGCGGCTTCGCCTGAGGGCGCTGGTCGAGCACCAGCTCTATCAGCTCGTCGTCGTCCAGCGCCTTGCCCGTCTCGCACGCCTTGAGGAAGCGGTCGTAAACGTGGTTCAGCGTCGAGCCTCCCACGGGATGACCGAGTTCCGTGAGCCGAGCGGCGAGCGCGCGCCTGCCCGAGTGACGTCCCATGACGAGCTTGGCCGGGGGCGCACCGACGGACTCGGGGGTCATGATCTCGTACGTGCGCCGGTCCTTCAGCCAGCCCTGCTGATGGACTCCCGCCTCGTGAGCGAACGCGTTGCGCCCGACGATCGCCTTGTTGGGCTGGACACCCACGCCGGTCAGCGCGGAAAGGAGCTGGCTGGTCTCGTAGATCTTGGAGGAGTCTATCCCCGTCTCGAACGGCATTCTGTCGCTGCGGATCCGGAGCGCGGTGACGATCTCCTCGAGCGAGGCGTTGCCGGCCCGCTCCCCGATGCCGTTGATGGTGCACTCGACCTGGCGCGCGCCGCCCTCGATGGCTGCGAGCGAGTTCGCCACCGCGAGCCCGAGGTCGTTGTGACAGTGCGTGGAAAGCGTGACGCGGTCGATTCCCTCCACGCGCGACCGCAGGAGCTCGAAACGCGCGCGGTACTCGCTCGGCACGGTGTAGCCGACCGTGTCCGGGATGTTCACCACGTTCACCCCCTCGGAGACGACGGCCTGCACCACGCTGACCAGGAAGTCCGCGTCCGTCCGCGTGGCGTCCTCCGGACTGAACTCGATCTCGTCGAAGAGCTTCTTCGCCAGTCGCACGGAGTTGACGATCAGGTCGAGCGCGGCCTCCTGGCTGAGGCCCGTCTTCGCGTCGAGGTGGAGCTGGCTCGTGCCGAAGAAGAGGTGGAGCCGCGCATGGCTCGCGGGTTCGAGACCGCGGGCGGAGGCCTCGATGTCACCGTCGTTGCAGCGCGCGAGCCCGGCGATCGTGGCGCGACGGATCTCGCGCGCAATGGAGCGACAGCCTTCGAGGTCTTCGGGGCTCGCAGCGGGGAAGCCGGCCTCGATGACGTCCACGCCGAGGCTGTCGAGCTGGCGGGCGAGCACGAGCTTCTGCTCGGCCGTCATGCCGTAGCCGGGAGATTGCTCTCCATCCCTCAGCGTGGTGTCGAAGATCAGAACTCGTTCCATGTTTCCTTCTCTCACCTGCCACGCTCCGCCGGCCGCCCTCGGGGGCGCCGGCTATCGTCTTCGCCGGCGCCGCGGGTCACGCGGGGAGTCGAATGGAAGGAGTGGGCTCTCCATCTCTACAGCGTCCGGTGCCTCGGGCCAGTTTGCGCTGCGGTGCGCCATGCGCCGCGGCGGGCGGCGAGTATGGTTTGGCCGGCAGGCCGGAACAAGGGAAAACCGGTCGGGTTTCATGGGCGACCAGCCGATCCCTCATGCTCCTTCGAGACGGCGCGCGCGCGCGATGCCCCGCGGACTGGGCGGAAACGCATCACAACTCCAAGGAAACGGCGGGGTCCGCTTCGGACGGCCACGGCGGCGGCGGCGCTGGACGCCGGCCACCCAATCGCCGGGCCGTGCGCCACGTCCTACCTGGACATGCGTCCGAAGCCGCTCGTGCCACGCCGAAGCGCCAGTCGAGCCGTCTCCCGTCGCTGTCTGCTCACCTTGGCCGGCCTCACGCTCCTGGCGCCGCGCGCGTCTCACGCCGGCGCCGAGCGGGTGGTCGCGCTGCAACCTCTGGGCGGGCGCGACGACGGCCGTGAAGCCTCGGTCGTTCGCGCCGCGCTCGCGGCATTCTTCGACGCCGAGATCGTCGGGCTGCCGGCAAGGGCGCTGCCGGCCTCGACGTACTACGCACCACGGCGGCGATGGCGCGCGGAGAAGCTGCTCGACCACCTGGTCGAAGTGAAGCCTCCACGCGCGACGCGCATCGTGGGCCTCACCGCGGCCGACATCTCGACGACCAAGGGCACCGTGAAGGACTGGGGGATCCTGGGCCTCGCGACGCTGGACGGAACGGCGTGCGTCCTGTCGTCGTTTCGCGCCCGCCGCGGCGCGCGCGGCGAAGCGCACGCCCTAGCGCGACTCGGGAAGGTCGCGGTGCACGAGCTGGGTCACACGGTGGGTCTGCCGCACTGCCCCAACGCGGGATGCCTCATGGAGGACGCGCGGGGCAAGGTCGCCACGACCGACGGCGAGACCGACCTGTGCAGCGAATGTCGAGCGAAGCTCTCGCGCACGGGCTGGGGTCGCACCGACGCCGTCTCTCCCTGGGCCTGAGCCGGACGCGCCCCGCGGGGCGGCTCAGACCATCTGGGCGTTCGTTCCGGCCTCGCCGAGCTCCACGTCGCCGGCCTCGAGCACCACCTGCTCGCCGTCCGCAGGCTCGAATCCGGCGCGGCCGAGCTGCTTCGAACCGAGGCTCGGGAAGAGCGGCGCCAGCGCGTACTGCCGGAACCAGTACCACCACACGCTGGTCTGCAGCAGATCGCGATGCACGTGCGGGGCCAGCGCCGCGTGGAGCGCGCCGAGCTTGCTCCAGTGCGTCCCGGGATTCTCGTGGTGCGCCGCGTGCAGGCCGTTGTTGAAGAGCAGGAAGTTCAACGTGGGCGAGACGAAGTTGCGCGAGTGATCGTGCTTCGACCACGGGTCGGCGTGGACGTGCTGCTCGTAGTTGAACAGCATGATCGTCCACAGCGCGAAGAAGCCGGGGATGCCGCACGCGAAGAGCCACACGAAGGCGCCGGTGCCCCAGCCGTGGAGCGTGACGGCCAGCCCGAGCAGCGCGGCGTGGGTGCCGTACACGATGACGTACTGCGAGATGATTCTCCGGTACAGATCCGGGTGCTTCACCTTCGCCTTCGAGATGAACTGCTTGATCGGATCCGACTGGTAGTAGCTGGACACGAAGAAGTACGTCAGCGCCACCCAGAACGTGTGCCGGTTCGTGTAGCGCCAGGTGATGGTGGCGTCGCCCGCCTTGTTCACGTAGCGATGGTGGTTCAGGTTGTGCGTGGGGATCCACGCGAACGTCGGATACCCGTAGAAGATGGAGATCCAGTTGCCGAACCAGTCGTTCGCCGCCTTGGCCTTGAACGTGGGGCAGTGGTTGTGGTTGTGGGCAATGACCCCGCACGCGAGCGCGAAGTAGCAGCTCAACCAGCTCAGGTAGGGCACGAGTTCCGGCCGCGCGAACTGGGCAGCGACCGTGGCGGGTGCCAGCACGAACACCCAGAGCATCGTGCGGTAATCGGCGGCAACTCTCGGCAGCATGGAAGGATCCCCGTGGGGGCCACGATATGCGATGCACGCGGGCGGCGGTCAAACCTTCTGCCGCGCGCCGAAGGCAGGGACGCGCCCCGCGGCGCTGCGTAGCGTTCTTCGCACCGCAATCCGTGCGCGGGCCTCGTGATCCGCGCACCGGGGCGCCGGGTCCCTGCGCGTCACTCGCAGTCGGGCAGCGCGGACGCGACCTGGGCCACGACCGAGACCGCTCCGCTGCACTGCGCGGAGCAGCGGCTGTTGGCGCAGTTGCGCAGGTCGTTCCAGGCCCCCGCCGCAGGTCCCGCCGTCGGCGCGCACGAGGTGAAGCACGGGAGGCCACCGCCCTCGGACTCGCACGCTCGGGCGCACGTCCCGATGCAGCCGCACTCGGCGTCGCCGCGGCAGCCCGCGAGCTCGGGGCAGCACGCCGCGGAGAGGCACGTCGCACAGGGGGTGCCGGAGGCCGTGCACGCGGCGGTGGTGCCCGCGGCTCCCGCGCCGCCGGCCCCAGTGCCGCCCGCGCCTCCTCCGTCGGCCTTGTTCACGACGGTCTTGGAGCCGCACGCCGCCAGCGCCAGGCCGAGCCCGATCGCGCCGTGACGCACCCACGCGCGCCACGCGCGCGGGTGTGCGAGGCGCCGCATCGACATCGGCCGGTACCCTATCACGGGACGTCCGCCGGCGGGGTTGCACCCGACCCGTAGCGCGCCTCGAAGGCGTCTCGGCCGGGTGCGTGGCTCGGGAACCGAATCAACGCGTCGCGGTAGTGCGCCGCACCTTCTCGCGCTCTGCTCGGTTGTCTGGCGAGGACCTCCGCCAGGTTGAACGCGATCTGCGCGTCTCGGGGCCACAGCTTGGCTCCGCGCGCGAGGACCTTCTCGGCCTTCGCGAGCCGCCCGTGGCGCGCGTGCAGCTTGCCGAGGTTGTTCGTCGCGCGCCGCGCCTCCTCGGTCGGCTGGGGTGAGCGTTCGAGCGTGTCGGCGTACGCCCGGATGGCGCGCTCGTCTTCGCCGAGCGCCTCGAGGGCCTGACCGAGCTGGTACGTGGCCAGGGGAGCGCGCTCGGTCTTGTCGCGCGCATCGGTGAACACCTTCACGCTGTCGGCGAACAGGTCCGCACGCTGCAGGGTGAAGAGCGCGAGGCCGCCTGCCAGCACGAGGGTGCCGCCGAGCGCCTTCCTGTCGCCCATTCCCTCCATCAGCGCGGCAACGAGGAGCGCGGGCCCCATGACCGAGAGGAACAGGTACCGATCCGCCGAGAAGTTCTGCAGGGGAACGAACACCTGGCTGACCGGCAAGAGCGGAACGAAGAACCAGACGAAGGCGGCGAGCACGACCGGGCGGCCCTCGGTGCTTCCCCTGGTCGCCGCGAGGCGCGCGCCGAGGGCCGCCCAGACGAGGAGCAGCGCCCAGCCCGTGACCGCGACGAGGCTCCACGACGTCACCTCGGGCGCGTCGCGGACGATGCTGAGCGAGGTAGGAACGAAAACCGAGCCGAGATACTCGAGCCAGACTCGTCCCATCGCCGCGGCCGCGGACCACCGCGAGCCGCCGAGCGGGGTCGAGACGATTCCCACCAGACCGCCCACGTGGACGTGCACCAGCATCGCGAGCGCCAGCACGACGGCCGCCGGGACGTACACTCGAGGGTCGGGTCGGCGCCGCGCCAGCAGATCGACCGCCCAGAGCAGGCCCATGGCAGCCACCGCCATGCTCTTCGACAGCACGGCGCAGAGCAGCAGCGCGGGAACCACGAACGGACGCCATCGCGATTCGCCCGCGTGCGCCCGCAGCGCCGCCGCAACGAACAGCAGCGCGAGGACGTCCTTTCTCCCCGCCACCCACGCGACGGATTCGACGTGCACGGGATGGACGGCGAACAACCACGCCGCGACCTCCGGCGCCACACCGCCGCCGAGCGCCCGCTTGAGCGTGCCGCGAAAGAGGAGCACCGCACCGAGATAGATCACGAGGTTGGCGATGCGGGTCGGGCGGGGACCCAGGCCGGCCACGTGATGCTCGATCCAGTGAGTGGTGTCGCGAATCGGCAGGTACTCTGCGCCGAGCACGAGCCGTGTCTCGCGCGAGAGGTCGAGCCAGATCGCCGACAGCCCTCCGACCCCGCGCCGGACGATCTCGTTCTCTTCCACCAGCCAGGGGCAGTCGAGGTTCAGGAAGCCGCCGCCCAGCGACGGCAGGTAGACGACGACCACGACCACGACGAGGGCGACCGCCGCCCACCGACCGGTCAGCGCGCTCCCGCCGCCCTCCGTGGCCTCCAGGGTCGATGACGGCGAGCGAGCGAGGGCCATGGGTACGAGCGGACTCTGACGCGAGGCGGAGGCTCCGGGGAAGTTTGCGCCGGACCACGCCTTCCAGCGCCCGGGGCCGTAGCGACCGTCGAACCCTGCGCGATGAACTTGACCCAGGATGATAGTTAATGTAGGTTAAGTATTACTCCCGTGGTCGCCTCCTCCGCCGTGCCGCCCGCGCATCGCGCCATCGAGACGCTCCAGCGCCTCACGCAGGTGTTCCGCGAGCGCCGCGCGCAGCTCGCCCGCTCCGCGGGGATCACGGAGCAGCAGTGGAGCATCCTCGAGGAGATCACCGCGGAGCGCTTCGTGCCGAGCCTCTTCGCGAAGCGGCGGGAGAGCTCGGCCGCAGCCGTCTCCAAGACGATCCGGCAGTTGCTCGAGAAGGGGCTGGTCACCGTGTCCGTGTCGAAGCGTGATGGACGCCTGCGCGACTACGAGCTCACGCCCAGGGGGCGTCGCGCGATGAGTCAGCTGCTCGCGCAGCGCGAGCGCGCGATTCGAGACGTCTGGCTCGCCTTTCCCGAGCACGACGTGGCCGCCTTCGCCGAGTTCGGCCGCCGCCTCGCAGACAGGCTCGAGAGCTACGCGAATCTGGCGTCTTCACGACGAGGAAGGAAGGGCGACGATGAGTGACACCCTCTACGGCAAGGTCTTCGAGCGCCACACGGTGCGGCGGCTCTCGTCGGGGCAGTTCCAGGTCCTCGTCGGTACTCACCTGATTCACGAGGTGACGACGCCGCAGGCCTTCTCCATGCTGCGCGAGCGAGGGCTCTCCGTGATGTTCCCGTCGCGCACGTTCGCGACGGTGGACCACATCGTCCCGACCACGCGGCTGTCGAGGCCCCTGGCGGATTCGATGGCCGAGGACATGCTGTCCGCGCTCGAATCGAACCTGCGCGGGACGAGCATCCGCTTCTTCGACGCCGCGAGCGACGACCAGGGGATCGTCCACGTCATCGGCCCGGAGCTGGGACTGACCCAGCCGGGCACGACCATCGCCTGCGGCGACTCCCACACGTCGACGCACGGCGCGTTCGGCGCCATCGCCCTGGGCATCGGCACGAGCCAGGTGCGCGACGTGCTGGCCACCCAGACGCTCCCGATGGACCGGCTGAAGGTCAGGCGCGTCGCCGTGAACGGGCGGCTGGGTCCCGGGGTCCACGCGAAGGACGTCGCGCTGTTCCTGATCCGCGAGCTCGGCGTCGAGGGCGGGGTCGGCTACGCGTACGAGTACGCGGGCGACGTGTTCGACGACTTCTCGATGGATCAGCGCATGACGGTCTGCAACATGAGCATCGAGGGCGGCGCGCGGTGCGGGTACGTGAACCCCGACGCCACCACCTTCGCGTACCTCGAGGGTCGGCGCTTCGCTCCGAGCGGCGAAGCGTGGGACCGCGCGATCACGTACTGGCAGTCCGTCAGGTCCGACCCCGACGCGAGCTACGACGACGTCGTCGCGTTCGACGGCGCCGCCATCGAGCCCATGGTCACCTGGGGGATCACGCCCGGCCAGTCCGTGGGCGTGACGCAGCAGCTTCCGGAGACGTCGTCGTTCCCAGCGACCGAGCGCGCGCAGATCGAGGAGGCGTACGCCTACATGGGACTCGAACCCGGCCAGCCGATGCGGGGAACCCCCATCGACGTCGCGTTCATCGGGTCGTGCACGAACGGCCGCACGAGCGACTTCGCGGCCGTGGCGGAGGCGCTCGCGCGGAGCGGTCGCAAGGTCGCGCCGGGCGTCCGCGCGCTCGCCGTTCCGGGCTCGCGTCGCGTCAGGTCCGAGCTCGTGGAGCGGGGAATCGCGAAGGTGCTGGAAGACGCGGGCTTCGAGGTCCGCGAGCCAGGGTGCTCGATGTGCCTCGCGATGAACCCCGACCGGCTCGAGGGACGGCAGGTCTGTGCCTCGAGCTCGAACCGCAACTTCAAGGGTCGCCAGGGTTCGCCCACCGGGCGCACCTTGCTCATGTCGCCGGTGATGGTGGCGGCGGCCGCCGTGACCGGCGGCGTCGCCGACGCCCGTGAAGTCTTCGGCACCCAGGAGGCACGATGACCGACGAACGACGACGCATCGAAGGGACGGCCGTCCCGGTGCGCGGCGACGACATCGACACGGATCGAATCATTCCGGCGCGCTTCCTCAAGTCCATCGTGTTCGACGGGCTGGGCGAGCACGCCTTCGCCGACGATCGGCGGCAGGCGGCAGAGCGCGGCGAGCCGCATCCGTTCGACGACCCGCGGTTCGAGGGGGCGAGCATCCTCCTGGTCAACGCGAACTTCGGGTGCGGCTCGTCCCGCGAGCACGCTCCCCAGGCGCTCCTGCGGCGCGGGGTTCGCGCCGTCGTGGGTGAGTCCTTCGCGGAGATCTTCTTCGGCAATTGCGTCACGCTGGGCGTGCCCTGCCTCACGTGCTCCCGCGACGCGGTGGGCCAGCTCATGGCGGCGGTCGAGAGGACGCCCGGCGCCATCGTCTCCGTCGACGTCGCCGCGGGCACCGTCTCGGCGCTCGGGGCGACCCATCCCGCCACCATGCCGGCGGGGCCGCGCAGCCTGCTCGTGGAAGGGCGCTGGGATTCGACGGCGGAGCTGCTCGCCGGCGCGGACGAGATCCGCCGCGTGGCCGCAACCCTGCCGTACATCGACTTCTGGCGCTGAGGCGTCGCGAGACGTCGCGGCGTGCGACCGGCGAGGGTCGGTGTAACATCGACGTCCCTTGACTCGGCATGCTCGACTCGTCGCGATGATCGTCGCGCTCGGCGGTGCGTTCGCCTGCGCCAGCTCCGAGAAGACGTCGAGCGCGTGCCGTCAGAACGACGACTGCGTGGGCGGCAAGTGCGTGGGCGGCAAGTGCGTGGCGGACACTCCGGACGCGGGAGCGGACGCCTCGCTCGACGCTTCGGCGGGCGCGGGAGGCGTGGGCATGGCAGGCGGCGCCGGTGCGGGTGGCGCCGCTGGGGCCGCGGCAGCCGGAGGCGCCCCGGACGCGAGTCCAGAGTCCGGGAGCGCGGGCGCTCCGGCGGACGCCCCCCCCGAGCCCCCCACGGCCCGCTTTCCCCACAACGGCTGGTCGAGCGGCAGCGCGCTCGCGGCGAGCGGCTCGGCGACGGCGGCTCCGCGACGCCCGCTCCTGTCGTGGAGCCCGGCGAGCGGCGCGACGAGGTACGACGTCGAGCTGGACTCGACCTGCGACCCGGTCGCGTTCGCGACCTGCCCTTTCTCCGCGCCGACGTCGGAAACCGTCACGACGACGTCCACGCGCCCTGCGGAGCTCGCCGTCGAGACCACGACCCCGCCACTGGGACGTCGGTGGTACTGGCGAGTGCGCGCCTGCAACG
>CAZARU010000077.1:0-32490 GCA_964487605.1 uncultured Polyangiaceae bacterium
GCCGTCTGCGCCGGCGCGGCCGTGGTGGTCGCGCGCGCCGGCGTGCTCGGTGACGAGGTCGGCGCCGCGCCCGCGCCGCCGCACGCCGTCGCAACGGCAACGGCCACCGGCATGGCCATCGCGCGCCAGATCACGTCCCTGCCCAGCACCGGCGGTAACATGGCAGATCCGTTCGTCCACGTGCTAGTTCGGCGCGGCATGCCCGGAAGCCGCGTGGGTAGGAGGGATTGGGCCAAGGTCCTGGCTGGCGCCGGTGCGCTGCTCGCGGCGGGCTGTGGCGGTGCCTCGCCGGCGGGTCCGCCGCCAGCCCCGCAGGCGCGCTCCGTCGCAGCGATTGCCGGCTCGGCGCCGCCACCGAGCAGCGAGGCCGAAAGACCGTCCGTCCCCCCGCCGCCCATTTCGTCGAAGGCCGAGCTTCCGCCGCGGCCCATGAACGTCGTTCTGCTGCTCATCGACAGCATGCGCGCGGACATGCCGTGGGCGGGCTATCCGCGCGCCATCGCGCCGTTCCTCACCACCCTCGAGGCCAAGAGCGTCAGCTACACGCGCGCGTACTCGCTCTCGAGCTACACCGCCCGCAGCGTAGGGGGCCTGCTGGCCGGCAACTACCCGTCGGCGCTCGCCCGGACCGGATCATTCTTCACCACCTACCGCGCGGAGGTGCTCATGTTCCCCGAGCTCCTCGACCGCGCGGGCGTCCACGCCATGGGCGCCTTCGCGCACAAGTACTTCGCCTTCAAGCGGGAGGCGGGCCTCTCGCAGGGGTTCCGCGCGTGGAAGGTCGTGAAGAACATCTCCTGGGACGAGACCAAGGAGGACAACGTCACCAGCCAGCAGCTCACGCCGCTCGCCATCTCGCTGCTGGACGAGGCGCCCGCGGAGGCGCGGTTCTTCCTCTACGTTCACTACATGGACCCTCACCACGGGTACGTGAGCCATGCGACCGGACCCCACTTCGGACACGGCCCCCGGGACCGCTACGACGAGGAAATGCTCTACACGGACGGCTGGATCGAGAAGCTGTTCGCCCGGCTCGAGTCCGACCCGCGGTGGAAGGACACGGTCGTGATCGTCAGCGCGGACCACGGGGACGCCTTCGGGGAGCACGGGCAGATGCGCCACGCCTTCACGCTGTGGGAGTCCGTCGTCCGTGTGCCGCTCTTCTTCTACAATCTCCCCGAGGCCGAGCCGCGGCGGATCGACGAGGCCAGGAGCCACGTCGACCTCGCCCGGACCGTGCTCGATCTGGCCGGGGTCGCCGCCGACGACGCGATTCGCGGGACGTCGCTCGTCCCCGAGCTGTACGGCGCGCCGCCCGCGCGCCGGCCCGTGCTCTGCGATCTGCCCAAGGACGACTTCAACCCGCGCCTCCGCGCGATGATCGACGGCCACGACAAGCTCATCGTTCATGGAGCGGCCGGCCCGTACCGGCTCTTCGACCTGGCTACGGATCCCGGCGAGCTGACGGACCTTTCGAAGAAGGAGCCGGAGCGGCTCTCCCGGATGAAGCAGCGGTTCGGCGAGCTCTGGGCGGAAGTGGGAGAGGTTCGCGCCGACTAGGGCACGCCTCGCCATGAACCCGAAATGCACGCCGTGGGCAACCTCGACGCGGGGTTGCGCGTTACCCCCTCGGGGGCAAGGAGGAGCGGATGAAGCGAGTCATGGTGCGCTACAAGCTGAAGGCCGAGCGGGTGGGGGAGAACGAGGCCCTCGTGGGGGCGGTCTTCACCGCGCTGGCCGAGGGCAAGCCGGAGGGCCTGCGGTATGCGACGTTCAAGCTGCCGGACGGGCAGAGCTTCGTCCACATCGCCTCGGTGGAGACGACCGACGGCCAGAACCCCCTGCAGGCGCTCGCGGCGTTCCGCGCGTTCACGGAGGCCATCAAGGACAGGTGCGAGGAGCCGCCCGTGGCGCTGGACCTCACCGAGATCGGATCGTATCGCTTCTTCGGCCAGTGAGCGCCGGTCCAGGCGCTGTCGCCGCCCAAGTCCGGATCCGCTAGCCTCGGGCCCGTCGCGAGGGCGTCCTTCCGCGACCCACCGACGGGAGTGACGTTCAAATGGAGCGGATCGAGACCTTGGGCTACGTGGCGCTGCTCGGCGTCGCGCTGATCGCCTGCAAGAAGAAGGACGCGGAGGACCTCGCGTCGGCCGCCCCGGCCCCGGCGCCCGTGCCCGTCGCGGAGCCGGCTCCGGCAGCCGACCCGGCGCCCGAAGAGGAGAAGAAGCGGGTGAACGTGGGCCGCGTCGTGCGGCCGGCGCCCACCGCGACGGCTGCGCCCACGACCACTGGAGTGCCCACTTCGACGGCAGCACCCACCGCGACGGTGGCACCCACCACGACGGCAGCACCCACCACGACGGCAGCACCCACCGCAACGGCAGCGCCCACCGCGACGGCAGCACCCACCGGGACCCCGACCACGGGTTCTTTGAAGGATGCCTGCGTCGCCGCGTGTTCCGTCCAGGAGCAGACGCTGCTCGGCAACTGCGCCCGCTCCCCCGATCCAGAAAAATGCAAGCAGGCGCTCGCGCCGTTCGTGGAGGCGTGCAAGCGCCGCTGCAACTGACGCGCGGCGGCCGCTAGAACGAGACCGTGGCCACGCCGGGAGGGAGCGTTCCCTGGGTGGGCTTGCCCTCTTCTTCGCCGCCGAGGAGCAGGAACCCTCCTGCGACCAGCCCTCCCGCGACCACCGCACCTCCGACGACCCAGCCCCACGGGAACCCGCCCTCGTCCCTGGCGACGGCCGCGGGTGGCGTGTTCGGCGTCAGCGACACGCTCATCGTGCTGAGCTGATCGTCACGAACGATGACGTCGGACTCGTACGGCTTGTGGTCGGGCGCGGTGACGCGGAGCTTGTGGGTTCCGCTGGGAAGGACGCCCTCCCACTGCCCCATGCCGACCAGCTTTCCGCCGATGAAGATGGACTGATTGGGCCCGGCCGCCACCCGGACACGGCCCTCGTGCGCGATCTCCTTCAGGACGACGGCGACGGTGACGCTGCCGCCGCCGGGGAATTCCTGCTGCTCGTCGTGGGTCACGAAGCCCTGCTTCATGGCCCGCAGCCGCCGCTTTCCCATGTCGGCCAGGACGGGCCCAGCGAGCGGGCTCGTGCCGATGACGTCCTCGTCGATCATCAGTGACGCCCCGTCGGGTCGGACGTCGAACGTGACCGTGGTGATGAACGAGGCGATGGCGTCGAGGAGCTCTCGTGCCTGCTGGCGGTCCTCTTCGGTGAGCATGGCGTCACCCTCGGCGAGGTAGCGCTGGACGTTCTGCTTCACGTTGGCGTACTGCCGGAGGTTCTTCTGGACGACCGCCATGTTCCAGAGCAGGCGCGCGTCCTTCGAAGCCTCGTAGGCGCTCTTGAACTTCATGAGCGAACCGGCAAAGTCGCCGTCGGCGAAGAGGATCTTGCCCGCCTCGTACTCTGCGCGCGCCATCCCGGTCAGTGACTCGGACAGGGGCGCGACCGGTGCCGGGGCGGGTGCTTCGGCGGGGGGGGCCTCCGCGGGTTGTGAAAACGCTGCCGAAGGCGCGAACGAGGCGGCGGCGGCGAGCAGGGTCAGGGTGCGGAGAGTCAGCCGGTTCATTTCAGATCAATCGCCAGGGGGTTCTTGGGTTTGGGGGCGGTTACGGGGACCGGTGGCGGAGCGGGCTTCGCCTCCGAGGGGGGCTCTGGTTTCGTCGCCGGCTTCTCGGCGGGAGCGGCCTCGCGCCTGGGCTCTGCCGCGCGACGCGTCCGCAGCGGCGCCTCCGTGGGCGGCGTGATGGCCGGGGCGACGCTCGGCGGCGGCGCCGAAGCGCTCGGGGGGGGCGCGGGCGTAATCGTCGGAGGTTCCTCGGCCGTCGCAACCGGCGGCGTGTCTCCCGCGGCGGCGGGTGCCGCGAGGGCAGCCGCGGAAGGCTCGGACGGCGGCGCAGGCGGAGCGGACCGCGTCAGCACGAAGAGCCCGCCTCCGCCAGCCACCGCGACGACGGCGCCCATCGCGAACCACGGCGCGCGGCTTCGCGACACGGGAACCTTCGTCTCCTCCCACGCGCCGACGGTGCCCGCGTTGGTGGTGGCCGCCACGGGTGTCGGGGCCGTCGTCTCGCGCTGTCCGACCGCAATGCCCGCGCCGGTGAGGATGCGGGACGCCCGGTCCGCGAGCACGCGGGCCTCGGGCGCCGCGAACTCTGCCAGCGCGTTCGCCAGATCGGCCACCGTCTGGAAGCGGAACTCGACGGTCTTCGAGAGACAGCGGAGGACGACGGCCTCGAGGCCCGGCGGCACGTCGGGGCGGAGCGCCGAGAGCCGCGGGGGCTCCTCCATCAGGATGGTCGCGACGAGCTCCGCCATGCCGTCGCGCTTGAACGGGGGCGACCCCGCAATGAGCTCGTGCAGGATGACGCCCAGCGACCAGATGTCCGTGCGCGGGTCCACGTCCTTCGAGCTCTTGAGCTGCTCGGGAGACATGTAGAGGGGCGACCCCATCAGCGCCGAGGTCTTGGTCAGCGACGCGTCGTCCGGGGTTCGTACCTTGGAAATGCCGAAATCGAGCACCTTGATCTGGGCCGTTCCGTCCTTGCGGTGCGTGCGGAAGAGGTTGGCGGGCTTCAGGTCGCGGTGGATGATCCCGGCAGCGTGCGCCTCGGCGATGGCTTCGCACGTCTGAAGCACGTACCCCACCGCCTGCTCGATGGGAGGCTGCTCGCCGTTGGAGAGGCACTGGGCGAGGTCGGAGCCCTCCAGGAACTCCATCACCATGTAGGGAGATCCGGTCTCGAGCGTGCCGACGTCGATCACGCGCGCAACGTGCTCGCTCTGAATCTGGACGGCGGCGCGCGCCTCGCGAAGGAACCGCTCGGTGGCCTCCATGTTCAGCAGCATGTGCGGCAGCAGGAACTTGACGGCGACCTTCTGGTGGAGCTGCTGGTGAGTCGCCGCCACGACGATGCCCATGCCGCCGACGCCCAGCACGCGATCGACGCGGTACTTCCCGGCGAGCACCTCACCAGGCTGCACGGGAGTTTCGACGCTTTCGGTCATGGCACCTGAGCCCACGGGCCCATTCACGCTGGCTGCGCCAGACTACCACGCGGCGCGAGCGCCGAGCCAGGCGCAGCGGTGTCCGCAGAGACGGAAACCCGTAGTGGAAATCCGCCAGATCGGCGGATCCATCGCGCGCGGGCGTTGATGCTGCCGCGGATGCCTCGTATCCTGCGTGACGATGCGCGTCGGACCCCGGATTCGAAGATGGCTGAAGTGGTCGCTCGTGGGAGGCGCCTGCGCGCTCGGCGCCTCGTCCGGGTGCTCTTCCACGAAGACGCCCGGTCAGCTCATGGTCTCCATCCAGACCGATCTCTCCATTCCGAAGGACGTGACGGCGGTCCGCGTCGAGATCCTGTCGTTCGGTGCGCTCAAGTTCGAGCAGGACTACCAGGTGGGGCCAAGCGGCGTGCGCATCCCGGCGTCCCTCGGCGTGCTCGCCGCCGACGACCCGGACGACCCGGTGACGATCCGCGTCATCGCGCTCAAGGGGGCGACCGCGCGGATCCTGCGTCAGGTGACGACCGCGATCCCGAAGGATCGGGTGGCGCTGCTGCGGATGCCCGTGCACTGGCTCTGCGACGACACGGTCGACACCCTCGGCTTCAACCAGTACCAGAACAAGTGCGGCGACGGTCAGTCGTGCCACCTCGGCCGGTGCGAGCCGGACGCGGTGGACCACGCGACGCTTCCGACGTTCAAGCCCGAGCTGGTGTTCGGTGGGGCCAAGAAGCCCGGTCAAGGTGGCGCCTGTTTCAGGACCGAGCAGTGCTTCGACGCCGGCTACAGCGTCTCGGTCGATGCGAGCAGCTGCTCGTTCGCGCTGGCGCCGGGTGAAGGCGAGTTTCGCACGGAGGGCGCGCCGTCCGAGCGTGGCCTGAACGTGGGGGTGGAGAACCTTCCCGGCGGCGACGGGATCTGCAGCGCTGCGACGGGGCGCTGCTACATCCCCCTGGACAACAGCGAGCGGTACGGCTGGTACGAGAAGGTCGGTGGCGGAGGGACCACCGGTCCCGTCGACGCGGGGCCGTCCGTCGACGACGCCAGCGTCGGTCGAGAGTGTCTCATCGAGGAGTGCATCAGCCAGTTCGGAGACCAGGGGTGCTGCACGCCAAGTGGTGAGTGCGGGATCCAGACCGCCGACACGTGCGAGCCGGCCGCGGCGCTCCGGGCCGAACGCCGCATCCATCTCCCGCCGAGGATCTGCGAGCTGCTGAACCTCGGAGAGATTGCCGGCGTGCGCGTCACCGAGACCTGTCCGACCAAGGGCGAGAACATTCCCACCTGCGGCCCCTGGTCCAGTGTCGGAGAGAGCTCCGACGCGCCCGGCGATGGCGGCGTCGAAGGGTTCTGCGGGGACGGCAACGTCGACCCGGGCGAGGACTGCGACGAGGGCGACACCGTGCCGGGCGACGGCTGCAGCTCGACGTGCCAGTTCGAAGCGAGCGACGGGACCATCCAGTGCGGCACCGCCATCTGCTCCCCAGCCAACCCCGTGGAGCTGCCCGGTCAGATCCCGGCGTGCTGCCCCGCGGATCCGGACACGTGCGGGCTCGACTTCTCGAGCGTGGGCGGGCCGTCGTGCGACGAGGCCCACACGCCGTTGATGCTCGAGCCGAGCTGCGACGGGCAGTACTCGATAGGCGACGGCCTCTTCACGGTCGGCTGCTGCGCGCAGGGAACGTGCGGCGTCGAGGTGGCCGGCCAATGCGTCACCCCGCAGTTCGGTGGCGCCACCTGCGGCGGCTCGATCGGTCGATGCGCGGTCGACGGTGACTGTTCTGCCGGCCAGTGCTGCGACCCGCCGAGCGGCGCCTGCTATGCCGCTCCGGTGCAGGGCTGCCCGGCGCAGTGCACGCCGCTCTACTCCGAGGGCTTCGATTTCGACCCGCTCGGTGGCGCGTGGTCGGTCATGATGGACCCGCTGATGCCCGGCACCACGTCGGACGTGAGCGCCTTCTGGGACGGCGGGTCTCTGGGCATCAACCCCGGGCGGATCGGCATCACGAGCAACGGGTTCGCCGACACGAGCGCGGGCCTCACGGTCCAGTCGGTGCAGATCTTCACGGGGGGGTGCCTGGAGCCGTACTTCGTGAGCTTCGAGTCCGACATCACCGGAGTTTTCTCCGGTGCCGTCATGGCGCACGTCGAGGTCGTGCCGGCGGGGCCCGGGGAGTCGGTGACGCAGTTCCTGACGATGGATGGTCGGTCCCGGGTGCAGGTCGACGCGTCGATCGCGCTTGCCGGCAGCGGCTCGGGCTACGTCCTGTTCAAGGTCTTTCACCAGACGCCCACCGCGCCGTTCTCCTGGTTCATCGACGACCTGCGCGTCGAAGCGGGCGGAGGGGCGTGAACGCCGGACGGGGTGGCCGCGGGGACGTGGGGTGTGAGAACATGACGCCGTGTCCGGTGCGTACTTCTACGGCGACCTGAACTGCCCGTTCTGCTACGCGGAGAACGAGCGCATCGTGCGCCTGGGTGTCGGCGCAGCGCTCTCGTTTCGCGGGGTGGAGCACCTGCCCGATCTGCCCACCCCGTGGCAGCCGTCGGACGAGGGCGTACGAGCCGAGGTGGAGCGCCTCCGCCATCGCGCACCCGACGTCGAGATCGTCGTTCCGCCCGGCCACCCGAACACGCGCCTCGCGCTGAGCGCGATCGCCGACGCCAGCGCGCTGGACGCGGCGGCTGCGAGCCAGCTCAGGACGGCGCTCTTTCGTGCGCTCTGGCGCGACGGACGCGACGTGTCCGACCCGCAGGTCGTGGCCGACCTCTGGGCCCTTCACGGGCTCGGAGAGTACGCGCCGACCCGCGAAGGACCCCGGCAGGTGCGACTCTGGACGGTCGCCTGGCGCAACGGGCCCTTCGACCAGCGGATCCCCGTCCTGGCCACCGAGGCGGACGAGCGCCTACTCGGCCTCTTCTCGGAGGACGACATCCTCGATTTCGTGGCGACGCGGGCGGGTGGGATCGGGGCCGACGTGTGTCGGGGGCGATCGGCCGGAGACGCGCGGCCGTGAGGCTGCTGACGGCGCTGACGCTCGCGCTGCTGTCCTCGTGCAGCGGGAGCCCGAACGCCCCGGCGCGCTCCCAGGGCCCGGAGGCGGTGGCGGGCAATCCTGGTGAAGGATCCGGTGGCGACAGGCGACTCGCGTCGGAGCGGATGCGTACGGGTGACGACGGTCCGCGCGAGTTCAAGACGACGGCGGAGGTCGGAGGCCTGCCGCCCGAGGGCGTCGCCGCGACGTTCGATCGGGCCTCCGACAAGCTGGGTAAATGCTTCCATCGCGGCGTCGCGCGGGTGGAGTTCATCGGCGGCGCCGTGAAGTTCTGGGTGAAGGTGGACTCGAAGGGGAAGTTCATGCACGCCCACCTGGAGCACTCCGATCTGGGCGACCGCAAGACCGAGCAGTGCCTGCTCGATCAGCTCATGAGCTACACCTGGCCGACCCCTGTCGGCGGCACCGTGGGCGTCGCCACCTTTTCCATGTCGTTCGAGCCGTCTCCCGACGCGGTGGTGCCGGAGCCGTGGCCCGAGTCGCGGGTCGCAGACTCCCTGGCGGCGCTCAGGGAGCCCCTCGACGAGTGCAAGAGTGGGATGCCCGGGACCTTCAAGGCGATCGTCTTCGTGCGACGCGACGTGGTGGAGGACCCTCCGGAGAAGGACGGCGGCGCGCCCGTCGCGCGTGACGTCGGGCGCACCATCACGGCGAGCGCGACCCCGCCCGAGGAGGCGGCGGAGATGGCTGTAGACTGCCTCGTGGACGTTCTCACCAAGGCGGAGTGGCCGCCTCCGGGGACGCGCCCCGCGAAGCTCCAGCTCTCCCTCTGACTCCGACGCCGATCCGGGTCAGGTCGGGGGCATGGGCACGGTCATCACGGGGACCGGCGAGCCGCGCAGCACCTTCTCGGCGACGCTTCCGAGGATGAAGCGGTTCAGTCCCGTACGGCCATGCGTGCCCATCACCACGGCGTCGTGCTCGCCGCGTCCCAGCGTCTCGAGAATGACGTGCGCGGCGGGACCCGAGTGGATGTGCGTCTCGGCTGTGACGCCGGCGGGCAGGGTCACGCGCTTCATGAAGGCTTCCATGTCGCTCTTCGCCTCGTCCGCGATCAGGTCCTCCAGCGGGCGCACGTCACCCGTGGGTGTCTTGACCTTGATGCGCGCCGGCACGTGAGGCTGACACTCCCAGACGTAGACGATGTCGAGGCTGGCTCCCGTCGGCGCTGCGAGCTTCGACGCGAAGTCCACCACGCGGACGGCGTGGTCGGAGTAGTCCACGGGAACCAGGATTCGCTTCATGGAGGCGGAGCGTAGCCCGCCGCCGGGGAGCGCGCAGGGGGACCCGGGCCTCGAAGCCCGCCGGATCGGGCGCCTGGCCCGGAGCCCCGAAGGCGGGGCTTCTCCCGGAAACTGCGTGGAAAGTCGCGGGTTGAGCCCGGGCGGGGGCCGCGGGTATCCTCCCGCGCCATGCGACGGTCGTCAGCGCTCGGAGTCCTCTTGTCGTGCTGGGTGGCGACGGCTTGCCACTCGGGCAGCCGTGAAGCCGTCTCCATCTCCATGGGGATTTTCCCGCAGGACGATCTGATCGCCGATACGCTCGATGCGAACCGACGCGGCGCGGACGCGATCAGCACGCTCCACGACTTCGAGATGGCCGAGGCCGCTGCCTATTCGGGGCTGGGACAGCTCGAGGGGCTGCACCGCCTCGCGCCCGACGACGAGAATGGCCTGTTCCTGCTCATGCGTGCCTGGGGCGCCTCCTCGTTCGCGTTCATTCTCGACGCCAAGGAGCGCGCCGAGGAAGCGGGCGACGAGGTGATGACCGCGTACCACTCGGACCGCGCGCGAGCGGCGTTTCAGCGTGCGCGCTTCTACGGCGAGGAGCTCATGGGCCATCGCGCTCCGGGCTTCAAGGACGCGCAGAGGAACGTGGACACGCTGCGCGCCTGGCTGGCGGAGCACTACCCCGACGCGGAGCACGCGGAAGAGTTGCTCTGGCTCGGCTACGCCTGGCTGGGCGAAGTGGCCGTCGCGGCCGAGAACCCCGAGACCGTGGCCGACCTCTGGGTGGGCGTCACGCTGCTCGAGCATTCCGTCAAGCTCGATCCGACGATCCAGAACGGCACCGGCCACACGATCCTGGGCGCGTACCATGCCCGCAGCGCGATGGCGGAACTGGACGAAGCGAAGAAGCACTTCGACCGGGCGGTGGAGATCAGCAAGGGCCGTATGCTCGCTGCGCAGCTCACGCTGGCAACTCGCTACCACTGCATGAAGCGCGACAAGGCGAGCTGGGAGCGCACCCTCCGCCAGATCGTTGAGTCCGACGACGTCTTTCCCGAGCAGCGCCTCACGAACGCGATCGCCAAGCGCCGTGCCCAGCGTTACCTGACGCACCCCATGTGGGCCGAGGAGTGCGGATTCCAGGTCGGCGGCGGTTGACGCCGGCTCGCGAGTAGCGACACCGGCTACGCCGGTGTCGTCGTCGGCCGAGGGCGGTCCCCCGTGGACGTGGTGCGGTTTCGTCCCGGCTGAGATCGGTGTACGAGCAGGACGTGGACTCGTTGCTCGATCATGTCGAGTCGACCGGAGCGCTGTCCGACGACCGAGCGCGGGCGCTCGCGGGCGTAGAGGGTCGCGAGCTCGAGCGGCTCTGCCGACTCGCCGTCGATCGGCGCGATGCGATGAGACCTCGCGTCCTCACGTACTCGCCGAAGGTGTTCCTTCCGCTCACGAACCTCTGCCCCAACGTCTGCGATTACTGCTCCTTCAGGCGATCGCCCGGACAGCGCGGCGCGTGGACGATGAATCCCACGGAAGTGAAGTCCTGGCTCGAGCGGGGTAGGGCCGCGGGGTGCTCCGAGGCCCTCTTCTGCCTGGGTGACGCCCCGGAGCGGACGTTTCCCGAGTACCGCGAGGTGCTGTCGAACTTCGGGTACGCGAGCACCGTGGAGTACCTCGCGGCGGCCTCGCGCTGGGCGCTCGACTGCGGGCTGCTGCCGCACACGAACGCGGGGCTCGTGGACGTCCACGGGATGCGGACACTCAGGCGCGTCAACGTCAGCCTGGGACTGATGCTCGAGAGCGCGAGCGCGCGCCTCTGCGCCCCAGGGGGGCCCCACCACCGCGCGCCCGACAAGCACCCCGCGCTGCGCCTCCGCATGATCGCCGAGGCCGGTGCGGAGCGCATCGCGTTCACTTCGGGGATCCTCGTCGGCATCGGCGAGACCAGGCTCGAGAGAGTGGAGGCGCTCCTGGCTCTGCGTGAGGTGTCCCGTGCTCATGGGCACCTGCAGGAGGTCATCGTCCAGAACTTCACGCCGCGGCCCGGGGTGCCGATGCACCGTTCGCCGGAGGCGTCCGAAGAGGACCTGCTGCGCGCCGTGGCCCTCGCCCGGCTGATCTTCGACGCGGAGGTGAGCATCCAGTCGCCGCCGAACCTGAACTCCGGTCGCATTGCCGCCCTGGTGGGGGCCGGTCTCGACGACTTTGGCGGGATTTCGCCCGTGACGCCCGACTACATCAATCCACGCCACGCCTGGCCGCACCTCGACGAGCTGGCGAAGGAGTGCTCCCGGATCGGCTTCGAGCTGCGACCGCGACTCGCGATCCACGAGCGTTTCATCGCTGCGGGAGGCTTCCTCGACGCGAGCCTCCGGCCCTCCGTCGACGCGGAACGCATTCGGCTCTCGTCGGTGCGCGACGCGCGACAGCTGGCGATGGGCGCCCGATCCGTCGCCGTGCGGGCGTCGGCATGAGCTCCGAGGCCGCCCGCTCCGCGCTCCATCGCATCCTCGATCGCGCCCGGGAGCGACGCCCTCTGGATGAGTCCGAGGTCGTCACGCTGCTCTCCGTCGAACGCGACGATCTCGAAGCCGTTCGTGCCACTGCCGACGCCCTGCGCGTCGAGCAGGCGGGGGAGCTGGTCACGTTCGTCGTCAATCGCAACGTCAACTTCACCAACGCCTGCGTGAAGACCTGCCACTTCTGCGCCTTCAGTCGCAAGCACCGCTCCGGTGAGGCTTACTTCTTGAGCGAAGCCGAGGTGGTCGGTCGTGCGCTCGAGGCCCGCGCCCACGGCGCGACGGAGGTTTGCCTCCAGGCGGGCCTCGCGCCGGGCATGGATGGGCACCTGTACGAGCGCATTCTGCGGGCCATTCGCGCCGAGGCACCCGAGCTGCACCTTCACGCGTACTCGCCGGAGGAGGTGAAGTACGGTGCGCAGCTCACGAAGCGCTCGGTCCGCGATCACCTGCTGGCGCTCCGTGAGGCCGGGCTGGGCACCCTTCCCGGCACCAGCGCCGAGATCCTGGACGATGGGCTCCGGCAGGTCATCTCGCCGGGTCGGATCAGCGTGGCGGAGTGGGAAGACACGATTCGCACGGCGCACGAGCTCGGGATCCGCACGACGTCCACCATCATGTTCGGCCACGCCGAGAATGCCCTGCACCGAGCACGCCATCTGCTGCGACTTCGAGCCATTCAGCACGACACCGGCGGCTTCACGGAAATCGTCCCGCTGTCTTTCGTCCACGACGAGGCGCCCATGTACGCTCGGCGGCTCGTTCCAGGGCTCACCGGTGGGCCGACTCCCGCGGACGTCTCCCGGCAGTTCGCGGTCACGAGAATCGTTCTGGGCGATTCCTTCCGCAACGTGCAGGTCTCGTGGGTGAAACAGGGGTTGGCCCGCGCGGGGGAACTCCTTCACTGGGGCGTGAACGACCTCGGCGGTACGCTCATGAACGAGAGCATCTCCACCGCCGCCGGCGCCGCGCACGGCCAGCTCGCTCGCCCGAGGGAGCTCAAGGCGCTGGCGCGAGCGGCGGGCCGCATGCCCGCGGAGCGGGACACGCTCTACCGGATTCGAGCGCGGTTCTCCCTCGATGGCGCAGGGGACGCCGACCACCCTCTCGACTCGGTGGGCGATTCGGACGGGCGGTTCGGATCCTTCGTGGAGCTCACGAAGAGCGAGCGCCACCGCTTCAGCTTCCGGCACCCGCTGGCCCGCTAGGGCGACGGCGCAGGCCCGAGGGACGCCCTCCAGTCGGTGGGATCGTCCACGTCGAGCGCGACGCCGGGTCGGTTGACGACGACGACCTCGAGGCCGTGATGCGCTGCGCGGTCGCGGTGCAGTGAGAAGCTCGAGCCGGAGCCGAAGGCGGTGGGGAATGCCTGACCGGCGCAGAACCCGAGGGCGTTGGTGTTCTGCTCGTGGCGGTCGGGGCCGACGACGCACGTTCCCGGGCGGAGGGCGGCAACGAGCGCATCGACGTCCTCGGCCGTCACCGAGGGCAAGTCGCCCATGAGCACGAGCAGGCGTTCGGTCGGTGCCCGGGTCGCGCCGAGCGTCGCCACGGCGTCGTCCACGATCTGACCGAGTGGTGCGGGCCCGCGATCGAGGAGGACCTCGAGGACCCGGCTTCCGAGCTGCGCTCGAGCCGCCTCTGCGACCTCGGCGTGGTCGGTTGCGAGGGCGATGTGCGCGATGCCCGGCGCACCGGCGATCGCCGACAGCGTGCGACCGAAGAGGGAGCGCGCGGCGGCGGCGCGCTCCCGGTCCGTGAGCACCGGCGTCAGGCGCGTCTTCGCCCGAGAGAAACCCTTCGCCACGAGAATGGCCGTCGCCGCGGTCACGGTCCGAGCCCCTCGGCGAAGGCGAGCAGCTCTCGCGCGAGCTCGGTCCGGTCGTCCATGGTGCGCATCACGGTGCTCGTCTCGAGAAGCGGCGTGGAGCCGGTGAAGCCGTCGCCTCGCTCGACGACGAAGCCGGACAGCAGCGCGCCGTAGTGTCGTGCCACGGCCGCCGCCGACGGAGTGAGGCCGTCGATGTCGGTGAGCATGGTCGCCAGGGGTCCCTTCACCGCCGAGCCGGCGACGATGGGGCTCACGGCCACGACCGTTCGCGGCGCGAGCGCGGATCGGAGGCCCGGGAGCGAGAGGATCGGGTCGATGGACACGTACGGATTCGACGGACCGATGACCACGAGCCGAGCGTCCGCGAGCGCGCGGAGAACCGCGGCGCTCGGCGCAGGCGCGCCCTCGAAGCGAACGCGCACCACGCGGGGTTCGGCGCGCCGACGCACCAGCCACGTCTGGAAGTCGAGCTCCCCGTCGTCTCGCGTGACGATCACGGTGCGACGGCTGCCGTCCGTCATGGGGAGCACCACGGGGCGAACCCCCAGCGCCTCGCGGATCCGGCTCGTGACCTCGGTCAACGTCTGCCCGCCGGCCAGAGCGGAGGTGCGAAGCAGGTGCAGGGCGAGATCCGAGTCGCCGAGGGCGAACCAGCTCTCGCCCCCAAGACGCTTCATCTGGCCCAGCGCGCGGAACGTTTCACCCTCCAGTCCCCAGCCGCGCTCCGCAGACGCGATGCCCGCGAGCGTGTAGAGCACCGTGTCCACGTCCGGAGAGATCGCGAGGCCCCAGTGGGAAAAGTCGTCGCCGGTGTTCACGACGACGGTGAGGTCCTCCCCGAGCAGCCGCCCGAGCCCATCGACGAGCTTCGCGCCGCCGACGCCGCCGGTGAGAGCCACGACCTTGCGCGTCGCCACGGCGGATCCGTAGCGCCGTCAGCCGCGGAGAAACAGGTCGGTGTCCGGTGGGCGGACCACGGCCTCGGCGCCGACGCGCGCCCGTGGGAACACGAGGCCTCGGACGACCACGGCGGCGCGTCCCTCCGAGGACTGGCCGGCGACCAGATCGGCGGCTGCGGCGACGGCGTCGGCGAGCCCCGTGACGGTGTGCTCGAGCGGCCGGCCGTCGAGGTCCAGCCGCCCGCAGTGGTCGTCGAGGGGAGGCAGACCGGCCGTGCCGACGGCGACCCCCGTCGTCCCCAGGCGGAACGGGCGCCCGATGGAGTCGGTGATGACCACGCCCAGGCCGCTGCCGAAGCGTGCCTCCAGGTCGGCGAGGATTCGTCCCGCCGACCCACCGGGATCCTCCGGCAGGAGCAGCACCCACGGTCCGCTTCCGGGTGGCGCGTCGGCCGGTCGCGCGTTGCTCGCGTCGATTCCTCCGTTCGCGCACACGATGCCGTGTCGGTTCTTGACGATGAGCACGCCCCGCGCGACGCGAACCACCGCCAGCGACTCCCGCAGGACCAGCTCGATGAGCCGCGGATCGCGCCCCGTGCGCGCCCCGTGCTGCCACGCTTCGGCGCCCGGCTCGACCGTCGAGAGGTCGACGAAGCGTCCCTCCGCGCGACTGACGACCTTCGACGCCACGGCGAGGACGTCCCCGGCGAGGAGGCGAAGACCGGCCCTCCCGAGGGCCCCCAGGAGCAGCGCGGAGAGGTCGTCGCCGGATCCGACGCGCCCCAGACCTTCGACCGCGGTGAGCTCGAGGTGCGGCCCGGATCGAATCCCGCCGTCGTTCACGCCGTCGGGATCCCCGTGATGCGGATCCCGGCGCCCTCACCCCCGTAGCGCTTGTTCAAGTGGAGCAGAACCGGCGTGAGCGCCTCCAGCGCGACGGCGTTGCGAAGCGGACCGGCGTCGAAGGCGCGCAGCCCGAGGTCGCCGATCAGGTCGATCGCCCGCTCGCGCGCGGCGTCGTCGTCCGCGCACACCAGCACGTCGCAGTCGACGGCGTGCTCGGGATCGGCAAGGTGAGCGCTCGAGACGTGGTGCAGCGTTGCGACGACGCGGGTCTCGGCGCCCAGGGCCGCCTGCGCTTCCAGGGCCGCCGCCACGCCCTCCGGCAGGTGGACGATCCGGACGCGGGGCGGCTTGAGCGGCACCGTGAGGTCGATCACGAGGCGTCCGCGCGCCGCCTCCCGGATCGACACGAGCGTTTCCGCGTGGGCGGCGTACGGCACCGTGAGCACGACGACCTCCGCGCTGGACGCGGCGACGACGTTGTCACCGCCGCGAATCACGAGCCCCGCTTCAGCCGAGAGCTCCGACGCCTTCTCGCGGCCGCGCGCCGCGTCGCGCGAACCCACGCAGACGTCGTGCCCCGCTCGAGCCCAGCGTACGGCGAGGCCACGCCCTTCTCGTCCGGTTCCGCCGACGATCCCGATGGTCGCCCGCCGGCTCATCCGGCGAGCTCCGCGAGGAGTCTCAGCGCCTCCTTCTGGGCGGTGCCGACGAGCAGCGTGGACACCTTGGACTCCTTCCACTTCTGGTACTCGTCCCGGATGCGCTCGGGCGGGCCGACGAGATGCATCGCGTCGACCATCTGATCGGTGACCGCCATGATCGCCTCGTTCCGCTTGCCTTCGAGGTACAGGTCCTGAATCTTCTTCGCCTCGGCCTCGAAGCCCGCCTTGCTGACGTACTCGTTGTAGAAGTTCTTGTCGCGAGCACCCATGCCGCCCACGTAGAGCGCGGTCTGCATCCGCAACGGAAGGCGACAAGCATCCAGGTCGTCTCCGATGATGCAGCCCACCGTCGCCATCACGTCGAAGTCGGCGAAGGTCTTTCCACCCGCGACGCGGGCGAACCCCTTCTCGAAGTTCGGCTGCACGACGTCGAAGCGCTCCGGAATGAAGCAGGTGACGATGACGCCGTCGCAGAGCTCGGCCGCCAAGGCCTGACTGAGCGGCGCCATGGAGCCGGTGTAGATGGGCAGGCTCGCCCGGCCGTGCAGGATGCTCTTCAGCGGCTTGCCGAGGCCCGTCGCATCCTGTCCGTCGTACGGGATGCGATACCTCTCGCCCTGAAACTCCAGCGGGGCTTCGCGAGACAGGATCTTCCGGACAATGGTGATGTACTCGCGCAGCCAGGTGAGGGGCTTGCTGAAGGGCACGCCGTGCCACCCCTCGACGACCTGCGGCCCCGACGTTCCCAGCCCGAGCAGGAAGCGGCCGTTCGAGAGCTGATCGAGGGTCATGGCCGTCATGGCCGTCATGGCCGGTGACCGCGCGGGGAGCTGGAGAATGCCCGTGCCGAGGCGGATCTTCGTCGTCTGCGCGCCTATCCACGCGAGCGGCGATACCGCGTCCGAGCCGTAGGCTTCGGCGGTCCACACGGAGTCGAAGCCGACGGCCTCGGCCTCCTTCACGAGGTCCATGTCCACGGACATCCGGGAGCCCGAGTATCCGAGAGAGAGCGCCAGACGCATCGAAGTGACTCCTTGATTCGAGGGACCGGGACCCTAGCAGGCGTCCCAGCGCGACGAAATTCTCCTCGCGAGATCGTCCCGCTCGTCCCGCTCATCGACTTCGCCGCCGACACGCCCGAGGCCTTCGCCGTTGCCCCGAGAACGCCCGCGCGGTACGCACGTCGTGCCCGTGGCCAGCGACGCCGACGCTTCCGCTCCGCTCGCCTCCCTGGGCGAGTGGGTCATCGAGACGGCCACCCTGGTGGGCGGAATGGGTGTCCTTTTCGGTCGCATCATGACCAGGCTGGTCCGCCTCGACTTCGATCGAACGGAGCTGCTGACCAACCTGCACAAGATGGGGGTGCGCTCGATGCCCATCGTCGTGATCACGGCGCTCTTCACCGGGGGGATCATGGTCATCCAGGCAGCGCCCATCGTGGAGCGCTACGGGGCCCACGCGCTGCTCGGCTGGGGGGCGGGCTTCGGCACGCTCCGCGAGGTGGGTCCGCTGCTCACCGCGCTGATGTTGTCGGGTCGAGTGGGGGCCAACAACACGGCCGAGCTGGGCACCATGGTCGTGACGGAGCAGATCGACGCCCTGCGCGCGCTGGCCATCGACCCGGTGAGCTTTCTGCTGGTGCCGCGGTTCATCGGAATGGTCGTGACGCTGTTTCTCGCGACCATCGTGTCGGACGCCCTCGCCCTGGCGGGCGCGGCCGGTGCGGGCCTGCCCATACTCGGTGTGGAGCCGCGCATGTTCTACAACGGGCTCACCGGAGGATTGCTCGACATGGGAGACGTGCTTCACGGACTCGTGAAGAGCGTCGTCTTCGGCATCGTCATGGCGCTGGCGAGCTGCCAGTTCGGCATCTCCACGAGCGGCGGCGCCCCGGGCGTGGGGCGCGCCGTGAACGCGACGGTCGTGGTGACCGCCGCCGGGATCTTCATCCTCGACTACCTCGTTTCCTTCGCCATCGGATGACCTCCCTCGTCCCCCCTCCCAGCTCCGTCGGGCGCATCGACGAGGACGCCGTGCGGCGGCCTCCGACGGGGGTGGCCGCGGTCGGAGTCGCCGCGTTCGACCTCGTCCGCTCGGGGCGGGCTCAGTACGGCGTGTTCGTCAAGACGCTGTACTACACGTTTCGTGGCGCGCGAGCGCCCGGTGCCATCGTCCGTCAGTGCTACGAGATCGGCAACCGCTCACTCGTGTTCTTGTGCGTCGTGATGGGGTTCCTGGGGATGATCCTCGTGTACCAGGGCGGCATCCAGAGCAAGCGAGTCGTTCCGGACCTGTCGCTCCTGGGAGCGACGTTCCTCGAGCTGCTGGTCAAGGACATGGCGGCCAGCATCTGTGCGCTCATGCTGGCAACGCGAGTAGGGGCCGGCATTGCGGCCGAGATCGGGTCGATGGTGGTCACGGAGCAGGTCGACGCGCTGAAGATGTGCGCGGCCGACCCGATCGACTTCCTCATCAAGCCGCGCTTCGTGGCGAGCATCATCATGACGCTCATGATCGTCGTCGTGGCAGGTTGCGTGTCGTTCGTCTCGGGCATGTACACCGCGGACGCGTTCTTCGACGTGAGCCCGAGCACGTTCGTCAACTACAGCCTCGTGGACGCGGGGGACTTGACCGTGGGCCTCACCAAGTGCGTGGCCTATGGCGCAGCCATCCCGATCGTCAGCGGCTACTCGGGGCTGACCACGTTCGGCGGATCGGAGGGCGTCGGCTGGGCGACCACGCGGGCGGTGGTCAACTCGTCCCTGGCCGTGATCATCCTGAACTTCTTCATCAGCGGTGCCGGGTACTTCATCTTCGGGGGCTGAATACCACCCCCGCCCGGCCAGCCGCCGCGGCCTCGTACCCATGGAAAAGTCGCGGGGACGGCACCGTCCGGCCTGGACGTCGCGGAACGGAGCTTTACCGGCCGTTCCCGCTGGCCTATTGAGCGGGAATCGTGTCATTGCAGGGCATCTACGACGAACTCGCGCGCCTGCGCGAAGGCTGGGTCGGTCGCGGCTGGAGCTGGGACTCACGTCTCTCGTGTGTCGCGTCGTCGTTCTCGCAGGAACTCACGAACGAGGCGCGCGCGGCGATCGCCACCGTGTTTCCTCACGAGTTCAACCACCGGACCATCCGCAAGGCCACCGCGCTCGTGGCACAGATCTCGGAGCAGACGGGCGGGGTCCGCTCGGATCAGTTCATCGTCGCCACGGAGCCGGTGCAGGCGACCATCGCCTTCGGTCTCTGGTGGCCGTGGGGTGACGATGCGACCATCTCGTTCCGCATCGGCCTCGCCGGCCTGCGCGCCAACGCCGAGCTCGCGCGGTTGCAAGAAGAGTTCGGCGCCACGTTCTGAAGGTGGGGAAGAAGTGAAGGACCTCGACACTACGAAGACCGTACAGCTCCTGAACCGGATCCTCGAACAGGAGCTCGCCGGTGTGGTGCGCTACACGCACTACGCGCTGATGGTCACGGGTCCCAATCGGATTCCCATCGTGGCGTTCCTGAAGGCTCAGGCAGCGGAGTCGTTGTTGCACGCGCAGCAGGTCGGGGAAATCGTGACGGGCCTCGAAGGGCACCCGTCGCTGGAGATCGCGCGGCTGGAGGAGACGTTCAAGCACTCGACCCGCGACATCCTGGCGGAGAGCCTGCACCACGAGGAGAACGCCGTTCGCCTCTACAAGGACCTGCTCTCCGCGGTCGAAGGCCGGAGCATCTACATCGAGGAGTTCGCGCGGACGATGGTGAGCCAGGAAGAGCTGCACCAGATGGAGCTGCGCAAGATGCTGAGGGACTACAGCTCGCCTTCGTGAGGTTCGCGCGCCCGGCCGAAGATTTTCGACCCCGGCGGCACGGACTTGACGAGCCAGACGTTGCCTCCGATCACGGACCCGCGTCCGATGACCGTGTCCCCGCCTAGAATCGTCGCGCCGGCGTAGATGGTGACCTCGTCCTCGATGGTGGGGTGCCGCTTCCCGGCGAGTGCGCTCGACCCGCGCTTCGCGCTGAGCGCACCGAGGGTCACCCCCTGGTACACCTTGACGTCGTCCCCGATGAGCGTGGTTTCGCCGATGACGACGCCGGTTCCGTGGTCGACGAAGAAGCGCTCACCGATGGTGGCCGACGGATGGATGTCGATCCCCGTCTTTCCGTGAGCGTACTCCGCGATGATTCTGGGGATCATCGGGACGCCCGCGCGGGCGAGGACGTTCGCCACCCGATGGGCCGTGATGGCCTTGAGCGACGGGTAGCTGAACACGATCTCCTCGACGCTCTTGGCGGCGGGGTCCCCTTCGTACGTGGCCATGAGGTCACCGTCGAGGCACTGCCGAAGGTGGGGAAGCGCACGAAAGAGGTCCAGCACGACGTCTCGGGCCCACCCTTCGGGCTTCGGAGCGCTGCCCTGAAAGCGCTCGTCGTAGGTCTGGGCGCGTCGGATCTGTTCGACCAGGGTGTCGTGGGCGGGGTAGAGCCGTTCGCTCACGGAGTAGCGCAAATTGTCCCGATTCAAGCCGCGGGATGCGTAGAACCCCATGTAGATCACGGGTTCCAGGTGATTGAACGCGTCGATCACCGCGCGCTTGTTGGGCAGGGCCGCGCTCTCGAGGTTGTTGATGGCCTCGGGCCCGTCGTAGCTCGCGACGACGGCCTCGATGGCGTCCTCGAGCTCGCGCGCGCGGTGGTCGTCGTCGGACATGGTGAACGCCTTGGGCGCGAACGGACGTAGTGGCGCGCGCTACCGGTCGCAAGTCGTAGCCCAGTCCACGGGGTTCATTTGCCCGAGGTCGGCCGCGCGAGGCGGGGGTTCACCCGGGGGGCAGGCGGGGGCGCGAGTGGTTGGGCCGGTAGCGGGGCCGTCGGGGGACGTGCGGACCCGCCCCAGCCCCGACGCCTCCGAGCCAGATCACTCCGGACGCCGTGCGTTGCGAACGCGTGATCAGCCGTCCGCCCTCGGTGAGCCGTCGCGGCGCGACTACTTCGGTACGTCTACGGTGAAGCAGCCGAACTTGACGTCGATCCTGCCGTTCAGGTCGCTGCTGATGGTGTCGCAGTTCGAAGGGCACACGCGCACCTTCGTCGGGTTCGCGTCGTCGTCGTAGTACCAGCCGCCGCCCTTGCCCGGATCACAGTCCGCGATGGTGTCGACGTGGAGAATGGGCTGCGCCGGACCCGCGCCGCCGGGGAAGTAGTCCACGTTGACCTTGTTCTTCTCGAACTGCTCTCCAGGGGGAGGCGGCGGGATCGCCCACTCGCAGTCGAGAGTCGTCTTGTCGGTCACGGACTGCGCGAGCTGCTGGAACACCTGCGCGAAGCCCGCAGCGCCCGCGCAGAGGTCGGCGGAGATGCCCCCGGTCTGCGTCGCCAGGGGGACGTAGCCGGAGCCGCTCGCGCCGTTCTTGCAGAGCAAGAAGCAGTTCGACTGGCAGGCGATGGAGAAGAAGCGCCAGACGTCGAAGTACCCCGGGTCCGCGACGTTCATGTCGACGAGCTGCTGCGTGAACCAGGCCGGGTCGTACGTCGCGTCGGTCGAGTCGTCGCTGATCACGGCGAAGTACTTCACCGCGTTCTGCCGCAAGTGGGCCTTGTACGTCGGATAGTGATCGACGAACTGCTTGAGCGCGTCGTTGTTGTTGATCTTGTTGTCGATGTGGAAGAAACCGGGCAGCTTGTCGTCGTTGGGGCACGCCGTGCCGGGACCCAGTGCGGGCGTCACGCACTGGATTCCGTTGCCCAGCGGGGGCGCGATGCAGATCCGAATCTCCGGGTTGATCCACGCGAGCGCGTCGGAGCAGCCCTTCTTCGCGATCATGACGACACGCACGTCGATCCCCTGGTTCGTGATGAACGACGCGAAGTTGTTCAGCTCGTTCTGAACACCGTCGGCGGCGAGGTTCATGCTGCTGGTGGTGTCCACCGCCCAGATGATGTCCACCGGGCGGATCTGGTTCATCGCGGTCTGCGAGAGCGATTCGCACTCCCCGCCGTCGGCGACCCCTCCCACGTTCCCGCCCCCGCCGACGCCGCCGAAGCCGAACGTGCCGCCCGCGGCGGCGGCACCGCCGGCGGCGCTCGTGCCGGCCGTCGATCCCGCAGCGCCGCCTGCAGAGCCCCGTGAATTCGCACCCGAGCCGCCCGCCGAGCAGGCGAGCGCCACGGCGAGAGCGATCAATGGCGGGGTGGTCGTGCGACGCATGCGGCGCTTTCGGCGAGGGCCACGAGTCTACCCCGCAGCTCGCCACCGGGTCCCTGGCGGCGTGGCTCGCCGGGACGGGGTTTCACGACGACGGATCGTCACCGTCCCACGGTACCTCATGCTCCGACGACGGCTCGAGGATGCTCGCGGTGGATGGCCGGCCGCGCTATGCTCGGCCGCGATCAAGGAGGTCGGTCCGTGCCGGTGACTAGACGCAGTGTCGTGGGCATCTCCAGCGCCGTAGCGAGCCTGCTGGCCGCGTGGGCGTGTTCGGCGGGCAGCGACGGGGGCGTGGCGGGCGCGGGCGGCTTCGCGGGGACCGCCGGTGCGACCGCCGGCGCCGCCGGCTCCTCGGGCACCGCGGGTACCGCCGGTACGGGCGGTACCGGGCTCGTCGGCGGGTTCGGCGGCAGCCTGTCCGTCGGTGCCGACTCGGACGGAGACGGCTTCTCCGACGCCGAAGAGGGGAAGGACGACCCCGCCGGACCCCGGGACACCGACGGTGACGGGACGCCCGACTACCTCGACACCGATTCCGATGGCGATGGGCTGCTCGACGGCGAAGAGAAGATCGGTGAGCCGGATTTCGACCTCGACGGGAAGCCGAACCACCTGGACACCGACAGCGACGACGATGGCCTCCCCGATTCCCTCGAGGGGCTCACGGATACGGACGGAGACCTCTGGCCCGACTTCCTGGACATCGACAGCGATCAGGACGGCCTGGAAGACGGCCTGGAGCTCGACGGTGATCCCGACGGTGACGGCATCCCGAACTTTCGCGACCTGGACAGCGACGCGGACTGCATCGAGGATCTGATCGATGGTGCGGAGGACTGGGACGGCGATGGAACGCCGAACTTCGTCGACGCCATCAACGACGGTACGCCGACGCCCCTGGCGTTGACGGCAATCTCGACGACGTTCAACAAGCCCATCGGCATCGACTATCACGAGCCGACGAACACCGTCGTGATGAGCGTGAACTACGACAACGGTGCCCCGCTGAACTTCGAGCGCGTACAGCTGGACGGCACGCACCAGCCGTTCTCCAGCATCCTCGGGCTGACGAACGAGGTGAAGATCGCCACGGCGCGCTCGGGCAACCTGGGCGGGTTTCTCGCCGGGGACTTCTTCGTCGGCAACGGCGTGGACGGACAGATCGTTCGCATCACGGACGACGGCGCGACGCTCTTCAATCCGTGGGTGGATCTGCCCGGAGCCGCCAACGGGCTGATGCGCGGTTCGCTCTACGTGGACAGGACGGACGTGTTCGGCGGTGACCTGGTCGCGGTGACCACGGCGGGGCAGGTGTGGCGCGTCACGTCTGCCGGCGTCGCGACGCAGATCGCCGCGGTGGGTGTCCACCTGGAGGGCTTGATCGTCGTGCCCAACTGTCCGGCGCGCTACGGCCCCATCGCGGGCAAGGCCATAGCCGGCGCCGAGGAGCAGGGCCTGCTCCACGCTTTCGGCCCCGACGGCTCGACGGCGACGTACTCCCTCGGGGTCGCCGTGGAGGACATCGACCTCGTCACTCCTCACGAGAACTTCTTCGGGGTCAACTACGGAACCAGTCAGCTTCTCGGGGCTGCGTCCACCGTGTTCCAGGCGATGGCGGGTGACATCCTGCTCGCGCAGGAGAGCGTGGCGGGCGGCTCGACGGGCCTCTTCCGCCTCAAGTGGGGCGGCTCGATGCTGATCGCCGAACCGGTCCCGCTCGGCGGCGGCGCATCCGTCGGCCAGTGGGAGCACGTGACCTTCGCGGGTGCGGGGATCGTGGAGGTTCCCGTTCCACCGAAGCCGCCGGGCACGCCACCACCGCCGCCGCCCCCACCGAAATAGAGCGTTGCCCACGCCGAGACGGCGAAGGGTGCTCCGCAGCATTCCCGGCACCGCGCGAGTTCACGCCCCTCCAAACCCGGTAGGAACTTCGGGTGCGCGGTACTAGGCTCGCTCGCCGTGTCGAAAGTCCTCATCATTGGCGCCGGCGGCGTGGGCGGCGTGGTAGCGCACAAGTGTGCGCTCGACGCGGGGACCTTCTCGGAGGTCCTCCTCGCCAGTCGGCGCATCTCCAGATGCGAGCGGATCCGCGACCAGATCCGTGAACTCGGGCGACGCGACATCGGCGTCGCCCAGGTGGACGCCGACGACGTGGCGGCCACGGCGTCGTTGATTCGAGACTTCGGTCCACGCCTGGTCATCAACGTGGCGCTCCCGTTCCAGGACTTGACCATCATGGACGCCTGCCTGGAGGCCGGGGTTCACTACCTCGACACCGCGAACTACGAACCGCCCGACGTCGCGCGGTTCGAGTACGGCTGGCAGTGGGCGTACCGGGACCGTTTTGCCGAGGCGAAGCTCATGGCGCTCCTGGGGTGCGGGTTCGACCCGGGAGTCACGAACGTGTTCTGCGCCTACGCGCAGAAGCGGCTGTTCGACGAGGTCCACTACGTCGACATCGTCGACTGCAACGCGGGCGACCATGGCCGTGCGTTCGCGACGAACTTCAACCCCGAGATCAACCTGCGCGAGGTGACGGCGAAGGGGCGGTACTGGGAGAACGGGGCCTGGATCGAGACGGAGCCGCTGAGCGTGAGCGAGACGTTCGACTTTCCGGGGGTGGGGCCGAAGAAGGCGTTCCTCCTGTATCACGAGGAGCTCGAGTCCCTCGTGAAGCACTTGCGTGGCCTGAAGCGGATCCGATTCTGGATGACGTTCGGGGAGGAGTACCTGACCCACCTGAGAGTGCTGCAGAACGTGGGGATGATCAGCATCGCACCCGTGGAGTTCGAGGGGCAGCGGATCGTCCCGCTGAAGTTCCTGAAGGCGCTCCTGCCCGACCCGAGCACGCTCGGCGAGCGGTACACCGGCAAGACGAGCATCGGCTGCATCGTCGAGGGCGTGAAGGACGGCAAGCCGAGGAAGGTGTTCATCTACAACGTCTGTGACCACGCGGAGTGCTGGGACGAGGTGCGCGCGCAAGCCGTGAGCTACACGACCGGGGTTCCCGCGGTGGTGGGGGCGAAGATGATGCTGGACGGCACCTGGGGCGGCCATGGCGTCTTCAACGTGGAAGAGCTCGATCCCGAACCGTTTCTCGAAGACCTGGGGCGGCGTGGCCTGCCATGGCACGTGAAGGAATGCTGACGCTCGACGTCTCGGCCGTCGAGACGCCGGCGTACGTCGTGGACGTCGGGAAGCTGGAAGACAACCTGCGGCTGCTCGGCGACGTGCAAGCGCGCGCGGAGTGCAAGATCCTGCTGGCGCTCAAGGGCTTCGCGATGTGGAAGACGTTTCCGCTGGTGGGGAAGTACCTGGCGGGCATCGCGGCGAGCTCCGTCGCGGAGGCACGCCTCGGTCGCGAAGAGCTGGGGAAGGAGGTCCATGCCTACGCGCCGGCGTGGGACGACGCTTCCTTCGCCGAGATCGCGGACCTGGCGGACCACGTCGTGTTCAACTCGTTCTCACAGTGGCGACGCTTCCGTGGCCGCATGGGGAAGCTGCGGGCCGGGATTCGGATCAACCCCGAGCACTCCGAGGTTGCGACGAAGCTCTACGACCCGTGTGCCCCGGGGTCGCGGCTGGGCGTCACGCGAGAGCGGTTCGAGGATGACGAGCTCGAGGGCATCACCGGCCTGCACTTCCACACGCTGTGCGAGCTCGGTTCGGACGCCCTCGAACGAACCCTGGCGGCGGTGGAGCGGAAGTTCGACGGGCCACTCCGGCGGGTCACGTGGGTCAACTTCGGCGGGGGACACCACGTCACGCGGCCGGACTACGACGTCGAGCGCCTCGTCCGCGTGGTGCGAGAGTTTCGCGAGCGTCGCGGGGTGGAGGTCTACCTCGAGCCCGGCGAGGCGATCGCGCTGCACACCGGCGTGCTCGTCACGAGCGTCCTCGATGTCGTGGACAACGGGGTCAAGATCGCGATCCTCGACACGTCCGCGACTGCCCACATGCCCGACGTGCTCGAGATGCCGTACCGCCCGGCGATCCGGGGCGCAGGGGAGCCCGGTGAGAAGGCGCACACCTACCGACTCGGAGGGCTCACCTGTCTCGCGGGCGACGTCGTGGGCGACTATTCGTTCGATCGCCCGCTGTCCGTCGGGGACAAGCTCGTCTTCGGCGACATGGCGCACTACTCGATGGTGAAGAACACGACGTTCAACGGCGTTCGCCTCCCGTCCATAGCCACGCACGATCCGGCGACGGGACGCATCGAGGTGGTCCGCCGCTTCGGCTACGAGGACTACAAGAGCCGCCTCTCGTGACGGGTGCCCGGCGTCACCTCGGTGAGCACGTCGAAGCGTTCGGCTGCCCGAGCTGACTCGGGTCGACGCACCCCAGACCGAGCGCCGTGTCGAGGTAGCCGCACTCCGCGTTCGGGCGGCAGCACCCCAGCGCCTGAATACCTCCGAGGTTCAGGTCGGGACACGACGCGTCGCGCTCGCCCGGCTGATTGCGCTCGATGCACTGCGAGCCCGGGAACAGGCTGAGCTGGACCCCGCAGACACCGGCTGCGGAGCAGCAGGGCGCGCCGACGGGGCTGACCTGGCACATGAAGGGGTTGCAGGCCGGCGGTGTCCCGCCAGCCCCACCCGGACCGGCGCCGCCCGCCGGCGTACTCCCACCGACGCCGGCCGCTCCTCCGGTTCCTGCAGCGCCGGAGGTTCCACCCGTGCCGGCGGTTCCGCCGCCCCCGGAGCCCGCGGAACCACCGCTCGCGGCGGCCGCTCCTCCCGAGCCGCCCTCGAAGAGATCGGTCTCGGAGGAGGACCCGCACCCCACGACGATCGCCGCACCGACCAGCGCCCCGCGGAGACTCATCGGCTCGGAGGGTAGCGCGCGCCTGTCGCCGCATCCACTCGGGGCCCCGCGCGATCCTCGTCAGCGCGGCGCGCTGGCGGCGCTGGGGCAGGGGAGGAGTCGTGGCGCGAACCGGCTCGCGCGAAGCTCGGCGTGCTTCGGGTGGTGGTAGCGCATCTGCGCGCCCATCTGGACGCGCAGCGTGTCGGCGAGGTCGAAGGCGAGCTGGGCGCGTTCGCCTGACAGGTCCCGAGTCTCACCCGGATCGCTCTCGAGATCGTAGAGCGCCATCGACCGCGGCCGGCGCCCGACGACGAGCTTGTACGGCCAGCAGACGATTCCGTCCTTCGAGCGCAGGCCCTGGATGTTCATGAACACGGCGGCACGCTCGTCTTGCCCGGAGAAGAGGCTCTCCCCCTGAAACGCGGGATGCGGAGGGATCCCCGCCAGGTCGGCGAGTGTCGGCAGGACGTCCACCGTGGACACGGGGCGGTCGTCGTCGCGCGGTGCGAGCCGCGGCGGGTAGTGCACGAGCAGGGGAACACGCGCTTCGCCGTCGAGGAGCGTCTTGCCGTGGGTGACTTCACCGTGCTCGCCGAACAGCTCTCCGTGGTCCGACGTCAGCACCCAGATGGTGCGGTCGAGCTGCCCCGAGCGCTCGAGATACCCGCGCAGGACGCCGATCTGCTCGTCGACGTAGGCCACGGCGTTGTCGTACCGATTCTCGACGGCCGGGCGCTGCGCGCTGCCGTACCCGAAGTACGTCACCGTTCCGGGCGTGATGGCCGGGCCATCGAACTTCGGCGCTACGCCGTCCGGCAATCGGTAGGGGAAGTGCGTCGACTGAAGGTTGACGTACGTGGCCCAGGGCCCCGGCTGCCGGTCGATCCAGGCGATGGCCTCCGCCGCGGTGATGG
Organism: uncultured Polyangiaceae bacterium; assembly: GCA_964487605.1. Taxonomy (GTDB): domain Bacteria; phylum Myxococcota_A; class Polyangia; order Polyangiales; family Polyangiaceae; genus JAJDAH01. The sequence goes on from CAZARU010000077.1 coordinate 27,994, forward strand.
CATCGGGCACGATGCGCTCCGCTCCCATGTGCACCAGGGGGCCGTCGTGGTCGTGCGCGTGGCGAAAGTGCGTCGCCGTGCCGGTCTGCTGGAACCGGAGCATGCCCTGCCAGGTCTCGTCCTGACTCGAGATCGTCGCCGTGGTGTAGCCGGCCGCGTGGAAGAAGTCGTGAAAGAGCACGCGCGGGTAGTCGAGCACCTTGTAGACGTCGAGCCCCGATCCGCGCCGGGGGAACAGCGAGGAGAGGATCGCCATCTGCGCGTAGTTCGAGTGCGTGGCGGTGGTCCAGGCACGCCGCATCCTGACGGCGCCGCGCGCCAGACGATCGATGTGAGGCGTCACGGGCCGATCGTACCCGCCGTAGCCGACACGCCTGGCTCCCACGGATTCCAGCATCACGAGCAGGACGTTGGGGCGCTCGTGACGCGTCCCGGCGGCCGCGACGGCCCAGAGCTTCTCCGTCGAGCGCGATGGACCCGGAATGGCCCGTGGCTGTGCCGTGGAGGCGCTCGTCTCCGCATCCTCTCCGACGGCGGTGGCGCTCTCGAATTCCTCTGCGTGCAGGGAGCCGACGAGCGCCAGCTCGGGCGTCGTTCGAAACAGGGACTCCAGCCGCGGGGAGCCTGCTGCGGGCAGTGCCGCGACCGAGGACACCGCGAGCGCGCCGACGCCTCCGGCGACGGCCGTCCTCACCGCGGTGACCCTGCCGCCACGAGTGGCGCGCCGCAGGAAGAACTGCACCACGGTGGCGCCTCCGAGCGCGATGGCCGCGACGAGCGCGAGCTCCACTCGGTAGCCGCCGAGAAGCGCCTCGACCAGGTGCTCGGTGCTGTTGAGGAAGAAGTCGAGCGCGCCGACGGTGACGTGCGAGCCTGCAACGACGCGCACGGAGGCGCTCACGGCGTGTGCGGCGAAGGCCGTGGTCGCGACGAGGGTCGACGCGAGGACCGCCACCGAGCGGCCCCAGCGGAGGCGGAGCAGCGGCGCGCCGAGAGCGCCGCAGCAGAGCAGCAAGCCCGCGTATCCCAGGGCCGTCAGGACGACACCCGCCACCCTGGTTCCGGCGCCGGCGGCCAGGTCCGGCGAAGCGCTGAGCGTGATGGCCACCTGCGTGGCGGTGCCGAGCAGCAGGCCGGCGGCCGCGCCGAGCATCGCGTGGCGCCCGAGCCATCCGTCGAGGGGCTCCCGCAGCGACAGGGCGGAAAACCCCGCCGTTCGCGCAACGGGCGGGATCTCCGCAATCGAGGGGCGCTCCACGGGATCAGCCAGTGTAGGTTCGACCGCCCCTGGCGTGAAAGATTTGCGCGCGGCGGCCCCCGGGAGCGAGATTTCCCGAGGTCCGCCGGCGCTGGCAGCGCCGCCGGACCGGGGATCTGGCACCCCGCGTCGGGATCCCGGGGAAACTACTCCGCGGCGGCGGCCTGTGGGCGGAGCGGGGCCTCGAGCTTGGCCCAGTCGATGGCGCCGTCGTGGACGAGGTTCTCGAACTCGAGGACGCCGAGCGCCTCGTACTTCGGGCGAACGCTGTCCGTGATGAGGCCGACCTTCGAGAGGTTGGGGATGATCCGGGTGAACAGGAGCTTGCGAAACTGCTCCATGACGACCGCCTCGAGCACGCGGCGACGCCCTTCTTCGACGTTCCAGCCGTAGTGTTCGAAGACGTCCGTCCCGACGATGCGCTCTCGCATGATGATGCAGGCTTCGTAGGCGAACTGGGCGCGCTCCTCGATTTCCTCCGGGCTCAGCGACTTCACGAACTGCTCCATGTACGTCACGCCGAAGGCGACGTGCCGGCTCTCGTCGCGGATGACGAGCTGGATCACGTCGTGGAGCACCGGATCCTTCGAGACCATGAGCTGGGTGTGGAACGCGGCCAGCGCCAGCGACTCGATGATCAGCTGCATGCCGATGAACTTGAGGTCCCAGCGTTCGTCGGTCAGCACCTTGTCGAGCAGCGCCTTCAGCTCCCGGTTGACGGGATACATGAAGCCGACCTTGTCCAGCAGGTACCGGCCGAACACCTCGACGTGCCGCGCCTCGTCGAACGTCTGGCTCGCGGCGTACAGCTTGGCGTCGTAGGTCGGCGCGCACGAGCAGAGCTGCGAGGCGACCAGGAGCGCGCCCTGCTCACCGTGCAGGAACTGGGAGAGCGTCCAGGCCTGCTGGTGCCACGCGAACTCGATCCGCTCTGCCTCGGGCAACGCTTCGAAGGGCTCCCACCCCTCGAACGGGTTGAAGATCTCCTGGACCGGCATCTCGTTGCGCGGAAGCGTCCGCGACCAGTCGATGTCGGTCTCCGCGTTCCAGTTCAGCTGCTTGCCCAGGCGATACAGTCGCCGGATCTTCTTGTCGGACTCCTGGTAGTTCCACACGTAGGCGCCCGTGAGCGGCGTGCGGAAGATCTGCGCGACCTGTTCGACGTGGCTCGGCTCCATGCGCGCCGCGGGGTCGCCGGAAGGTGGTGAGTACTCGAGGCCGAAGGTCAGATCCCGGGGTGCTTCGTCGACAAACCGAATCGTCATGGTCGTGCTCCTCGTGCCGGCCGCAGGTGAGAGCGCTTTCGAGCGGCGCCCAGGTACCCCAGCATCGCGCGGGCCAGCTGCCGCGCGAGCTCCGAACGTGAGATGGTTCGCTCCGTCGGGGTGACGCGAGCGAGTATGGTGTTCTGCTCCAGGGTGGCGAGCATCATCCGGACGACGAAGTCGGCCGCGACCTCCAGGTCCGGGTGGTCAATCTCGGCACGACGCTCCTCCAGGAGCCGCCTCATGCGCGCCGCGAGCTCTCGGCCCAGGTCCGCAGCGCGCGCCGCGTAGCTGGAGTCCGTGGCGACCGCCGCGGAGCTGGCGATGACCAGCCCGCTCCGCTCGTGAAAGACCTCGACGACGAACGCGGCGATCTGCTCGATGGCGTCCACCAGGGCGTCATCCCTCCACCGGACGGGATCCAGCACCAGGTCCGCGGTCGCGACGGCCTCCTCGCACGCCCTCTGGTGGAGCGTACGGAACAGCGCGTCCTTGTCGGTGAAGCGGGCGTAGAAGGCCCCGACGCTGGAGTGAGCCTCGCGCACGACGTCGCCGACGGTGACGCCGGACATCCCGTGCACCACGGCGAGTCGCTCCGCGGCGTCCAGGAGGCGCTGCAGGGTCTCCTGGCTTCGCGCCTGCTGCGGCGGCCGCACCCACTGCAGGGGCGGGACGCTCGGGCGCTGGGGAGCCGGGAGGGTCACCCGGTAATAGAATCAGAATTCGTGTTCTGAATCAACCCCGAAGGAAAAGGCCGATCGAACGGCCCGTGGGGACGGTCCGCGCCGGGCAGCGGGCCCCCCGGCGCCCCTACTTGCTGAGCCAGACCAGGGCCGCCTCGTACATGTCCGGCTTGGAGTCCAGGGCGACGACGTGCCCCAGATCTTCCGGGGTTGAGCTGCGGACGGCGACGCCGGCGCCGCGCAGGGCGCGCTTCACGTCGAGGGTCGCGTCGTGGACGCCGTCCTCCTTGCCGGTGATCAAGTAGACCCGCCGCACCCGCCCGCGGTTCTTCTGCAGCTCGACGATGCCGGCGCCGCCCCAGTACCGCGTATGCGCGGCGAGGATGAGCCAGCGGTTGAAGGCGCGCGCCTCGCGTACGCCCACGTTCATGGCGACGTAGGCGCCCTCGCTGAAGCCGATGAGCGTGTTGCCGTAGAGCTGGACGCGCCTGCCGTACTTTTCTCGCAGCGCAGCCAGGGCTCCCATCACGACGCGCTTACCGGAAGGCCAGTCGTTGTCCCAGCCGCTCCCGCCGTTCTCTCGCACCTCGGGACCACTTGGGCACACCAGCCAGCCGAGGCGGCGGGCGACCGGCGCCCAGCGACGGCACTCGGCCTGGGCGCTTCCCCCACGCCCGTGCAGGTACATCAGCACCGGACGCAGGGTCAGCCGGCCCGGCCCCGTGGGTTCGTAGAAGTAGACCTTCACACCCGCAGCCTCGAGCACCTGCAGGTCGCTCGGCGCCGCGGGCTCGGCCGCCGGTTCGGCGCTCGGGGCGCTGCGGTCCGCAGAGGCACGAGCAGCGCGCCACTTGCGTGCGCGCGCGCCGTCCTTCGCGTTCCGGTCGAGCCACTCCTCGCCGGCGGCGCCGTTCGTCCGGATCCAGAGCCTCACGACCGCGGAGACGACCTCGTCCGTGACGGGGATCTTCCTCCGGTCGAACTCCCCGAGCAGCGCCGCCAGGCGCTTCTCCGGGAAGTCCCACGCGCTCGGCTGGGACGCCGCGATGAGCCGCGCGAGGACCGCGTCGAGCACGCGCGCGTCGTCCCAGGGGCAGGGGAGCCACTCCTTCGGCAGCTCCTTCTCGTCGCGGATCACGAGCAGGACGATCGACTCGACGAGCTCCTTCGAGTCGTCGGGCTTCTTCTTCGCGAACGCGGCCTTCATGCCGTCCGCGAGCTGGTCGAACTCCCAGGCCGAGAGCGACGAGCCTCCGGCGCGGAGGAGCTGCGCCTTGAAGTACTCGTGGAC
>CAZARU010000078.1:0-32059 GCA_964487605.1 uncultured Polyangiaceae bacterium
GGGCGCTCTGGCCAACCGCGGAGGAAGCGGAGCGCGAGGCGAAGGAAGAGGAGCGACGGGCGAAGGAGGCCGCGATCGACGCCCGGAGAGCCGCCGAGGCGCGTGTGGCCGTACTCGAAGCGGAACTGGCGAAGCGCGGCTGAACCGCAGCGAGGTGCGGGACGAGTCTCGGGCTCACGCGCCGGCGGAGTCGCCGTGTGACGCCCTTCACCGCCGACGGCGCCGCAGCGACAGGAGCGCGAGCAGCAGCGTAGCCCCGAGGTGACCGACGCGCTCCGGCGCGGCGCGACAGCCGCATCCCGAACTGTTCTGCGCCCGCCCGCGCGTGGCGTCCGCTCCGCCATCCCGTGCAGGCTCGCCCGCGGCCGCACCGGTGCCGGCAGTGCCGCCGCGGCCGGCGGTGCCGGGAGCACCTGCAGCGCCGCCTGGGTTCACCGGTTCGCCGCCGGTGCCACCGGTCTGTCCAGCGTCACCCGCGCTCGCACCGCTTGCACCCTGCCCCGCCGTACCCGCACTCGCGCCGCTACCACCCTGCCCCGCGCCACCCGCGCTCGCGCCGCTACCACCCTGCCCGACTGCACCCGCGCTGCCGGCGGCTGCTCCGAAGCCTGCGGCGCCGGAGTCGGCGCTCGCCGTGCCGGCTGCACCACCGACGCTTGCGTCGATGACCCCCACATCGGGCGCAGCATCCGACGCACCGGCGTCGGGCCCGCCACCGGGGAGTGAGAACACCCAGCCACCCACGCCCCCGGGCGACGCGGAGCTCCACGTCGCGTTGCCCGCCGCGTCCACGGCCGACACCGTCCAGGTGTGCGCGCCACCGACCAGGGAGGTGCACGTCGTCGCCGCGAGCACCGTCGAGGTGGCGCTCGGCGGGATGTCGTCCGCGCAGAGGACACCGTCGACGAACAGCCGATACTTCGCGAGTCCGCAGCCCACGTCCGTGGTCGCCTGCCACGCGAGCTGCAAGGTGGCCGCGTCGACGAGTGCTCCGCTGGGTGGCGACGCGAGGCCGAAGCTCGCCGGGGGCGTGGAGTCGGCCAGATACGAGCGCGTGCTCGCCGTCGAGCCGTTGCCAGCGCGATCGAGCGCTGTCACGGTCCAGCTGTGCGGGTTGTTGGCGTCGGAGAGCGCCTCGCCCGGTGCGAGCTGGTACTGGCTCGCCGTCAGGCCGGTCTTCACGATGGGGGACGCGGAGGTGGGAATGATGGTGAGCGTGTAGCTCACGCCCCCCGCGTCGAATGCGTCGGACCAGTCGAACGTCGGCGTGCTCGCGCCACACGCACCCTCGGATGGCGCGGTCAGGTTGAACGCGCCCGGAGCCGTCGAGTCGATGGTGAACGGACCGCTGCCGAGGCCCGACGCCAGCTGGGCGCCGAACGCATCGAGCAGGTACACGCGCATGCGCGCCTGCGAGGTGTTGATACCGGGGACCAGCCAGGACTGGCTCGTGGTCGAGACGGGAAGCCCGCTCGCAAGCGGCGAGAAGGTCACGCCGTCGGACGCGAACAGGAGGTCGAAGGACGCTGCCATCGTCCCGAACGTGCCGTCATACGTCCACGTGATCGCCTGGTTCGTGTTGCCGGGCCAAGCGGCTCCGCCCGCAGGCGCGGTCAGATTGACCGCTGGGTTTCCATCCTCGAAGATCAGGTCGTCGATGTACCATCCGTCGCCGTTGACGATCGCATCCGACTGGAACCGAAACCGCACGTGAAACGCGGGCACGCCGGCGTAGCCGCTCAGCAGGTACTCCACGTACCGCCAGGTCGCCTGGGTCCCACTGATCGCGTCCTCCTGCAACCAGGTCGTTCCGTTTCGACTGATCTCCACGTAGAGAATGTCGTGGAGCGCCTCCGAGGACCCGCGAATCCAGAACCCGAGCCGGGGCGCCGAAGCGTTCGAGAGATCGAGCGGGGCCGTGATCCTCGCGATGGTCGATGAACTTCCGACGTACGTACCGAAGGGTGTGTCGGTCAAGCTGCGCGTGGGGCTGCGCGGGAACGTCGTGGTCGTCCCCCACGAACCCGTCAGGGTCCACGAAGACGTGCCGCTCTCGAAGTCGTCCTTGAACACGACCGCGGCATGGGCCGTGCGATCCGCGAGGAGCACGCCGCCGAGCACCGCGAGAGCAAGAACGCACCGCGCGTCCCGCACGAAGCGGGTACCGTCCGTCCGGATCATCCGACGAACGCTAGCACGTCGCTCCGCACGCCCTCGCAGATTGCGCTAAAGAAGCCTTGGACGACCGACGCCACCTCCACAGTGCAAAGGCCATCCCCGTGAAGCATCGCCCACATCTCGCGCATCGGATCCGCGTCCTGGCGTTCGCGGCGCCCGTTCTCGCAGCGGGTCAACAAGCGTGCACCACGTCCATGTCGAGCTGCGACGGTTTCCGGTCGCAGCGAATGGAGCAGCGCGTGCCGCTGCCGGGTGACGACTCCGGGCCCAGCGACGCCGGCGGGCTCTCGACGGAGGAAGGCTGTCGCACCTTCTGCGAGCAGAACGCCGCGGGGTTCGGGACGAAGTACGCGTGCCGTACGGAGCCAGGGGAGGCGGGGACCCTCGTGGTGTGCGCCTTCAACACGGTCTGCGAGGGTCGCCGCCCCGACGGCTACGTCCCGGGCGAGCCGGACCCTGGCGCGCCGCTCCTCGGCCGGTACTTCGCGACGATGGCCGCCGCCGAGAGCGCGAGCGTGATCGCCTTCGAGCGGATGGCGAGCGAGCTGGCCGCGCACGGCGCCCCGGCGGATCTCGTGTCACGCGCGCTGACCGCCGCCGCGGACGAGGAGCGCCACTACGCCACCACGGCCGCCCTCGCTCGTCGCTTCGGCGCCACGCCGCGTCGCGGGGACGTTGCGGCCGCAGCCGCGCGAAGCCTGTTCGAGTTCGCCCGTGAAAACGCCGCCGTGGGCGTCGTGCGCGAGACTCTCGGCGCTGCCATGGGCGCGTGGCAAGCACACCACGCAACCGAACCGTCCGTCCGCAACGCCCTCGCGCGCATCGCCGAAGAGGAAACGGAGCACGCCGTGCTCTCCCACGACGTCGACGCCTGGGCGCGCCAGGGCCTCTCGACCGCCGACCGCGCGCGTCTGGACGCCGCGACGTGCGCAGCCGTGGAGCGTATCGAGCGCGAGCTCGCCGCCCCGGTGCCGCGAGAGCTCGTGGAGCGCGCCGGGCTGCCGCCGGCTGAGGTCGCGCTGGCGATGGCAGAAGCGGCGCGGAGGGAGCTCTGGAGCGGACGCGCAGGCTGAACCGACGTCGACGAAGCGTTCGCCGCCTTTCCGGTCGAGAGTAGCGCGCCGGCCGGCTTCCGACCCGGCGTATGCTCGAGCCCTGCACATCCCCGGAACGTCGCAACGGAGCGCCGGACCGCTCAGCGCGGGCGGTGGTTGGGCACCTTGCTGGGGAGGTTCGATGTGTGCGACGTTCGGCAAGCCGTGGGCGCCGCACTGCTTCGCAGAACCGCGATCGCGATCGCGCTGTCCGCCGCGCTGTCGCACTGCGGCTCCGACGAGGACTCCGAGGGCCGAAGCAGTGCCGGGGGCTCCGGCGGAGCGGGCGGAGCGGGCGCGAGCGCAGCCACCGGGGGCAGCGGTGGCACGGCGGGCGCCGGTGCAACGGGCGGCAGCTCAGGCGCCGGCGGTACTGGTGGCGCCGCGACCGGCGGCAGCAGTGGCGGTGGCGGAGCGGTCGACTGCAGCGAGCCGGGGCCGACCTGGCACCCCACGTGGATCGCGCTCGAGACCGCCGTCGTCGAGCGGGTCAACGAGCTGCGGCAGGCGGGAGGGACGTGCGGGATGGAGGCGATCGCTCCGGTCACGGCGGTCGCGGTGGACGACGCGCTGACCCTGAACGCGAGAAATCACTCTCAGCACATGGCCGAGACCACGCTCGGATTCGACGGTCCCGACGGCTCCGGCCCCGGGGAGTGGGGCCTTCGATGCTTCGCCGGAACGACCGTCGCGGTCAACATCTCGATGGGGCATGCCAGCGGCGCCGCCTTCGTGGACGCGCTGATGACGGACGAGGGGACGTGCAAGAACGTACTGACGAACGCGACGCACGTCGGCGTCGGCTACTATTCGACCACCGATCCCGACGCTGACGCGGGCGCGGGTCAGGACGCAGGGCCTGACGCCGCTCCACCACCCGCGGGTGGCGGGTTTTGGACCCTGCTGCTCGCGCGCTGACGGGCGCTTACGCAAAGCGGCCGCGAGCCCGTGAAGCTACCGCAGCGGCTCGGTGGAGCTCGAGCCGTTCCGCCGCGCGCGCCGCCTTCGCAGCAACGTGAGCACCCCGACGAGCGCGCCCGCCAGCGCGACGGGCTGCGGAAGATCATTCGCAGAGGACGGCGCGGGGCGGCAGGCGCAGTTCGGCTGCGCAGCTTCCGGCATCACCCGCGGGGGAGCCGGTGCCGGCGGCGAGGGCGGCGGGGCGGCGCTTGCCGTCGTCGAGGGCGCGCTCGGATCGTCGAGGGCTGCCGGACCCACCGCGGACAGCTCCGCCATCGCGGGGAGCGCGGCAGGCGCCGCGTACTCCCCGAGGAGCTCGATGACCTGGGCGTGGATCGCGCGCGCCCTCTTGGTGATGGGCGGCGTGTACTCCGACGGCGAGACCAGCTCGCGCTCGTAGCCGGTCTTCAGAGCGCCGACCATGTCGGCACCGAAGCCGTTGGCCTTCGCGAACTCGAGCCAGCTCTTCGCCTGCTTCACCGTGGCGAAGAACGGGTAGCCACCGCGCCGAGCGATCACGACGCGCAGCTCCTCGGTCGGCGTCCAGTCCTTTCGCTGCCAGCGAACGAACCCGCCGGTCACCTCCGTCGCCGGTGGCAGCGGGATCACGAGGTTGGGCAGCGCGTCCGGCGGCAGCTGGATCGCGATGTCCGCGTCCCCGATGGCGCCGTCCCACGTTCGACCGGTCGTCACGATGTACTGCAGCTGCGTGCAGACTCCGTCGGCGAAGTGAGGCTCGCTCTTCGGATCGGGGTCGTATCGGTAGAGCGGCGGAATGACGCTCGGCCCTCGCTTGCCGTCGCCGTCACCCTCGCCGAAGCACGCCTGCAAGGGGCCGTTCGTGCGCAGGCCGCCGAAGCGGTAGCGATTGCGGACGGTGACGCGTCCCTTCCCGTCGATCGCGACCGGCCAGGTGTAGGCCGCGGGATAGGCGATCTTCATGCGCTGGCCGTCCGCCGTGGGGCGCCCCCCGTCGTTGTCCACCTTGCGATGCGTCGCCTGGGTGAAACGCCCGTCGATCCACGTCGCGAAGTCCTTGATGGCCCACGCGTCCGCGGCTTCGCTCCACTGCTCCCAGTCGGGGAAGCCCATGAGCACGTCGGCCTTCGCGTCCAGGCGATTCTCGAAGGTGAACTCGCAGTCCGCCAGATAGTCGTGCGGGCTGCCGTCGGGGACGTGCCGGATCACGATCACCTCGCGCGCCATGCGCACGCCGGTCGCCCGCATCGCGAACACCATCGCTCCGTCGCCGTGGAACGACGCATCGTTGGCCACCGCGACGTCCGCCGCGCCGAGGATGGAGGTTCCGGCCAGGCAGACCAGCGAGAGGCGGCGGCTCATCCGCCCATTCTGACAGACCGCGCCTTTCCGCGCGGCGAAAGTCAGCTCCCGAGGCCGTGCTCCGCGACGATGCGCGCGTTGATCTCGTCGGCGCGCTGGCGCGCGGGCCTCGCGGCGAGACGCTCCGTGTAGGCGACGAACTCGGGCCGCTTCTCGAGCATGCCGAAGCGCAGGAGGAAGCCCATGGTCCCGCCGAGCACCACATCGGCCATCGAGAACCTCTCACCGAGCACGTGGTCCCCTCGCGAGAGGGCGTGCACGAGGCTCGTCTGCATGGCTTCGAAGCCGCCCCAGCCGACCTGCGCCTCACTGGCCTTCCAGCCACCGCCCTTCGCGGCCGCGGCGGGCTCGACCACGCTGGGCGAAAACAGCGTCCACCGGAGGTACGGAGCGCGCAGGGGATCGTCGAGGGCGGGAGCGAGCCGCCCCGGCGCGTAGCGATCGGCCAGGTAGAGTCCGATGGCGGCGGTCTCGGTCACGATCGCGTCGCCGTCCTCGAGGATCGGGAGCTTGCCCATCGGATTGAGCGCGAGGAGCTCGGGGAGCTTCTGGGCCCCCTTCTTCAGATCGACGAAGCGAAGCTCGTACGGGACGCCCACCTCCTCGAGCATCCAGACGACGGAGGCGGCGCGGGAGAACGGGTGATGGTGAAGGTGAATCATGGCTTGCCTATTTTCCTCCAAGACCGCCCGAGACGGTACAACGACCCGAGCTGCACAGTGCGGGCAGGGACGGATACGATGGCAGGCACTTGGCGCAGCCCGACCCGGGATCACAGAGCAGCTCCATCATGCCCGCGTTGCCGCTCGGTCCGACGGCGACGAGGTGCTCCAGATCCGTCGCGCCGCCGCACTCGCAGCACTCGTTGGTGCGCAGGTGGCAGTCCGCGTCGCTCGTGCATGCGGTCAGATCCGTGGCGAGCAGATCCACGACGCGACAGCGCCCCGCGTCGCACGTGGCCACGAGCGTGGGGTCGAGCGGGCGCGCGCACGCGGGACACGCGGCGGGCCCCGGGCCGCACGCGTCTGCGGCGTGAGCCGCGGCGTGGTCGCGATGCACGGCCGTACCGTCGTCCCTCGACGGCACGCCACAGGCGCCGCAGCACGACTCCGGCACGACGACGCAGTCGGAGGGCTTCGCGCACGCCCCGCGATCCACGGCGCCGCCGCTCCCGCCGACACCTGCGCCCGCGCCGGAGCCCCCGGAACCGGCAGCGCCGCCCTGGCCGCCGGCGCCGGACACCGACGTGCCTGCGGCGGCGCCGGCGGCCGGCGCTCCGGATCCCCCCGAGGCCTCGCCGCCGCAGGCCGTGAGCAGGGCGAAGGCGAGCCCGACGGCGACGAAGCACGGCGCGCTCATGGTGCTCGTCTCACCCGCAGCGCCCGTCGGGTGCACAGCGAGCGCCGCTCGCACAGTCCGCGTCGGACGCGCAGCGGGCGGCGCACGTGCCGTCCGGACGACAGCGGTACGGCGAGCAGTCGAACGCCACGCCGTTGCTGCACGTCAGCACCGAGCCGCCGGTGCATCGACACCGCGGCGCGGAGCCGCCGTCCGCCACCCCACCCGAACCCGCGAGGCCCCCGCCGCCACCGAAGCCGCTCGACCCCGCGAAGCCGCCGCCACCACCGATGCCGCCCGAGCCCGCGAAGCCACCGCCGCCGCCGATACCACCGGAACCCGCGAAGCCGCCGCCACCACCGAAGCCACTCGACCCCGCGAAGCCGCCGCCGCCGCCGAAGCCGCCGTCCCCGCCCGTGCCGCCCCTCACGCATCGAGACGTGTCGAACGTGCAGTTCGCGGAGCAGAGCAGCACACCGAGGGGCAGCGCGTACATCGTCGCGCTCGCGCAGGTCTCGCCGGCGAGGTCGGTGCCGTCGCACATCTCGTCGCCGTCGCGGAAGCCGTTGCCGCAGAGCGGGAGCACCGGGCCGCCATCGACGCCCGCGGTCCCGGCTCCGCCCGCCATCCCCGCACCGCTCGACCCTGCGTCACCGGAAGATCCCGCGGCGCCGCTCGCCCCGAAGTCGCCCCCACCCTCGCTGGTCACGTTCCCGCCGCACGCCGCCGCGACGACGCAGGCCACCACCGCGCTCACCGCGCGCAGGCGGCGCCGCCGGCCTCGAAGCTGGCGCCCGGCGCTCCGGCGCCGTCGATCGTCGAGCTGGGCGAAGCGCGCCATGGTTCTCTGCTGCAGGCCCCGGGCCACGCAGGCTCGGTCCTAGCTCCCGCTGCTGCAACCCATGAAGCCGGGCGGCAGGATCGGCTGAGTCGTGCAGTCCTCGCCGTTGCGGCACGGGATCCCGTCGCCGTTCTGGCAGATCTCGATCTCGTTGTTCCCGCAGCTCGTCTGGCACTCGGTCGCGTCGAATCCGGCACAGCAGATCTGGGGGAACGGGCAGTCGGTGGGGCCGTCGCACGTCGCGCGACCGGCCGTGCAAAGGAACGGACACGAGCAGGACTCGCCCGGCTTGACGCACCGATCGTCCCCCGGCGTCCGGACGCAGCACGCCTCACCCTGGCTGAGGTCGCAGGGCCTGTCCGAGCACGTGACGAAGCCGCCGCTTCCGCCCGAACCGCCGGCTCCCGATCCCGACGTACCCCCCGAGCCGCCGACGCCACCCGAGGACGTGCCACCAGCGCCGCTGCCCGCCGTGCCGCCCGAACCGCCGGCGCCCGATCCGGAGGTGCCGCCGGTGCCGGGATCACCCGCGGCTCCGCCCACGCCGGGATCACCCGCGCTTCCGCCGGAGCCCGACGCGCCGGACTGCGCCGCGCTTCCACCGGCACCGTCCCCGCCGTTCGCACCACTTCCGCCCGCACCGTCGCCACCGTTCGCGCCGCTTCCGCCGACGCCATCGCCGCCGGTCGCACCGCTGCCGCCCGCGCCATCGCCGCCCGTCGCGCCGCTGCCGCCGGTGCTCGATCCCGACGCGCCACCCGAAGACGATCCGCCCGTGGTCGAACCGCCGGTCGCGGCAGCGCCGTCGCCGCTGCCCGACGATCCGGCGCTGCCCGCGCTCGAGCCGGCCGCACCGGCGCCGGAGCCGCCGAAGAGATCCTCGTTCGACGAGCTGCCGCAGGCGACGGCCAGCCCGAGGACCGTGAGACCGTAGAACGTGCCAGCGAACAGACGATGACGAGACATGGGACCTCCGGAAGCCAGTGCGCAAGTTTGCCACGTTCTCGTGCTTGCGGGGCGGTCTCGGCATCGGGCGCGCGTGTCCGACTCCGTCGTAGCGCACCGCGGCGCGGAAGCTCGGCGTGCGTTTCGGCGGCAATTGACGCGGCGGACGGTCGGCGTCACCCCCCGCCCACGTGCGCCCGATACTGCACGAGCAACGCTTCCACCTCGACGAGATCCGGGTCGGTGCCCGCGCCGCGGGCGGCGCGTACGTTGCGGAGGGCCTCGTCGAGGGCGGGGGCGCCGGCGCCGCCCGAGACGGCGATGAGCGCCTCGGCGTATCCGGCAATGGCGGCGGCCTTCGTCAGCTCGGCGTCGTCGCCGGCCAGGGCGTTCAGGGTCGCGTCGATGACCGCTTCGCGATTCTGTCGCGGGAACGGAGTCTCCCAGGTGGCGCGGAGGCGGATGCGGTCGTCGCCGCGCAGGAGCGACGCGTCGCAGGCGCGCAGGATCTGGAAGAACAGCATCGCATCGTTCGGGCCGAGGTGCTGCGGTCGCACCTTGGTCGGATCGGTCGAGATCTCTTCGCCGAAGAACTTCGTGACGTTCATGTACCAGGGCAGCGTCACCTCGAGACGCACGGAGCGCGCGGCGAGGTCGACGACGGTGAGGAAGCGGTCGCCGAGCATCTTGTGTGCCTCGGCGTCCGAGTCGAGGTACACGTACGCGCCGCGACCGGCGTCCGTGACGGCGTTCATGAGCGTGTCGTTCACGCCGTCGCCGACGCCGATGCCGGCGAGGTAGATCCCGGCGTCGCCCTCCTCGTCGTCCGCGTAGCTGCCGATGAGCTCCTCGTCGACGACGCCCACGTTCGCCTGGCCGTCGCTGATGAGGACGACGCGGTTGATGCGATCACGCGAGTAGGCCTGCTCGGCCATGGCGTAGCCGCGCACGAGGCCGGCGTGCAGATCGGTGCCGCCGCTCGCCTCGAGCGCGTTCGCCGCGTCGACGATCACCGGATCGTCCGGACCCGTGACGACGTGCGCCGCGAGGATGTCCTTCTGGTCCGTGCTCCAGGTGACCATGGAGACGACGTCTCCCCGGCGGAGCCGGCTCGCTATCGCCAGCACGGCGGCGCGCTCCAGATCGATGGGCCGCGCGTCGGTGCGCGAGTAGCCCATCATCGAGCCGGACGTGTCGAGCACGAAGGTGACGTTCAGCGGCGGGCGATCGTCCGGATCGCGGGCCTCGGACTGCAGGGCGACCTGGAAGCTCAGCTCGCCGTCCGTCGGGCAGGAGGAGAGCTGCGGCACGATGCGGACCTCGCCGCGCTCGGCGGGCTCGAACGAGAAGTCGTAGTAGTTCAGGAACTCGTACGGACGCACGATGGACGCCGGCACCACGCCGCCCAGGCGGATGAGGCGGCGCGCGATCACCGGCGATGCGGTGGAGTTCGAGTCGTCGGCGGACAGGTACAGCGTGTACGGCTTGCGCTCCAGGCTCGCGCACGAGCTCTCGAGGGCCTGCGGAGGAAGCGTTCGCGCCATCGGCGCGCCGGCGCCCGCGTCGCGGCACTCCGGCGGCAGTCCGCCGTCGGCGTCGGGGACGCATCCCGCGTCGGACGCGGCGGTTCCGGCAGAGCCGCCGACACTGCTGCTGCTCCCGGACGCGCCTGCCACGCCAGAGGAACCGCCGAACCCACCGGGTCCGGCGCTGCTACCGGACACGCCCGCGGTGCCCGAACCGCTGCTCCCGCCCGCACCCGCGGCTTCCGACGATCCCGCCGCGCCCGCGCTGCCCTGATCCGGTCCGCCGCCGGCAGATCCGCCGAATCCACCGCCAACGCCCGATCCGCCGGTTCCTCCACCCGGCGAGCTGCCGCCGACTCCCGCGCCCGGCGCGCAACCGCCGGGCTCCGCGCACTCCTTCTTCGTGCCGTCGCCGGAGCAGAGTCCCGGGGGCGCCGGCAGAAGGCTCAGCGCCTCCGATCCGCCGCCGAGGCCCGGACCCTTTCCCGACGGAGCCAAGCCTCCGCCGCTGCTGCTGCACGCGCCCACTGCCGCGACCACGGAGACGATGACGATCCGCAGGTGTGCCATGCACCCCGGAGTGCAGCCATCGTGCCAGCGCCGATCGATGCGCAAGTGTGCGAAGCGTCGCGTCGTGAAGCGCGACGCGGAAGCGATCTGGCGCACCCTGGCACAGCGGGTGTCGCGGTGGCCGCGGCCCGCGCTCGACCGGACGCGTCACCGCATCGCGGGCGGGGCCCTACTCCAGCGCGAACGACGCGACGAGCGGCGCGATCGCATCGGCACGCAGGGGCGTGGTGCACGAGGGCTCGGCGTCGGAGCGATCGGTGACCTGGGCGAAGACGAGCAGGCCCGTGGGTGCATCCTGGGGGGACGGGATCTTCACGACGCACCAGGTGGTCGACGCGAAACCCTCGCCGGTGCGGAACGACTGAGCCCACCGCTCGGCGCCTGCGAGGCGCGCCTTCTCCAGCTTGCCGACCCGCACCGGGCGGTGCGTGACGGCGTCGGTGAAGAGCTTCTCGACCGGTTCGGGACCCGAGACGCCGTCCGGGTTGGCGTGCACCTCGAAACCGAGGGAGCCACCCGGCGGACCGTTGACCTGAAAGAGGACGCGCCCTGCGGGCTCGCCGCGCGACCACCCGCGCCCGCGCAAGCCCGACAGACGAAATCCCAGTCCGCCGACCTTCGCCGCGACCTCCGACGACACCGCGAAGGAATCGTCGTCACCGGGGCGCTCGGGAGCCGCCGAGCCTTGCGCAGGCGGCGCGCCGACACTCGCATCGGGCGCGGCCGTCGCTCTCGGCGTCGGCTGTCGTGTCTCCGCGGGTGGCGAAGCCGTGGTCTTGCCGCAGCCGACCATGCCCATGGACGCGGCGCATCCGATCGCGAGCCATCGAGTCGTCATCTTCGACGCCGTACCACGTTTCGGGGAACGGGAAGTCCCCGACGCGCCTCCCTGCCGTCGGCGCCGCCGAGCGTCGGCAGGCTACTGGCGCCGACGCTTCCAGTGGTCGCGGAACGCCTCGAGGCGCGGCAGGGACTTGCCGCGGGAGATCTCGGCAACCTGTTCACTGGTGAGCGGAAACCCGAGTTCGCCGAGCGCGGCGGCGGCAGCCGCGCCGTTTCCGGCGGCCTTGTCCACGAAGAGGTGGGCATCCTGCGTCGTGTCGGGGAACCCGAGCAAGATGGCGCCCGACTTCCCGATGAACAGATAGCGGACCCTGTGCCGGGCGAAGGCGTCTCGTATCTCCTCCGCCTGAGCGTACTCAAAGCGACCGGCCATAGCCCAGCCACGAGGGTAGATGCTCCTCGCACCACTTCCGATAGTCCGCCATCGACTCGAACGACCGATACTCCGCGTCGTCGAGCACCGGCTTGTAGGTGCGAATGAACGCATACCTGAATCGGGTCTGCAGCGATCGGCGGTCGGCGGCCTCGAAGTCGGCCTCCCACTCCCGGAGCTGGGCGTCGGAGACGGTGCGAGGTTGGTACGGCACGACCGGAGCGTACAACGGTCGCCGCTTCCGGTCGAAACGATCGATGGGGCGGTCAGGGGCAGTATGTCGCCGCTTCCCCGGTCGACGACAGGAACACACGGCCGTCGCTCTGCGCCTGGACCAGAGAGCCTTCGATGTCCAGGACCGCGGCAGCCCCGTACTCGAGCAACTTTGCCTCGGGGCTGACAGGTCCCCGATCGACACGACCCAGAAACAGGGAACTCTGGTAGCGGCTGGCCGCACCGACGAACCAGGTCACACCGCTGGAGAGCAGGTTGACCCCGTACGCCGCGCCGCTCCCCTGCACTCCCTCGGGCCATCGCGGCGCCATCGAAGTGGCGTCGAACACGTTCAGCCACCACGTCGCGTTCGTCGCGGACGCGGCCGACCCAACCGCTGCGATCGATGTCGCACCGTCGCCGTCGATCGCGCGAAGCTCCACGCCGTGTCGGAGCAGCTCAGGGTGGCCCCAGGGTTCGAATCGAGCTCCACCGCGGCGTCTCGGGCAGGCGGCGTCGACGACTCACTCCCCGCTTCCGGCGAACCGAAGGGTGGGTCAGCGGGCCCCGGGCCGTCCGCGTCGAACTCGCCGTCTCCGCCCTGGACGAGCGGACCGCAGCCACCCACGACGACCGCCGCGACGGCGACCAGTCGTCTGATGACGATCGTCTCCCGCAACCAGGCGAGACGATACCATCGACATCGGCGATCTCCAGCACGCTGACGGCTGGGGGCCGGTGCGCTTGCACGTCGTTCGCACGAGCCGCTGCCCCATCCGCAGGCGCGTGATACGATCCTCCAGTGTCCGCGCGCGAGCTCCCCGTGCACGTCTGCCATCTGTTCTGGGAAGTGAAGCCGGAGGACGTAGACCTGGATCGGCACGGCGACTACGTCCTGGAGCGCGTCATGAGCCGGGGCGGGTGGGAAGCGATGTGCTGGCTTCGGGCTGCCTACTCGCCGGAGGCGATCGCGGACTTCCTGCGCAGAAAGGGTGACCGTCTGACGCCACGGGACCGCGCCTACTGGTCGCTGATCGCGGGCGTCCCGAACGCGCAGGCGCCCGGGGGAGGGCGTCCCCAGTGGGCGGGTTGAAGCCGACGGTGACGCCGGAGCAACGTGCGGCCCTCGCAGCCCTGGCCAAAGCGCTGCCGCCCGACACCTACCTGGCGGGCGGTGTCGCCATCGCGGCGACGTTGCGCCACCGGACGTCGCGTGATCTCGACTTCTTCGTTCCCTCCGACTTCGACGCGGAGCGGATGGCGGAGCGCCTGGTGAGCGAGGTCGGCGGTCTCCGGGTGACGAGCATCGCGCCGGGGACGCTCTACCTGGAGGTCTGCCGGGTGCCCGCCAGCGTGATCGCGTATCGCTACCCGCTTCTGGCAGCGCCTGCCACGAACCCGAACCTCGCGGTGCCCGTCGCGTCCCTCGAGGACCTCGCATGCATGAAGCTCTCCGCGATTTCGTCCCGCGGGATGGCGCGCGACTTCTGGGATTTCCATGCGCTGCTCGAAGCCGGAGTCGCGGGAGGGGCGCTCGACGAAGCGCTGCGGCTCTACTGCCGCAAGTACGCTGCCGACGACATCGGCCACGTCGTCCGCAGCCTGGTCTACTTCGGCGACGCCGACGCAGCCCCGCTACCCCTGGGCCTCTCTCCGTCCGAGTGGGAGCGCATCCGGCGCGAGCTCGAGCGCCGCGTGACCGCCCTCGGCTGAGGGCCGCTGGCGCAGCGACCTGGGGGCAACCCACCGCGCGCCTCCGAGCTCAGTACCAGGGGGGCGGCACGAGCACGCGTGGCTTGCCCCTCAGAGAGATGGCATCACCAAAGTACTGGATCCACCGATCGAATCGCTCCTCTACGACCCGCTCGAGCGGGACCTCGGTGAACGCGAGCCGCTTCACGAGGTGCTTGCGCGCGCGGTGGCCGTCGAACCGCGGGTCCTGCTCCCCGAGCTCGGCGTAGAGCGGCAACGTCATCGTGGCGGGCACCGCCTCGCCCGGCTTGCGTGGCGCGGGGATGAACGCGCAGAACTTCGACGGCGCGAACAAGCCGGACTCCGGATCGTGGACGAAGAACTGGCAGCGGCGGTGCCGCCAGGACGGATCCGGCCGCGCGCTCATTCCTTCGTTCCACTCCCAGAGGTTCGCGACGACGTCCGACGCATCACCGGCGAAGTGGATCCGGTGGCTCACGTCCCCGCGCGGATGGACGACTTGCAGGATGCGCTCGAGTTCGGCCGCGATCGGGAGCGCGACGCGGTCCAGCGAAGCCGCCGAGCGATGGTTCAGGTCCTTGATCTCGGCGGGCGAGAGATACGGGAGCAGGGAAACCTGGAACATGGGCACGCCCTGGCGGCGCAACCGCCGCGTGAACAGGGCGGACAGGTTGCGACGGTGCCGCACGACGTGGGGGCTGAACATGCTCACCAGCACCTCGTCGGGCGGGCGTGCCCCGACGTCGCGCGCGGTCCAGTACTTCACCTGATTGGTCACCGGATCTGCGCGACTCACCTCGAGCTCGACCGCGACGCTCAGTCCGCGCACGTCGTGCCGCAGCGTCAAGTCGATGCGCCCGCCAAAGCCGTGCCGGCGCTTCTGCTCGTCCCCGAAGAGCGGCCCCTCGGGCGTGCCGACCCAGCCGCGCGGCGCCGAATCGACGAAGCGCTCGACCAGGTGCGCGGCAAGGTGGCCCGGCATGGGCGGAGGGTAGCCGACGTCGCGGAGCGAGAGGGTCGGCGGAGGCCCGGCAGCCGGCCATGGCTGGCCAGCCGCGCACGGCCAGTGCGCGCGACGGCCGGTTCACGAGTTTCGCCGTGACCGACGCGCCCGCGCCCGCGGCACCGCCGCTGGCTCGGCGCTCCGCTCCGTCGCCAGCTCCAGCTCGCGGCACGCCGCTCACGCGCCAAGGTGCGCGCGCCGCAGCCCCGAGCGCACCGCGCAATGTCGGGCGGTCGCGGCGAGCCCGCGTTTCATGCGTTCCGGAAGGACGTCGACATTTGCGAGCGCTGCGATGATCCGATGCGCTGGCTCGAGGTGGCGACGACACGTGACGCCGCCGCGCGACTCGTGCCGCTCGAGTACGGGCAGAGCGCCAGGGCGCCGTCAAGGCGCGAGCTGCCCGGGCAGACCGGTCAAGCGTCTTGAGGGCCTGAGCGAGAAAGAGGGTTGGTGAGACTCGCCGCCGCAGCAGTGCCCGAAGCGGCCTCGCGCCTTCACGGCACCCACTTCCCCCGGCGGCCGGTGTCGTGGCACGCTCCACGGGCTGAAGCGTATGTCGTCGAAAGCGTGGGCGACGGTGCTGCGGCTCGCGGGTCGCGAAGGGTTGGTGGTAAGCGTCGCCGATCAACGGTCGCCGCTGCCCGAGCTGAGACACCGGGTGCGAGAGCGTTGGCGCGTCGTGGAGCCGGGCCTTGTGGTATCGATACTCTTCGGCTCCGTGATGGCGCCACGGCCGGCGCTCGCGCAGAACGCCCGCGACGTGCCGCTCGGCGGCCGGACGGCGACCATGGGCGGAGCGGGGATCGCTGCGGGTAACGACTCCGCGATGCCTTACCTCAACCCGGCCGGCATCGCAGGAGTTCCGGGTGACGTCTTGGCGATTTCTGCGAGCATCCACGCGTACTCCACTCGCGAAGTCACCAGTCCCTTCGCACCGCGCGGATTTGCGAGCCTGTTCGGCAGGGTGACCGATCGGCAGGATCGGGTGGAGTCGTCCGGTGGATTCGAGATCCCCTCCGCGGTTGCCTACTTCAAGCACCTCGGGCCAGCCGACGGTGTGCACCACGTCGTCGGAGTGGCACTAGTGATTCCAACGGTTCAGCGCTTCACGATGGTCGGAGGCGCGAGCGCGCGTTTCCCCGAGCTCCCAGGCTCCTACAGCGAGTCTCTGTCCCTCTCTCGCACGCAGACGGACACCTACCTCGGCCCGACCTATGGCTTGTCCCTGGGCGAGGTGCGTCTCGGGGCCTCAGTGTTCGGCCTCTACAGGCAGCGTAGCTTTTCGGGGAGCAGCGCAGTTGCCATCGACGCGCTTGGAATCGTCGGACGAAGCAAGTCGGTCCAGACCGCCGAGATCCAGGCCGTTTCGCTGGTGCCGGTGTTCGGTGCTCAACTGGAGGTGACACGCGACCTGTGGGTCGGTGCGTCCGTGGCCGTACCCGGTGTCCCGATCACTGGACGGTTCGATGCGACGGGCGTCACTCAGCAGATCCTGGCGGATCCGACCGGCGCGCAGCTGCTGGAGGAGTCGACCACGAGCGTCGGCTCCGTCGCCGTACGAACGCCGCTACGACTCGGAGTTGGAGTCGCGTGGGACGACCGGAGGACGTTCTCCGCCGCCCTCGACGGCAGTATGGCCTTCGCGACCGCGAGATCGCTGGTCATCGACAGCGCAACCACCGTGAACGCGTCCCGGACCGGGGACAGCACGCGCATCTTCGTGCGTGACGAGCGGATCACCGCCGATACGATCCAGGCGATCGGATTCGCCGGCGGTGTAGAGGCCGTCGTCAATCCTGGGCTCGCCGTGCGCGCCGGAGTCTTCCTTGACGCATCGACCGCACCGCATTTCGACGATCCACCCGTTCGAGAAGACCTGTTCCACGTGCGGTACGATCGAATTGGTGGAACGCTCGGCGTGGGGATCCTTGCCGGCGCATTCGATTCCACGATCGGCCTGGCGTACGCCCGCGGCTCGGGCAAGATAGTGGTGGGCGATGCGACGAGCGAGGATGCCTTTCTTGCCTCGACATTCGTTCCCGTGCGGCAGCCGACGTCGGAGCACACACTGTTCCTCGTCTTGTCGGGTGCGGTTACTCTCGAGGAAGCTCGATCGCAAATCGAAAAGAGCGCACCGGTTCAGCGAGGGCAGAGCGTGACCCGCGGGGTCGTGCCTTGAAGGGCGTCGTCACCACAGCGCTCGCCGTAGCCGGGCTTGCGCTGACGACCGGTTGCTCCCCGGAGCTTCCGTCCGCGACGGACCGGTGCGAGACTTCGAGCGACTGTCCCCTCGACCGGGTGTGCAATCGTCTGTCCTCGCGTTGCGTGACGCCGCCGCCAGGGCACCTCGTGGGAAGTCTCGACTGCATTCCCACGGTGGGGAAATCCGTTATCTCGGGTGTCGCGGACGCGTTCGGGTCACTCGAGGGTCGAGACGTTTCGCTGTCCATCGATGCATCCTGCAGGTTGGACGCCACCGACGGGGTCTACTTCGCCACGGCGTATGCGTCGGGGTACTACGGGTTCGAGACCGTATCGCTGGCGTTTTCGTTCCCCGTGGATGCTGTGACGCCGGGAACGGCACTCAGCATTCCCCCCAGTACGTTCTGGGGTGAGGGCGCCCACCTGTACACGAGCGATAGCGAGGTCGTCGCTTACGCCGAGGCGTCCGGCGTGGCAGTTCCGCTTTCGCCCATGGTGCCCGGCGCTCGCTTCGTCGTATTTTTCGACTTGCTGCTGCGCGCCGCTCGCGCCGATCCCGCGCCCATGGGTACGGTCTGTCAGACGATCGCCGAGTGTGGACCGTTCTCGTCGACGGCTTGCTCGCCGTTCGCCAGCGACGTGGATCGAAGTCTGTGCCTCGTCCTGTGCACTGGCCCCGTCGAGGAAGCGCGGTGCGCCGATCTGGGCGGCGTGTGCACACAGAGGGTCTGCGCCATGCCCTGCGGTGCCGGCTGTCCGGCGCCGCTGGAGTGCGGGGACTTCGACGGCTCGCTCTATTGCTACTGACGAGACCGGATGGAGCCGTCGATGGAATCATCGGCGCGCTGGCAGCTCGGCCGTCCTGGGCGGTGGACCAGCCCAGGCGGAAGCCACGGCACGCGAGGGGGCCGAGGGCGGCGTCCCAAGGGCGCCGCCAAGGCGCGAGCTGCGGTCATCGCCCGCACCCACACGCGCCGAGGAGCACGAACCCCACGACGACCCAGCCTGCACCCCGAGGCGACGTGATGCGCTGCACCCGCAGACTCTCGCGCGGATCGCGCTGCGTGGGAAGCACGCGGCGCTTGCCGGGGTCGTGGTGTGCGGCGTGGGCCCGAGCACCCCGGTCACGCGGCGCCACCAGACTTGCACGCGCAGCCGTCCCCGTGCCCCACGTGAAGACTGCCATCGCCGTTCCGATCGACGTGGTGCCGCGCGGCTGTCGTGGCATGATGCGCGCATGCGGCGGGTTCCGGCGATCGCTCTGTTCACGGCGCTGACCGCCGGATGCGGCACGTCCGGGACCTCGACGCTGACCGACGGCGGCACCGCCGGCACGGGAGCCTTCGGCGGGTCGTCGGGCGCGAGTGGCTCGGCAGGCTCCGCCGGCAGTGCCGGTGCCTCCGGTTCCGGCGGCACCTCCGGCACGGCGGGGTCGGGCGGATCTGGCGGCCTCGACTGCTCGAACGTCGGCTGCGCGCAGGCGCCGCTCTGCGCGGAGGGCTGCCAGGCCGAGTGCGGCTGCTGCGGCTGTTCGGCGGGGGAAGTGCGCGCCGTCGGCGGCGAGATCTACGTGTGCCAGGGCGACTGCTTCGCGCCGCAGGATCCGTGCGCGTGCCCGGACGCTGCGCCCGTCGACGGCGCTTCCTGCGATCCCGCGTGCAGCGGGCGTGCCTGTGCGTACGAGGACTGCACGGGAACGGGCCTGACGCTCGCCAGATGCGTCTCGTCGAGCTGGGCGGTCGCCGTGGGTCCCTGCGGCGGTCAGCCCTGCGGACCGCAGGGATCGTCCGGCGGGTTGACGTGCGGCCCAGGCTTCGCCTGCATCCAGCAAACCGGCGGAGCCCAGTTCCCGGAGGAGTGTCGCCCCCACGACTGCACGTCGGGGCCCATCTCGTGCGCGTGCGTCGGCGCCTCGTGTCCGGGCGTGTGCCGGCAAACCGGTGCGATCGACTTCACGTGCGATACGTGCCCCGGGGGCGGGTGTCC
Organism: uncultured Polyangiaceae bacterium; assembly: GCA_964487605.1. Taxonomy (GTDB): domain Bacteria; phylum Myxococcota_A; class Polyangia; order Polyangiales; family Polyangiaceae; genus JAJDAH01. The sequence continues at coordinate 19,127 of CAZARU010000078.1, forward strand.
GTGACTCCGCTGCCGGCTCAGGGGCAGCACAGCCCGTCGCCGCCGGGATCGTAGTAGGCGACCTTGCACTTGGCGCTCGGCGCGACGTAGGGGTGACTGCAGACGTAGTAGCGCGGCGTCGTGAAGTAGAACATGCACGCCTGATCTGACGGCTCCTTGCGGCAGTTCGTGCCCGGGGCGCCGCCGCTTCCCGACCCGGCGCTCGCCCCACTGCCGCTCGATCCGCCGGCACCCGCGGCACCGCCCGCGCTGCTGCCGCTCGATCCGCCGCCCGCGCCCGCGCCCGAACCGGCGCCTCCTCCGAGACCCGCCGCGCCGTCCGGAGCGCCGCCGTCCGTGCTGCCCTTGCCCGCAGTCCCGGTGCCGGCCGTGCCCGCCGCATTGCTACCGCCCGTGCCGGAGGCGCCAGTGTCGCCGGCGGCTCCGCTGCCGGCGCTGCCGCTCGCGCCCGCGCTCGAATCGGATCCGGCATCGGCACCGCGGTGCGCGGACGAGCCCTCGGAGCCGCAGGCGAGGGCGAGCGATCCGAGCGTGATCAGCGTCGAAAGGTTGCGCATCGGGCTTGACGGGCCGAAGGGCTTCTGCGCTCTGCGCCGCCCCTCAGCGGCAGACTTCGTACCCGGAAGGGAGGCCGCCTGTCGCCTGGCACGATCCGCCGTTCGGACAAGGGTTGGCCACCGTAGGGTCGCACACGATGCGGCGGCCCGCGCCCGCGCAATCTGCTACCGGTCGGCAGGTGAGCTCGGTGTAGAAGCCGCCGCCGAACGACTGGAACGAGCCGCAGCACACTTCGCTGCCGCAGTCTTCCGGACCGTCGCAGCGCGCGGTCGTGCCACTGAATCCGCAGCCGGGACCGGTCGCGTTGCAAGCCGAGCCGCCGGTCGACCCGCCAAACCCTGACCCGCCGAACCCGCCGAAGGCCGAGCCGCCGAACCCGCCGAAGCCCGTGTTCTGGCTGAGACAGCAGTATCCGCCGCCGCTGACGTCGCAGGGTGAGCCGCGGCACTCGACGACGGCATCGCTCGGTGCGCCACCGGGCGCACCGGCGCCTCCTCCGGCACCGCCCATCGAGCCAGCTGCACCGCCGGCACCCGCCGCAGCGCCAGCAGCCCCGCCCGCGCCGGCCACGCCGCCATCGCCGGACGTGCCCCCCATGCCTGACTCCGCTCCGCTTCCGCCGGTGGCTCCACTGGCGGACCCGGCGGCGCCCGACGCACCGCCGCTCGATGTCGCGCCGGCGCCACCCGACGCGCCCGTGCCGCCACCTGCGTTTCCGCCCGCGCCGCCGACGGACTCACCGCCCTCCGCCCCCGCGTCGGGATCACCGCCGAACAGTCCGGAGCCCGAACTGCCACCACAGCCCGCCATCACGAGCACGATGCCGAAGGCTCGAGCGGCGCTTCCGCGCCTGCTGGCGACCTGGGGGCCGGCGGGTCGGCTGACTCGCGCCGCAACTCGAAGCTGCAGGGAGGGCGGTTTCAAGGGCATGGCCTGGGTGAGTCGCGGAAGGCGGTCACCGTGATGAACGGTACCGCTCCGGCGCTTCCAGCAGCTGGTACGTGGTCACCCGCGCCCTTCACCCGCGTCCGAAATCCCGATTCATCACCGTCTTCCGTCCGTCCTGCGCCGCGCGTCGGATCGCGCGGTCGCACGCCTCTCGCACCAGGTCGGACAGCACCGGCATCACGTTGTCCGACGTGTTCATCCCGGAGCGCGCCTTCACGTAGGTCTTCAGCTTGCTGACCACGATGAGCACGTCGTGCTCCGGCCCGGCCGCCAGCTCGACCGAGCCGGCCGGCTCCGCCGACGGAGCCTGCGCGGCGGCCGCGACGACCCGCCGTTCGCGCGCGACGGGTATCGCCGAGGGCACGGGGCGAGCGATCGAGTCCGCACTGGGCGCGGTCTTCTCGTTCGCCCAGGCGTCACGGTGGCGCATGTCCGGAACGTGCGCGGACCAGCACTCGACGGAGCAGAAGAAGAGCCCCGTGCGCTTGCCGTTGCAGGTTGAGACGTTGCACTCGTAGTACGTGCTCCCGTGGGCGATGTCCTTCTTGCAGATGCTGCAGTGGCGCCATCCGACGTTCATGGCGGGCAGGGTAGCGCGATGGGCGGTTCGGGAGGAGGCGGATTCAAGCGTCCGCGTCGTCGCGACACTGCAGCGCAGCGTGCGCGTGACTTCGAGTCTCTCCACGCGAACAGCCCACGCCGGTGTCGCCCCGAGGCGCGGAACTAGCCCTCGCAACCTTGACGGCTTCCGCTCCAGCGCCGACGACGTCTCAGGAGGGCACCCGCGAGAAGCGCCCATCCGAGCCCCGCGCTCGGACCACCGGTCGCAGGGACCGTTCGACAACCGCAGCCGCCATCGCGCTTCTTCTTCGCCGGGGTGGCTCCGCCGGTGGCATCGGGCTCGGTTGCAGCGTCGGCGGGACCGCCGGCGTCCGCCGCGGCCTCCATCGTCGCATCCGCCGCGGCCTCCATCGTCGCATCCGAGGCGGCCTCCATCGTCGCATCCGCCGCAGCGTCCGCCATCGCATCCGCGGCGGCGTCTGGCTCCCCGCAGCCGGCGATCGGGGTGAACACGCATCCCGAGCCGGCGTTGCACGTGTCCGTGGTGCAGGCGTCGCTGTCGTCGCAGGTAACGGCGGTGCCGACGCAGTTGCCCGCGCTACACGAATCGCCGGTGGTGCAGGCGTCCGCGTCGTCGCACGAACCGGCAAGCTCCGTGAACGTCACGCACGCAGCCGAATCCGGCGCCCTGCAGACGCCCAGGGTGTCGCAGCGATTCGCCTCGAGCGCCGCGTAACTGCGACACGCGGTGTCCAGGCCGGAACAGGCAATGGACCCGCACGCGCCGTCGTCGGGTGGGGTCACCGTACAGCTCGTTCCGGTCGCGTCGCACGAGGCGCAGGTACCGCAAGCCGTCACGCAGCAGATCCCGTCCTCGCAGATCCCCGATGTGCAATCGGTCGCGAACTGGCAACTGTCTCCGTTCGCCGCCGGCACGCTCACGCGAACGACGAACGCGTCGTCCGATCCGGCAAGTGCGGCGCCGAAGCCACCCGAATGCGGGAAGTTGGGGGACGCCGTCAAGCCGCTCACGTACAGCGCGTCCAGGCCGGTAACCGCGAGGCCATGGGCCTCGTCCCCCGCGGCTCCGCCGAGAAAGGACGACCAGACGATCGACGGTCCGCTGGCGTCGATCCGCGTCACGAAGGCGTCGACGCCACCGGCCAGCGCACTCTGGAACGGCGCCAGCGTCGGAAAGTCGGGGGCCTGCGTGGTGCCCGCGGCGTACACGTTCCCCACGTCGTCGACGCCAATGGCGAGCACTTGCTCGGATGCGCCGAACGTCCCGCCGAGGTAGGTCGACCAGTTGAGCGCACCGCTGGACGCGATCGACGTCACGAACCCGTCGGAGGCCCCGGTGAGTGTCGTCGCGAACCCGTTCGTCGATGGGAAGTCGGTCGAATCGGTAAAGCCCCCGACCACGACGTTCCCGGAGGAATCCACGGCGACGGCGAACGCGTCGTCCGCCGACCCGCTGCCACCGAGGAATGTCGACCATTCGATGCTTGCCCCGTCGGCCGCCACCTTGGTGACGAAGCCATCCTTGTTTCCGCCGAGGGTCGTGTCGAACCCGCCGTTCGACGGGAAGTCGGTGGAGAGAATCACGTAGCCGACGACGTGAGCCCTGCCGGCGCCGTCCACGGCGATTCCGCTCCCCAGTTCGTTGCTGAACCCGCCCAGGAGCGACGAATAGACGAGCGCTCCCGCCGCGTCGAACTTGGTCACGAACGCCTCGTCGCCCTGCGCCACGGACTTGAAGCCCCCGAGCGTCGGGAAGGCCCCGCCTGAATATCCGGTGACGTACGCGGCTCCCGCGGAGTCGACGGCAATGGCGCGCCCGGAATCGTGCGCCGCGCCGCCCAGGTAGGTCGACCACAGGAGGGCATCACCGGCGGCTGAAATCTTCGTCACGAACGCATCGGTGGCGGCGCCCGTGGTGGTCGCGTCGTAGGCGTTGACGACCGGGAAATCCGTCGAAACGGTCTCGCCGACGACGTAGACGCTCTGCGCCGAGTCGACAGCCACCCCGTAGGCGACGTCCATGGCCGTCCCGCCGAGGTAGGTCGACCACACGAGACCTCCATCGGGGGAAATCTTCGTGATCACGGCGTCGAGTCCGGCGCCACCGAACGTCGTGTCGAACACGCCCGCCGTGGTCGGGTAGTTCGAGGAGAGTGTGTTGCCGACGAGGTACACGTTTCCAGCCGAGTCCGCTGCCACTCCGCGGCTGCCGTCTGGAAGGTTTCCACCCACGAACCTCCCCCAGGTGACGACGGGATCGATGACCAGGACCGCGCCACGGTCGAGCCGCTCTACCGAGAACCCGTAACGGTTCCCGCGGGTCCAGAACGAACACCCGACCTCGACGACGGCGCTGCCGTGTTCGAAGCAGCGAAGTCCAGATTCCGTCAGGGTGCGCGCCCCGATCCCAATGGCGAGCGCCCGCCCCGCGTCGGTGACGGTGAGACGGTCCGCACCTTCCCACGAAAGCTCGATGGCGCCTGCGTCGCTGCCCGCCTCCAGGACGAACCGATAGGTGAACGCCTCGCGAGACGACGCGACCTCGAGGCGAACCCCGGGCCACAGCGAGGGGTAGGCGATGCCAGCGAACGCCGCACCGCTTTCTGCCGGCCGACTTCCCGGAGCGTGAACGCGTCCGGGGAGCTGCGCCAAGGGCGTGGGTTCGACGGAGCTTGCACCCTGCGGTCGCCAGCGAAGATGACGCGCGCTCGTTCCGTTCTGCAGAGTGAGCGCGATCTCGCCTGGCGCGAACAGGAGCTGGGCATCGCGCGTCGCAGTGACGAAGCGCGCTGGCGCCTGCCGTTCGAGCGCCGCGGTGACGGGGGTCGGGTTGGGGATGGAGAACTCGCGCGGTGGCGCCGTCGGCTGGCTCGGCGGCGAGGTCGAGCAAGCGCTCGAAGCGGCACACAACCCGATCACGACCCGAACGAGCCTCGACACCATGGGACTCCCGCGAAGGGCGGCCCGATGGCGCGCCGCCGACGATGTTTCAGTGGCGGCGACTCGTACTATGTCCACCGGCGCAAGAGAAGCGAAACGACTCGACCGAACGGCGTTCGGGTCGAGGCGCACGGTCATCTCGAAGTGAGGCGCGCGACACGTGAGGGTGGCGAGTCCCCTCGAGGCTTCGCGGACGGAGTGCGCTCCAGGGTAGCCCGCGCGTTCCGCTCGATGGCACAGGCGACTGCGCGCCACGAACGCGTGCTCCTCTCGAATTGGTAGCGCGACGTGGTACCGTGGCGCGGTGACGGCAAGGGAGGGTTCGGACAGTCCGGAGGTCTCGGGCCGCGCCAGCCCGTACGGCGCGAGTTCCCCGCAGCCCCGTCCGCGAGGCGGCGGCGGTCCTGATCGGCCGGAACGTGGGCCGGAGGTCCGGCGCAACCGCCTGCAGCGGAGCCTGGTCATCGAACGTGAGCCGGGTCGCGTGGCGTATCGTCGGCGTCGCGCGTCGCTCTTCGCGGCTTTCCTCGTCAACGCGGCTTCCCTCGGAGGCTGCGGGGGCTCGGTGCGGGAGGAGCACTCACCGGATCAACTCGAACCCACGACGAACAGCGGAGAGCGGCTGCGAGCACGGTATCACGAAGCCGACGACGGGACGCGCGTGCATGACTCGTGGTTCGACGCGGAGTTGGGCCAGGATTGCAGTTTCGGACACGGAGAGGATGGAGCGGTCCGGTGTATGCCCGAAATCGCCGAGTACGGATACACTGACGCGAACTGTACGCAGGTCGTCGTGTGGGCGTTCGGAGACCGTTCGCCTCCAATCGAGTACGTGAGCGCGGAGGGCGCGTGGATGCTCGGATGCGACGAACCTCGCGCGCTGCGCGCCCGGAAGGTTGGCCCTCCGATCGAAGCGCCCGAACTCTTCGAGCGCGACTTCGACAGCGGGTTGTGCGTACCCCGCGCGCCACGCGTCGGGCCGGTCTTCCGCGCTCCCGAGGTCGTGGCTCCGGATCTCTTCGTGCGGGCCGAACTGAACGTGATCGGGAGCGGTCGCCTTCGCCCCGTGATGGCCGAGGCGGAAGACGGCGCTCGCGAACTCCTGACGATTCGCGACGCGCAACGGGATGCGTACTGTTGGTTTCCGAGGCCTAGCGGCCTGCACGAAGGAGAAGAGCTCCGGTGTTTCCCCGATCTGGCCGCATTCACGAACACGGTGCACGACGTCTACGCGGACGACTCTTGCGCGGAGCGCGTTGCCTCGAGCCCGATGTGTCTCGAGCCCAACGTCGTCCTGGACTGGCCGCGGAGGGGTTGCGACCTGGCGGATCGCTTCTACGAGGTCGGGCCGGAAATCGACCCATCGCAGGTTCGATTGAAGACCGATGCTGGCTGTACGCAACTGCCTCCGGGACCGCGACCTCCGAGGTACTACCGGCTCGGCGCGCCCCTCGACGTCGACGTGTTCCCGGCGCTCGCCCATCGCACCGAGGGGTCCGGGCGGCTTCGCACGCGGCGCTACACCGACTCGAACGGGAACGTGCTCACGATTCCGCTGAGTTTCGTCGACACGGCCCTCAGCGACGCGCCGTGCGGAGTCTCGGATTACGAGGATGGCACCTTCCGATGCTTGCCGGATGACGCGACTTCCTTCGCCGGCTACGCGGACCCCGCGTGCACGCGACCCGTCGGCTTGTGGCCCGAGTGCACGACCACGCTGCCTTCCGTCGCCGCGCAATGGGGCGCCACCCCCGGGCAGCGCTCCCCGACGGTTTATCGCGTGGAGGCGCGGCGGTACGACGGCCCGGTCTACGTCGTCGAGCGAGGCGCCTGCACCGAAGTGACGGTGCGATGGCCCGACGGGTACGTCGAGCTTGGGGAAGCGCTGGAGCTCGACGTCGTCACGGAAGTCGTCGAGTAGCCCTCCTCTGGCCCGACGGCGCGAGACGACCTCGAGTTCCGCGTAATACTCGAACCGGGATGAACCGTCGCTGGATCTGTCGTCCGACGACTGCACGATGCCCAATGGCGCAACCGCGTCGGTCCTCGGCGCACGCGCAAGTGCGGTCCGCGCTTCGGGCGCCTGGAATTGACGCGCCCAACCGTCGATGAGACGGCATCGCACCCATGACCACCTCACGCCTGTCCGAGTGCTATGGCGGCTTTCGGGAACGTCCCCTCGCCTACCAGGAGGTCGCGACACAGCTGCGTGCCTGGGCGCGAGCGTTCCCGAGCTTCGCCCGCGTGGAGGCCATTGGCACGTCTCGCGAGGGCCGCGAGCTGTTGCTCCTCACCATCGGGCGCGCCCCGGAGCGCGGCGGACCCGCCGCCTGGATCGACGGCAACATTCACGCCTCCGAACTCGCGGGCTCGAGCGTGGCGCTGTCGGTGGCGGAGGACGCGCTGGCGCTGCACGCGGGAGCTACCGAGATGCACGGGCTCGGCGAGGCCGCGCTCGACACGCTCCGCGGGGTTACGCTCCACGTGCTGCCGCGAATGAGCCCCGACGGCGCCGAGGCCGTGCTCGAGACCGGCCGCTGGGTCCGCAGCGTGCCGCGGGACGAGCGAACCGCCCGGAGCGCGCCCTACTGGGTCGCCGAGGACATCGACGGCGACGGCCTCGCGCTGCTCATGCGCCGCGAAGATCCGACGGGCGACTTCGTGGAGAGTCGCGAGGTGCGCGGCGTGATGCTGCCGCGTCGCATCGACGACGCGGGTCCGTATTTCCGCCTGTACCCGGAGGGCACCATCCATGGCTGGGACGGGGAGTCGATTCCGACGCCCGATTACCTGTCGGACAACTCGCCGGACCTGAACCGGAACTTCCCGTGGTCCTGGGCGCCGGAGCACGAGCAGCCCGGCGCCGGCGCCTTCGCGACGAGCGAGCCCGAGTCTCGCGCGGTGGTCGAGTTCGCCGACCGACACCCCAGCATCTTCGCGTGGCTGAACCTGCACACCTTCGGAGGCGTGCTGATTCGACCGTCGGGGCATCACCCGGACACGAAGATGGATCCGAGCGACCTCGCGCTCTTCAAGCAGCTCGAGGCGTGGGCCGACGAGTTCGTGGGCTACCCCACCGTGAGCGGCTACGAGCAGTTCACCTACGAGCCGGACAAGCCGCTACGCGGCGATCTGAGCGACTATGCCTACGAGCAGCGGGGCGCGCTCGCGTGGGTGTGCGAGCTGTGGGACCTGTTCGAGGAGCTGGGGCTGCCGCGAAAGAAGCGGTTCGTGGAGCGCTATCTGCAGGTCGATCCGGAGCACGTGCTGGCGCTCGCGCGGTGGGACGCCGAGAAGAACGCGGGGCGCATCGTGAGGCCGTGGAAGCGAGTGAATCATCCGCAGCTCGGCGACGTGGAGGTGGGCGGGTTCGATCCGCGCATCGGGATCTGGAACCCGCCGCACGAGCGGCTCGCCGAGATCTGCAGGAACCAGTCCGCCATGTTCCTGCGCGTGGCGGCGATGGCGCCGCGCGTGGATCTCACGCTCCGCGCCGCAGCGCTCGCCCCGGGCACGCACCGCGTCGACGCCGAGGTTCGGAACCTGGGCTACCTGCCGACGTACGGGCTCGCGTCCGCCAGGCGCCTCTCGTGGAACGAGCCGCTCCACGCCGAGATCGCCACCGAGGGGTGCGCGCTGGCCGATCCCCGCGGGGTCAGGCAGTGCGTCGGGCACCTCGACGGGTGGGGACGTGGGCGACACGGACAGCTGGGCGCGCTGCACATGCCGCGGACGACGGGGGCCGCCGCGACCGGGCGGGTGTCGTGGATCGTGGCCGGGAGCGGCGAGGTGCGGGTCCGGGTCTCGGGTCCTCGCGTGGGCAGCCTCGACGCGAGCGTTCGTGTGGGCTGATACGACGTGGCCCCGCGCGGCGGCACACGCCGCTGCCACCGCGGCTCACGGACCCAGGTTCGCCGTCAGCGTGTAGGTCCCCGCAGACGTCGAGAGCGCGCCGTCGACGAACACCCAGTACGTCTGGCCGCCGGTGACCGCGAAGGTGTGGCTCTCAGTACCCGACGTGCCCGCGGCGTCTCGGCAGGTGAGCTGCGACGCCGTGCATGACGTCCTGACGTACAGCACGGCGTCCCAGCCGGAGGGCACGAGCTGCAGCGTCAGCGTGCCGCTCGCGGGGGGCGTCAGCGCGTAGACGGCGTCGCGCGCCGTGGTGGACCCGCAGGTCCCGCTCGCGTCGTTCCACCGGTTGCGCGTGTCGCCCGAGGCCGAGAACGCGTAGGGGCCCGTGCCGGTCCAGACCGCGGGCTCACCGGGGCACTTCTCGGCGGCCACCACCGGATGGACCTCGGCATGGAACGCGTAGCCGCCCTGGGACGTGGAGAGCGCGCCGTCCACGAACGCCCACACGGTCTGTCCGGCAGTGGCCCACAGCTCGTTGGTCTCGACGCCGGACGTGCCCGCAGCGTCACGGCACGTGAGCTGCGACGCCGACGACGCGCACGACGTGCGCGCGTAGAGCACGGCGTCCCACCCGCTGGGCGTCACCGACATCTTCATGATGCCGTCGGTGTCGGGCGTGAGCGCGTACACGGAGTCGCGCGCGGCCGTGGAGCCGCACGAGCCGCTCGCGTCGTTCCAGCGCAGCGCGGTGTCCTCCGCGGCGTCGAACGTGCGCGGCGCGGTCCCCGTCCAGACCGCCGCCTGACCGGGACACTTCTCGTCGGGTTTCTGCGGCGCGAGCACGGCGTCGAGGGCGTACGCTCCGGCCGAGGACGACAGCGCGCCGTCCACGAACACCCACGTCGTCTGCCCGGCAGTCGCCCAGAGCTGGTGGGTCTCGGCTCCGGAGCTCCCCGCGACGTCACGGCACGTGAGCTGCGATGCGGACGACGCGCACGAGCTGCGCAGGTAGAGCACACCGTCGAAGCCGCTCGGCCGCAGCGTCGTGGTCAGGATCCCGTCCACGTCGGGGGTGACGGCGTAGACGGCGTCCTTCGACGCGGTGGAACCGCAGGAGCCGCTCGCGTCGTTCCAGCGCACCCGCGTGTCGCCGGAGAGCGTCGCGGCCCGATCCGCCAGCCCGGTCCCCGTCAGGTTCACGGGCTCCCCGGGGCACTTCTCCTCGTCGAGCTCGGGGGCGAGCTCCACGTCGAGCGTGAACGCGCCCGCGGAGCTGGAGAGTGCGCCGTCCACGAACGCGAAGTACGTGCTGCCGGCCGTCGCCCAGAAGACGGACGTCTCCGCGCCGGAGGTCCCCGCCGAATCGACGCAGGCGGTCTGCGACGCGCTCGAGGCGCACGTCGAGCGCAAGTAGAGCACACCGTCGAAACCGCTGGGCGCGAGCCTGACCGTGGCGATGCCGTCCACCGGCGCCGTGAACGCGTAGACCGCGTCGCGAGCGGCGGAGGAGCCACACGTACCGCTCGTGGTGTTCGTGAGCGCGGCGGTGCTCGCCGACGCCGAAGCGGTGCGCAGGGCGAGGCCGCTGCCGGTGAACGTGAGCGCCTCGCCCGGGCATGCGTCGTTCGCGCCCGCGCCGCCGGTGCCGCCCGTCCCCGACGTTCCACTCGTGCCACCGGAGCCCGACGTGCCGCTCGACCCGCCGGATCCCGACGTGCCACCGCTTCCCGAGCTGCCACCGCTCCCCGACGTCCCACCGCTACCCGACGTTCCACTCATCCCCCCCGCTCCCGAAGTCCCGCCGCTCGCGGAGGTGCCTCCCGCTCCGCCGACACCCGACGAACCGCCCACCGATCCCGCCGCCCCCGCGGCCCCCGCGTCGCCCGCAGCGCCCGCCGCGACCGAACCCGCAGCGCCACCTTCGCCCGCGAGCCCGGCGGCGCCACCGTCGCCGGCCGAGCCGGCGACACCCGCCGAGCCCGCCGACGCGTCCACACCGCCGCCCGCGGCACCTCCCGCACCGACACCGCCGCCGGACGCGCCCGCCCCTGACGAGCCTGCGGCCCCGGAGGCGCCCGCCGACGTGCCACCCTCGCCGGCTTCTCCGCTCGAACCCCCCGGATCGAGGTCGTCGGAGGCCGCACACGCGACGGCGAGTGCGAGGGCGAGCGCGCCCACCGTGGCCGGGTGCTTCGAGACGTGCAGCGAGGCGTTCACGGCGGCCAGCGTGAAGCGTGCCATGATCCGATCGACCTCGGCAACGCGCCGCGGTGCCTCGGGACCGGCGTCAGCGACGCGACGTGGGGTGGGCGCCGGCGCGAATGGACGCGGGCCCCGCGTCCAGCTCGTCCAGCAGCCGCCCCCAGCTCACGCCGTTGTCGATCTTGAGGATGCGGGCAATCTCCGCGAGCGCGTCTTCCTCCTCCGGCGTGACGGCGTTCGGCTCGTCGAGCGCGTTGGCAGTCGCGCGGGCCACCGCTTCGGAGTGCGAGAGCAGCTCCTGCAGCTCTTCGGGGTGGACCAGCGGCTCGCCCGAATCGGTCTGCGCCAGCAGGAACAGGTCGCGCAGACCGCGCTCGAAGAGCTCGGGCGGGGGCGGCTCGCGCAGCCACTCGTCCAGAATGGCGAGCGCGTCGAGCTGGACGAACAGCTTCTGCCGCGCGACGTCGTCGATCCGCGCGATCTCGACGTCCTCCATCTTCCCGTCCGCCCACGCGACGTACACGAGCGGGAGCAGCATCAGCACGCGGTAGTTGGCCGACGTGATCCCGAGCTTGGCCAGAGATTCCTTGAGCGAGTCGTCCATCGATTTGCCTTCCCCCCGGAGGCGGGGAGCGCCGCACCTTACACGAGAGCGCGCGTCCCCGAAGCAAGACTTTCTCCGCTCAAGGCGGGCCGCGGAGAGCCGTTGTGGTGAAGGAGCCGACCGACCCACCGGGGTCAAGCCGCTGGTGCTCGCGGCGGGCGCCCGGCGACAGCGGAAACGCTGCCGCCGGGCAAGGGAAGCCCACCGAGCCGCGAACACCAGCGTGAGCCGCCCCGCGGTCGGCGGGCTCGCGCCTCGATGGCGAGGTGCGTCCCGTTCACGCGACGGTACACTCGGCACCGTGCGCCCCCTGCGACTGATGATCTACGATCGTACGTGCGGCGGAGCCGTACCGCCGTTCGGACTTTCCAGCGCGTGGCGCGTCGGCGGCACGCTGTATGCGGCGCGGGGGCGCATCGACGCGTGGCAAGGCGTGGCCTCGTGGGACGAGGCCCTCGACTGGCTCCTGGCTCGCTCGCCCGAGCAGCCGATCGGGGAAGTGCAGTTCTGGGGCCACGGCAAGTGGGGCCTCGCTCGGGCCGGCTCCGACGTGCTCGACGAGCGCGCTCTCGGCTCGAGCCACCCCTTCGCCGCCCGCCTCCGCGCGCTGGGCCGGCGCATGTCGCGAGCGCCCGAGCCGACGCTCTGGTTTCGCACCTGCGAAACGCTCGGGGCTCGGCGAGGTCAGTCGTTCGCCTCGAAGCTCGCCAGTGAGCTCGGCGTCCGCGTGGCCGGGCACACCTTCGTCATCTGGTGGTGGCAGAGCGGCCTTCACGGCGTCGCTCCGGGCGAGGTGCCGGAGTGGGATCCGGCCGAGGGGCTCCTCGCGGGAACCGAGCGCGATCCACGACGGGCGGCGTGGTCGGTTCCGGGCGCGCCCAACACCATCAGCTGCCTCGACGGCGCGGTGCCGCCAGGGTGGTGAGCTGGTCCGCCCTTCGGGGGTGACGGCGCCGCTCGCGGTGTCCGCTCGGCGAACGGCTGTCCGCTGAGGGGACACGGCGCAGCGCGAGCGGTCGGCCGCGCAACACCGGATCCGGCGCGCAACCCACGCTGGACACCGCTGGCACGCGGTTCGCACTGCGCGGCTTCGCCATGCGAGCAAGCTCCGCTGCGTGCCTCGTCCTGCTGATCGCGCACCTCGGGTGCGCGGCGAGCGTCGACGGCCTCGGGCCCGACGAATCCGAAGAGGGAGCGTCCTTCGGCGCGGGCGGATCCGGAGGCGGCGCCGGCGTCGGCATGAG
>CAZARU010000079.1:0-6772 GCA_964487605.1 uncultured Polyangiaceae bacterium
GGGCGCCGGCAAGACGATGCTCGCCCGCGTGCTGCCGACCATCCTGCCGCCCCTCACGCACGCCGAGGCGATCGAGACGACCGCGATCCACAGCGTCGCGGGCCTGGTCGATCCGGAGCGCGGCATCGTCACGCGCCGCCCGTTTCGCGCTCCGCACCACTCGGTCAGCCAGGCCGGTCTGGTGGGCGGCGGTGAGGTGCCCCGCCCCGGTGAGGTGAGCCTCGCCCATCACGGCGTGCTGTTCCTGGACGAGCTGGCCGAGTTTCATCGCGGCGCGCTCGAATCGCTGCGGCAGCCGCTCGAAGACGGCGCCGTGTGCATCGCGAGGGCGCGGGCGCGAGCCTGGTTCCCCGCACGGCCCGTGGTCGTCGCCGCCGTGAACCCCTGCCCGTGCGGCAACCGCGGCCACCCTCGCCTCGCCTGTCGCTGCCCGGAGCGCGCCGTCGAGCGCTACCAGGCCAAGATGAGCGGCCCGCTGCTCGACCGCCTGGACGTGCACGTGGTGCTGCCGCCCGTCAGCGTGGAGGCGCTCACGGCGCGCACGCCCGGAGAGTCGTCGCGGGCGGTCAGGGAGCGCGTGGCCGCGGCCCGCGCCGTGCAGCTGGCTCGCAACGCGGCCGGGGAGACCACCGCGCCGTGCAACGCGCGCTTGACCAGTCACGACCTCGATCGCGTGACGCGCCTGAGCGACACCACGCGCGCTCGCCTCGCGGCAGCCATCGCCCGTCACGGCATCTCCGCGCGGGGCTACGTGAAGATCCTCCGCGTCGCCCGGACCATCGCCGACCTGGAGCAGCAAGAGCGCGTCGCGCCTCGCCACGTGGACGAGGCCCTGCAGGGCCGCCTGCTCGACCGCTCCGCCTTCTGACATTTCGAGAATTCACCGAGAGGAACCGAACATGACCGACAAGCAAGTCCCGAAGTCCACCAAGGAAGTCGAAGCGGTGGTCGCCAAGCGCTACGGCAAGGGCGCGCTGGTGCGCCTCGACGACACCGCCACCGAGCCCATCCCCGTCATCCCGACGGGCTCGCTCGCGCTCGACCGCGCCCTCGGCGTGGGCGGGTACCCCCGTGGCCGCGTCGTGGAGGTCTTCGGACCGGAGTCGAGCGGCAAGACGACCCTGACGCTCCACGCCATCGCGGAGGCGCAGCGTGCCGGCGGAACCGCGGCGTTCATCGACGCGGAGCACGCGTTCGACGCGCGCTACGCCCGCTCCATCGGCGTCGATCTGGCCTCGCTCCTGGTGAGCCAGCCGGACTACGGCGAGCAGGCGCTGGAGATCGCGCTCTTGCTCGCCGCCAGCGCTGCGGTGGATCTCGTCGTCGTGGACTCGGTCGCCGCCCTGGTGCCCAAGTCGGAGCTGGAAGGCGACATGGGCGACCCGCAGATGGGGCTGCAGGCGCGCCTCATGAGCCAGGCCATGCGCAAGATCTCCGGCGTGCTCGACCGAACCGACACGACCATCCTGTTCATCAATCAGCTCCGCCAGAAGATCGGCGTCGTGTTCGGCAGCCCGGAGACGACCACCGGTGGACAGGCGCTGAAGTACTACGCGAGCGTTCGGCTCGACGTTCGCCGCATCGGGAAGGTGACGGTGGCCGAGAAGACCATCGGCAACCGCACCCGCGTGCGCGTCGTGAAGAACAAGGTCGCGCCCCCGTTCGGCGAGGCGGAGTTCGACGTCCGGTGGGGAACCGGCATCGACGCGCCGGGGGACCTCCTCGACGTCGCCGTCGAGCTCGGCGCCATCCAGAAGAACGGCGCGCACTTCGCCTTCGGCGACCGAACCCTGGGGCACGGCCGGGAGCGCGCGCGCGAAGCGCTCGCCGCCCACCCGGAACTCTACGACACGCTCCGAGCCGCCGCCCTCGGCAAGAGGGCCGCGGCGCCGCCGCACGCGGCGTGAGTTCCGAGGGCACCGCCGACGCTCCGCACCGTAGCGCGGCTAACCGGCCGCGCGCCTGCGGAACACGCTCGGAACGCTCAGGACCACGATCGCCGCGACGATGAGCGCGGCACCGAACAGCTCGAGACCACCGGGCGGCGCCTTGGCGAACAGGACGTAGAGGCTGGCGCTCGCCGCGACGCCCGCCAGGATGCTGGAGGCACGGTTCACGGGGACGCAGAAGGTGTTCTCGCGGCGATCGAGCAGCACCAGGCCGCCGAAGATCCCCGTGCCCTGCGACAGGAGGCCGATGACGACCGCGAAGAGGACGTGGCCGCTGCCGAGGAAGGAGGTGAAGCCCGCGCGGAGCTCGGCGGCGGTGCTCCCCGTGCCCAGCAGAGCGTAGGCGACCAGCAACAGGACGAGCGCCGGCGTCGCCGTCATCTGCTCCTCCACGAAGTAGCGCCGGGTCGCGTCCGGGTCGTCGCTCTTCGCGAGGCGACTCATGAACCGCAACCGGACGAAGTACGCCGCGAGGTAGATGACGACGTCTGCCGTCGCCACGGTGGTCAGTGCGAGGCTCGATTCACTCAGGTTCGCCGTGACGAGCGCGCCGAAGCTGAGCCCGAGCGCGACCCAGGAGAACCACCGAACGCGCCGGCGGCTCACGAGGTCCACGATGGGCGCCACGACGAGCACGCCACCGCGCATCAGCAGCATCATGAACACGATGGAGATCCCCTCGAAGGTGTACGCCAGCGTCGTGGTGGCGATGATTCCCGCCGTGCACAGCCCCGAGAGGAACGTCCACGGGCCCGGAAACGGGACGGCGAGCCCGGCGATGGAGCGTCGCCCGGCGTAGCGCCACCAGCCCATGGCACTGATGAACAGGAACATGCCGACGAGCGACGAGAGCACCGTCACCGGCAGGATGACGACGCCGGGAATGGGCGCGGACATCCCCTCCAGCAGGCCCGAGGTGAGCGCCTTGGTCATGGCGCTGTACGGCACGTAGCAGGCGAAGTAGCCGAACGCGAAGGCCCAGATGCTCCCCGCGTCGCCGTCCGGCGACTCGCCAGGGGCGCTCGTCACCAGTGGCCGAGCTCGAGCACCTCGTGGCCGGGTGCCGCTTCCTTGTTCCCGTTGTACTTCGCGAGAACGACGCCGACCTCGCCCTTCTGGAACACGTTGGCGTCGAAGCCCTTCACGTCCGCGACCTTCACGTAGAACCACTTCCGGCTCATGCCGAAGGGGTCCCCTTCCGCCTTGGGGGTGTACGAGAACGCTATCTCGAAACCCGTCGGCGTCATGTTGTTCAGGTTGCCCGTGAACAGGATCCACTTGCCCTTCGCCTTGGCGTCGAACGCCTTCAGCGCCTTGGCCTCGTCGTCGAGCTTCTTGCCGTGAATCTCCTGCTCCAGGTCCGCCGCGACCAGGAAGCCCTTCGCGTCGGGCACCGCCGCCTCGAGCTTCTTGCGGCGCTCGTCCGTCAGCTTGGTGTCGAGCTTCGCGTCGCGCGCAGGTCGAATCTTCTTGGGCGCCTCCTCCACCGGCTCCGGCTCGGACGCCGCGGGTGCGGCGGCCGCCGTCGGCGCGGCCGGAGCCTCCTTCTTGGGTTCCTCGCACCCGAGAGCCAGGGCGACGGCAGCGAGGGAAACGGCCAGTGAAGTCGGGGTCGATCGCATCGCGACCTCGTGTACCAGGGATCGGGCGGGACGAAAACGAGCAACCCCGCGCCGGCGGGACGGCAACGCACGCTGGGGACCATGGTCGAGGGAGTGTATGGTTCGAGCCGAGCGTGGCTTCCCGAAGGACGAGGTGCTGGGTCGCCGTCGCGGCCGTCGTCGGCGCGACCGGGGGCTGCTCGGACTCGGGCTCGAAGCGCAGCGCCGGGGGCGAGGACGCCGGAACCACGGTCCTGCCGCCGCGCGACATCCATGCGCTGCTCTTCACGCGCACCGCGGGATTTCGCCACGCTTCCATCGAGGACGCGCGGGCGTTCTTCGAGAGCGCCGTGCAGGACGACCCGCACCTGCGGGTGACCGCGACGGAGGACGCTTCGGTCTTCACGGATGCGGGACTCGACGGGTTCGACGTCGTCATGTTCGTCAACACGACGGGGGACGTCCTCGACGACCCGCAGCAGGAAGCGCTGCAGCGCTTCGTCCGCTCGGGTCGCGGCTTCGTGGGCGTCCATTCCGCGGCCGACACCGAGCACGACTGGCCCTGGTACGGCAAGCTCGTGGGAGCGTACTTCACGAGTCACCCGCTCTTGCCCCTGGAGGCGACGCTCGCCACCGAAGACCGCGAGCACGCGACCACCGAGCACCTGGAGCCGACGTGGACCCTGACGGACGAGTGGTACAACTTCGATCGCAATCCGCGACACGATCACCACGTGCTGCTCACCGTGGACGAGGCCGCCTTCTACCGGGAGGACGGCTCGCCATGGCCCACGGCGCCGCCCGGAGGCGCCTTCATGGGCGCCGACCACCCGGTGGCCTGGGTGAAGGAGTTCGAGGGCGGCCGGTCGTTCTACACGAACCTGGGGCATCAGCCCGACACCTGGCGCGACGCGCGCTTCCGGGCGCACCTGCTGGCGGGAATTCGCTGGGCCAGCGAGCCGATCGCCTACAACCGGATCGTGATCAGCCAGAAGGCGGGCAACCCGCTCGCTCTGCGAGCGGCTCCCGACGGCCGCGTGGTGTACGTCGAGCGCACGGGCGAGGTCTACGCGTGGAATCCGCGAACCGGGCGCGTGACGCTGGCGCTGAAGCTGGACGTGGACACCACGGAGGAGAACGGCCTCCTCGGCATCGCGCTCGATCCGTCCTTCGCCGACACGCGTCGCGTCTATCTGTATCACTCGGCGCCCATCGCGGAGCCCCCGCCGGCCGGACCGCCGGGGCGGAACGTCGTCTCCAGGTTCGTGCTGCGTGACGACGACACGCTCGATCCCGCCTCGCGGGAGGACGTCTTCGAGGTCCCGAGCGAGCGCAAGTGCTGTCACGAGGCCGGCTATCTCGAGTTCCTGCCCGACGGCACGCTGCTCCTCACGACCGGAGACAACACGAACCCGCACGAGTCGGGCGGCGCGAACCCCATCGATGGACGTCCCGGGCGGGACACCTTCGACGCCCGGCGCACTGCCGCGAACGCCGACGACCTGCGCGGCAAGATCCTGCGAATCAACGCCGACGGCAGCGCGCCGGAGACCGGGAACCTGTTCTCGAGCGGCGGGGGGCGCGCCGAGATCTTCGCCATGGGCGTCCGCAACCCGTTCCGCGTCGCGGCGGATCCGGCCACGGGGCGCGTGTACTGGGGCGACGTGGGTCCCGACGCGGCCCTCGACTCGCCGCGAGGACCACGAGGGTTCGACGAGATCAACCTCGCCGACTCGCCCGGCGACTACGGGTGGCCCTTCTGCATCGCAGAGAACCTCGCCTATCCGAACTTCGACTTCGCCACGGAGCAGCCGGGCGCACCGTTCTCGTGCGACGGCAAGCGTCCGGCGCTCGTCGCCTACGACTACCTGACCGCGAACCACCGAGCCCTGGGGAACGCGATGAACCCCGAGGCGGGCTCCGTGGCGCCCATCGGCACCGGTCTCACCGGACGGACCGCCCTGGCGGGCGCCGTGTACCGAGCGCCGGCAGGCGCGGCGTTCTCTTTCCCGGCCGCGCTCGAGGGGCGCCTGCTCATGCTCGACTGGACGCGCGACATCGTGGCGTCCGTCGAGCTCCGGGACGACGGAACGCTGCGGCGGCTGCGGCGCGAGCTGCCGTTCATCGACTTTCGCCGTCCCATCGACCTGGACGTGGGTCCCGACGGCGCGCTCTACGTCGCGGAGTTCGGCACGCAGTACGGCGGCGACAACGTGGACGCCAAGATCACGCGGATCGAGCATTCCCCCACCGGGGAGCTCACGCCCGTGGCGCACGCCACCGCGTCACCCACGGCCGGCAACGGCCCGCTGACGGTGACGCTCTCCGCCGCAGGCTCTCACGCACGCGGCCGTCGCGAGGCGATCGCCGCCTACGAGTGGGACTTCGAGGGCGACGGCACGGTGGACGCGACGTCCGCCCGCGTGGAGCACACGTTCACGACCGGCGGCGTCCACTACCCTTCGCTGGTCGTCGTCGGCACGTCCGGCCGGCGCAGCTTCCCGACCGTGACCGAGGTCATCGTCGGCAACACGCCCCCCACCGTGACCATTCGCGCGCCGCGGAACGGCGCGCTCTACACCGAGAACGAGTCCGTGGCGCTCGTGGGCGAGGTGACCGACGCCGAGGACGTGACCATCGACTGCAACGATCTGGTCTGGGACGTCCGACAAGGACACAACTCCCACTCCCACCCGGCCCGCACGCTTCGCGGCTGCTCGCCCAGCTTCGCGGCGGGCCTCGGCGGCCACTCGAGCGCCGAGAGCGGCCTCTTCTACGTCGTGGAGCTCGTCTACACCGATCGCGGCGGCCCGAACGGCGAGCCGCCCCTCACCTCGCGCTCGTTGATCAAGCTCTTCGTCAGAGCGCGGCCCTAGGCCCGCCCTCCCGCTCAGGGCGACTTGCGCGGGCGCGGCAGGCCGAACTCGTCGAGCCGGTACACCAGCGTTCGCCTGGAGATCCCCAGCTCCTTGGCGGCTCGGCTCTGGTTGCCGCCGCACCGCTCCAGCGCATCCACTATCCTCGCGCGCTCGAGGTCACGCAGCTCTTGCTCGAGCTTCTGCGCGCTGGATCGATCCGGCGCGGCGCGCTCGCCGTGGGGCGGCGTTCGGGACGAGCCGGCCGGCGCGCTCCGCGTGAGCCCGGGCGACAGGTGCTCGAGGTCGATGGAGTCCGGTCCGGCCAGGACCACCGCGCGCTCCATCGCGTGCTTGAGCTCGCGCA
>CAZARU010000079.1:6782-31824 GCA_964487605.1 uncultured Polyangiaceae bacterium
CCGCATCCGTCGGGCACAGCCAGGTTAGAGGAGTCAGGGAACGCCCGGCTGAGGTCGAGACTGCTGCCATGGGACGTGATGACAGCTCTCTCTATCACGTTCTGAAGCTCACGCACGTTTCCGGGCCACGGGTAGGCCATGAGCGCGGCGAGCGTCTCCGGGGCGAGCACCGGCGGCCGCGCGCGCGCCAGCAGCGTGGCCGCATCGGCGACGAACTGCTCGGCAAGGAGGCAGATCTCCGACGGACGAGCCCGGAGCGGCGGGATGGTGAGCGAGACGGTGTTCAGGCGGAAGAAGAGGTCGCTCCGGAAGCGTCCCGCCGCCACCTCGACGTCCATGTCGCGGTTCGTGGCCGCGATGAATCGAATGTCCACGGGGCGTGGCGAGCGCGCGCCGACGCGCAGGACGACTCGCTCCTCGAGCACGCGGAGCAGCTTCACCTGCACCGAGGCCGGCAGCTCGCCGACCTCGTCGAGGAAGACCGTGCCGCCGCTCGCCGCCTCGAAGAGGCCAGGCCGCGGCGAGTCCGCGCCGGTGAAGGCGCCCTTCTCGTGACCGAAGAGCTCGCTCTCGAGGAGCGACTCGGGCAGGGCGGCGCAGTTGAGCCCGAGGAACGCTCCGGCGCGGCGCGGCGACCACCCGTGGATCTGGCGCGCGAGGACCTCCTTCCCGGCCCCCGTCTCTCCTAGGACGAGCACGCTGAACGGCGAGTCGGCCACGCGGCGCGCCTGCGCGTGGAGCGCCACCATGCCGGGATCGTGCGGCTCGGCGAGACCCGCGCCGTTCGGTACCGCGCTCGGCGCGAAGCGCACGACCAGCATCACCGTTCCGAGCATCAGCGCGTCGCCCACGGACAGCGGCGCGCTGGTCCGCGTGAGCCGGAGCAATCCCTCCGTCTGTCCGGGCGCGGCGCCCACCTGGCGCTGCCGAACGAGCGTGCCGTTCGCGCCCCCGAGATCCTCCACGCGAAGTCCGCCGTCGAAGTGCAGCGCAGCGTGCTTTCGCGAGACCGACGAGCTCGGGATCCGGATCTCGTTGCCCGGATCTCGCCCGATGCCGAGCGTTCCCTTCTGTGGCAGGCGGTGCGCCCAGGATTTCTCCCCGTCGAAGATCGCGAGTTCGATTCCCGTCCCCAAGGTGGCTCCGGTGGAGAATAGCCCCGTCGCCTCGGCGACGTCGACGAATTGCTCACGACGCGCGCGCCGGGATGCGCTCCAGCGCGCGGAGTCCTCGCGGATTGTGCAACGCCTTGCGCAACTCGAGCGGGACCTCGCACGGGAAGCGGCGCCGCGCTCCCGGCGTGACCGGGCGTCGCTCGTGGCACACGACTGGCATAGGATGGCCGCCTCATGAGGCGGGCGAGACCGAAGGGCGTGGGCGCGGCAGCGCTGATCGCTTCGCTCCTCTCAACGACCGCTGCTTCGGCCGAGCGATTTCGCGCCGCGGACTCCGCTCGGGCGGCGGCTGCCGCGTCCCTGGAGCAGGCCAAGCGCGCCTTTCACGACGGCGTCACCCTCCTCGACGCCGGCGACGTCGAGCGCGCGCTCGAGCTCTTCCTGCAGAGCCGCGCTGCCCATCCCTCCGGAAAGAACACGGCGAACGCCGCCATCTGTCTCGATCGCCTGCAGCGATTCGACGAGGCGCTCGAGATGTACGAGGAGCTGCTGACGAGGTTCCCGCAGGATCTCGACGACGAGGATCGCCGGGCGGTGGCGCCCGCGATGGCCGCGCTGCGCGGCAAGGTGGCGAACCTGGAGGTCACCTCGAACGTGGAGGGCACCCTCTTCGTCGACGGGCGACCTCGCGGACGCCTGCCTCGGACGACCCCCGTCCGGGTGCTCGCGGGCGAGCGACGAATTCGCGTCACCAAGGACGGGTACGCACCGTTCGAGCGGCGCGTGGCGAGCGAGGTCGGAGCCACCTCACGACTCGACGCGATCCTTGCGCCGCTGCGCGGCGTCGGCATCCTCCGCATGGAGGACGAGACGAACGCCGGCGCGGACGTCTACGTGGACGGCCATCGCGTCGGTCAGATCCCCCACGAGGGTCCGCTAGCGCCGGGTCGACACGTCGTCTGGACGCGACGGGACGACTGGGGCTCGACCCCGAGCGCCGTCGTGATCGCCGAAGGACAGACCACGCTCGCGCGCGTCGCCTCCGCGCGGCTCGGCGCCACGATAGAGCTCGTGAGCCGCCCTCCGAGCGCGCGGCTCTTCGTCAACGAGACGGAGGTGGGCACGCGCCGCTGGCAGGGACGCCTGCCCGTGGGCGAGCACCGCGTCCACGCCGAGGAAGAGGGCTACCGGGCGCACCACGCGACGATCAGCGTGCCGCCGGAGGGGCCCCCCATCCGGGTCGTGCTCGAACCGGCCGTCGATCGTCACCACCCGCGCTGGCCGAAGCCGGCGCCGGGAGCCATCGTCCTGGGCGGGTTCGCCGGCTGGGCGTTCGGCCCGACGCTGGGCGCCGACGCGGAGACCAGCTGCCCCGAGCGGTGCGATGGTAATCCGTTCGTCTCCGGGTGGGCCCTTGGCGCGCGCGCCGGCTACGAGTGGACGTGGCGCGGCGCAGTGGAGCTCACCCTCGGCTACGCGTCGGTCGGGACGCGCTTTCGTGCGGACTCGACCACGACGTTCACCGACCAGGGGCAGCCGCACGACGGCCGCTACCGGCTCGACCACGACCTCGAGGTGCAGGGCGTGCTGGTCGCGGGCGGCGTGAGCCATCGCGTTCCGCTCGCCCCACGGTTCGCCGTCGCCGGGCGCGTCGCGGTCGGTGTCCTCGTCGCGACGTCGAGCGATCCGATCGACGGAACGCTCACCGCGGGGGGCGAGACGGCACGCGTGGCGACGAGCAGCAATCGGGAGACCCGCTCGGCCGTTCCCGTCGCGCTCCCGGAGGTCGGCGCGGAGCTGTCGCTCGGCAGGGTCCGCGTCGGGCTCGGCCTCGGCGCCCTGTGGCTCGTCGGCAGCGCGCCGGCACCCGCGCGCGGTCGGTTCGGCGTCGCGGATCCGTGCGACCCGTCGGCTCCCGCGGGCGCCGCGTCGTGCGCGCCAGAGTCCACGGCGCTCGACGGGCAGCGCGCCTACGCCTCGCCGTTCCTGTTCCACCCCAACGTGAGCGCCGCCCTCGCCCTCTGACGCCCGAAGGGCGCGAGCCCGAGGAGCAGCACGCACCACCACGCAGCCGAAGGCGCGCCGCGGCGCACCGTGGAGCATGACGCCTCGGACCGCGGCGCGATGGGCGTGCGGCAGAGTCCATCGGCGGCGCAGACCTCGCCGGGTCCGCAATCTCGCGACGAAGCACACGGTCCGCTCGTGCATGCGCCAGCCTGGCAGTACGCCGTCATGGTGCTCGACGAGCACGACGTCCCGTCCGGAAGCGTCTCGCAGCGACCGCTGCCGTCGCAGAGCGAGGTACCGCACGCCGAGGCCTGGCACACCCCACGCGGATCGGCGACGCCGCTCGCCGTGTTCACGCAGGTGCCCGCGCCCGAGCACGCCTTGCACGATCCCTCGCACGCCGTGTCGCAGCACACGTCATCGACGCAGTGTCCGGAAGCGCACTGCGCACCGACCTCGCAGCCGTGTCCGTTCGGAGCGGGCAAGAGCACGGAGTGCAGCCCGCTCGCGGCCAGGCCGTTGACCACGACGAACAGCGACCCGGGGCCCGGGAACGCGGAAGCGGGAACCTTCCACGTCACCTCACCCGACCCGAAGTTCATGATTCCGCCCATCGACGGCGTGCCCTCCCGCGGCATCCAGATGGCCACGGGGTGGTTCGTCGCGGAGCTCGTGGGCGAGCCTCCGTTCGCTTCGGTGAAGCACGTGAAGAGCTCCCCGGTCAGCTCCACCATCGTCCCGGGCACGAGGCTCGGCGTGGCCGCGCTCCACGCGGCCTTCGCGCGATACCGCTCCGGCGCCGACGGGTTCGCGCGCCACCGCTCCACTGGCGCCACGGACTTGGCACCGACCACGACCACGCTCCCGTCGAGCAGCAGCGTCGCGGCGTGGCCCTCGCGCGCGCTCCGGGTCGGGGCCGTGGGCCGCACGATTCCCGTGGCAGGGTCGAAGAGCTCCGCGGTGCCCGACGCGTCCCCACCGACGACGAGGACCTCCCCCGTCGGCAGCAGGGTGGACGTGTGGCGCGAGCGCCGGGTCAAGTCCACGATGGATTCGAACCGCCGGGTCGCGGGGTCGAACAGATCCGCGTCGGGGCGCGAAGCGGAGTCGTCCCTGCCGCCGCGCAGCAGCACCTTGCCGTTCGGCAAGAGCGTCGCGGTGTGCAGAGTGCGCGGCTTCGGTCCCGAGTCCTCGGGAGTGTTCAGCGGCACGAAATCGTCGTGCTCCGGGCGATAGACGAGCGCGGAGGAAGGCTCGGGTGTGCCTCCTGCCACGAGCACGCTGCCGTCGGGCAAGAGCGTCGCGGTGTGTCCCTCGCGGCGCGGGGCGTCTGCGGCGACGACCTCGAAACGTCGGAGCGTCTGGCGGTACCTGAGGGCGCGCGCGCCGCCGATCACGAGCACGTCTCCGGACGGCAGCCTCGTGGCGGTGGGTCTGGGCATGGCGGGGATCACCGCGACCACCTCGAACCGACCGACGGTGGGATCGAAGATCTCCGCGAAGGCGTCGCTGGAGGTTCCGCCGACGACCAGGACGCGCCCATCGTCGAGCAGCGTCATGGCGTGACCGAAGCGCGCGACCGCCATGTCGCCGACCGTCGCCACGCCGTCTCCGGTCCGCGGATCCAGCAGCGACGCCGACGCCGACGGGAGTGGCCGGCTGCCGCCCGTGACGAGCACGCGTCCGTCGGACAGGAGCACGGAAGCCGCATCGGTCCCCGCGAACGGATCACCCGGGATCTCCTCGAACGCCCCGACGGGAGGCGGCAGCACCTCGAGCGACGAGTGTTGCCCCTCCACGGCGTCGCGTCCGCCCGCCACCAGGACCCCACCGCTCGGCAGGTGGGTGGCGGTGTGGAACGAGCGCGCCTCGCGGAGCGGCGGCCTCGCGACGAATGCGCTCGCGATCGGATCGTACTCCTCGACGTCCGCCTTGGGGGGATAGGGCTCCTCCCTGTCCGTCAGGCCACCGGTCAACAGCACGCGGTCCGTGGCGATCAACGTCGCCGTGTGCCAAGCGCGCGTCGTGCCGAGGGCGCCCACGGGCTCGAAGAGGGCCGTGGTCGGGTCCCAGAGCTGCGCGACCGTCCCGTCCTTCTCGTGCCAGTCCCCGGTGAGCAGCACCTTGCCCTGGTGCAGCAGCGTCGCGGTGTGCGCCATGTGCGACGCAGGCGCCGACACGGGCTCGATCACGCCGCGGCCCACCACGAAGCGATCCGCGGAAGCGTCGAAGCCGCTCCCGCCCGTGAACAGGACGTCCCCGCTGCCGAGGACCGTGGCCCGGTGCTGGGCCCTGGGGCGCGACAGCGGCGGCAGTCCGCCGCCGAAGGTTCGAGTCGTCGGATCGTAGAGCTCGAGGGTCGACAGCGGCGCGGAGCAGACCGACCACGGATTGGGAAGCCGGGTGGAGCAGCCGCCCGCCAGGAGCACCGCGCCGGTCGCGCCGAGCATCGGATCGCGGAGCAAGCTGGCGGTGTGGGCGGCACGGATGGGCTCGACCAGCCGCCCGATCGGTTCGAACGTTCCCTGGTCGGGGGTGAACACCTCCGCGAGGGCCGCCTCGTCGCCTTCGCCTCCCGTGAAGAGCACCGTTCCGTCACGAAGCACCGTCGCCGCGTGGCCCACTCGCGCCACGGCCATCGGGCCCACGGCGCGAACCTCACCCGTGGTGGGCAGATAGAGCTCCGCGGTGGACAGGACGTGGTGGCCCTGCACGCCGCCCGCGAACAGCACGGAGCCATCGGGCAGGAGCGTCGCCGTGTGGCGCTCGCGCGCCTCGCTCAGGCGCACGGGGAGGGTGATCCACCGTTCGAGCGCCTGGCCGCGGCGGAGCGGCTGCGAGGCATCCGATGGCGTATGGCTGCACGCCGCCCCCGCGCCGACGAGCGCGACGAGGACGGCGCCCGAACGCAGGGACATGGCTCGCCGAATCATGGACTGGTGTCCCCCCCGGGGATCCGAAGGGAGCATACGCGGCTTGCAAGCGACGTGCGAGCCATCGCGCGAGCCGTGCCTCCTGGTGGAGCGCCTCGCGTTCGGCGACGCGAGGCGAGAGCGGGCGCTCGATGCGCACCCTGCGCATCCGATTTGCGCAACCTGCGCAAAGTGCATCGTGCGCGTCTTCGTCGACGGGGAACCGCTTGAACTCGGAGTCGCCGAGGAACAGGATCCGAACCGGAGGCGGCGAAGAAGTGACCCCACGGACCGTCGTCACCCTGCTCGGGGCAATGCTCGTCGTGGCATCGGCGCGCTGCACGTCGAGCGACGAGCGACCACGCGGCACCCCCGAGGCCGACGCCACGGCAACCGACGCCGCACCGGACGGCACGCGCGACGATGCCTCGACGCCGGACGCCTCCGACGCCGCAGCGGAAGCTCCGATGCCATGGGCGCGGTGCGAGCGCACCGCACGCGGCGCGCGACGCGGCTCCCCCATCGCGCTCTCCGACGACGAGGACCTGCTCGTCGCCGTCAACCGTGACTACGACAGCACGCTGTCCGTCTTCGACATCGGCGTGACCTCCGGCGTCCCCTCGCCGCCGGTTCGCCGCGGCGCACCGCTGGAGGGCCTGGGGCGCGAAGCGATGCAGGTCGCCCTCGACGCGTGCGGCGACACGGCGTGGATCGCGCTCCGGCACGGCGGCGTGGTCAAGGAGATCCGCGGACTCCGGACGACTCCGCGCGTCACGCGCCAGGTGGAGGTCGGCTCGGAACCCACCGCCATCGCCGCGAGCCCGAACCACCGGCGCGTGTACGTCGCCAACTGGATTCAGGGAACCGTCGACGTCATCGACACGGCCACCTTGACGGTCTCGTTCACCTACGATCTGAACCGGACGCTCGCCGCGACCACGCTGCTCGGTCCGACCGTGAACGATCGGACCTACCGCCCGGGGCTCGCCCACCCCCGCGCGCTCGCCATCACGAACGACGGCGACGACGACGACGACGACGAGACGGTGCTGGTGACCGAGTACTTCTCCCAGCGCGCCGAGCCCCACACGCCGACGGGCGACAACGCCGACACGAGCCGCGTGGGCCTGCTCTACGCGCTCGCGCCGGGCCGGATGGAGGCCGTGGCCATCCGGCTACCCGCGTTGCAGGACACCGGCTTCCCCGACTCCCGAGGCCAGACCACCGGCTGCTTCCCGAACGGCGTCGCGTCGATCACCGTGCAGGACGGGTTCGCGTACGTCCTGTCCACGTGCGCGTCTCCCGAGGGGCCCACGGGGCGCGCGCCGAAGAATCGGTGTGTCGGCGACGCGGCGTGTGCCGCCGTGGCCCCCGGGTCCAGGTGTCAGGCGGCGACCGGCTCGTGCTCGAAGACCTGCAACGCGGGCGGTGTGGCCGACGACGCCCTGTGCGGCACGGGCGCGCACGCCGGCGCGTGCCGCGTCGATCTGGACGGCGCGTGCGAGCCCATCGCCACCGACGTGAAGGCCACCGTGCACCCGGTGCTCCACGTCGTGGACATCGCGAAGGCCATGGCTCCTGGCGACGGCGGCGCCGCGAGCGACGCCATCGTCTCCATCACGAACCTCAACGCGGAGTTCCTCGCGCGGTACGAGCGCACCAGCACGCCCGACGATGCCGCTCGGCGCATGCCGCTCATGGCAGGCGACCTGGCGTTCGATGGTGCCGGGACGACCGCGCTCTTCACCGCGCACGGCGCGGACGCCGTGTTCGGTCTCCGCCGCGCCGCGGACACGGGTGAGTTCCTGGAGGTGACGCCTGATCACCTGCCCGCCTACGTCGATCTGGGGCTGTCCGAGTACCCGGACGGATCGAACCTCGAAGCTCACGGTCCCGTGGGCATCGCGGTCTCCCGGATGTCGCCCACGGCGTACGTCCTGAGCGAGTTCTCGCGCAACGTGAGCGTCGTGGACACGATGACGATGAGTGCTCGAACCTTCTCCGCAGGCGTGCCCGTGGTCGTCAGCAGCGCGCCCCTGCCGCAAACGGACGAGGGCCGGGCGATCCTGCACGGCCGCCTGGCGTTCAGCACGGGCCTGGGCCGATGGTCGTTCCGCGGACAGGCGTGGATGGCGTGCCAGTCGTGCCACTTCGAGGGGCTGACGGACGGCGTCACGTGGTACCTGGCGCGGGGTCCGCGTCAGTCGCCGTCGCTCGAGACCATGTTCTCGAAGTCCGCGCCCGGCGAGCAGCGGATCTTCAACTGGACGGCGGTGTTCGACGAGACGAGCGACTTCGAGACGATCGCGCGGTCGCTGCACGGCGCCGTGGGGGCGCTGGTGAAGGAGGACAATCACCCCGCGTCCTTCGCGGATCGCCTCCCGCTCGACCCGGCGAAGAACGGCGGTCTCAGCGGCTCGAGCGCCGCGCCGGTGCTCGTCGGCGATGCCGGCGTCGTGACCGCCGTCACGGACTGGGCCGACATCGAGTCGTGGATCCGTACGCTGCGCCCGGTGCGCCCCCCGCGCGGACTGTCGGAAGCGCGTCAGCGGGCCGGCGCGGTCCGCTTCGTCGACGCGGGGTGCGCCGGGTGCCATTCGGGACCGTTCTGGACCGTGTCGCGACGCTCGTACACGCCATCGTGGGAGGCGAGCCAGGCGCTGCTCTCCACCCCCTGGGGCGACGACGCGGTGGCCGCCGGATTCCCCGAAGCGCTCCTGCCGGCAACCACCGGGAACCGCCGCGTTCGGGCGCCGTTCCCGGTGAACGTGGACGAGGATCACATCCAGTGCGTGCTTCGCAACGTGGGCACGTTCGGGACGTCCCCTGCCGACGTCGGAGTCGCCGAGGTGCGGGGGAACATGAAGACCGTCGCCCAGGGAGCGAACGGCTACAACGTCCCCTCGTTGATCGGTCTCGGCGCGGGCGCGCCGTTCTATCACGCCGGCAACGCGCGGACCCTCGAAGAGCTGCTCTCCGACACGTTCGCCACCCACCGTGACGCGCTCGCCCAGAAGGCCGACGCGCTGAGTTCGCCCGAAGCCATCGCGGAGCTCGTCGAGTTCCTGCTCGCGATCCCTGAGCTGCCCGGCGGCCTCCCCCGCTGGCCCGCCGTTCCCGAGGCCGGCGCGGCAGGTGGAGATCTGTGCACCACCCTCCGTCCCTCCGACGCCGGGACGGACTGACGGCGCTCACCACTTCGTCTGCACCTTCAGCCCGGGGCTCGGTACGGCGGCCGCGGAGGCGGGTGGCGCCGGCGCGACGGCGGGACGTGGAGCGGAGGGCTGCGGGGAACGCGGAGGTGCCCCGCCCGTGGCCTCGAGGACGCGACGTTGCAGCGTCTCCAGCTCCGCCTTCTTCGGCGAGTCGTCCACTTGCCGCAGCAGCTCGTCAATCCTGAGCTGCGCGCGCCGGACGTCCTGCAAGCGCGCCTCCGCGAGCGCTCGAGACGTCTGCTCCTGACCCAGTGCGGTGCGCGTGCGCTCCTGCTCGGCACGCACCGCGAGCAGGTAGACCGAGACGCCGCCGAGGACGGCCACGGAGAGGAGCGCCGCGCCTGCGAGCCGCGCGCGCCGCCGCCTGGCCTCGGCAGCACGGCTCGCCTCGACGAAGCTCCCGCACGCCTGCGAGCACCGCTCCGGGGCGCGCGCCAGCAGCTCGCTCGCCGCCTCGAGGCGCCGTCCACCCCACAGCGGCGCCTCACCCGGATCGCGACCCCACAGATCGGCCGCGTCCTCTATCTCCGCGACGAGCGTACGGTCCGCGCGGTCGCGAGCCATCCACCCGCTCAGGCGAGGCCACAAGTGGATGAGCGCGTCGTGCGCGAGGGTGACGTCGGGCCCCACCTTCACCAGGGCGCGCGCGGCGCAGAACGCGGCGATGACCTCGCCGGCGTCGGAGCCGATGTCGCGCTCCAGATCGCCGAGGGCCCGAAGGTCGCGCGTGCCGGCGACGGTGGTGAGCGCGAGGAGCACCCGCCGAACCGCTTCCGGACGCGTGCGCGATCCGCGCGTGACCTCGTCGTACGTCGCCTCCAGGTGGCGCTCCAGCGCGCCGCTGATCCCGCCCACGGCGTCGAAGCCCGCGTGCGTGAGCGTACGGGTGGCCGCGTCCCGGCGTCGCCAGAGCTCCGCCAGCGCGAACTGCACGATGGGCATCGCCTCCGCCAGCGGCGCGAGCTCGTCGAGTACGCGACTGCGCAGGGCCTCGTCTTCGAAACGATGTCCGAACGCCTCGAGTGAATGGTCGATGACGTCTTCCCATGCCGGCACCGAGAACGGCTCCACGAGCACGGCCGAGCGAAGAACGCTCTCGCCGAGCCACGGGTAGCCCAGCAGGCTCCCCAGCAGATCGCGTCGCACGGTGACCGCGATGCGAACGTTGGGCAGACCGGCCGTCCCCAGGCTCGCGAGCGCCGCGGCGCACCATTCGGCGGAGGCGGGCTCGGCCTGGGTCACCAGCTCCTCGAGCTGATCGACCACGACGAGCACGCCCGTGCGCGAGGCCTCCGTGAACGCTGCCAGCTGCGCCGTGGCGTCCTCGGGTGCAACGGGCGCCACGCCGATCGCGCGCGTCAGCGCTCGTGTCAGCGACGCGCGTGGATCGTGCCCCGGCGTGAACACCACGCTGCGCCACTCGACGGTGTCCGTCCCGAGGAACCCGGGCTCCAGCGCAGGAACCAGCCCGGCGCGCGCCAGGCTGCTCTTGCCGCTTCCCGACGGGCCGATGAGCGCGACCAGTCCCGATCCGCGGAGCACCTCCACGCACGCCGCGAGCTCGGCCGTTCTGCCGAAGTACACGGACCTGTGAGACTCGTCGTAGGCGCCGAGCCCGCGAAACGGGCCCTCGTCTTCGGGCGGCAGATCGGCGACGGAGCCATGGTGCCGGCGGCGCAGCGCTTCGAGCCGGCGCGCGACGAAGGAGGCCGAGCGTGGTCGGTCCTTCGCGGCCGGCGCCAGCAGCGCGTCCACGAGCTCGCCGAGCGCGGCCGGAAGCCGAGGCGCGAGATCCAGGAGCGGGGGAGGACGCACCCGACCGTCGAGCACGTCCCCCGAGAGCCGCCCCCCCTCGGAGCGGGCGGCAGCCGGAACCTTTCCCGTCGCGCAGGCGAAGAGCGTCGCCCCGAGGGAGTAGAGGTCGCTCGAGGCCCCCGCGGCGCGTCCGAGCGCGACACACTCCGGATCGATGTAGCCGAGCGTACCGCAGCGAAACTGGAACGCGTCGGTGCGATCGGGATCCACCTCCGAGACCCGGGCCCCGGACGGAAGGTCGCCCAGGCGCCGTGGAACGCCGGAGGTCGCGCGCGTCGCGCCGTCCGCCGCGGCGATGCCGAAGTCGATGAGCTTGTACGCGCCCGAGGCGTCGATGATGTTCGCCGGCTTCACGTCGCGATGCACGAGTCCCGCGCCGTGAACGGCCGCGAGCGCCGAAGCGACGCTCGCTCCCACGGCGACGAGCTCCTCGGCGGAGAGCAGGTCTCCGTGCTCGATGCGCCGATCCAGCGACTCGCCCGCGACGAGCTCCATCGCGAGCCCCATCACGCCGGCCGAGTCCTCCAGGGGCAGCGCGTAGAACCGCACCACGCTCGAATGCTCGACGCGACAGAGCGCGCGCGCCTCCGCGAGCACCGCCTCCCGCGACACTTCGGCGCCATCGACGTCGAACAGCTTCACGGCCGCCGTACGCAGCACCGTCTTGCCGTACACCTCCCGCGCCAACCACACCGGCGCGAACCCTCCGCGGCCGATCTGCTCGACGAGCTCGAAGGGCCCGAGCCGACGCTCGCCGTCGGACCGCCCGAGGAGCGCGCGCACGCCCGACGCCACCGCCATGAGGGGCATCCTACCCCGGCGCGCCTGCGACCGAATCCGCCGTCAGAGCTTCGGAACGGGAAAGCCGCCCGAACAACCCATGGGCATCCTCTCGCCGATGGCGAGCGTGCGCTCGCACCCGTCCGCCGCATCGGCGTTGCACTCGGCGCGCCCGGGCGTACACCGGTAGCCACATTCGCCCTTGGCGCAGGTCGAAGAGGCCCCGTCGCGGGGCGGGCAGGCGACGTCGCAGGCGCCACAGTGGAGCGGATCCGACGCCTTGTTGACGCACGCCGCACCGCAGGCCTCGAGACCGAGCGCGCACCGGCACTGCCCCGCATCGCAATAGCCCTCCGCGGGGCAGGCTCGGTCGCACGCGCCGCAGTGATCGGCGTCGGAGCCGACGTCGGTGCAGAGCCCACCGCAGCACCGCGACGGCGGGCGTGCACAGTCGAGATCCGCCACGCACGCGTCCGCCAGGACCGCGCCCTCCTGAATCCAGCGGCGGACGGCCTGGCGCTCGCAGGCGGAGAGCTTCGGCTGGTTCTGAGGCATGCCGTCCCCACAGTCCGCAGGCTCACCGGCCACGAAGCACTCGACAGCGGCGCAGCCCTGGAGTCCGTCGAGCTTCAACTGCAGAAAGCTCCCCGCGGGATCACCCGGGACCACGCGGGCCATCTGCGGCGCGCGCTCGGACATGGAAAGGATGCTCGCATGGACCTTCGCCAGCTCGGAGCTCCGCGGGGGAAAGAACGGATCACCCGGCCCCTCGTCTCCGGTGTTGTTGACGTTCGGTCCCAGGTAGAGGCCTCCCTCCGGGCGACCGGGGTCGAGGTGGCACGAGCTGAACGCGCAGGCTCGTCCGAGAATCGGCATCACGTCGTGGCGCAGCGAGACCGTCTCGGGCAGCGCCGAGCACCGCGCCGACGCGGTGCTTCGCGCCTCCGCTGCGAGCTCTTCACAGCTCTTCTCGGCGGGCTCGCTAGCACACGTCACCGCGGCGATGGCCACCGGAGCCATGACCAGCAGTCGCCACGAGCACCGGCCCGTCATGGCGTGGGCTCGAGCTCGAGCCTCGCGTGAGCCATGAAGGCCGCGGGCACATCGAGGGGATTCATGGCGTGCAGGCGCATCGCGACCCCGCCCCCCACGACGACGTCCGGGCGAGCGCCCGCGTCGAACGTCACGGCGCCCTCGGGGGCGAACGAGACGTAGACGGAGTCGGCCGGTCCGTGCTCGAGCGCCGCGCAGCTCGTGACCTCCGTCGAGCGGGCGAGCATCGCGTCCGGCTCGAGAACGGCGACGTCGAGGCGATGCGGCAGCGCCGTGCGCGCGTGCTCGACCCGGAGGAGGAACGCGCGTTCCTCCACCCACGCGGTGCGGCAAACGACCGCCTCGGCGCCGGGTTCGAGGTCGAGCGCGAGGGACAGGTCGATGACGGCGACGTCGTCCGTCCCACCGACGTCCGAGATGCGACCCGCGCATCCGGTGACGCTCCACGCCAGGAGCGCGAGTTCGAGAACCCTGAGCATGCGCGTCGTCCAGAGCAAGCGCCGTGCCGCCGGACGAAGATCGTCGCCACGCGCGGATCATGGCGGTCGTCGCGGCCGCGGCGGGGCGCCACGCGTGACGGCGTTGCGCATCGAGCCAACAGCGGTGCTCAACCTGCCCGCCCGGTGCGCACGGCGTGCGACGCGGAACTACTCGCAGCGACCCTCACCCGTAGGGCCGGGGACGCAGTTGTAGAGCCGCGGCTCCGCGCAGGGGATCTCCGGGCAAGCGACGGCACATGAAGGGTGGTCGAAGAGTCGGTCGAGCGCGCCCAGATACTCCTTCGTCTCCGCAGAATCGGCGTAGCCCACGACGCTGGGGCAGCAGGTGCCCTCCACGACGGCGGTGCACTGGATCGAGTCGCAGAACGGACAGCAGCTCTTGGCGGCTTCGAGCTTGCGCTCGACGTCGCGCATCAGGGCATCGCAGGAGTCGATGCTCCCGGCGGCCCCGCCCACGGCCGACCCGCCGCCTGCGCCCGTTCCGCCCACGCTCGTACCCCCGGCGCCCGCCTTTCCCGCGCCACCGCCGGCACCGTTGCCGCCCACGGCGCTCGAGCCGGCTGAGCCGCTCGACCCGCCGGCACCGGTCGCGCCCGCGCCGCTGCCGGACGCCCCGGAGGTCGCGCCGCCACCCGACGAACCGCTCGCGCCACCGCTCGCGACCGACCCACCGGTGCCTGCACCGCCGTCCGCGGCGCCGTCGCCGGACGCGGAGCCCCCGCACGCGACCTGGCTCGCGAGAGCACCCAGAACGAGATAGCCGAAGCGCATCCACGAACCTCCGAGTTCGGAAGCATGTCGCGAACCGCGGCGCGCGACAACTCACGTGCCTTGCTCCTCGTCCGAGGCGCCCCTCGACCCGTGTGCTACCTTGCCTGCGCGTTGGCGAACATCGGTTACATCCAGGTCGTCCGCCACTGCAACCACTTCTGCGGCTTCTGCTCGAATCCCACGACACCCTACGTCCACACCTTCGACTCCATGAAGGTCCTCGTGGACGACTTCGTGGCCCGCGGCTACTTCGGCGTCATCCTCACGGGGGGTGAGCCCACGCTGCACCCCGAGCTGCCGGCCATCGCTCGCTACGCGCGCGACGCGGGTCTGCACGTTCGGATGATCACGAACGGCCATCGGCTGGCGGATGCCGCGTTCGCGCGGCAGCTCGCAGAAGCCGGTCTGCAGCTCGTGCACGTGTCGGTGTACTCCGTTCGCGCGGAGGTAGAGGCGCGGCTCCGCGGCGCCGACGGGACGCTCGAGCGCGCCTATGCGGCGGTGGAGAACGCCCATGCCAACGGCATCGACGTCAACATCAACTGCGTGATCAACAAGCTGAACGCCGATCACCTCCACGAGAACGTGGCGCACTGGATCCGCCACCACCCGTACATTCGACACTTCATCTGGAACAACCTGGACCCCTCCATGGGTCGCGCCGAGGTGAACCAGGCCCAGTTCACGCCGCGGCTCGCCGACTTCGAGGCCTCGCTGCACCGCGCGCTGACGCTCCTGCACGAGACGGGGCGCACCTTCCGCGTCGAGAAGGTGCCGCTCTGCTACATGACCGACTTCGCCTGGGCGAGCACCGAGACCAGGAAGATCGTGAAGGGCGAGGAGCGCATCGTCCACTTCCTGGACGCGAAGCAGACCGTGCGCCAGACCGACTGGGAGCACGTCTATGCCGACGAGTGTGCCGTGTGCTCGCTCCGCACCATCTGTGGAGGTCTCTTCGATCGCGGAAACGGGTACGACCCCGCGGAGCTCGCCCCCGTCTTCGTCTCTCGCGACGCCATCGTCCGGCACATCCTGGACGACCCTTCGGATCCGACCACGCGCTTCGGGTCCTTCGAGGAGTGGCAGGCGGACTTCGAGCGCCGCTGCGAAGACACGCGCGCCGGGCGCATCGAGCGACGCCCGGCCGCCGCAGAACCGACGCACCTGCGCGTCCTCGACGGACCCAGCGTGGGCGCCATCACCGACCGCGGCCTGAAGCTGTTCGAAGCCAAGCGGCGATCGGAGAGCAAGAAGGCGGAACACGCGGGCGTCGAGCTGGAGCGGCTCGACGAGCAGGTTCCTCGGGGCGAGCACTGACCGCCCACCACACGGAGCTGCTTCGCCGCATCTACGGCGGCAAGAAGTGGATCGTCGCCTACGACGTGCTCGTCGCGACCGCGAAGCCCGCCAGCGAGCTCGCGAGCCTCGGGGCGGAGCGCTCGCTCTGCATCGGTGGATGGCGCGGCGTCGGTGAGGCACCGAGTGCAGAGCACGCCGCGGACGCGTTCGATCTCGGCGTGCGGGCCTCGGACATGATGGGCGCCATTCGCGCGGCCCGCGATGCGCTCGCGCAGCTCCCCGCGTGGGCGGTCGAACGGGTGGATGCGTTCGACCCGAGCAAGCGCACGCGCGTGATCGGGACCATCTTCGACGATGGCGCGGCGCTCGCGGGCCGCACCAAGTTCGGCGCCCGCACTGCAGAATGGCAGGCCCTGGAGGACAAGACGACGGTGGACGCTCTCTGGGACGCGGTGGGCGTCGCGCGCGCACCGAGCGCCGTCGTCCCGGCTCGCCGCGAAGCGCTCGCCGCGGCTTCGCGGGCGCTCGACCGCGGCGAGGGGACCGTGTGGGCGGGGGACGCGAAGGAGGGTTTCAACGGCGGAGCCACGTACACCTTCTTCGCGACCGACGACGACTCCTCGGAAGAGGCTACGGCGTTCCTCGCGGCGCACTGCGACGTCGCGCGCGTGATGCCGCTCCTCCGCGGAATCCCCTGCAGCATTCACGGACTCGTCTTCCCCGAGCGGACCATCTCGTTTCGCCCCTGCGAGCTGCTCGTCTTCCGAAGGCCAGGCAGCGCACGCCCGCACTACGGCCGCGCGGCCACGTTCTGGGATCCGGAGGAGGCAGATCGTGCCGCCATGCGCGCCATCACGGTGCGCGTCGGGGACCATCTGCGCGCGACGTCGAACTACCGGGGCGTGTTCACGATTGACGGCGTGCTCACCCGGGACGGGTTTCTCCCGACGGAGCTCAATCCGCGGTACGGCGCGGCGCTCGATCAACTCGTGCGCGGGGCGGCCTTCCCCCTCTACCTCCTGAACCTCGCCGTCAGCGAGGGCGTGGGCGCCGACTGGGCCGAACGGGCCTTCGAGGAGTGGATCGTCGGGCGGGCGGATGCGCTGCGCAACGGTTCGGGCCTGGCCATGACGCCGAAACCCTGCAGTGCGTCCCGCACGGCGAACCTCGTGTACCGGGACGGCGCGTTCAGGATCGCCCGCGACGACGAGGACGCCGATGCGTCGGCCATCGCCGGGCCTGCCACGACGGGGACCTACGCGAGCGTGACGCTGGATCCGCGCAGCACGCCGGTGGGTCCGTCGGTGGCGCCACGCGTCGTCGCGGCGCTCGCGTGCATCGATTCGGCGTGGGACCTGGGCATCGGGGAACTGATCCCGGCGGCCCCCGCGAAGGGCTGAACGAACGCACCCCCACAAACTTTGCCGCCCGCACCCGGGCGCTACAGTGGGCCCGCCGTGCGCGCGCCCCGCCTCCACAGTGCTTGGTCGTGGGCCGCCGTGTGCGCCGCAACGCTCTGTACGTCCCGCGCGGACGCGAACAACAAGTACCTCGAGGTTCCGCCGCAGGACGAGAGCGTGAGGTCACCCGCCTACCGGCACGCCAACCTCTCGGACGCGGCGGTGATCACCGAGCTCGATCGACGCCGCATTCCCTACGAGAGAGCGGTCGCGCCGCTGCCGGGCGTGCGAGTCGCCATTCGTCTCACGGGCTCGCTGCACGGCGTACACATCCACTCCGTGCTGCCCGAAGAGGAGCGCAAGGACACGCCCTTCGAGCTCCTCGACGCGCGTCTCGCGCTCGCGCTCGACGACTTCGCGCGCGTCCTCGAGCGTCACGACATCGTCGAGCTCGTGCACTTCACGATGTACCGTCCTCCGACGACGACTCCGGTCGATGCCGGGAAGCCGCAGACGCGTCACCCGGGCGGCATGGCGATCGACGTCGGCGCTCTGAAGAAGCGGGACGGGCGGTGGCTGTCCGTGGGCTCCCACTGGCCACCGAGCCCCGGAGCGCGAACGTGCGGCCCGAATGCCCTTCCGCTGAAGAACCCGCGCGGTCGCGAGCTGCGCTCCATCGTGTGCGAGGCGGCCGACCAGCGCATCTTTCACTACATGCTCACGCCCCACTTCGACTCGGCCCACGCCGACCACCTCCACCTGGAACTCAAGCCCGAGGTGAAGTGGTTCCTCGTGAACTGACGCCGGTCCGCCGACCGTGAACCGGGCGCGAGCCCTCACGACACCCACATTGGCCCCGACCGTCGACAGGCCGTTGGCGCAGTTCCTGATAAGCTCACGCTCATGACGGGGTCGGCAGAATCACACTTGCTTCGATGGGGCCACGGGCCGCGCGCGCTGGGCGCCCTCTCGGTGGCTCTCACGCTCTTCTCCGCGTGCGGCGGCGACAACTTCAGCGGGAAGGAGGGCTCGGGGGGAGCCACCGCGGATGCCTCCGCCGACACGGGAGGAACCGCCGGGTCCGCCGCAGGATCGAGCGGTGCCGCAGGTTCCTCGGCGGCGGGCGAAGCAGGCGTGGGCGGCAGCGGCGCGAGCGCCGGGACCGGTGCGGCCGCGGGCGACGGCGGCGGCGCAGGGACCACCGCGGGCGCCGGCGGTGACTCGGGCTCGTCCGGCATCGGTGGCGGCGCGGGCGACGGCGGCGCGGGTGGAAACGGTGCGAGCGCGGGCAGCGGAGGGACCGGCGGCACGACCTACACCCTCGAGAACTTCTGCACGACCACGGCGCCGCGGATCTGCGCGGCGCGCAAGGCGTGCTGCGAGGCGCACTTCGGCTACGACGAAGCCAAGTGCAGGTCCACCTACATCACCGACTGCGCGGCCGACGCGCAGGGCGTGATCAGCGGGGAGAAGACCTTCCACCCGGAGTACATCGAGCAGTGCGCCGAGGCGCTCGATTCACTCTACCGGACGTGCGAGCCCACGGTCCTGGACGGCTTCGAGATCTTCGACGGCATGCGCGCCTGCGCGCTGGTGTTCCAGGGGATGAAGACCCAGGGGCAAAACTGCGGCAGGTCGTCGGACTGCAAGCAGTCGGCGGACCCCAACGTGGCGATGACCTGTGGGGGCCTTCTCGCGGTGTTCAACCTCGGGACCTGTCGGCGCAACGAGGCGCTGCCCGAAGGGCGCGGCTGCGAGGTCGGACTGGGCGCCAATCCCGCGGTGTGTCGTCCCGGCCTCTGGTGCGACATCTCGCTCGACGTCGGCGTCGGCACCCAGCCCTACCAGGGGACGTGCCAGCCCGCGCCCGACGAGGGGAAACCTTGCACGTGGTTCGGCGGCTTCGACGTCCAGTGCGGGACGGGGTTCTACTGCTCGGCCACCTCGGGCGGGGCGTGCACGGCGTCTCACGGCGGAGGCACGCCCTGCTCCGCGCCCAACGAGTGCCAGACGACGGTGTGCGGCACGAACCCGCAGCCCGGAGTGTGCACGCCGACCATCCCCAGCGTCACGCCGCGCGAGTGCCGCGGTGCAGGCTGAGCCCGCCCCCGTCACGTCCCCTTGAAGGTGGGTGTCCGCTTCTGGAAGAACGCCAGGATCCCCTCCATCGTGTCTCCGGTCGCCACGAGCCGCTCCAGGTCGGCGATCTCCCGGGCCCGCACGACGCCCCGCGCATCGCCTGAGGCGATGCCCCGGACTTGATCCAGCGCGGCGGCCACCGCGAGCGGCGGGAGCTGGGCCAGGCTCAGCGCCAGCTCGCGAGCGGCACCCTCCGCATCGTCGGAGACGCGCTGCACGAGACCGAGACGCAGGGCTTCGTCCGGCTCGACGCGTCGCCCCGTGACCAGGAGGTCGAGGGCGACGGACGCGCCGACGAGGGGCGCCAGACGCTCGACGGCCGCCCAGCTCGGCAGGTAGCCGCGATGGATCTCGGGCAGCGCCACATGGGCACCCGCGCCGAGCACCCGGAAGTGGCACGCCAGGGCCACCTCGAAGCCTCCCCCTACGGCTGGGCGGCGCAGGGCCGCGACGACAGGCACGCGAAAATCCGCGATCGCATCGAGCATTCGGTGGGCGTTCGCCGTCCAGCCCGCCAGGCCTCCCGGGGAAGACAAGGGACCGCTCGACGACAGATCGGCGCCCGCGCTGAACGCGACCTCCCCTCGGGCACGGAGAACGACGGCGCGGACGTCGTCGCGACGCCGAACGTCGTCGAAGGCCGCGGTGAGAGCCGCGACCTGCTCGACGTCGAAGGCGTTCGCCTTGGGTCGATCCATCACGATCTCGGCCACGGGCCCGGCTGCCTCCACGAACACCGCCATGGGGCTCGGTTTGCCGCCGGCCGGGGCGGGATGCAATCCGCCCCGCCGCGGGGCGCCCTCACGTCACTTCACCGGCCACCACGGAATCTGGTACGCGGCAGGCGCGATGCGTTTCGCGAGCCTCATCGGTCCGGAGCTCGAGACGCTCCTGCGCGAGAACCCCGCGGAGGCGCACGAGCTCCTCGACGAGATTCATCCCGAGGACGTCGCGGACATCGTGCAGTCCATCGATGCCGCCCGCGGGGGCGCGATGCTCGCGGCGCTGCCCCCCGAGTACTCGGCCGCGGTGCTCGAGCGGCTCGACGAGGAGCAACAGCGCGCGCTGGCGCGTGTGATGGGGCTCGACAAGACGTCGCTCGTCGCGGCGGAGATGGGCGCGGACGATCGCGCCGACTTCTTCAGCCAGCTGCCACCCGCCATCGCCGAGCCGCTGCTGGAGAGGCTCGAGAAGCTCGATCCGGAGGCCGCGCAGGAGGTCGAGTCGCTCACGCGGTGGCCGGAGACTTCGGCGGGCGGCCTGATGACGACGGACTACATCGCGCTGCCTCCCGAGCTCACCGCCGGCGAAGCCATCGACGCCATACGCAGTCAGGCGGCGGAAGCGGAGACGATCGCCACCGCGTACGTGTGTGACGCCGCGGACCGGCTCGTGGGCGTCGTGGGTCTCGTGCGGGTCTTGCTGGCCGCCCCCGATGCCAAGGTCGCCGACATCATGGTCCACAACGTGATCAGCGTGCCGCCCGAGATGGACCAGGAGGCGGTGGCCCGCAAGCTCCAGAAGTACGACTTCACCGCCATGCCCGTCGTCGACGACGCGGGCGTGATGCTCGGCGTGATCACGTCCGACGACGTCATCGACGTGCTCACTGCCGAGCAGAGCGAGGACGTCCAGAAGATGGCCGCCGTGGAGCCCATCCCGGACACGTACTTCGACACGCCCCTCTGGACGCTGGTCCGCAAGCGCATCCCGTGGCTCCTGATCTTGTTCTTCGGTGGGTTCCTCACCACCGCCGCCATGGAGCGCTTCGACGCGGTGCTCCGGGGCATCACGCAGCTCGCGTTCTACGTCCCGCTCATCGTCTCCACCGGCGGAAACTCCGGCGCGCAGTCCGGGACGCTGGTGATCCGCGGCCTCGCCATCGGTGAGGTTCGAACGCGCGACTGGTACAAGGTGCTCTACCGTGAGGTCGCCCAGGGCGGCGTCATGGGGATCCTGCTGGCCGCGTTCGGCGCCGCCTGGGTCCTGCTCAACGGGCACGGGACCGGAGTTGCCGTGCTCGTGGCGGTCACGGTCGTCGGCCTGGTCGTCACCGGCTGCGTCGTCGGTGGCATGATGCCGCTCGCGCTCCACCGGGTCGGAATCGATCCCGCCACGAGCTCGACACCGTTCATCGCGACGCTCGTGGACGTGCTGGGAGTCGTGATCTACCTCGGCCTGGCGCGGTGGCTGTTGATGGATCTGGCGGCGAACGCGGCCGCAACGGGCCTCTGAGGCGAGGACTCGCGCGGGGGGTTTGCGGCAACCTCCGTGCGACGTTGACATCCCCGAGCCCCCCGCGAGAATCGCCGAACCGCCCCA
Organism: uncultured Polyangiaceae bacterium; assembly: GCA_964487605.1. Lineage (GTDB taxonomy): Bacteria > Myxococcota_A > Polyangia > Polyangiales > Polyangiaceae > JAJDAH01. The sequence continues at coordinate 28,111 of CAZARU010000079.1, forward strand.
CGCGGACCTCGCATGCCCACCTTGAGCTCCGCCTTCGTCCGCCACGGCATCGCGACCCTGCGTGACGTCGAGGACGCCCTCGCGCGCCAGGTGCTGCACGGCGGCGATCTGGCCACGAACCTCCTGGAGGTCGCGACGCTGCCGGAGGACGCGGTGCTTCGCGTCGTGGCGGAGCAAATGGGCCTCGACCCCGTCAGCCCGGGCGAGCTGGTGAACCCAGGCACCGACGTGCTCGGCGCCGTTCCCGGGGACGTGGCTCAGCGCCACGGCCTGTACCCACTGGCGTTGAGCGGAGCCACGCTCACCGTCGCGGTCAGCGAGCCGTTGCTCGCGGACGTCGAGGCAGACCTCGGCTTCGCCCTCGGCATGCGCCTCGTGCAGCGGGTCGCGCCTCAGGTGCGCATCGCGCAGGCCATCGCCCGCGACTACCACAAGCCCCTGGAGCGACGCTTCCTGCGTCTGGTCGCGAAGCTGGAGGGACGACCCGATCCCAGCCCGAGCTCGATGCCGGCGAGCATGGCCTCGCCCGAGGTCGGCCACATCCCGAGGCCGCCGACGGTGCCACCCTTTGCCTACCCGCCCGCGACGGAGCTCTCGAGCTTTGCCCCACCGCCTCCGCTGCCCGACTTCGATCCTGCCCTCGACGAAGACGAGGACGAGGAGTGGGACGCGCAGGCGGCGCCCACCGACGATCCGTCGGACACCGCCGCGGAGTCCATGAGCGCACCGGCGCCGGCGCCCGAGCCCGAGCCCGCACCTTCACGGCGGTCGACCACCGAACCCCCGCAGCCCGCGGCGAACGCGGTGAGCGAAGGCCCGAGGCGCACGGTGACCCAGCCGCTCCTCGCGGCGGCGTCGCGAGACCCTGCCATGGTCCCTCCTCGGCGGTCCGGCACGAGCCAGCAGATGCAGGTCGTGGATCACGCCGCCTGGGCCGCGCAGCAGAAGGCGCGCGACTCGAGGCAGCCGGCGATGCGTCCCCGGCACCGCGGTCCGTACACCGCCGCGATGGCGGAGCAAGACTTGCTCGCCGCCACGACCCGCGACGACGTCCTCGGGGCGCTCTTCGACTTCGCGTGCCAGTACTTCGAGTACACCGCGCTCTTCGCCGTGCAAGGTGACCTCGCGGCTGGGCGGGACTCCCACGGCCCGGGCGCCGGCCGTTCCCAGGTCACGGGCATCGGCGTACCGCTCGACCTCCCGAGTTCGCTGCAGGCCGCGCGCGCGGGGTCGGCGCGGCCGGTCGTGACGCTCGCTCGTGATGGACTCGACGCCCGCTTGTCCAAGGATCTGCAGCGTTACGTCGGCGCCACGGTGATGCTCTTGCCGGTCGCGCTGCGCGGCCGCTGCGTTCTCATCCTGTACGGCGACCACGGTCGGCGGCGCGTCGAACTCAGCGCCATCGGTGACGTGATCGCATTCGCGCCGCTGGTCTCGCGGGCCATCGAGCGCGTCATCCTGGCGCGGAAGACGCAAGGCGCTGCGGGCGAGATCGAGTCGCTGCGCCTGCCGCCCGTGAAGCGACGCGAGCCGAAGCAGCCACCGGTCGAGGAGCGCGCGGCCACCCTCGCTGCAGCGCTGGACGTCGCCCGGGATCCGTTCGAGGACGACCTCGAGCTCGGCGAGGCCCCTGCCGTCCGCGCGCCAGGCCCGCCCCCGGCGGCCCCACCGGCCGCCGAGCACGCCGACGCCGTCAGGCCTGGCTCCGTCGTGCCCGCCCCGACGATCGACGTCGGCGCTGCACCGCAGGCCCCACCGCACCGGGAACGCGTGCGTACCGCACCGCTCATCGAGCCGGCGATCGTCGAGAAGGCGCTCGCGCCCGCTCGCGACCCCTCGATGAGCGAGCTCTCCACCGAGACGGACGAGCCACGGGTTCGGCGAAGGGTTCGTCCCCCGACGGCGAGCGCGGCGCCGCCGGCTTCGGAGGGCAGTCAGCTCGACGCGGGCTGGGACCCCACGCCGACACCGGCCTTCGCCGCCACGGAGCCTACGACGGCGCCTGGCATGGGGAGCGCGCTCGACGCCCCGCGCACCATCGTGAGCGGCGCGGGCGCACCGACGTCCACGGCGCCGATCAGCGCCCCCACGAAGTCCGGGCGGCGCCTCGAGCTGATGCCCGACGCCGAGGAGGCCGCGCCGAGCGACGGCGCCCACCCGGACGAGGCGCCGCTCATCGACATCGGCGCTGCCGACCTGGAGGACGTGCTGCCCCCCGACGGCGCAGACGACGGACACCCGGAGGCTCCCCTCGCACCGGACTCCCGGCGAGTTGCCGTCGGTCCGCGCCACCTCAGGCGGCGCCACAGCTCGAAGGAGATGCGCCTGCCCTCCGTGATCGTGGAGGTCGAGAAGGACCTCAAGCCGCTGGTGGCGCGGCTGGTCGAAGGCGACGACAGCGTGGAGGACGCGATCGTCGCGGGCGCGAGCGCCGGAGCGGCCGCGCTCATCGAGACCTTTCCCGGGCCGGTCACCGTGGAGCTGAAGCGAGGGGCTGCGCGGCCGAAGGCGTCCGAGGCCGGGCCGGTCCTGCGCGCGCTGGCGCGCATCGGCGGACCGGCGCTCGCGTACGTCGCGATCCGCACGAACGACTCGGATGCGGACGTGAGGATGTGGGCCACACGCCTGCTGGGCGAAATCCCGAGCAAGCAGTCCGCCGACGCGGTCGCGAGGCGGCTCCTCGACGCCAACATCGAGGTGCGAAGTTCGGCGCTCCACGCCGCCAGAGCCCTGTCGTCGCATCCACCGTCGAACGAGGCGCTGCGCGACGCCCTCGCGGAGCAGCTCGCCAGCGCGGACGACCGAACCCGTCAGAGCGCCATCGAGGCCATCACCGACCTGCGCCTCGCAGAGCTGATCCCGTCCCTCATCGACCTGCTGACGGGCGACTCGGAGGTCGCGGCATCGGCGGAGTGGGCGCTCACCACGCTCGCTCGCCAGGAGCTCGGCCGGGACACGGAAGCGTGGCGCCGCTGGCACGCGTCCGCTCGGTCGCAGCACCGCATCGAGTGGCTGATCGAAGCGCTGATGCACGACTCGGCCGACGTCAGGCGCGCCGCGGGTGAGGAGCTCAAGACGGTGACCAAGGAGTACTTCGGCTACTACGAGGACCTGCCGAAGAAGGAGCGCGCGCGGGCGCAGCGGCGCTACCAGGAGTGGTGGGACACGAAGGGGAAGGCCCGCTTCGCCTGAGCGCCCCCGCGCTGCGAGCAACGGGGCGATCGCGGGCGGTTCCGGCGGCGGAGTGACGACACTTTACACGTCGCCGCACCGCACGCTATGGACGCGAAACCCATGAACGAAGAGTTGCGGGACATCGCGCTGCGCGCCGCGAACCACGCGATCACGGGGCGACAGACGCGCGCCGCCAAGCGATTCGCGTCCATCGAGCTGCGCGCCGTGGACCAGAGGTCGGGCGGGTGGGAGCTCGCCGCGATCGGATCCATCGCGCTCACGTCACTGCTGCTCGTCCTCGGGATCTGGTACCTCTAGTCGTGGCGGTGGAGCCGTTCCCCGGGGATCTCGTGGTGGACGAGGGGCTCGCGGCCGAGCACAAGCTGTCCGAGAGCGAGTTTCGCGTCCTCACGAAGACCCTGGGTCGCACGCCGTCGTACACCGAACTGGGGGTCGCCAGCGTCATGTGGAGCGAGCACTGCTCGTACAAGAGCTCTCGCTTGCACCTCTCTCGTCTGCCGACGGAAGGCGCGCGGGTCA
>CAZARU010000080.1:0-30324 GCA_964487605.1 uncultured Polyangiaceae bacterium
GGGGGGGGCGCTGGGGGGGGGGGGGGGGGGGGGCCGCGCAGGGTGGCGGCGACGCGGGCACGAGCGGCGCCGACTCGGGAGCCAGCGGCTCATCCGGCCACGGCGGAGGCGGTACCGCGGGTGCGCCGTCGGACGCCGGAGCGTGCGTCGCGCTCACCGGCGTCTTCCACCTCACCGGAACGCTTCCCGGGTCGAGCTTCCCGCGCACGACCGTCTCGGCCATGAGCGCCGACGGGACGGTGCTCGTGGGGAGTTCGTTCAACGACGTGGGCGACACGGTCGCCATGAGCTGGACGGCGGCCGGGGGTCTGGTCTCCCTGGGATCCCTCGCGCCAGGCGATCCGGGTAACACCGCGCGCGCGATCAGCGCCGACGGCAGCGTGATCGTCGGGAACGCCTTCCGTCCACCCGCAGGGGACCTGCCCTGGCGGTGGACGGCGACGACGCCGATGGAGTCCCTCCGCACCTCCGGCGCCGTCCCGTACACGGCGACGGTCGAGGACGTCAGCGCGGACGGAGCCCTCGTCATCGGGACGCTTCGATGGACCGAGGTCGACGGCACCGAGGGGTTCCTGTGGACCGACGCGCTGGGGTTTCGCAGCACGGGGGCGAGCCTGCTCCGCGCGATCAGCGGGGACGCCCGGCACGCGGTGGGCTCGGACGGACTCGACCCCATCCGGATGGCGCTGAACGCGGACGGCGCGACCATCGAGCGGATCCCGCTGACGTCGGCCGGCGAGTACGGCGACGCCTACTGTGTGTCGGCGGACGGCGGCGTGGTCGCCGGCCACATCGACACGGACGACGTGTCCCAGCCGGGATGGGTCGGCTCCGAGCCGTTCCGGTGGAGCGAGGCAGGTGGAACCCAGCTCCTGGGACGGCTGCCCGGCGACGCCGCGGCGCACGCGTTCGACTGCAGCGCCGATGGGGCGGTCGTCGTCGGCGACAGCAGGCCTCTGTCGCCTCCGGGCTCGGGCCGCGCCGTGCTCTGGCGCTCGGACTGCGGGCTCGTCGACTTGACGGAGACGGCGGTCGCCCAGGGCGTCGATCTCAGTGGAAAGCGGCTGAGCAGCGCAACGGCGGTGAGCGCCGATGGACGGCTGGTGGCGGGTACGACCGAGGACGGCCAGGGCTACCTCCTGGCGCTTCAGTAGGGTTTACCCGCACCCGACGTCCGGTCGCCCTGTTCGCTGACCCCGAGGCGGGGCTACGCTGCCGCGACCATGACCTCGAGGCTCGAGCGATGCGCCTGAACGTCACCGCCAAGACCGACGTCGGCGTCAAGCGCGACCACAACGAGGACTTCTTCGTGTGCGACGAGGAGCTGGGGCTCTACATCGTCTGCGACGGCATGGGAGGGCACGCCGCCGGAGAGGTGGCGTCGCGTCTCGCCGCGGAGACGATCGTGGGCGTCGTCCGCGCGAACGCCGCGGAGCTCGCGGCGTCCGGAGACCGACGGCACGTGCTCGGCGAGATCATGCAGAAGGCCGTGGACACCGCCAACACGGCGGTACACGACCTGGGCAAGAGCAAGACGAAGCACCGCGGCGCTGGAACGACGTGTACCGCCCTCCTGGTGCGCTTCGACACCGCCGTCATGGCGCACGTGGGGGACAGCCGCCTGTACGTGTCGCGCGGCGGCGCCCTGAGCCAGATCTCGAACGACCACACGTTCGTCGCGGAGGCGCTGCGGCGCGGCATCCTTTCGGAAGCCGAGGCCAAGAACCACCAGGCGTCCCACCTCCTGACGCGCGCGGTGGGGCCGCAGGCGCGGGTCCAGGTGGACACGCTGGTGTTCGACCTCCTTCCCGGTGACACGCTGCTGCTGTGCTCGGACGGCCTGCACAACTACGTTCGCACTTCGGAGGAGCTGGTCGCCGTGCTCGCTCGACCCCTTGCCGACGCGGCGAAGGCGCTCGTGGACTTCGCGAACGAGCGCGGTGGCGAGGACAACATCACGGTCGTGCTCGCCCGCACGTCCGAGCCTCTGGACGCCGCGGAGCAGCTCCGGACCTCTCACGTGAACAAAGGGCTCGAGGCGCTGCAACACATCGCCATCTTCTCGGAGCTGACCCTGGCCGAGCTGATGACCGTCTGCGAGGCGCTCACCCAGGAGCTACGCGCAGCGGGTGACACCATCGTGACCGAGGGGGACGCGAGCGAGTCGATGTACGTCGTCGTCGCGGGCAGCCTGGAGGTTCGGCGGGCAGGCAAGCCCCTGGCGTTCCTGGACGCCGGAAGCCACTTCGGCGAGATGGCGATGCTCACGGACGCGCCGCGTTCCGCCACGGTGCGCGCCGCGACGCCGTGCCGGCTGCTGGTGCTCAAGCGCGACAGGCTCTACGACCTGGTGCGCCGGCACCCCCTCGTCGGCGCGAAGGTGCTGTGGCGTCTCGCGCAGGTGCAGTCGATGCGCCTCGACGACGCGACGATGCGCCTGGAGACCGAGAAGGTCCGCACCCTGCGCCTGGAGCTCTTTCCCTCGCCGTTCTCCCGCCGGGAACGGTGAGCGGCGGCGCGCGCCCCGCGGCCCGCTACTGAACGCCGGTGACGTGCGCGCGGTTCGCGGTGAACGTCATGTACGAGGAGTAGGCGTCGTCGTTGCCCGTCGTCTGGGCGGACGGGACCTTGTTGCCCGCTCCCAGCGTGAGGGTGTCGGAGTCGCCGTCGCTTCCCGACACGTCGGGCGTGGCACGCGCGTTGATCGCCGTGACGCAGAGGATGACCTGGAACGTCCTGCAGCCGCCGACGATGACGTCGAGCAGCGAGTTGCAGCCCGGACCGACCGGATTCCCCATGCCGCAGTAGGTGTACGTCCGACCGCCGCCGCAGGTGCCGCAGGCGGTGGCGCCGCCGACCGCGAGATCCTGCGGCACGGGGATGGCCGCGAGGGACTCGACGGTGATGTTGCCGCAGAGCCCCTGGGTGCTGCTGGTGCCGGTGACGGTGTTGAACACCTGCAGGCCGGGAGCGAGCGCCGCCGGTGGCGGCGCGGGGACGCTCGTCTGGGTGCTCACGGTGCCGCGCACGTGCGCGCTCCGCATCCGAAGCACGGCGGGGCTTCCAGCCAGGAGGAGTGAGAGCGAGATGTCGCCGGGCCCTGCCTGCATGGCGCGGGCCGCGACGGAGCCGGGCAGACGAGAGACCGGAAGTCCCGCCATGGTCACCGACGCGGGCGTGACGAGGAACGACCAGTCGATGGGGTTGTTGCCGGGCCACATCCCGCGGGCCGGGTCGAGCGCGCCGCTCATGACGCCGAGCTCTAGCGCGGGATCGGCCACACCGGTGAGATCGTCGAGGCCGAGCGACTGGACCAGGATGTTGGTCGTGCCGGCGGTGATGCCGTTCTGAAGGCCAGTGTTCAGCGTCCCGAGCGCGAGACCGCCGATGATGCTCGTGCCCAGCACGTTCGTCCGCGGCGTGCAGTACGTGGGCGCCTGGTTCCCGGAAATGTCCACGTCCGTCAGGCGGTGAATGACCTCGTACTTGCAGAGCGAGTCGCAGCCATCCAGGTTCACCGTGTTCGAGTCGTCGCACTGCTCGCCGGTCTCTATCGTCCCGTTGCCGCACACGGGCCCGGTGATGGTCCGACAGGTTCCGCTGCAAGTGGGCGTGTTCGGCGGTTCGCACTGCTCGCTGGCTCCGGAATCGACGAATCCGTCACCGCACGTCGAGAGCACGCAGGTGCCGGTTCCGCTGCAGATGCGCCGGGGGGTCGCCTGGCACTGCACGCCCTGGTTCGCGTTCGTTCCGTTCTGGCATCGCTTTCCGACGACGTTGCCCCCCGAAGACACGTTCACGCACGTCTCGTTCCCGTTGCACACGTTGCCGTCGCTGCAGTCGCCGTTCACGTCGCAGGAAAACTGACAGTTCGCCGTGCAGCCGCTGCCCGCTTGTCCGTTCAGGGCGCCGCGATCGCACTCCTCGCCCGAGTTGGGTGTTCCGTTGCCGCACGTGACCGGTGCGCACGCGCCGTCGCTGCAGACGCCGGTCACGCCGCCGACCGTGCAGGCGTTCCCGTTCTGCCCCGCGTTCGCCGGGAAGCTGCAAGTGTGCGCCGTCGTGTCGCAGACGTCGTTCGTGCACACGTTGGCGTCGCTGCAGCCGGCGTTCGACGTGCACGTGAAGGCGCACCCGGTGGTGCAGCCGTTCGTCTCGTCGGTGTCACCGTCGTCGCAGGTCTCGCCCGGCTCGGGGTTGCCGTTGCCGCAGACGGGCGCGGTGCACACGCCGCCGGAGCAGTAGCCGGCGCCCGAGTTGCACGCGACCAAATCCGGAAGCGCCGTACCGGGAAGGCACGTGTTCGTCGAGTCGTCGCAGGTCGCCGTTCCGGCGCACTCGTCCGTGTTCAGGTTCGAGCAGTCGCGAAGCGGATCGGACGCCAGGCACGTGAACGTGCAACCGGGCTCGCAGCCGTCTCCGACGTCGGAGTTCCCGTCGTCGCACTCCTCCTGCCCCGTGGGAATGGCGTCGCCGCACGACGGCGCCTGGCAAACGCCGTTCACGCAGATGTCGCCGCTGGCGTTGCAGGTGTCCCCGGCCCCCGGGGCGGTGCCCGGCTGGCACGTGTGCGTGGCGATCTCGCACGTCTCGACGCCGTTGCAGGGCTCGGTGTCGTCACACTCACCGTCGGTCTCGCAGGTCCAGACGCAGGTGTTCTGGCAGCCGTCGCCGCTCGTCTGGTTCATGTCGTCGCACTCTTCCGCTCCCTCGACGACACCGTCTCCGCACTCGGGCCCGGCCCCCGCTACGCCCGCCGCCGCGCCGCTGCCGGCGGATCCACCGGTGGCGCCCGCCGTTCCCGCGCTACCGCCCGCCGCCGAGCTCCCGCCGACACCACCCCCGTCGGCGCCCGCGCCGCCGTCGGTGGCTGACGAGCCCCCGCTTCCTCCACCGCTCGTCTCCGCGTCGTCTCCGCCGCACGCTGGCGCAACGCCTGCGTAGAGCGCCGCGACACCCGCCATGGCCCAGAGCGATCGACGCGAAGCATTCATGTGAAGTCGGCCTTTCTCGAAGCAGGGCGGTCACGCCGCGCAGCGTCTCGAAGACTATCAGGCGACGCCGCACACTTCACGGCCGCAGCGCGTCAGCTCTCGCAAGGCGCTTCGCGCCACATGTAGGTGAGCGTGCGACACGACGGGACCGCCGTCACGGACACGGCGTCGCGCTGCAGGAGCGCCGCCCCGGATACGAGCAACAGTGGGGAGAGTCGCCCGGGCAGTCGTCGTCGGTGTGGCAGAGATGGACGTCGTTGTTCAGGCACTCCGGGCGGCAGATGGCGGGATAGCGCACGTCGGTGAGCTCGGAGCAGCAGCTTCGCCCGGCGGCGCAGTCCTCGGGGCCGTCGCACTCGATCACCGCCCACCCGAAGAGGCAGCCGACCCTGGCGCACTCGTGGTGCAGGACGGTCTCGGCGCAGCAGATCTCGCCGGCCTCGAGGTCGCAGGACTTCCAGGCGCACGCGACGGTGCCGGGTGTCGGCGCGTCGCCTGCGGGATCCGCACCTGCCGTGTTCCCGGTGCCCTGCCCGGCGGCGCCTTGTCCGGCAGCGCCTGCTTGGCCAGAACCGCCGACGCCGCCGACGCCGCCGACTCCCGCGTTCCCGCCGCCGCTGCTGCCCGCAAAGCCCGCTCCCGAAGCACCACCGCGCCCGGCCGTCGCGCCCGCGTCGGGCACCGAGCCGCCCGATCCCCGATGCACCACGGCGGCGGCGCCGCCCTCCGCGCCGAGATCTGCGCCTGCGCCGTCGTGGTGCCCCGGCGCGCCGCCTGCGGCGCTGCACGCCGTGACGAGCACCGCGAAGAAGAGCACGAGCGGGCGCGCGAATGCCACGTCACTTCACCGGGGGCGGCGCGATGTGCTCGAGCCCCGAGCCGCCCGGGTACTGGTAGCTCGTGAAGGTCCCGAAGCCCATCACCTGGATCCCGACGGGTACGTCCGAGGCGAGCAGGTGCGCCCCCTGAACCCCCTCGCCAAGCTTCACCCGCACTATCCCCCAGTTGCTGCCGACGGGCGTGGGCGTGACCGCGAGCGGCTTGCCGTCGAGGTGGACCTTCGCACCGAGCGGCACGGTGACGTCCACGAAGTTCACGTCGTAGTCGTCGGGAGCGAGGAACACGTACTCGCGCTGGAACTGCTCGACGGGGACGACGACGCTCTGCGACGGATCGCCGACGTGCTCGACGTCACCGGCGCTCGTCGGGGGATCCTGGACGGTCCCTGCCAGCATGGTGGACGAGACCGCGAACTCGCGGGTGGCGACGATCTCGAACGCCTGAGTGACGTTCTCGAGCTCGACGACCTCGCCCGCCAGCAGCGACGTGGGCGCTCCGGGGGGCGCACCCGCCGGATAGGAGAGCGAGGTGCCGTCGACGTTGCCGTACAGCCGAACCAGGTGACCGACCACTCCGCCGGACGCCGTGCTGGGTGGGGCGACGATGTAGTGAGCGCCGAGGGCTTCGGCGGGAAAGACGGTCTCCTCCACGTGGTCGCAGGCGGGCTGACCCGCGGGCACGTTGATGCACCGCTGACCGCTGACGACCTGAACCGGCGCGCTCGCCTGCACCAGGCTTCCCGAAAAGTCCGACGAGCGCTGCCCGATGAGCTGCACGACGTCGCCCGCGTCGAGTTCGATGTCGACGAGCCCGTTGGGCGGCAGGTCGCCGATCGGTCCACCTGCGACCGTACTGGCCGTCTTCGAGAGCTTCACCTGGACGTTGGTGCCGTCCTCGGCCGCCGTGATCGCGAGGAACGACGCCGAGCCGGTGTCCCGGAGCGCCGTGACGCGGTAGGTGCCGGTCCAGGCCGTGTCGGGCAGCAAGAGCGAAGCGTCGTTGCTGAAAGAGAAGCAGCCGATGGGCTGGTCCTGGTTGGTCGCGCACGGCAGGAAGCCGGGGCACGCCGCGAAGTCCGGATCCGAGCTCTTGCCCTCGTACTGCAGCGCGTTGAACTGGTAGACCGTGACCGGGACCGTGCTCGTGAGGTGGTAGGCGCCGCCGCGGGCGACCACCGAACCGAGCGCGGTGGACGTGGTTGCGCAGTGAGTGCCGTCCTCCCACTTCAGCTCGGGTACCCACGGCAGGGCTATCTTCGAGAGGCCGTTCGCGGGCACCGTCGCGGTCTCGATCACCACGCCGTTGCGCTCGACCGTCACGGTCGCTTCGCTGCCTCCGACGTTCGCGACGATCGCCGCGAAGTCGAAGTCGCTCCAGACGCCGTTGGTCGTCACCGTGGGCCAGAACGAGCAGCCGACGTAGGAACGCGTCTGCTCCGCGTGCTCGCAGGTACCGGGGAGCGCCGCGTCCGAGTTGACCGGCGCGTCCATGATGAAGCCCCCGTCGGCCGGACCGCCTCCTGCTGCGTCGGCACCGCTGCCGCCGCCCGTCGCGGCCGCCCCCTCGACTCCACCGTCGCCGGCGCCCGCTCCGGACGCCGCGCCGGTGCCACCACCACCGCTGGGGGACGAAGCCGCCGAGCACGCGGCCGCGACGAGGACGACGGCACCGGCGAGAGCGACGTGGTTCATGACTTCAGGCAGACGTTGATGGCACCACAGACGCAGTTGGGCACGCCAATGTCGAAGACGTAGCCCAGCGGGCAGTCCAGGTTGCAGGCCGACAGCACCGTGATCGGCTCGGTGGCGCAGACGCTCATCACGCCGGCTCCGCAGACTCCGCTCGGATGGCAGGCGGTATGCTGCGAGACCACGTGAGCGTTCGAGCCCGCGGGGCAGCTTCCGCACACCGCGAAGGTGTGGAGCTGCGGGCCCGTCACTCCGAGATCCGGCGGCACGCCGGAATCGCCGCCGCCGCTGCTGCCGCCTTCCCCGGCCGCGCCCACGTCCCCGGCGAACCCGCCGCTCGAGGGTTCGCCTGCGGCGCCCGCGCTCGGCGGCGCGCCCGCCTGTCCTGCGTGGCCGGGTGAGCCGGCGCTCGAACCCGCGCCGCCCGCACCGAGCTCGCCGGCAGCGCCGGCGAACCCCGCGTCGGGCTCGCCACCGCCGGTGAGGCCTCCCGACGCTCCCGACGCGAAGTTCCCACCGAAACCCGTCCCACCGGTCCCTCCGACGCCACCGACGCCACCGGTGCCGCCGACGCCACCGGTGCCGCCGGTCCAGGACCCGCCCGTTGCCGCGGCGCCCGAGCCCGCGAAGGCACCGGCACCGGCGGTCGCCGCGGCGCCCGAGCCCGAGAAACCCTGCGGGCCGTCACCTGCCGCGCCGAGGTCACCGCGGGGCGTGACGCCCAGCCGCGCACCGTCGGCGCACCCTAGCGCGGCGAAGGTGGTCATGAGGAGGAGAAATCTGGAGGTCATGTGCAATATCCGAGACTCGGCATGTTGGTGGGTTGGCACTGAGTGCCCGCGTCGCACTCGTCGAGGCTCGGGAAGTGACACCACCTGGCGCAGACGAGCTTCGTGGGATTGTTCATCGGGTGGGCGCACACGCCGCGGTTCGCGAAGCCGTCGTTGCCGCAGGGTGTGCTGAGAGAGGTCGCGCACGGCTGCCCCAGGGCTGCGGGATCCGGCTTCTCGGCGGCGCAGATCCCCGGCGGCATGCACGCCTGCCCCGGGTCGCACGCGGGCTCTGGCGAGAAGAAGTCGCACCGCCGACGACAGAACCGGCTGGAAGGGTCGTTGGTGCAGAGGTAGCCCGGCTCGCAGCCCGTCGTCACGTCGCTCTCGCTGCAGGGCGCGTTGGCCGCCGCGGGACCGGGCGCGCGACACGCGCCCTCGTCGCCGTCGTGACTCGACGCGACGCACTCCGCCCCGTCCGCGCAGGCCGCCTCCGGATCGAACGGCGTGCACGACGGATAGCACGCTCCCGCCGTCGCGCCCTTCTGGAACAGGCACGCGAACCCCTCGTCACACGTCGAAGGTGTGAAGTAGCCGCACTGCGAGGGCGCGCACGTCCGCGTCGCCGGATCGCACACGTCGCGCGCGGGGTTGCCGCAGTCCTCGGTCACCTCGCAGGGCTCACCGTCCGCGACGATCGTGTCCCACTCGATGACGTCGATCTCGAGGCACGTTCCGCCCGGCACCGCGACGGCCCGGAAGGAGTCGTTCGGATCGAGCGTCGCCTCGACGAGGATGAGGTTCTCCACGCGACCACGCGACTCGACCGTGGGCGGCGACGACGCCTCCTCGAGCACGAGGGTGCCGCGCTCCTGAACGTACGCGCGTGTCTCGGCGCCGAACGAGTCGGAGTCCTCGAGCACGACCACGCAGTGCGTGCAGGTCGCCAGGTCGGTCTGCAGTGAGAGATCGTAGGTCCCTGGTCCTAGGGCCCCGCCGCGGTCGACGATCTGCACCGTGAAGAGATCCTTCGGTGGCGCGCCGAGACCCGTGAGAAGCCACCCCTCCACGGAGGCCGCCGTCGCCGCCTGGACGCCCCCGCGCAGCGGCTCGACGTCGATGACGCGACACGGAGCCGGCGAGCCGGTGACGCCCCCCGCGCCGGGAACCGATGCGCCGCCGACGCCGCCCGCTCCGGCGAACGACGCACCTGCCGCGCCACCGACGCCCGAAGCGCCCGTCGTCGCACCGGCACCATCGCCGGCGCGCGACGGCGCGTCGGCACCGCCGCACCCCGCGAGCGCGGCGAGCGCGACGAACGCCGGCAAGCCGCCGGCGAGCCGGCGGCTACTTCGGGATCGGGGCGACGTAGACGTCATTGATCAGCTCCAGGTTCTCTCCGGCGGGGTAGGCGTAGCTCACGTCGCAGCTCAGGATCCCCTCGCCGCTCAGGCAGTCACCGTTCGAGGTCTCCGCGTTGCCCCAGCCCCACACCCACACGCCGAAGGGCTCGTCGCTGGTCATCTCGTGGCGACCGTTGTCGCAGCCGTCCTGCGCCTCGAAGTTCCCCCGCACGATGGGCACGTGGGCGTACTCGTAGACGCCCGCGCCCAGGTCCTGCCATCCGTCGATGACCCCACGACAGGCGAGGTTCACCGCGGCGAAGCCCCCGCTACCGCGGCGACGCACGACGACCAGGTGCGTCTCCGGGTACGTCGGGTCCGTGAAGAACACGTAGCGCTTCATGTACTGCGCCGGCGGACCAATCCTGACGAAGTCGGCGTCCCCTCGCCCCTCTGGACCGTCCACCATCGTCGAGCCGGCCATGTACCCGAACACCATGAACGGGTGCGCCTCGTCCTGGCTGCGGACGACGAACGGCTCGGTCGTCTTGAACTCGACGACCTCGCCCAGGGCGAGCTGCTTCGGACCGGGGACGTCGGGCTCGTACGTGAGCGTCGTTCCGTCGGCCGTACCGACGACGCGCCAGTGGCGCTCCTCGACGACGTCCTCGGTCCGCTCGGGCGACCGCGTCGCGTGCCCCACGGCGACGTACTCGTGCGACAGCGCGCGCACGGGCGGGATCTGCTGCTCGGCGTGGTCGCAGTAGTCGCGATCCCAGGGGACGTTCAGGCAGTAGTGCCCGGCGTACAGGCCCACCGGCTTCGTGGAGGTGACGGGGCTCCCGGTGAGCTCCTCCTGCTCGGTGAACTGCACGTGCTCCCCGGCGTTCAGTCGGTAGGTGACCGGCACGTTGGGCGCGGAGCCCGGCACGATGTTTCCGTACCCGACGATCTTGCCCTTGGGCAGGATCGTGACCTCCGTGTCGTCCTCCGCCGCGACGATGTTCATGGAGGGCGGGAAGGAGTACGCCCACGTCCGCGTGTACGCCTGCACCGCGACGTAGTTGGTGTCCCAGGCGCTCGTCGGAAGCAGCAACGTCGCCCCCGTCACGGCCGCGCGCCCGCCGCCGTAGGGGAGCATCTGGTAGGCGACCACCGGCGAGTCTGAGGAGATCCGGAACGCCTTGCCGTAGCTCGTGTTGTGAACCTGCGCCGTGACCACGGCGGCGGGCAGCGGGCAGGGCAGCGCGGGTCGCGCTCCGCGCTTTGCCGCCTCGTCGTAGGCGAGAAAGAGGATGGCGACTTCGCCCGCCGGCAGACCCGCCGCCGCATCGTAGGGCTCGTAGGTCAGCGTCGGGCCGCTGCCGCGCGGGATGGCCGCGTGCTTGGACAGATCGAACGTGTTCCCGTCGAACTCGAGCTCGAGCCGCACGGCGTGATCCCGCGTGTTCGCGACGAACGCCGCGAAGCAACCGCCGGACGCCACCCCGTCGGCGTCCATGTACACGGGACGATAGTCGCAGCCGACGTTCGAACGGTTCACGGCGGCCGCCTCGCAGGGCGTCGCGCAGCGGCCACCCGCACACTCCGTGCCCTGAGCGCACGCTTCCACGACGGCGCCGGAGCAGTCGATCACCGAGGAGCGGTCGGCGGAGCACTGCGCGCACGAGCCGCCGTCCGTCACGGGCGCCGCGATGCCCCCCGTGCCACCGCTGCTCGCCCCACCCGGGCCGGTCCCGGCGGCCGCACCCCCGACGCCCCCGCCCGCGGTGCCCGCCGCACCCGCAGGGCCGTCGCTCATCGCGCGCGGCATGGTCTCGGGATCCGCGCACCCGGTCAGTCCGACCCACACCGCCGAGAGCGCGCCGAGGGCCAGGGGACGGGACGCGAGCTGCTGCATGTCCATGACGAGGGGCGCCCCCGCCGGCCTGCGCATTCTTTCTTCGGGGCGGCGAGCAGCGGGGCGCGGCGTTCGCCCCGAAGTGGCGGAAATCGCACGGTATCTGGCCGTGGGCCTGTCGGGGACCTCGGGGGAAGGCGCGGGGCGCGGCGAGTTGCGGTACTCGCCATGGGAATGCGCGGCTCCGTGGCTCTGGTCGCCTTCGCCGCGCTGACCGGCGCTGTGGGCTGCGGGGACGGCGACCGCGCGGCGCGGCGCGAGCAGCTTCCGCCCGAAGCTGACGTGCAAGTCGAGCACGCGCCGGGCGACGGCCGCCCCGCGTTCGGGAGCGTCCCATTTCCCAGCGACCTGCACCTCGACGACCGCGGCTTCGTGTCCATCTCGCGCGGCTTCGAGCGCGTCGTCGGCAAGGGCGCGGAGGTCCTGACCTCCGGGCTCGCGGACACCGCGGGCTTCGCGCGACAGGTCGGGGGCGTCTTCTTCCTGAGCGGCTCGATCGACCCGACGACTCTCCCGGAGGCGTTCGCCGACGGGAGCGGCGCGCACGCCCTGCTCGCCGACGTGGATCCGGAGTCCGATCTACGTGGTACGCGCACACCCGTGCGCGTCCGGTGGCTGCCGGGGCTCGGCTGCCTCACGGTGACCGCGCTGCCGGGGGCCGTGCTCCCGCCCGGCGTCCGCCACGCCCTGGTCGTGACCACGCGTGTCCGCGACGCGAGCGGCGCTCCCATCGGCGCCTCTCCCGAGCTGCGCTCGATCATGACGCTCGATCCGGAGGAGCGCGTGACACCGTCCGAGCGGCTCCACGGGGACGCCCTCGACGCGCTGGTCGAAACCGGCGCGGTGGAGCGCCGCTCCGACGTGGCCGGACTCGCCGTGTTCACCACGTCGCGTAGCTGGGAAGAGCTGTTCGACCTCCGCGCGCGCGTGCGGGCGACGGCGGCGCCGCAGGCGCACTGGGAGGCGGACTCGGCAGCGCCGTATCGCGTGGCCCGCTTCGCGGCCGACTCGACGCCGAGCCTCACCGACTGGCTGGGCACCGCACCGCGCGACGAGAACGGGGCGGAGTGGCCCGGCGGCGACGACCCGACCGGCATCGCCCACGACGCGATCGGCGCGGTCGCCAGCTTCGCCATGACCGCCCCCAGCTTTCTGGCTCCGGCGACCAGCCACTTCGCGCGCGAGGCCGACGGCACCTTCGCGGCGCAGGCGCCGGTGCGCATCCCGGTGACCCTGGTGCTGCCCGCAGCGCCGCCTCCCGCGAGCGGCTATCCGGTGGTCCTGCACGGCCACGGGCTCTCGAACGATCGCGGGAGCATGCTCTCGAATGCCAACGAGCTCGCGCGCGCCGGCTTCGCCATCGTCGGAATCGACGACGTGCTGCACGGCACGCGCGCGGGGCTCGCCGACGAGAGCAGCCGCTTCCCGGGGAGCTGGGACGGGCCCGACGGCATCCCCGATACCCTGCCCTTCCCCGTCGCGTTCTTCGGAGCTTTCGCCAATTTCCTGATCCCTCGCGACAGCTTCCGGCAGACCGTCCTCGATCAGGTGAGCCTGGTGCGGCTGGTGCAGAACCCCGCGCTCGATCTGTCGCCCCTCGCGGCGAGCGACGGCACCGTGCCGCGTCTGGACGGGACGCGCGTGGCGTGGAGCGGGGGATCGCTCGGTGGCATCGTCGGCAGCATGGTCGCGAGCGTGGAGACGGAGATCGACGCCGCGGCGCTCCAGGTGCCGGGCGCGGGCTTCATTCCGTTCGTGGTCGCGGCGTCCGCGGAGCTCGCGCCGCTCATCGCGACCATCGCCGAGAACTCCTTCGAACCGCCGGGGGACGAGCCCCTGGACGAGGCGCACCCGCTCGCCATCCTGCTCTCGCAGATCACGGAGGCCGGCGATCCGGCCGCGTACGTCGGGGCCATGCAGGGAGCACGACCCGACGGCGCTCCAGCACGTCACCCTCACGTGCTCGTCACCTACGCCTGGGACGACGAGGTGCTGCCGAACCTCTCCACCCACGCCCTGCTGCGCGCGATGGGGGTCCCTCTGGCCGGCGACGTGATCGGCGTGCCGGAAGCCGTCGAGCGCATCGACGCGCCGGTGCGCGGCAACCGATCGGGGGCGACGGTGGCCGCGATCCAGTACGCGCCCTCCAACCACGCCCTGGGCTACAACCGCTACGACGTGCGCAGGTTCGCGCCGGGACACCCGGCTAGCGATCCCGCGCAACGCTTTCCGCCTCTGCCCGCCGCCATCCGGCTGGAGCTCCCCATTCGAGAGCACTCGCGTCAGCTCTCGACGTTCCTGCTCGGCGCGGCCGCCGGCGTGCCGGAGATCACCGTCACGGCGCCCGCCCGCGCCGACTTCGATGCCGACGGCGTGGACGACGCGGCGGAAGCGGCCGCGGGCACCGACCCCTGGGATCCGACGAGTCGCTGAGTCATGCCTTCCAGCGGCCACCCACCCCGGCGATCGCCACGCACCCGCGTCTCGGTCGCCGCCGCGCTCACCCTGTCGCTAGCCGCTTGCCGAGCGCCGACCCAGATCGTCGTCGAGGTGACCACGGACGTGCCGTGCGCCGACACCGGCGCCGTGGACGACCCGGTCGTCAAAGGCACCGCCATCGTCGTCGGCAGTCCCGCTGCCTTTCGTGCGGCCAGCCGCGCGCCAGCCGCCGTCACCACCTCGTGCGTCGACGGAAGGATGGGAAGCCTCGTCGTGGTTCCGAGCGACGGCACGAACGACGAGATCGGCATTCGAGTCGCCGTCGGAACCCGGAGCCTCACCGGTGAGCAGTGCGCCGCGGAGTGCGGCTCGGGGTGCGTCCAGGCCACGCGGGTCTTGCGCTTCGTGCCGCACGAGAGCCTCGAGCTTCCGATCGACATTCACCGGACCTGCATCGGCGTGTGCTGTCCCGCAGGGAGCACGTGCGTGAAGGGGGACTGCGTTCCGGACACCGTGCGGTGCGCGGCCGGCCGGGAGTGCGGACTTCCGTCCCAGCCGGGCAGCCTGGTGTGGACACGACGTCTGGGCGGTGCCGGCGACGAGCGGGTCACCGCGATCGCGAGCACGGGACCCACGGTCGTGGGCGGGGAAGCCAGCGGCGCGAGCAAGCTGGGCTCCCTCGAGTTCGACACGGGCGGCGAGACGTGGGGCTTCGTCGTGCACCTCGGGAGCGCGGGTGACGTCGTCGCTGCGCTCACGTGCGCAGCCCCCATGACGCGAATCGTCGACGTAGTGGCGAGCCCGAGCGGCGAAACCACGCTGCTCGCCTCGTCCGCGACGCTCATGAATTGCGGTGGCCTCACGCTGCCCGCGGGACCTCAGTCCAGCGAGGCCCTCGTGCGGACGGGGCGCGGTCTCGGCCCCGTGTCGGGCTTTCGCCTCGGCGGCACGAGCACGGCCGGGCGCCTCCAGGTACGCGCCCTCACGGGACATCGCGACGCTCCCGACACCTTCGTCGCGGGAACGGCGACCGGATCCCCTTCGGTGGTCGCAGGAGCGCCTGCGCTCGCCACCGCGGGGCCGAACGACGTCTTCGTCGCCTCGATCGACCGCGCGGGTGCTCAGGTCTTCGCCCGGATCCTCTCCGCCACGGCGCCGGTGGGAGCGATCCGCATCGGCCCGCTGCAGGGTTCGTTGCTCGTCGCCCTCGACACCGACGGCTCCATCACTGTGGACGGCACCGTCGTGTCCGCCATGGACGGCACGGACGTGCTGCTGCTCGAGCTGGACGCCACGGACGGCCGCCTCCTAGGCTCGACGGTGATCACCGGCGCCGGCGCCACGAACCTCACCGCCCTGGGAAGCACGGGAACCCAGCGCGACCCGCGCCTCTTGCTCGGGGTCGAGCACGACGGCGACGTCTCGTGGGACAACGGGTCCGTGACGACGTCGTTCGGGCGTTCCGCGATCTTCCTCAGCGTCGAGAACGGGCCGAGCGCTCGCGCCACGCTCTGGCACGACGGGCACCGCGCCGTCGCGGCGCGCGGCGACGTCCTCACCGACTACTTCGCGACGCGGTCTGCCGACACCGGCCTCGTGACGCTGTCCGCGTCACCCGGCGGCGCCGAAGGGTGGCGGCGGACGTTCGGCGACCACGCCGTCGAAGACGTCGCGCTGGCCACCGTCGTGTCGTCGCCCCCCGCCGACGCCGTGCTCGCCGCGACGTTCTCCGGCGCCGCACCGGTGGGCGAGCCCCTGACGTCCAATGGCGGGCGCGACGTGCTCGTGGCTCGCTTCTCGGAGCTGGGCGACCCGAGCACCGCGCCGTGAGGGGCGCCGCGGCGGCGCCACCTGTGCACGTCCGGGCGTTCGTGCGAAGGTGCCCGTAGGAAGGCCATGCGCGCCATCGAGGCCCTGCTCTCTGCGCTCCCCGACGAACGCCGAGCCGGTGTGGGTGACGTCGCACGCCTCGACGCGGTCCTAGACGCGGCGCTCGCCTCGGCGCGATCCGAGGGGATCGCCGTCCCGGACACGGAGCTCGTCGCTCGCTTCGCGGCCGCCTTGGCCGGGGACCTGCCCGTCGTCGAGGCGCTCGAGTCGCTCTGCCACGCCGACCTCGCCCTGGCGCTCGGGTGCGAGCGAGGCGATGCGCGCGCGCTCTCCACCGTGCGGTCCCGCTACCTCGAGCCCGCCCTCGCCCGCGCGGAACGTCGAGCCCGCGCCGGCGCCGACGCCGTGGACGAGACGCGCGCCGTGCTGGCGGAGCAGCTCTTCGTGGGAAGCGAGAAGGCTCCCAAGGCGATCGCGAAGTACTCCGGGCGCGGCGACCTGGGGTCGTGGCTCGCGGTCGTGGCGACTCGCGAGCACGTCCGCACGGCGAAGCGCCAGAAGGGGCGGCGCGAGGTGGGCGATGCGGGCCTCGCCGACGCGCTCGGAGTGGGCGGTGATCCGGTGCTCGACCACGTCAAGGCGACCTACCGGGACGAGTTTCGGACCGCGTTCCTCGAGGCACTGGCCGAGCTCGCGCCGACCGACAGGAACCTGCTCCGTTACCAGTTCATCGACGGCCTCGCCAGCGAGGCGATCGCCGCCCTGTACGGCGTCCATCGGGCGACGATTTCGCGCTGGCTGGTCCGATCACGCGAGGTGCTCCTGGAGAACACCCGCGTGCGCCTCATGACCCGCCTCGGAGCCAGCGCGGAAGAGGTCGAGAGCATCCTCTTCCTCGTGCGCAGCCAGATTGACCTGAGCCTCTCGCGGGTGCTGCGCGAGGCGGACGCCCCGGACCCGTGACGCGACCGTGAGCGCTGCACCCTGAAGCAGGGGCGAAGTGCCGGGGCGCTGGATCCCCGGGCGCTAGCCGACGCGCTCGTAGTAGGCGATGACCGGCGGCCCTTCTAGCATGGAGCCGAGCTTGTCCATGTCGCCGCGCTCGGTACGCCACTTGAGGTAGGCCTGGTGGTCCTCCTTGGACTCCCAAAGCTCGACCATCAGGATGGCGTTGGACTTCTCGGAATCGGCGTACGCGTCGATCTGAATGCAGCCCTTCTGCTTGCGGGTCGTGGGGAGGCCGTCGGCGCTGTTGATCCAGCCGACGGCGCCCTCGAGGGCTTCGGGCTTGAAGGTTGCATTGAGCGTGACGAACGTGGCCATGGGAAATCCTCCGGAAGTTTGAGTACGGCCTGCCAGGGTGCCCCAATCTCCCATGGTCCACAACCCGCTTGCGGCTCGCCGTGACGCGACCGTGACCGCCGCGCCCTAGAGCGCCGCGCGGCCCACCATCACGAGCCCCGCCACCGCGACGAACCAGATGCCCGTCCGCAGATAAGGTACGCCCGCGAGGTACACCAGGAAGTACGCCACCCGAGCCCAGAAGAAGAGGACCGCGCCCGGAGCAATCGCCTCGGACGGCGCGCCCGCCGCTCTCGCCGCGCCGAAGACCGCGAGAAAGAGAAGGAGGTTTTCGAGCATGTTCTTCGCCGCGCGATCGGCCCGCGCCGCGAGCGGCGAGGCCTCGGGGAGGTCGGCTCGATTCCCGAACGCCAACTTCATGCCGGCCGGAGACCACCCGTGGGTGCGCAGGAGGCTCGCGGTGAGCAGCATCACGAAGGTCAACGTCGCGCTCGCGACGAGGGCTTGAACGTCGGTCATCATGAGGAGTTCCTTCCGTTGCGTGGGATGAAGAGAGCAACCCACGGAAGCGCGCGGGAAGCCAGGCGGCGAGGAGCCCGAGCCGAACGTGGGTTGAGCCGCGCTCGTGCTCGCCGCGTCCGACGAGGCGACGACGCGCCTGGAGCGCTTGCCGCGTCCTTACATGGAGGCTAATCTGTCCGTACAATGCCCAAGACGCTGACCCGCACCGGAAACAGCCTCGCTCTGGTGCTCGACAAGCCCATCCTCGAGGCGACGGGAATCGACGCGACCACGCCGCTCGAAGTATCGACCGACGGAGACGTGATCCTCGTGTCACCGGTCCGCGCGCGCAAGCGCACTGCGAAACTCAGGCGCATCCTGGACGAGTTGGATCGTGAGCACGCCGGAGCGTTCCGTCGCCTCGCGGAGTGAGGAGGCCGGGCGCCGCTCGTGGCCACCACGTTCTTCACGCTGGACGAGGTCATCGCGATTCACGCGCACCAGATCTCGCGCCATGGCGGGTCCTCGGGAATACGCGACTCCGGGCTGCTCGAGTCGGCCCTGGGCATGCCCAAGGTGACCTTCCGCGGCCAGTTTCTCCACTCGACCCTTCACGAGCAGGCCGCCGCCTACCTCTTTCACATCGTGAAGAACCACCCGTTCGTGGACGGGAACAAGCGGGCCGGCCTTGCGACGTCCTTGGCCTTCTTGCGCATGAACGGGGTACGGACCCGGGCGCACGACGACGAACTGGTCGACCTCGTGCTCGGCGTCGCGAACGGACGCGTGGCGAAGGCCGACGTCGCCGTCTTCCTGCGGAGCCGGAAGGCGTGAGAGTCCTTCGCTTCAGGCCCTCACGTCGCGCGGGCGCGGCGTCGCCGCGCGCGGAGCATCCCCAGCGCCAGCGCAACTGCGGCCATGACCCCGGGAAGCGAGCCCCGCGCGGGCGGCAGACGGCAACCGCAGTTGGCGTCGTCTCGCGCGGACGCGCGCTTCCCGCCGAGCCCGGCGTCCGCCGAAGAGCCTGCCGCAGCACTGCCAGCGGCGCCCGCGGCGCCGCCGACGCCCGCCGTTCCCGCAAGCGCGCCGGACCCACCTGACCCACCGGCCGTCGTGGTCCCGCCTTCGCCGGTCCCGGCGCTGCCGCTCGCCCCACCGACCGCACCGAATCCTCCCGCGCCGGCGGTACCGGCGCTCGAGCCGGCAGTGCCGCCGTTCGCGCCCGCGGCCCCACCGCTCGCGCCGGCAGCCCCACCACTCGCGCCCCCAGCCCCACCACTCGCGCCCGCAGCACCCCCGCTCGCGCCCGCGGCACCCCCGCTCGTCCCGCCATCGAGCGCTCCGCCGTCACTGGCTCCGCCCGCGCCGGCCTGGCCCGCCGCACCGTCGCCTCCGGCATCGGGGGTGGGCTCCAGGCGCTCGGTCGTGCGGATCGCGAACGTGAACCCGTGCCAGACCTCGGGAGTCGGAACCCCCCACGAGAACGTGGTGAACGTTCCGATGAATCGAAGGGTTCCGTGACCCTCGTATCCTTCGAGGACGTTGCCCGGCAGGGCCGTCAGCGCCGTCGCCGAACCGCCCCAGTAGCCGACCCCCTGGCTCACGATCTCGAACGGGGCGTCGAAGTCGTAGGTGGTCCGCAGCCCCGGCTGGCCCAGGCTCACGATGGCCATGACGGGATCCTTGATCGGCTCCGACAGCGTCACGGTGTAGGTCTCCGCGAGGCCACCGGCGAGCTGCAAGAGGTCCGTGTCCGGTGGAGCATTCTCGACCTCGGCGCTTAGGTACGGCGCGCTCGGCAACCAGTAGTTGGCGCCCCCACTCACCTGCGCCCCATGCAGTGTCCCCGGCGCGCCGCTGGACGTCGTCGCGACGAACGTCACCTGAACCGTGGAGGAGTCGGGCAACGTGATGGTGCCGCTCGCCGTGCCCGACGCGACGTCGGCGACGGTCCAGTCCACGTAGCTGTACACGGCGGCGCTCCCGACGCGCGGCGCGACGAGCCCGGACACGATGCAGCCCAAGGTGAGGAAGCGCTTCATGGGGCGCGAGAGTGGTCCCCGCTGGGGTGCTCGTCAAACGCGAACGCAACGGCGCCTCAAGGCTGCGGACGGATATGGACGGTCACCTCGCCGCCGTCCGACGGCAGCGGGATCTCCTGCCGACCCACCCGACCATCGCGCTCGAGCTCGAGGAAATACTTGCGGCCACGAAGGGCGAGTTTCAGTGGCAGCTTCCGGGTCAGCTCTCGGCGACCCGCGTCGTGCGTCGAGAGATAGACCCTGGGCCCATCGCTTCCGGGCGGCGGCACGAACGACACGAGCGCACCGCCGGGCGGCAGGTCGGCGTCGCGCGACATCATGACGATCAAGAGTACGACCGCCGGCGGGATCGCGAGCACGCCGCCCATCACGAGGACGATTCTCGCCCGTTTCGACAGACGCATGTGGAACGACCTCCTCCGGACCCGGCGTACCCCAGTTGCTACGCGTGGCGAGCCACGACGTACACGACACCGGCGATGGCCACCAGCAGTGCCGCGACGTGCAGGGCGTTCGCCCCGCGGGCGCGGTGGGCCTGTCGCACGTGACCGACGCCGGCGGTCGCGGCGGTGAGCGCCCAGGCGACGAACCCGAGAGGATCCCATCGCTGGTCGATCGCCTCCTGCTCGGCGTTCCCGAACGACATGGGCACCCAGGTCGCCAGCCCTACCAGGCCGGCGAGCAGCGCGAAGGCTGCCGAGATGGCGAAGAGACCCTCGCGCGCGCGACGGACGAGGAGGACGCCGGTCGTGATCAGCCAGGCGCTCGTGAACAGCCACTGCACCGCGCCGCCGGAGGCGGGCAGCCCGCGCCCCGCTTCGCCCATGAACGCGATCGTGAACACCAGCGACAGGAGCGAGATCAGCAGTAGCACGACACCGACCACGACGGGACCCTTGCCTCGACGTGACTCGAACCCGCTCACGCGCGGGAGCTTCGCCACGCTGGCTTCGGCCGGCAAGTCGTCGGCCCGCTTCGGCGCGACGACGAGGGGCGCGGTCCGAGAAATCGTCGCCAGGTTGCACTTCCTCAGCGATGCCCCGGTTCCCCGTCGCGTCTCGCTTCGCACCCGATGGCGGCCGCTCGCTTGCGGACGGCGTCGGCCGTGAGCGAGCGAGGTTTCGCGCTTCCCCACCGCCGCAGCACCGCAGCGTAAGGGGCGCACGCTTCCTTCGCGCGGCCCGCACCCTCCAGCGCTTCGCCCAGCCAGGCGTGGGTGCGCGTCAGGAGGAACGGGCGGGTCAGTGGTCGGCAGACCCTGGAGGCCTTCTCGAGCCATGGGATGGCTTCTTCGTACTCGCCCGCTCGCAGCAACGCGCGGCCGGTATAGGCCCACTCGTGCTGGTCGTAATTGGCGGACCGCAGCGTCGTCTCCGGGCGAAGCGCGAGCGCGGCCTTCGCGCTCGCCTCGTCGCGGGCGGTGAGCGCGTGACGAAGGGACCACGCACCCCGCTGGGTCTGCCGCCCACGGACCGTCCAGTGGTCGCCAGGCAGTAGCGTGGCGCCTCCGTCGAGCATCGCGATCGCGTCGAGATGCTCGCGCCAGTCGTCGTGCCAGTGCTCGTGGTCCTGGCGCTCCCCGAGCACGGAGGCGTCCGCGAACGCCTTTCGCGCCACCGCCGCCGCTGCGCGCGGCGACGCGGTTTCGAGTTCGATCTCCGACAGGATGAGCCCGTGCGCGACGACGCCGAGGAAGTCTCGATGCGTGGCGAGGGGCGCGAGTCGCGTTCGCGCCGCCGCGAAGTCGCCCTGCAGAACGGAGACCAGCGCCTGGTCGGTGGGCTCGTCCCACTTGCGCTTGTCGGGCGGCGATTTCTCCCAGTGAGCCTCCAGAGTCTGCCGTACCGACGCGAGCGGGGCTCCGAGCGCCAGCTGGGCGTCCGCCAGGAAGAAACGCGGAAGCGCCTGCGATTCGTCGATCGCGAGGATGGCCTTCCAGTCGTCCCGCGCCGCCTCGCATCGGCCCTCCGCGGCGCGGAAGTCGGCGCGACTCCACAAGCAGTCGGCGGAGTTTCGGGCCACCGCTATGCAGCGCGAGAACGCCTCTTCCGCCTTCTCCGTCTGTCCAGCTCCGTACTGGGTGGTGGCGAGCGTCTGCCAGGCATCCGAGTAGGCCGGATCGATGCGCGTCGCCGCCTCGAGCGCCGCGATGGCGCGCGCCCGCTCCGGGTCGGCGTAGGCGCCCCAGTTGAGCAGCTCGGCATCGCCGGGGAAGCGTGCGCTCCCCTCTCGAAACTTCGCGCTCATCTCCAAGCGCGACGGGGGTTCCGCTCGAATCGTGAAATGAAAGGCGTCCAGGAGGACCTGATCGCGCTCGCTCAAGCGGTCCCGCAGATCCACTGCCCTCTTGTAGGCGCGCCGGACTTCTTCCATCGGAAGGTACCACTGCCCTGTCTGCGACAGCCGCAGGTTCGCTTCCGCGCAGCCAGGGTCCGCTTCCGCAGCCTTCTTGAACTGTCGATGGGCGAGCTCCCACACCCCGTCGTGCATGTCGCGCAGGCCGCCGCGATACGCCGCGCGCGCGGCGTCGTTGCAGCGCGCGGGCTCGGGGAGGTCGAGCAGCCCGACGCCCTTCGGGCCCGCTACCGACGCGCTGGCGCTCGCGCTCGCCGCGGTACCCGCTTCGGGCGCGGAGTCCGTCCGCCCGAGCAGGCGCCAGGCCGCACCGACCGCCACGGTCGCGGCGACAGCGACGCCGAGCGAGACCCACGCGCGACGCCGGGGACGGCTTGCGCCATCGCCCGCGACGACCACCGCGGAGTTCGTCGTCGCCGGGACTGCCGCCCTGCCGGGCGCGGGGGCGCTCGAGAGCGCTTCCACCACGTCGGCAGCCGTCGGGCGATCGGCCGGGGCCTTGGCGAGCATGCGCTCCAGCAGCGGCCAGTGCGGGCTGCCCTCCATCGGCACCGGCGCGTCGCGCGCGACCGCGACGAGCAGTTGCTGGGTCGTGTCGCCCACGAACGGGCGCGCACCGCTCAGCATCTCGTACGTGACGACGCCGAGCGAGAAGACGTCGCACGGCCGATCGACGGTCCCGCCGAGCGCCTGCTCCGGCGACATGTAGGCCGGCGTCCCGAGGATCCGTCCGGCTTCGGTTGCCGCCGTCGCCGTGACGGCGTGGGCCGTGGCCGAGGCGCCGGACGATTGACCCTCGGCTTCGCGCCACTTCGCGAGACCGAAGTCGAGCACCTTCACCGAGCCGTCCGAGGCCAACATCACGTTGTCCGGCTTGATGTCGCGGTGCACGATGCCCCTCGCGTGCGCGGCGACCAGCGCCCGCGCAATCCCGACGGTCACGTCGAGGGCGGCTCGTTCGTCCATGGCACCGCCGTCGAGCCGGTTGCGGAGTGACGACCCCTCCACGAGCTCCATGGCGACGAAGACGCGCGCGCCGTCCTCGCCCACCTCGTAGACGGTGACGATGTTCGCGTGCGTGACGGCCGCAGCAGCCCTGGCTTCGCGGAGAAAGCGCGCACGACGCTCGGCGTCGTCCAGAGCCTCCGGCGGCAGCACCTTGAGCGCGACGTCCCGTCCGAGCTTGCGGTCCAGCGCGCGGTACACCACGCCCATTCCCCCGGCTCCCACCCGATCGCGAATGACGAAGTGCGCGACTTCGTCTCCGGCCACGAGCTCCGACGCCATGCGACGGGCGAGCCTAGGCCCCACGAGCCGCCGTCACAATCGCCCCGCGGAAGGAGAGGAGGAAGTGCCCGAGCGTCCGCCTGTCGACCGTTGACGGGTCCCCGGGTTGCGCGCGACTCTCGCAGCATGGGAGCACACCGCGCGACCGCGCTCTGCCTCGCCCTGACCCTGTGCGCCACCGACGTAGCTGCAGGCGTGCCGGAGATGGAGGACCTGCTCGTGGGACGGGCTCGGGACGAGTACTTCGGTTCCTGTCCCGACGCCTCGACGGTGGGGGCCGCGTGCCAGGGCACGATCTGCGGCGCCGACTTCACGCTGGATCCGGGAGGCGGCCCCGGACCACGGGTGATGACCATCGACGGTACGGCGTTCGATCTGCACTCGACCACCGCGCCCGTCGACCTGTCGGTGGCCGATCTGATCAACGCGCGGTGCTCCGACGCGCTCCTGGCCTCCGCCGGCCCCACCGCACTTCACTCGTCGCTCCTCGCGGAGGTGAGTCGCCGCATCGGAACGGCGCGAGGCGCCCACGGCCGCTCGGAGATCGCCGTCGGGGGCGCCCTGGAGCTGGGCCCCGACACCAAGGGCGTCCAGCTTCCCTTCGCCTACGCCAGGAGCCTGTCCCCCACGCTGTTCGCCAACGCGACGGGCTCCTTCGCCTACGCGAGCCGACCCGAGTCGTCGCACGTCGCCCTCGCAGCGCTCCCGTCCATCGGCACCATCGTCGAAAGCCCGTCGGTCGGGCTCGCCTTCGGCGCCTACGCGCCGCTGTCCTTCGCGAGCACGACGTTCGGCGGCATCGACGACGGCCGCACGACCCTCGTCGGCGGCGTGGGCGGCATCGGTACGTTCGAGACGGACCTCGGCAGGGTGGGCCTCGCGGGCGGTCTGGCGGCGGCGGGGCGGTTCTCCGACGCGGGCGCGACCGTGCCCGTCACCGCCACGGTCACGGCGACGCACCCGCTCGCAGTGCTCGTGGACGCCTTCGCGGCGGCCAGCCTCGGGCTCGATCCGCTCAACTCGGGTACGACGGTGGGGATCGTCGGTGCGGGCGTCGCCGTCGGCGACTTCGACATCGGCTACCGTGCGATCTTCGCCACGGGCTACCTCGCCCACGTCCTGGGCGCCACGTTCCGCAAGGAGCTGGAGGGCTCGTTCGCGGTCGCGCCACCGCCCGCGGAGCCCGCGCCCGCGTCGGACACGGCCGAGCCACCCGCCACGCAGCCTCCCCGACCAGCGCCTTCGAGCCCCGCGACCGACGGCCCAACCTCCGCGCCGGACGCCCCTGCGCCGGATCCTGCTCCTCACGTGCCGGAACCGCCCGCGCTGCCGCCCGAGTCCGGGACGCCAGCGGAGCCGCCCCAGCCCGAGCCAACCGAGCCGCCGGCGCCCCCGCCCTGAGCGCGTTCGTGTTCGATCGGGAGGAACTGCCTCGCGTGTTTCCGCGAACGCGCGGCTCCACCTCGTCGTACTCTCTGGCGCATGCGCGACTCGCCGAATCTCCCAGGCCGCCGGCGCACGGCGAGCGCGGCGTTCGTCGGCCTGGCGCTGGCGTTCGCGTCTGGGCCCGCGTGGGCGCAGCCGGAGACTCCGGGGCCCTATCCGGTCGAGGTGTGGACGAGCCCGCCGGGGGCGCCGGTCCCGTGCGACGCGGGGATCTTTCATCCGACCGGGGCGGCCTGTCCTGGGGCACCGCTGGCGCTGGTCCATGGCTATCTCGAGTCCGGCGTCCAGAAGACCGAGGTGGCGAAGTTGCTCGCGTCGAATGGGTTCGTCGTGGCCGCCCCGACGCTCAACGGCCAGCTCACGAACCCGAGCCAGGCGGACGCGGACGCCATCAACGCGCTCCTCGAGTGGATGGTGCAGCAGTCGGCGACGCCCGGCACGCCGATCTCCGGGAAGATCGATCCGACGGCCTACGGCGTCGCCGGTCACTCGAACGGCGGCGTCGTGTTCTGGGCGGCCGCCGCCAACCCGAAGATCAAGGCGATCATCGGGTGGGATGCGGTGGCCGCGGTGAGCTCGACCGGCGGCCTGCACGGACCCTCACTGCAGCTCATTGCGCCGACGAAGGGCAACTGCAGCGGATCTCCTGAGACCGCCTACCAGAACGCGCCGCCGCCGAAGGCCATGGCCAACGTCATTGGCGCGAGCCACTGCGACTTCGACGATCCGGCCAATCCGTTCTGCCCGATTGCCTGCGGCACGACCGCCGCCAACGCCGCCGCCATGAAGATGATCGAGCGGTACTCCGTCGCCTGGTTCACGTGCCTGCTCGGACACGATCCGAGCATGCAGCAGTGGGTGGACTACTCGGTGCCGATGGAGGGGCTGCAGGGCCAGCAAGCGTCCGGCAGCATCACCTGCCAGGCCGCCTGTGCGGGCGGCGGCACCGGTGGCGCCGGTGGCTCCTCCGTCGGCGGTTCGGCGGGCGCCAGCGCGGGGGGAACGGGCGTCGGCGGCGCCGGCGCGGCCGGCGTCGGGGGAAGCGGCGCCGTCGCCGGTACGGGCGTCGGAGGCGGAGGCAACGTCCCAGGCTGCACGGCACCCGTCTGCGGCGCGTGCGCCGGCTGCTACGACTTCTGCGTTTGCGACACCGGCAAGGCCGAGTTCTGCGCGCAGACCTGCGGCGTCCCGTCGGGATCGGGCGGCAGCGACGCGGCCGCGGCCGATGCCGACAGCTCGGACTCGGGCGGCTGCGGTTGCCGCGTCGCGGGAGAGGAGCGGGGCGACGCGCTCGGGGTGATCGCTGCCCTGTGCGTCGCGCTGGGCGTCCGGCGGCGGCGCGCGCGACAGCGCGGCCCAATCACGGCGTGACCAGAATCGCGGGGCCCGACCCGGGGTCCACCGTCAGGCAAGTCAACTCACCGCCCCCGTCGGGCCAGGGCAGGTAGACGCTAGTCCCGTCTTCGGTCTCGGCGACGTGCGACGCGAAGAAGTTCAGTCGGCGCACCACGCGCTCCACTCGCCGCTGCCCGTACGACACGTGCACGAACTTGCCGACCAGCCAAGCGGGCGCGACGGGCGCCTGAACGCGGTACTCGGTCATCTCCTTGGGCGAGACCAGTGCACGATGACCCGCACGCAGGTTGAGAAGGGTCCCGCCGGCGGCTTCGTTCATCGCTGCGAGACACGCGCGCGGCGGTTGCCCGACCGGTGCGGCCCGCACCACGGCGAACCGAGCCTCCGAGTCGGGCGCGAGCTCGACATCATGGCCGATGCCGATGAGCACCGTCCCGGCCAGTGCACCCGTTGCGAACCACGCGAGCAACACGAGCAGTGGGAACGCGACCAAGCCGACGGATGCGACCTCGTCGCCGTAGCGCCGACGCTCGGCGACGGCGAGCGCCCCCTGAGCGGTGGTGGCCGCGTCCGCCGCCAGCCGGACCAGCACGTCGGCGCCCGCGACGTTGTCCGCGGAGCAGTAGCCGCAGCGAAGGACCGGAGCCGTCTCCGCCGCAAGCAGACCGCCGCACTCGCGGCAGGCCAGACCTTCCACGCCGGGAAGGCGCAGCGCCGTCCAGCGCCCCAGTATCCGCTTCATCCACGGTGGAACGACGAGCAGCCCGAGGGCAGCGAGGGTCACCGTCGCGACGAGCGCCGTCACGCCGAAGGCGATCCACGTGTGCCAGTCATCCCGCTCGAAGCGCGAGATCCACCCGAAGAGCGCTGCGCCGGCGGCTACCATGGCCAGAGCCACCGCCATCACCGTCACGCGCACGATCCAGCCGCGCTGCCGGCGCGCCAGACGTTCGATCGATCCGACGATCTGCCGCTCGCTCGCCTGCTGGGCACCGAGGAGCTGGGCGGCGTGCTGAAGGCGCGCGACGAGATCGGCAGGCAGCGGAAAGGCCGAGCGACAGAGAGGGCACGTCGCGAACGTGGGTTCGGCCACGCGAATCGGCGCGGAGCCGCCGCAGCCGGGGCACGCGACCGTGGTCGGAGGACGGACGGGTGCGCCGGCGACGGCGAAGTCGCGAGGCAGATCGCGAGGTCCGGCGCTCCGACCGAGCCTCCACGCGCTCACCGCCGCAGCGACCACCGCAAGCGCCAGCAAGGCAGCTCCGAACGGTAGGGCCTCGCGCGTCGCGGGAAGGGCGCCGAGCAGCAGGAGGACGAACCCAGCCCCCCCCATCAGCACGGCGACGAGGCAACCGGCGAATCCTCGTCGCCCGGTCCCGCTTCCTGGGGCGCCAGAGGCATGCGTCGGCAGGGTCGGCGCACCGGGCGAGTGGTGGGACACGCGGGCAGGACGGTACCTCAGGCGCACACCGCGCACAGCTGCGACCCTCCAAGCATGACGATGAACTGCCCCTGGCGCGCCGTCCGTCGTCGCCGGACGATACGAATCCAAGTTTCATCGCCCGGGCGGAGAATGCGCCGTCACGGGAGCGTGAGCGTGCTCGCGGAGCGTCCCTCGACCCCGGCGTTGCCCGGGGACGTTCCGCCCGTTCCGCCGCGACCGGTCGAGAGGGCGTTCGTGGCGACGTCGACGACGCTGCCGATCAGAACGACGGCGTGACTCGGACCGCCGGCCCCGCCGCCACCGCCGCCGCCCGCGCCGCGGCGGCCGCCGCCACCGCCGTCGCCGCCCTCTCCGACCTGGCTCAGGCACGCGGCGCCCCCGGGTCCGCTCGCGCCACCGGTCCCACCGAGGGCTCCCTTGCCGCCGGCCCCGCCGTCGCCGCCGTTGGCGGAGACGATGGTGTTGTCGACGAGCAGGGCGCCGGACGATCCTTCCAGGAACACGCCGAACGAACCGCCGCCGCCCTTGCCGCCGGCGCCGGATCCGCCGCCGCACCCACCGCCTCCGCCACCGCCTCCGCCGTTTCCGCTCCCGTCCACGCAGAGAGAGCACTGCTGCGAGCCCCCACCGCCTCCTCCTCCGCCCCCGCCTCCGTCTCCTCCGGCCGTGCCGTCGCCGCCGCTCGCGCTCGTCCACGCGCTGGCCGTGAACGATCCTCCGTCACCGCCGCCACCGTCGACGCCGCTCGAACCGGACATTCCCGGCTGGCCGTTGCCTCCGTCGCCGCCGGGATCGCCGCAGCCGCCGCCGAAGCCGCCGGGCGCTCCCCGGGATCCGGGGGAGCCCTGGTACGTGGCGCAGGAGCCCGAACCGCGGCCACCATTTCCGCCGCGCTGATTGCACTGCGAGAAGCCGCCGGCGCCGCCGGGAGGCGCAGTGATGCTGTCGCACGAACCGCTCGTGCCCCAGGCGCCGGCGGCGCCGCTCGCGCCAGGAGTCCCGGCCGCTCCGGCAGCCCCCGGACCGGCGTCGCCGGCCGTGATCTTCGAGCTGCGGACCTCGAGACCGGTGCACCCCACGCAGTGCACTCCGAACGTCGAGACTCCCGGTTCGGTGGTCGGCGCGGCAGTGATCGTCAATCGATCCAGGATCGTCGCGGCGGTGATCTGCTGTCCGAGCACCGCCACGACGCGGCCGTCGACGGCCGAGGCGTGCTCGATCGCCGCTTCGTACACGGACGACCGCGCCCATCCGTTCGCCTGCGAGTAGCCCCCATGGATCGAGATCCCGCTCGAGAGGTGAACGGTGCCCTGGTACACGCCCTCGGAGACGTAGATCTGGCGGAGGCCCAAGGCCTCCGCGCGAGCGATCGCCGCAGCGATCGTCGCGACCGGCTGCTCCCGCGTTCCCGGATTGGCGTCAGCTCCTGCCTCGGCCACGAAGACCGCCCCCGAGGCGTCCCCGTCGATGCCGTCGCAGTCGGAGTCGACGAAACCGTCGTCCGGATGATCGATCCCGCCGTCGGGGACGCAGACCCCGCCGTCTCCGCCGCTACCACTGCCGCCTCCCGCACCGCTGCTGCCTCCCGCACCGCTGCTGCCGCCCGCGCCGCTGCCGCCGCCCGCGCCGCTGCTGCCGTCTTCGCTCCCACCACCGTCGACATCGCCGCCGCCCTCGCCCGCGCTCCCCGCGCTCCCCGCCGCGCCGGCCTCGCCGCCGCCGCCCCCGCTCCCCCCTGCGGAGTCGGGCCGCTCGCCACCGTCGACGAGTGCCGCACCGATGTTCGTGCTCGAGCAGGCGCCGGCCACGCCGGTTGCTGCGAGGCAGAACGCGATGGTTCCCAGTGAACTGCGAGCTCGTTCGAACGTCATCGATCACCCGAATTGGAGGAGGAGGCGCTTCGAACGACAGCAATCCGCATGCCGCGACTGCATCGCCGCGATCCGCGTCAGAACCCCCGTGAACCCCCGGAGCGACCGGTACCGCCGGTCGTTCACCTGAGCGATCGCCTACCCAGTCCTGCGTTGCCCTCGACTCAGTCCGCGCGCCCACGCGAACCGTTGCCCGTCGGACGCAGACGTAGCGCGCCATCGGGCGCGTGCGCGCCGGCAGCAGAGACCTCCCCCGGTTTCGAGATCCGATCCCCTCGCGTCGGAGCGATGTCCCCGTGTTTCGTCTGGACTTTCGCTGCGGATGATCCGGGATCCCCCACGAACCGGTGCGTCTTCCGTCGGCGTGGTCGGGCACGCCGCCCGCGCCGCCGTCGCCACGAACAGTGATCCCCCGGCCATCGAACGAGCCAACGAGCGTCTCATGAGCGTCACCTGAACGAGTTCGGCGAGAGCAGGGCACGGCTCTGCCGCACGTCCGACCCGGGTCGGCGATCGCCCCCACCCGCGTGTCCCGGAAGGAGTCGCTTCCCCGAAGACTTCCCGTGGGGTACGGCGACCGCGAACTACCTGGCCGGCGGGCCCGTCGCAGTGTCAGCTTTCGGGGTCGGCTTCCGGTGCTAGAGTCGCCCACCGTGAGGGTCATTCTTGCTTGGGGTTGCGTGGCTGTGCTCGCCGCCTGCGGAGGGAGCACGTTCGAGTCCGCCGGCGACGGCAGCGACGGCGGCGGCTCTGGCGGCTCGAGCGCCGGATCGGCGGGCAGCGCCGGGGCGGCAGGGACCGCCGGAGCCGGCGGCACGTCGGGAAGCGGTCCGGGTGGGAGCGCAGGCAGCACCGCAGGGAGCGGACCTGGCGGACGTTCGGGCAGCGGACCCGGCGGCAGCGCAGGCAGCGGGCC
>CAZARU010000081.1:0-30004 GCA_964487605.1 uncultured Polyangiaceae bacterium
GGCTCCGCCCGCGCCCCCCGCACCCGAGGTTCCGCCGGTTCCGCCGGTTCCACCGGCTCCGCCAGTCCCGGCTGTCCCACCGGCTCCGCCAGTCCCGCCAGTCCCACCGGCTCCGCCAGTCCCGGCTGTCCCACCGGCTCCGCCCGCCCCGCCGGTTCCGCCGGTTCCCCCCGTTCCGCCCACAGCACGTTCGAACGCACCGATGTCGAGCGCTCCGCTGATGGGCCGCGCCTGCGCGGAGCCCGCGGGCTGGGCCGTGCGCTGCGGCGGGTGCCAGGCGGGCACCGCGAGCGGGCTGGGGAACGGGAACCCGGGGGGACCCGCCGTCGTGGAGTTCGCGGCGTCGAGGAGCGCGCTGCCGACGTCGGGACGCACGTCGAGCGACGCCAGGCTGATGAATCCGGGGCTCGCGCCCAGGATCGTGCCCGTCCACTCCGCGGGCACGTTGGTGGAGCCGGTCTTCACCCAGTTGTTGCTGCCGGCGATCTGACGTCCGTCGGTCCAGTTCGCCTCGGTGGTGCGCACCAGGTTCAGCCCACCGCTTCCGTTCACCGTGAAGACGTTGTTGTGCATCTCGACCGTCTGCAGCGAGTGGAAGAGGCGGAACACCGCGCTCGAGCTGGGCTGCACGACGACGGTGTTGTTGACGAAGCGGTACCGGCCGCCGGTCTCTCCGGTGCCATCGCCGCCGAAGCGCACGACGTAGAACGTGGCGTTGGCGCCGGCCTTCACCAGCACGTTGCCGACGATGTCGGAGTCTTCACGCGCGCTGGTCCCCGCGCCGCCCGCGGGGTCGGGTCCTATGAGCTCGAGCTCGTGGTAGTAGCCGCCCTCGATCCAGTTGTAGCGGATCTCGTTGCGCTCGGCGCGCGACTTCACGTTGTTGCCGCCGTTGGCATCGTGCACCCACGAGTGCTGCATCCGGAAGACCGAGCCGGGGAAGGCGGTCTCGTCCGTGGCCATGTAGACCTGGTGGTCGAACGTCCCGCCGCCGCACCGCGTGACCTCCACGTACTCCATCAGGAAGTCGCCGGAGTCGTTGTCGGCGCCCAGGATCCCCTGCTTGGGACAGTCCCGCACCAGCGCGTCACGGAGCGTGACGTCGTCGGCGTGGTGGAAGAAGCAGCGGGACGAACCCCCGGTGATCTCCAGGCCTTCGAACACGTAGTGGTTGCCGTTGGCCTCGATGGTGTTCGTGCCCCCCGACAGCACGGGGCGCAGGCCTGCGACGCGGATCCCGCGGACCGTGATCTTCTGGCTCGCCGTGCCGGAGCGCCGAAAGGCGGTGCCCCCGGTGTACGTCACGTCGCCGTCGAGCTCGACGATGTCGCCCGGATTGAGCAGGTTCGCGACCGCGCCGAGCGACGTGTACGTGCGCGTGGGCCCGACCTGGTAGGTGACGGCGAGCGCGCCTCCGGCGAATGCGAACGTGGCCCCGGCGAGCAACGCTGCGGCAGCCCGACGTGGTGAACTCGAGGTCATGGGCAGGGGTACTCCGCGACGATCTGCGACAGCGCCGGCGCGATGTCCGCCGCCGGAGCACGGATGGCCGCGCTCGTTCCGCCGGCGGTGGCGACACCATCGAACCCCGTCGAGTCGCTGCTGATCGCGACGACGTGGGTCCGGACGGAGAGGGCGTCGGAGAGTCCCGCCGCTGCGGCGGCCTCCACCTCGGGCCACAGGCCCGTGCAGCCCGTGGGTTCGCCGTCGATGATGAGGACCGCCACCGTCGTGCTTCCCGGCCTCGCTGCGCGGTTCATGCGCGCCTGCGCCAGGCCGCCGGCGAGCGCCGCGGCGTGGGGAGAGCCCCCGTCTGGGGTCAGCGCGTCGAGGGCGATGCCCATGGCCGCGGCCGTGGACGGAAGCGGCGAGAAACCCACGAGCGGCTCGAGGTAGTCGTTCGCGTCGCACGAGGACACGGCGCCCGTCGCGCCCAGACACCCGAGGCCCGGGAAGCACGGTCCGTACTGCCCGCAGTCCACGTCGGTGGCGCAGGTCGTCGGCGGCGGGACCGCAGGTGGCTGCGGGTGAATCTGGAGCGCCGCGCGCACGTTCGACGTCGAGCCGGCCCACGCCTTGAAGCTGCCGACCGCCGCGCCCCACTTCGTGAGCCCGCCGGGCGTCGTGTCGCTCATCGATCCCGTGCGGTCGAAGAGGATCATCATGTCGAGGGTGCCGCACGCGCCGGACGAACCGCCGGAGCCACCGTTGCCCGACGCGCCGCCGTTGCCCGACGCGCCCCCGTTGCCCGATGAACCGCCGTTGCCCGACGCGCCACCGTTGCCCGATGCGCCACCGCTGCCGGGCTCCCTGCAGGTGCCCGTGCCCAGGTGGCACAGCAGGCCCAGAGGCAGGCAATCGAGGTCGGATTCGCAGCGCGAGGTGCACGAGTTCGAGACGCACCGCTCGCCCGTGCCGCAGTCCTCGTTCTGCGCGCACTCGACGCAGGCGCCGAGCACCGGGTCGCACACCTGGTCGCTCTCGCAGTCGAGGGAGTTGGAGCACGGCGGCGCGCACGCGTGCCCCGCGCAGATCCTGTCGTCGGGGCAGTTCGAGTTCGCGAGGCAATCCACGCAGCGGCTCTCGGCCTTGAGGCAGAGCTGGCCGTTGGGCGTGCAGTCCTTGTCGCTCCGGCACGAGGTGCTCCCCGTGGTGCCGCCGCTGCCCGCGGCGCCGCCGGTCCCGCCGTCGGGCGCGACGTTCAGGCCGCCGTCGTCCGTGCTCCCGCACGCCGGTGCAGACGCCACCGCGATCATCGAAGTTGCGAAGAGCCAGGACCACCGCATCCGTTCACCGCCTCCCGAAGCGTCAGGCGCCAGGGTAGACCGGATGGGAGGGCCGTGCACGGCGGCGGCCCGAGCTCTGGGCTCGGTGGAGGATCGCGCGGCCTTGGACCTGGCCGGCTCGTGCGGCCTCGACGCCGGGCGTCGCGCGAGGCCCTACGCCGCCCGGCGCACGAGGCGCTCGCCCAGGGCGGCTCCGATCTTCGAGGCGAGCGCCATGATGGTGATCTGCGGATTCACGCCGATTGCCGTCGGGAAGACGCTGGCGTCTGCGACGAAGGCTCCTGGAAGATCCCAGACCTCGCCGTCCAGGTTCACCACGCTCGTCGTCGGGTCGGCGCCCATGCGCGCGGTCCCCATCAGGTGCACGGTGAAGAGCTCCAGGGTGCGAGGATCGGTCTGGCGGGCGTCGATGCTCGCGAGGTCGTCGACCGATTGCGCGACGTGCTGATCGAAGAACGGCAACAGCACCTTCTCGGCGCCCATCGCGAAGTGCATCTCGGCCAGCAGCTTCACCCCGCGCAAGAACCGGCGGTGGTCTTGCGCGGTGACGTCGTACCGCACCAGCGGGGTGCCAAGGAGCGTCCGGCTCACGCGGCCGCTCCCCGAGTCCTCGACGAGCACGCCGGAGGTCACCAGGTGGTTGTACCGGAGCATGAGCTCCCAGGCTTCGGTGCCGTGGAAGGGCAGGTAGGCCCCGAGGATGCCGGGCGCGACGAAGTTCTCGGCGAACAGGATCCCGTCCTCGTGGAACTCCCGGATCTGCGTGTTCTGGCTCACCCCCTGCCAGCCGCGCACGTCGCGCTCGTCCGGGTAGACTGCCAGCACCTTCGCATTCGGGTGGCAGAGGAAGTTCCTGCCCAGCTGCCCGCTCGGGCGACCCAGGCGGTGCGCGAGCATGAGGAGCGGCGTCTGGACGGCGCCGCACGCGACGATCACGGCGCGCGCGCGGACCACGACGGGACGATCGGCGCGTCGCGTGACGGGATGGATGCCCACACCGCGGACGCCCACGGCTCGGCCCCGCTCCACGAGCAGGCGCTCGACGCGAACCTCGGTGAGGCATCGCGCCCCCTTCGCGAAGGCGCGCGGCAAGTACGAGACGAGGGCGGACTGCTTGGCGCCCGTGGGGCAGCCGAGCGCGCAGTTGTTCGCGCCGACGCAGGCCCGCTGGTTCCGGCGGTTCACGGTGTAGTGCCACCCCATGCTCCGGGCCCCCGCGGCCATGATGCGGCTGTCCTCGCCGACGGACTCCTCGCTCTGGAGCTCGGCGCTCACGGAGCGCTCTGCCGCGGCGAACCACGGCTCCAGGCTCTCGCCCGAGAGCGCCGGCGCGATCCGACCCCACGCGTCGAGCACGCGATCCGGCGGGCGGTACGCCATGCCGCCGTTGATGACCGTGCTTCCGCCCACGCACCGGCCCTCCACGTAGGGAATGGGCGGCTTTCCGAAGATCACCGTGGCGCTCGCGTCGCGGTAGAGGCGTGGGATGCTCTCGGTGACGTACGGGTTGAAGCTCGTCGTCGGGTGGTGACTGCCTTCCTCGACGAAGACCACGTCGTAGCCTGCCTCGGCCAGCGTCGCGCCGGCGGCCGCGCCCCCTGCGCCCGTTCCGATCACGACCACGTCGCAGTCTATGGTCTGCTCGGGCGAGAGGTCGTCGTACGTCAGGATCATGCCGTCCCCGCTTCGAGCGCCTCGCGGCGCCGCATGCGGTCGTCCAGGAAGGGCAGTGGTTCGTAGCCCAGGGCGGCGTGCACCTCGTCCTGGTCGAAGTAGGCCGACAGGATGCTGCCCCGGACGGCGATCACCAGCGTGCGCGAGACCGGGGACGACGACCGCCCGAGGGCCGCCAGGAATGCGGTGGCGCGATGGCGCGGCATGCGGTGCAGCGGTCTCGAAGCGCGCAGGAGCAGTACGGGCAGCCACGCCACGAGCAGGAACACCAGGGCGAGCCCGCGGGCGCTGGTCCAGTGCATGTACGCCATGTGCAGTCGAACGTGCGCGTCGATGCGCTCGACGAGATCGGGCGGGGAGGGGGCCGGCGGCGGCGGCACGATGGCCACCACGATGCCGTGGAACGCGCGACGCACGGGGCCGCTCATCGCGTAGGGCCGCGCTCGCCTCCAGCCGTCGGCGGGTCGGCGCGCGAGCGCAGGACGGTGACGAACCTCCAGCCGCACGGGCGCCCGCGGAGCCTCGCCGCGAGTGGGGAGGGCGAAGTCGGGGCGGGTACTGGGGGTTGCGTGCATGGCGAGGCTCCGTTCGCCGCCCGGTTCGCGGATCAGTCCGATCCGCGCCCGGCGGCGACGCGTTTCGAGGAAGCCGGAACGCCATCTTCGGACGGCGCGGGCTTCTGCTGGAGGCCACCCACCGCGGTGGCCATGGCTTCGAACACCTTTCCGTCGACGCGCTCGTAGTAGGCGCGCGTCACCTCGATGGCGCCGGCCTCGTCGCTCGCGCGCATGGCGCGGAGGAAGTCGGTCAGGTGCGTGGGAAAAGAGGGCTCGAGGACCCACACCGCGGGGTAGCGTTCGATGAGATGCCGGTAGGCCTCGAGGTACGGGTTGGCCACCCAGCGGATGGCGACCGAGTGCCCCGCGTCGATGAGCGCGTCGAGCCAGCGCTGGAAGCCGCGCCCGATGACCGCAGGATCGCCGCGATGAAACGCGGAGATCAACAGATCCGAGATGTCGGCGAGACGCTCGATGTCGGTCTTGTCCGCGCGACGCACTGCCATGCGACTCGCGAACTCGAGAACCTGCAGGCGCGCCGGCAGGAGGTCTTCGAGGATGCGCGCGAGCTCCACCAGGTCCCGGGTGTTCTCGAGGAACGCGGGAAGCAGATCGAGGGTTCCCGTGCGGCGGAAGTCCGACACCGTGACGCCCTGACCGTGTCGAACGGTGACGAGCTTGTCCTGCTCGAGCTTGCGAACCGCTTCGCGCAGCGTGTTGCGGTTGGTTCCATACTGCGCCGCCAGCTCCCGCTCGCCCTTCAGCCGCTCGCCCGGCGCGAGGTCGCCGCGGAGGATCTGCGCCCGGACGTCACGGAAGATCTGATCCGCGATGCTCGTCGCGGTCGGTGCCTCGGAGATGCGATCGTCGTCCATGCCTCGCCTCCTTCCCCGGACCCCCCAGAACAGCGGCTTTTCGCAGGGGCTCGGAAGAAGTGGTTCAACCACTATGGTTGTGGTTGAACCAGTTGTCAACCTGCCGCGTAGAAGCGTTCGCTCTTGGCCGAGATCACGGGGGACTTCAAGGGGCGACCGGCGCGCGTCCGCCTAGGTGACGAAGCCGTAGGCGCGCGCGTTCCTCAGCGCCGGCAGGGCTTCCCGGGGCAGGAGGATCGTTCGGACGGCCCAGAGCTCCGTGAAGATGCGGTGGCGCGCCGTCTGGTCCAGGTAATCGACGCCCGACGAGCCCCCGGTTCCGATGCGTCGTCCGATGACGCGCTCGACCATCCGCGCGTGTCGCGTCCGCCAGAGGACGAGGCGCTCCTCGGTCTCGACGACCGTGTCGATCAGCAACCGGGGCCAGGCGAGCAGCGGCAGCTCACGATACGACTCGATGAACAGGACGCCGGCGCGTACGCGCATCAGTCGCGAGCGGGCCTCCGGTGGCGCGTCCGTCGCCCGGAGAAAGTCCCGCGCGCGTTCCTCCTGGTCGGCCAGGTTCTGCTCGATGCGCTCCTTCGAGCCCAGCGCGCCGACGAGGCGCGCCGCCTTGTCGCGATGGTGCCGTGCGAGGGCCTCCAGGTACTCGTCCACGAAACCCGCCACCGTGCCTTCGTCGTCGGCATCCCCCGGGCTCGAGCCCTGCACGGGCGTTCGCTGAAGCCACTCGTGCAGAGCGTGCCGCAGGCTCTGCTCCGCTCGCGCGCTGCGCACGCGCTGCACCGCCAGCTTGCCGCCGGGAGACTCGCCGGCGAGCTTCTCGATGTGATCGATGGGGTCCACGTCGCCCAGCTTCTCTCGCTGGCGTTCCTCGAGGCCCAGCAGGATCTCGATCTCGCGCATCTGAAAGGACTGAAAGCCGCTTGCCGGGATCAGCTTGTCGCGAAACGCGAGGAAGTCCTGGGGAGTGAGCGTCTCCATGACGCCGAACTGCTCCACCGCCAGGCGCAGGATCTCGCTGACCCGCCGCAGATGGTGCACGACGTACGGGATCTTCTCCTCGGGTACGCGCGGTTCGGCCAGGTGGTCGCGCGCGAGCCGCAGCTCCCGCAGGACGAGCTTGAACCAGAGCTCGAACGCCTGGTGCACGATGATGAAGTGCAGCTCGTCGGGCATGAGCTGCGTCTCGTCGCCTTCGAGCCCGCCCTGCAGGGTGAGCAGCCGATCGAGCTTCAGGTAGTCCCAGTAGTTCGGCGTGGCCATCGAGCCGACGCTATCACGGGGCGGGAGCGCGCTCCGCTAGGGCGCGAGACGCCGGCGCAGCTCCGCGACGAGCCGAGGCGCGCTCTCGCGCACCAGGGGACGCGCTCGTTCCACCCACGTGGCCACGGCGTCCAGCTCTCGGCTCGCGAGCGCGAGCAGCCTTCGACCCGTGAGGATCCGATGCAGTCGCTCGGCGACCTCGTTCGCGGTGGCGTCGGTGCGCACGCCGAACCGTTCGAGGCGGTCGCGGAGTTCCGCGAAGCGCGCGCGCTCCTCTCCGTGCTCCCAGGCGATGGCCTCTTCCACCCCGACGGTCCCCGCGTGCCGGACGGCGCGGACGTAGCCTTCACGGTGCGACGCATCCCCCGCCAGGACTCCGTCCAGGAGGATCTCGACGCCCACGTGCGCGACGGCGCGGGCGGGGCCGCGACGAACCCCCAGCGAGCCGAGCGAACGGAGCGCGTCCGACTGCAGCGCGCGAAACACCTCCGAGCCGTGGAACGCGTCGTCCGTCCTGTGGTGAAGCGCGATGCCGTCGGTGATCTCCGGGTCGTCGGCCCGGGGGGGGCGCGCGCCGATCATCGTGGCGAAGTCGGGCAGCATGGCGCCGAACACGAAACCCGGTTCGTCCCGGGTCCACGTCGCCACGGCGGCGTGTCCGAAGAAGTTCATCGTGGTGCCCGCCGACTCACCAGCGCTGCATCCACACGAGCGCCACCGCGGCGCCCCAGGCCACTCCCAGGACGATGGCCAGGGAGTTCAAGGCCGCAGCGCGCCGAAACGAGAACGCGGCCAGCACGATGGACGTGACGATGGCGACGGCGGAGGCTGCGAGCAGCAGGCGGGTGACGAGACGCATCCACTCCGCGGGTGACGACGACGGGGTCATGACGCCGACCTGCCACGCGAAGACGAGGCCGAAGAGCCCCCAGCCCGCCAGGGCGACGAGGATGGCCGTGCCTCCCATGCGCTGCGGTGCGGGTGGGGCGCTCACCGGCGGCGGCGTCGGAGGGACCGTGAAGTCACGCACGGCGCCATGCTAGCGCCGTCGGGGCGGACCTTCACATTTCGCGAACCTGCTCGGCTGGGCAAGGCCGAGATCCGCCGGCGACCGTGGGGGCGGGCGCCGCGTCGCCGCGACGAGTCAGGCGAGGCGCGACTCGACGCGGACCTCCGAGTGCAGCGTCCGATGGACGGGGCACTTGTTGGCGATCTCGAGGAGCCGCTCGCGCTGCTCGGTGTCCAGATCGCCCTCGAGCGTGACCTCCCTCGCGACGTGGTCGATGAAGCCGGACTTCGTCTCGCAGTCCGCGCAGTCGCGCGCGTGGATCTTCTCGTGGCGCAGGCGCACCGAGATGCGCGAGAGCGGCCAGCCCTTGCGCTTCGCGTACATGCGGACGGTCATGGAGGTGCACGCGCCCAGGGCGGCGAGGAGCAGGTCGTAGGGCGGTGGGCCCCGGTCGTCCCCGCCCAGGTCTCGTGGTTCGTCCGCGACCAGCACGTGCGGTCCCGCCAGGACGCTCTGGGTGTATGCGCCGGTCCCGCTCTCCTGGACGACGACGGTGCCGTGGTCGAGCGCGAGGGACGTGCTGGCCTCCCGTGGAGGCTCGGGTGGGACCCAGCGCGACACCCATGCCGCGATGACCTCCGCGGCGTACTCGGCGTCGGCCTCCCGCGTCAGCAGGTGGTCCGCGCCATCCAGCGACACGAAGCTCTTGGGGTGCCGCGCGGCCTCGAAGAGTCGTGACGCGTCGCCGAGCGGCACGGTGGCGTCCAGGGGCGCGTGCAGGACCAGCAGCGCTCGGTTCAGGGTGTCGAGCGTCGTCTCCAGGCGCTGCGTCGCCATGTCCTCGAGGAACTCGCGGCGGACGCGGAAGGTACGACCTCCAATCTTCGCTTCGGCGTCACCGCCTCCGTCGTGGACCGGCTCGAAGAGCCGGCAGACGCGGGACGGATCCGCCGGAGCGGCGAGCGTCACGACGGCGCCGACCTCCGGGATGCGCGGCGCTGCCGCGATCACCGCGGCGCCCCCGAGGCTGTGCCCGACGAGCACGGCGGGGGCTCGGTGCTCTCTGCGAAGGTAGTCCGCCGCGGCGAGCAGATCGTCGACGTTCGACGAGAAGGTCGTGCCCGCGAACTCCCCGTCGCTCTCGCCGAGCCCGGTGAAGTCGAAGCGGAACACGGCCAAGCCGCGGTTCGCCAGGCCCCGCGCGATGCGATACGCGGCCAGCGAGTCCTTGCTGCAGGTGAAGCAGTGCGCGAAGAGGGCGTAGGCTCGGGGCGTTCCGCCGGGGAGGTCCAGCCGCCCCGCGAGCTGCTCACCGCGCAAACCGGGAAACACGACCTTCTCCGTTCTCGACATGGCCCCGACTCTACGGCACGCGCGCCGCGCGGGTTGCAGGAGCGGGCACGGTGCTACGCTCGAGCGCAAAGCCATGGCTCGGAGGCTCTCGCGGTGTGCGTTTCTGGCGTGGTCGAGCCTTCTCGGGGTCGCGTGCGGGGACGCGACCGGGGACTCCGACGTCACGGGCTCCGGTGGCCGTCGCGCAGACGCCGCGGACGATGCCGCATCGGGGGCTGCCGGCGCAGTTTCTGCGGGCGGTGCGGGCGGGCTCGCCGGTGCCCCACCGAGGGACGCGGCGTCCGGCGCCGCGTACTCCGGCGCGGGCGCGGCCGGCGCCGCGGGATCGAGCGCGGGCGCGGCCGGTGCCGCGGGCAGTCCCACCGGGCTCGGGCCGCTGGATCCTTGCTCGCTCGCCGGCGAGGCGTGCCCGGGGGAATCGCGCTGCGTCGAAGCGTGCTCCGGCGTGCCGCCGACGAGCGCGGGCGGCGTGTGCACCGTACCGGGGCGCGACGGCTGCGGTTGCGGCGCAGCGCTCGATCCCTGCGAGGATCCCGGTCTGCGGTGCCTCATGCCCGCATGCTGCGATGCCGAAGGCGTGTGCGTGACGCCGGCGGAGCGCGACGCCATCTGCGCCGGCGCCGCCGCTTCGCGCTTCGATTGCAGCGGCCAGACGGAGTCGAAGAGTCACCTCGCGTGCAATCTCTTCACCGGTGTCGAGCGCATCGCGCTGTACGCCCGCGACGACATCGAGAACCTCTGTGTCGCGATCACGCTCGCGCTCGGTGGCGGCTCTGGACCGACGACGATCTCGGTGGGCGGCGGCTGGACGGTCGAGGGCGCGAGCGTCTCGAACCTGGCGTCCGACTGCGTCCCGTACTTCGTGGCGCCTCCCGCGGGTGAGACCGTGGCCGCCGACGGGGGAGCCGGAACGATCATTCTGCACGGCGCCGATGGTGGATTCGCGGTGAGCGCCGTCAGCGCGCAGGTGACGCTCTCGTTTCCCGCCGCCGCGCCGTGGGTCCCCCGCTCCTTCGACGTGTCCGTGACGCGACTGCCGACCGAGCTTCCCGGCTGTTCCCCGTAGCCGGCGGTCGCGTCAGCGGAGCAGCTCCTCGAGCACTTCGAGGCGCTCGCGCTCGTCGTCGTCCACCTCGCCGTCGGCGTTGATCATCCCGCGGGCCAGCGTGAGGAACATGTCCCGGTGCTTCGGCGGAATCTTCGTGGGGT
The DNA here is from genome assembly GCA_964487605.1 of uncultured Polyangiaceae bacterium. Taxonomy (GTDB): domain Bacteria; phylum Myxococcota_A; class Polyangia; order Polyangiales; family Polyangiaceae; genus JAJDAH01. Next base: position 10,730 of record CAZARU010000081.1, read on the forward strand.
CCACTTCCGCGGGGTGCGGTGGCGTCTCGAGCCATCCCTCGGCGAGCGCGACCTCGTCGTCGGCCAGGTCGAGGCGCTTCATCAGGCCGAGGAGGAACTCTCGCTCCTCCTCCTTCACGACGCCGTCCGCCCACGCGAAGGACGTCACGAACCGGAGCAGGCGAAGGCGATCGGTACGGTCGAGTTCGTTCAACATGGACGTCGAAGATAGCGTCCGCCCCTCCCGCCGTCACGGGAGAAGGGTGCCCGCGTCGCCTCGACTCACGCCGACGAAAACGTCCGGGTGAACTCCTGGCGCTGGTCGTTGGAGCCGAAGACGAGGAGCTCCATGTCGGGCTCGAGGAGGGTCGCCGCCGTGAGCGAGCTCCGGACCTCACCGTCCTTGCGCAGCCCCACGACGCTCAGGCCCGTCTTGGCGCCGATGCCGCTGTCGGCCAGCCTCACGTTCTGTAGCGCCTCCGGCACCGGCACGAAGAAGATGTCGACGTTCTCGCCGGCGATGATGAGCTCGCGGCGTTCGAGCACGCTCAGGAGGAACTTCACGCCGAGCGCCGTCTCACCGAGGACGAACTCCGCGCCGGCGCGGTGAATCGCCTCCAGGTTTCGATCGTGCATGATGCGGCTCACGATGCGGCAGTTGGGGTTCAGCTTCCTGCAGTAGACGGCCAGGTACACGTTCGTCGCGTCGTCGTGCGTCGTCAGGACGACGGACGGCGTCGTGCGAATGCCGGCGGCGGTCATCACGTTGATGTCCGCCGCGTCACCGATGAACACGCCATCGGCCATCTCCCGAAGCAACCCTTCCAGGGAGGTGTCCTCCTCGATGACGTGCACCGCCACGCCGCGCGCCTTCAAGGCACGGACCACGGCCCGCCCGACCTTTCCACCGCCGATGACGAGCACCGCATTCTCGTTCGGCCAGGACGTGGACAGGCTCGCGTTGATGGCGTCGAGCTGAGCCGTCGTCGCCGCGACGACCACCACGCTGTAGTCGCCGAGCGCGTCGTTCGGGCGCGCCGTCTGGACGTGACCCTTCTCCCAGTACGCGACGATGGACGCGCCGGTCTGCTCGCGAAGTCGCGTGTCGCGCACCGTCTTTCCCTGCAGCGGCGTGCCGTGGACGGGGATCTCCGCGATCAGCAGATCGCCGAACCGGCCGACCACGTGCGCCGCCAGGGTGCCGGACGTGACCCGCCCTGCCAGGTGCTCGCCGAGGCGCTGCTTGAGCGGGAGCACCTGATTGGCGCCCGCGAGCTCGAGGATGTCCACGGCGTCCTTGTCCTCCGCGATGACGGCGGCTCGGACGGTCGGGGCCACCTCGCGGAACGTGAGGATCGCGTTGGCGTTGCTCGGGTCATCCAGGTTTCCGATGGCGAGCCGCGCGCCGGGCGCACGCGCCGCCACGAACGTGTCTGCGTCGTCCGGCGCACCGTTCAGCACCTTCATGCCGCGAGCGTGGAGGGCAACGGCCTTCGCCGGGTCGGCCTCGATCACGACGTAGGGCGTGCCGATGACGTCGAGGCGCTGGATCATGCCCTCGGCGATGTCGTCGTGGCCGAAGAAGATGACGTGGTCGCGCGTGCCCTCGGGAACCTCGCGCGGCGCGCTGAGCCTCGTCTGCGCCTCGAGCCACGGCGCATAGAAGTAGCGGATGAACGCGAACGGCAGGACGATGAGCAGCAGGATCACGCCGGTCACCAGCACCACGATGCTGAAGAGGCGACCCAGGTCGGTATGGAACGTGATGTCCCCGAAGCCGAGGGTGCTCATGACGGTCAGCGTCCAGTAGACGCCGGTGAGCCAGGAGTGAGTCTGCCCCTCGTATTCCATGAGCACGTGGAAGAGCACGGAGTGGATCGCGATGGTCACGCACAACGCAACGACGTACTTCGCGAGGGCGCGCAGGTTCTGGCGCATGCCGGGCTGCGAGAGCACCGCCATCATTTCCGAGGCCATGAACTTCACGGGGCGTCCTCGCGGGTGGGGTCGGAGAGCGGCGGAGGCTGTTTTCACCGCCGCCCGGGAACCTCGACCGTACTTGAACGCCGCCGGGTGGGGGAAGTGAGGCGTCGCCGACGCGGCGTGATATCCATGGGCCATGCGCCGCGATGCGGGACCGCGCGTCCCCGGCCTTCCGCCGTCGCCGCGCGGGCTGGTGGGGCGCCAGCAGGACGTGGAACGGCTCCACGGCTGGTTCCGGCGCTCCACGGCACCGCTCATGACGCTCACGGGGCCCGGTGGCGTCGGGAAGACTGCCCTCGCGCTCTGCTTCGCGAACGCCCTCGCGCAGTCGTCCGCGGAGGTGGCGTTCTGCCACCTTGCCGACGCTCGTGACGATCACGACGTTGCCGCCCGGCTCGCGGGGGCGCTCGGCGTCCCGGCGCTTCCCAAGCGCCGCGGTGACGACGCGTTCGTCGGCCTGGGGCGCATCCTCGGGCCGCGGGGCTCCATCCTGGTGATCCTGGACAACGCGGAGCACGTGGCAGAAGCCGCCGCCCATGCCGTGGGCCGCCTCATGGAGTCCGCTCCCGAGGCGCGGATCCTGGTCACGTCCAGGGAGCGGCTGCGACTCGCGGGTGAGCTGGTCCACGAGCTGAATCCGCTGTCATTGCCTGGCGCTCAGGATCCCGCCGGGCCGTCCGACGCGGCGCTGCTGTTCGCCGCGCGCGCGCGCGAGCTGGTCCCAACCTTCGACGCCGACCGCGATGCCGCCGCCATAGGGCGCCTGGTGACCGCGCTGGACGGGCTTCCGCTGGCGATCGAGCTCGCGGCGCAGCGGGTGCGCGTCGCCGGCCCCGCCGAGCTGCTGGCTCGCTTCGAGCAGCGCCTCGACGCTCTCGGAAGAGGTCCGCGCGGAGCACCGGAGCGCCAGGGCACGCTGCGCGCCGCCATCGACTGGTCGTGGGAGCTGCTCGACCCGGACGAACGCCGGCTCCTTCTCGACGGCTCGGTGTTCCGCGGGTCTTTCGATCTGGATGCCGCGGAGCACGTCCTCGGGGCGAGCGACTCGCCCTCGGCGCGTACGGTGCTGGAAGTGCTGGGAGCGCTCTGCGACAAGTCGCTCGTACGTTCTTCGGACGCCGGTCAGGGTGTGCGTTTCCGGTTGCTCTCGACCGTTCGCGGGTTTGCCGAGGAAAAGCTCGTCGAACTCGGTCGCGCCGACGCCGCCCGGGAGCGCCACGCGGAGTACTTCGTCGTTCGCGCGGAGACCCAGGCATCGAGCACCGACGGCGCCGCGCTCGTCGGGCTCTCGGCCCTGCTCGACAACGCACTCGCCGTCGTCGATCGGGCGCTCGACGCGCCGGAGCCGTCGCCGCTGGCCGTGACGCGAGCGTTGCGGACGCTCGCGGCCCTGGACGGGCTCGCGGGGACGTACGGCTACCTCGGTGCGCACGTCCGGCGGGTCGGTCGCGCGCTCGAGGTGGCGCGGGGCCACGCGGTGGACGAGGTCCTCGTCGCCAGGCTGCTCGTCTCGCGCGGCCGGTGCGCCGTCCTCACCGGCGGCGTCGATACCCGCGACGCCGACCTGCGCCGGGCGACGGACATCGCGCGTCGCCACGGAGATCTCGTCCTCGAAGGCCGCGCCGCCGTCGCACGATCGCGGCTCGACGCGGACGCGGGCCGCGACGATGCCGGCGCCCGCGCGGCGGAGGCGGCGCTCGCCCTCGCCGCCCGCGCCGGCGATCGAGCGCTGGAGGGTGCCGCCGCCCTCGCCCTCGGCCTCGCCTTGCACCGGACCAACCCCCGGGAGGCCGTGAGGCACTGCCTCCGCGCGCGCGAGGTTCAGGCCGACCTCGGCGATTGGGCCGGCGTGGCCGAAGCGCTGGCGGCGGCTGCGCTGGCGAAGGTTCGCTGCGGTGAGATCGCTGACGCGCGGCGAACCGCCGAGCAGGCGCTCGAGGTCTGCCGCGGTGAGGCGCGTCTGCACGCCGAGGGACTCGCCCTGGAAGTGCTCGGTGCGTGCGCGCACGTGGAGCAGCGACTCGACGCCGCGATTTCGCACTACGAAGCAGCGCTGCGCGTCGCCCAGGCCACCGGGGACAGGCGCGTGGAAGCGACGGCCAACGCGTACCTCGGGCTCACGCTGTTCGACCTCGGACGGACTTCCGCTGCGCGGTGGCAGATCGCCGACGCTCGGTCGCAGCTCAGGGAAGTGGGCATGAGCGGGATCGCGTGCCTGTTCGACGCGGTCGAGGGTACGCTCGCCGCCGACTCCGGCGAGGCCGACGTCGCGGAGGGCCTCCTCGACCGAGCCGAGCGCGAAGCGTCGGGGATCCGCGACGTGGGGATCGTGACGGCGGTGGACCTCTGCCGCGCGCTGGTGGAGGTGACGCTGGCCGAACACGCGCGGCGTGCCGGAGCGCCGGCCCGCGCGGAGGCGCTCGTCGACAGCGCGCGGCGGCGGCTCGAGCTCGCGCAGACGGCGTGCGAAGGAGGACCGCCGCCGGTGGCGCGCTCGCTCGAAGGGCTGCGACTGGCAGCGCTGGTGTCGCGGCGACTGCGCGGAGCGAGCCCCGTGCCGGATCGAGCGCTGCGTCTCGACGTCGGCGAGGACGGTGCCTGGTTCTGCGTGGGCTCCGGGGCGGTGATCGGGCTCGAGCAGCGCGCCCTCATGGCGCGGCTACTCCTGGCCCTGGCGCGGGCGCGGGTCGAGAGGCCCGGATCGACGGTGCCGGCGGAGACACTCGTGGAGGCCGGGTGGGCGGGTGAGCGCATGCTCGAAGACTCCAAGAAGAATCGACTGAAGGTCGCCCTGGCGCGCCTGCGCGACCTGGGCCTCCGCGGGGTGATCCTCTCGGCGCCCGGCGGCTACCTCGTCTCGCCCGACGTCGAGGTGACCCTGGGACGCGAGCGGCCCCCGTGAGTGCGAGGGACGCCGACCGGTGCCGTCACGGTCCGCCGTCGAGGGTCGCCATGCGCCGAAGGCTCACCCACGCCAGCCCATAGGTCGCGACGAACACGAACCATGTGACCGTGTGCCCGAAGCTCATCGCGAGGTACAGGCAGGCCACGGCTCCCACGACCGAGAACGCGGAGTTCAGTCCCCAGACCCAGGGCACCAGCTGCGCCGCCCGGTCGCGGACCGCCGTGATCCCGAAGGGAAACATCATGCCCATGAGGAACGCAGGCGCCGCCGCGGCCCCGCTGGCGATCACGAACTTCACCACGAGGGGGAGCCCGACGAGGGCACGCGTCACCGGCGCGATGGCCAGGCCGTACACGACGAGGACACCGACGAGCGCGAGGGCGACCGCCGGGGCGCGGGTCCGCCAGGCGGCCGCGTGCTTCTCCGTCGCGGCGCTTCCGATGCCGCCGAAGAGCAGGATCGACGCGAGCAGCACGACGAGCGAGTACACGGGATGCTCCAGGAACATCGCGAAGCGCTGCATCAGCGTTATCTCGATCCCGATGAACCCGAGGCCGAGGCACACGAAGTACCCCAGGGTGCTGGCCGGTCGTCTCACGCCGCGTAGATCGCGGAAGCGCGCGACGAGTGGCACCAGCAGGACCGCGCCCGCGACGAGCACCGTCGCGCCGAAGAGCTGGTGCAGCATGCGAACGTCCACCGCGCGCGCGAAGTAGTAGATGTGCTTCCCCCACTCGGGACGCTCGGTCCGGAAGAGCGATCTGACCGGGTCGATCATGTCGAAGAAGAACGGCCTGTCGTCCGTGACCGGACCGATGTCGAGTCCCGTTCGCTCGAGATACTCGCGGTAGAGACGGGGGCGGTCGTTGGTGGAGAAGAGGTCCGCAATCACCTCGTCCGGTCCGCCCCGGCGCCCCATCCAGAGGGTGCGGAAGCGCGACGCTCGCACGCTCCGCTCGAGCGCGTCGAGCTCCGCCGCGTCGAACGGGATGTCCTTCACCAGCAGCGTCGACATGGACTCGGCGAGATGGCCCGGCCGCTGATATCCACCCCCGCGGACGAGCTCCCCTGGAGGCGCGCCCTGCACCACGACGACGTGATGCTCCGGGTTCGCCGCGCCGCGTTCCTCGAGCGCGTGGATGGCCAGGACGACCGCGCGGTGCGTCTCCGCGAAGCTGTACGCCTCACCGCCCCAGCGCGAGAGCGACAGGACGCCGCCGTCGTTCAGGTGGTCCAGGAAGTCGTGGAGCCCTTCGATGGTGTAGAGGTAGTTCTCGCTCAGGGTGTGCCCCGTCCCGGTCGCGGTGAAGGTGTCGACGAAGGTGGCCTGGATCAGGTCCACCTTGGCGGCGCTGGCAGCGACCCAGGCGCGGCCGTCCGCGACGTGGATCGAGACCTCGGGCTGGTGGTAGAGGCCGCCGCTGTAGTCCGAGAGCTCGTGCTTCATGAGCCGAACGGTGGATCGGTTCACCTCCACCCCCGTCACGTCGCGGTTGCCCGCCCGCAGCGCGGCGAGCACGTCGCTGCCGCCACCGGGCCCGATGATCAGCACGCGGTCGTAGGCTCGGACTCGGTAGGCCAGCTGCAGCACGTTGTGATCGAGGTAGGAGAGGTTCGCGTCGCCCTGCCGCCGGAGCACCGGGGTCGCGACCTGGGAGTCGATGTTGATCCACTTCGTGTTACGGTCTGCCGCCTGCACGGTGAGGCGCGCCAGGGCGTCCCAGCGCTCGATTTCCACGCCGCGCTCGCGCTGGCCGTGAGAATGCGTGACCGAGAGCACTCCCGCGCGCGCCTGCGCCAGACCGAGGCCCGCGAGCCCGACCAGAAGGAGGAGCGCCGCCATCGTCGCCGCGCCGTGGCGTGCGTGCCACGCGTATGCGGCGCCGGCCGCGGTCGCCAGCGCGGCGAGCACCGGAACGATCAGCGGGCCGCCGAGCGCCTGGAGTAAGGGCAGGGCCAGGACGGCCCCCGCCGCCGCTCCGACGAGGTCGATGCGGTAGAGCCGAGCGATGTGCGCCGCGCGGTGAGTGAAGACGACGGAGAGGACGAGTCCCCCGAAGAAGAACGGGACGAGCGCCGCGGCGACGAGCGCGACGTAGGTTCCGAGCTGTTCGAGGGCGCTGTAGCTGCGCGCGGCCAGGGTGATGATCGCGACGTAGGAGACGACGATGCTCGCCCCGAACGCGGAGCAGAGCCACGCGAGCTGCGAGCTCATGCGTTCCGCCGTGAACCAGCGGGGGCGCAGGTACACGAGCACCCCGGACGCCCCGATCCCGAGCATGGCCAGGGAGAGAATCGCCAGGGCGGTGTTCTTCCAGAAGAGCGCCGAGAAGAGGCGCGTGTAGAACACCTCCACCGCGAGCGTCACGAGGGCGGTGAAGAACACCACCGCGGCCAGGGCCCGCGGCGGCTTCGGTTCCGGGGGAGCGGGGTGCGCTCGGTTCACGAGCAGCGCTTCGCGGCGCGCAGCACTCCGGTTTCGCCGCCGCCGGACGTGCAAGGGAGGTGCACGCCGACCGCCGCGAGCAGGCGCGCTTTCACGTGACGATCGTCTCGCACCCGAGCACGACCTCGACGACGCCCTTCGTGTTCTCCACCAGATCACACGACGCGGGACACAGGAGGATCCGCGAAGGGTTCGTCGGATTGTCGTAGTACCAGCCGTCCCCACCCTGGCAGCCCGACGAGGATCCGACGCCGGGGAGCACCTCCAGCTCGCCGCCTTCGGGCGTCCACCCCACGTTCACCTGCGACGGGTCGGCGGTGCCGGTCGTGGCGACCGGGATCTGGAACTTGCAGCTCACGGCGCCGCGCACGACGTTCAGCGCGTCGAGGAACTCCTGGCCGGTGTTGGGCCCCCCGCTCACGATCAGCGCCTGATCCGTTCCGCCCTCCTTCGCGATGAGGTTCAGCGTGGTCAGCGCGCTGCCGACGCCGATCACGAACGTCGAGACCGAAGGAAACTGCTCGTAGCCCTCCCTCGCGCGCGCCGCGACCGTCTCGACGCGGTTCGGGTTGCAGCCCGTGGGCTCGCCGTCGGTGGCGAGCACGACGAGCACCAGTCGGCCCGGGTTGCTCGACGCCCAGCCTTGCGCGTAGTCGATGGCGCCCTCCAGAGCCGGAGACGTCGGCGTGCTGCTGCCCGTGGGCCCCGTGGCGGCGATCGCCGCGGTGATGGCGGCGGCGTTCGGCGGAAGGGGGGCAATGGCCACGGCGGGGGCCACGTAGTCACCCGCGATGCAGGAGTCCCCACCGAGCGCGCCCGTGCAGCCGAAGAGCCCGAAGCACGGCCCGTAAGGGCCACAGTCCGGATCCGACATGCACGTGGTAGGCGGCGGGGCCGTCGGTGGCACCGGGAAGAAGCTGAGCCCCACGCCGATGCCGTCCGACTCCGGGAGCACGACGAAGTCCGAGATCGCGCTCGTCACCGCACCCCACTTGCCGCCCTCGTCCATCGACGCCGACTTGTCGAGCATGATGAACATGTCGAGCGGCAGGAGCTCCCCGCTGTACACGTCCGCGGCGCAACCTTCCGGTAGGCCCGGACGCTTGCCCGAGTCGCCGAAGAGGCCGCCCGCGCCGCCCGCGGTCGAGCCGCCGGAGCCGCCGGAGCCACCCGCGGCAGGCGAGCTGGAAGCGCCGCTGCACGCGGCGGTCGAGGCGAGCGCGCCGCAGGCGAGGGTACCGAGGGTGACCGCGAGGGATCGGAAGGACATGGGCGCGCATCCTAGAGCCGGAGCGCGGGCCGCGTCGACCGCCGTGGGGCCCCTGGCCCACGCGGCAGGTGCGACGGCGCGGCGGTCCAGCGCGACGCAGTGCGGCAGCGTCGCGACGTGCACGGGCGTGCGAGCGTTCTGCGGCGCAGCTACTTCACGACCACCGCGCAGTACCCCGCGATGCACCGCTGACTCGGCTCGCAGCAGTCGGCGTCGCTCACGCAGATCTCGTCCGTCTTCGAGCAGCCCTCGGGACAGCCGCACACGCCCTCGTTGCACGCACCGCAGCAGCAATCGACTCCGGTCGCGCAGGAAGCGCCGTCCCCGCGGCAGGGCTCGAGCGCGGCGAACGCGCGCTTGTTGCCGGCGCCCAGCTCCTGGCCAGGCAGGAAGAACGGCGCGTGACTGGGGTCCGAGCCCGGCAAAGCGTCGATCTCGATGGCCGTGACCCAGATCTTCTTGGTGGTGGGGTCCTTCGCGTCGGCGGTCACGGTGTTGCCCCAGGTCCGACGGCTCGTGAAGAAGAGCCAGAAGTAGCCGCCTGCCGCGACCGGGCTCATCGTCGGGAAGTAGTCCCAGTGCTCGTCCCGTCCCGGCCGGGGCAAGCCGCTCTGCGTCGCCGCGAGCGGTACGGCCTGTCGGGACGCGACGTCGACGTACCAGAGGTCGCTGGGCGAGGGTGTGGACCGTGCAGGCGGTGCGCTCGCGAAGTCGTCCGAGGCTCCCAGCGCGAACACCACGCCCTTCGAGTCCGGCGTGAAGAACGGCCAGCCGGGAAAGCGCCCTGCGTCGAAGAAGAGGTCGCGGTAGCCCGAGAAGGAGTTCGTCGCGGCGTCGAAGTCCATCGTCGCGAGCGTGTGGCCTCCCGACGCCTCGTGGTGATTGAAGACGACGTGGCGACCGTCGGGCGAGAACGTCGGCATCTTCGCGTACTGAACGCTCCAGCCACTGGCCGGGAGCTGAGCGCCGGTGACCGTGTCGAAGAGGCGGCTCGTGCGCGGCCCCAGCATTCCCGGCACGTTGCCCGGTGCGATGGGCATGAACGCGAACGGGGTCGAGCCGGGGCTTCCGGTCGTCAGCAGCCGCGACCCGTCGGGATAGAGCGCCGCGAACCCTGCCTCGTCGAGGGTCGGCGCGAGAGGAGGCGGGTTGGCTCCGGGATGCGCGCCCACGTCGTACGACGCGCTGCCGTTCACCAGTCCGTGCGATGCGGCGACCATCTTCTGCCCGTTCGCGCTGAGCGAGTGGCACGAGACGCAGCCGCTCCCCGAGCCGGCCAGGTACACCTCGGGCTGGGTCGCGCCCGGAACCAGGCGAAGGACCGCGCCCTTGTTGTTCGCCGCCGGCGACGAGTAGGTGTTGTAGTAGACCGCGCCCTTCAACGACGCAGGGGCGACGGCCCACAGCTCCGTCACCGGACCCGCCGCCACGCCACCGGCGAGCGTCGTGAGCTCCACCTTCAGCGGGTCGCCGACGCCCGAGGCCATGCTCGTCGCGGCGTCCCACACGTGAGCCGGCAGCTCGAGCCGCCCTCCCGCCGTGGGCCCGAAGCAGCCGCGATAGTCGAACAGGGCGGACGTGATGCGGACCAGGACCGCGTCGGTCGCCGCGGGGGGATCCCACTGCATCAGGGGCGGCAGAAGCCCGCGCGGGAAGATCGTCTTGTCGTAGGGATAGAGCCAGCGCAGCGCGCCGGCGGGTCCGCCCTTCTCCAGTGCTGCGAGCGTTGGGCCGTCGGCGCCGACGCAGTCGTCGAGATGCAGCGGAGTCCCGACGGGTCCGGTTCCTGCGCCGCCGGTCCCGGTGCCGGCCGCGCCGCCGAAGCCGCCGAAGGACGTCGTGCCGCCGGTGGCCGTGGTGCCGGCGGCGGCACCAGAGCCTGCGCCGGCCGCGGACGCGCCCCCGGAGCTTTCTTCGCCCCGGCGTGGGCCTGCGCCGGAGGCCGAGCATGCGGCCAGCATCGAGAGGAGAGCCAGTGACGAGGTGCGGGCGGGTAGCGTCTTCATGCGCTCGAAGATGCCGCCAGCGCGCGGACAGCCGAGGTTACGCCCCGGTTACATCCACCTGGGCCGTGCTCACGGTCGGAATGTTCTCGCGTCGCAGGATCGCGTCAGCGCGGGTTCACGAAGTGATCCGGGCAACCATAGACGAGCTTGATCGCGTCCAGCTCGCCCGCCTTGGCCCGCTCGCAGGTCGCGCCTTCGAGCGTCGCCGTCCCCAGGTCGTCGGAGAGGCTCCACCCGTCGGGTCCTCGAGGCACCTCCGAAAGGCCGGCGTCCGCGCCTTCGCCGACGAGCAGGTGCACGTCGGATTCATCCGGCGGCGGGGGATCGAGGGTGAAGGCGCAGTCGTCGATCGTGGACGTTGCGATCGAAGCGAGCTCGGCCTGCAGCGCCGAGGCGTTCGCCGGCTCCACGTACGCTCCGGTTCCACCGGCCAGCGCCATCTGGTCCAGGAGCGCGGCCCCGCTGCTGGCTCCGGGCAGCCCCACGACGTGCGTGCGAATGCCTCGCCCGTGCATGCCGGCGATGACGCCCACGGCCGCGGTCGGATCGCCGCACGACACCGCGTACCCGTCCGCGAGCACGACCACGGATCGCGGGCCCGGGAACGGCGCCGGATCCGGCAGCGCCTGATCGGCGCGCTGCAGCGCGAGCACCAGGGGCGTTCGCCCGAACGTGGCGAACGGCGTGAAGTGCGCGGCGAAGGCCGTCAGGAACGAGGCACCCTCCATCGGTGTGATCTGCGGCGGCGTGCCCATCGGCAGCACGTCGCACGTCTGGTCCGACGTCGGGAAGAACAGCGCTCCGGCGTGCAGGTCGCCCGCGATGGGCAGGAGCGCGGCGCTGATCGCGTCCCGCGCGACCTGCCACTTCGGCGGTGCGCCGGGCCCGTACCTGTCGTCCATGGTGTGCGACTGATCGAACACCAAGAGGACCGTCCCCCTCACGCGCTCGAAGTCCAGCTCGAACCCGCCGCAGGCGTCCCCGGGGGCGTCCTGTGCGCTGCCATCCAGAGCGATCATCGTCGTGCCGCTCGTGCCTCCCGTGGCGCTCGCGGCCCCGGAGGTGCCTCCGTTTCCTGCGCCCGCAGAGCCACCCATCGCCGGCAGGTCGGGTGGCTCGGCCAGGGTGCTCTTCCCCGGAGCGGCGTCGGCCGCGCAGCGCAACAGTCCGCAGGCGGCAAGGAATGCAGGGAGCGTTCGATGCAGTGTGCTCATGCGCCCGAGCGTACGGGTCGTGCCGGCCGCTTTCGGGTTACATCGAGCGATGTAACCGCCGGCCGTCGCGCAGCCGGCGTGGGCCTGCGCGTCGGCCGACGCACCTGGGCTACAGTCCGCGCCCGTGGAGCGCACCGACGCGACCGAGGAGGCCTCGCGCCTGCGCCCGGTGATCTCCGTCGTGGCGGCGGTGGCCCTCGCGCTCTGGGTCGCCTGGTGGATCGACGCGCTCCTGCACCTCCGGCTCCGGTGGGCAGAGCTGACCCAGATCCGCTTTCCGGCGTTCGGCGCCGACTTCTGGACGCAGGCCGAGCTGGGCGCGCGGGCCTACGCCGCGGGTCGCGACCCGCACTTCCACCTCGATGGGCGGCACCTCGTTCACTACCCGCCCCTCGTGATCTGGCTCTTTCTCTGGGTCGTCCCCCTCGGCCAGGGCACGGCGCTGCGTGTCTGGATCGTCGTTCTCATCGCGCTCGCGGTGCTCGGCGCCGTCGTGGCGCACCGCGTGCGCGCTCGCCTCGGGCTGGAGCGGATGCCGCTCGTGCTCGCGCTCGTCCTCGTTCTCTACGGCTTTCCCGTGCTCTTCGAGATCGAGCGCGGCAACTTCGATCTGCTCGCGCTCGCGGCGATCCTCGGCGCGCTCCCGTTGCTGGCGCGCAGGGGGCGCCTCGCGGACGTGCTCGGCGGCGCCGTGCTCGCCGTCGCGCCGTGGGTCAAGATCTATCCGGGCCTCCTCGGACTCTCGCTGCTCGCGCTGCGCCGCTTCCGGGCGTTCGCGGCATTCGTCGTCGCGGCGATCGCCATCGGACTCGCGGCACCTGCGGAGACGGTGCGGTCGCTCCTGGTGCTCCACAAAGCCGCCGGCATCGTCGCCGAACTTGCCCTGAACGATCCGGGCTACTGGCCGTGGATCCACTCGCTGAGCCTCGCGTGGGCCGAGCTCACGCGAGGTGGGTCCCTCGCGAGCGTCTCCGGTACGCTCGTCGCTGCCATCGTCGTCCTGGCCGGCGTCTCGTACGTGTGCGTGCGAGTCCATCGCTGTGGCAGTCCGCAGGCGCTGACGTACCCGCTCGTGCTCTGGACCGTCTCCGCCGCGAGCTTCGTCCCGCTCATCGCCAACGACTACAGCCTGGCCTTCCTGCCGCTTGCCGGGGTTGCGGTGTGGAGTCGGAGGGACGGCTGGCTGGTGCACGGCGCGCTGCTGCTGTCCGCCGTGTGGTGGCAGCCGTTCAGCTTGCCTCTGGGCGGCTGGGTGCTCCTGCCGCTGAAGGTCCTGGCCGTCGTCGCCGTCGGCGCCAGCCTGCTCGCGCGGGCGCGCGAGGCGGACGGATAGGAGTTCCGCGGGCGTCCCGGCCCTCGGCCCCCTGGCTTTCAGGTTCTTTCAGCCTTCGGCGACCGCGTTCGCCCGCATGCTCGGCGCCATGAGGTATTCCGTCTCGTGGGCAAGCTGGCTCTTGCTGGGGCTCCTGGGCGGCTTCGTCCCTGGCTGCGGTCCTTCCGACGGTGCGTCCCGCGCCCCCTCCGGAACCGCCGGGACGGGCGCGGGGGGCTCCGGGAGCACGACCTGTGACGAAGCGACGTCCTGCGTCGATGTCTGCCTGTGCACCGTCGGCGACGTGGCGCAGTGCATGGACGTCTGCGCGACCTCCGGCGGCGCCGGTGGCAGCGGCGGTGCGGGCGGCGCGGCGGGGGGCTCGGGGGCTTCGGGTGGCGCGTCGGGGGCTTCGGGTGGCGCCGGGGGCGCCGGGGGCGGTCCCGGTGGTGCAGGGGGTGTCGGTCCGGTCGGGCTCGGCGGACACGGGGGCGAGGCGACGGGGCCGCTGCGTGCGTTTCCGGGCGCGGAAGGCTTCGGCGCCAACACCAGGGGCGGACGCGGCGGCGACGTCTACCACGTCACGAACCTGAACGACTCCGGCTCGGGCTCGTTGCGAGCGGGAATCGAGACCGGCAGCAGCCCGCGCACCATCGTCTTCGAGGTCGGTGGCACCATCAGGCTGAAGTCCACGCTCGTCATCGATCGCGACTTTCTCACCATCGCCGGCCAGACGGCGCCGGGCGACGGGATCACCATCGCCGGGCGCAGCGTGGACATTCGCAACGCGCGCGACATCATCGTGCGATTCCTCCGCATCCGTCGCGGGGACGAGGACATCCGCCCCGGGAGCCGTCCGACGACCTCCCGAGGGCTCGACACGGTCTCGATCGACGACTCGCGGAACATCATCTTCGACCACGTCTCCCTCTCGTGGAGCTGCGACGAGATCTTCGGGATCGTCCAGAATGAGAACGTCACCATCCAGTGGTCGATCATGTCCGAGCCCCTGGGTGACCCCGAGCTGCACCCCTACGGCGACGACCACGCTTTCGGGCTGAACAACAGCGCGAACACGCTCTCGGTCCACCACTCCCTCGTGTCGAACTACGTGATGCGGGGCCCGCAGTTCGAAGCCAACGACGCGAGCAACGCCCAGGGCTACGACGTGCTGATGGAGGCCGTGAACAACGTGCTCTTCGACTACGAGGAGTCTGGTTCGCGGTACACGCACGGCATCGAGGACAACCCGTCCGCCGCGAGCCAGATCGACTTTCGCTTCCACTTCAGAGGGAACACGTACATCGCCCTCGACGAATGGTGGAAGTGGCGGCCCGAGATCGAGATCGAGACGAAGCACACCTTCACGAACCGCCTGAAGGTGCACGTCGCGGGCAACGTCGGCACGCACCGACCGACGGACACGGGGGACGAGTGGGCCGTCGTGTTCACCGGCGACTCGAACATCCGGCAGGCGAGCGCCGAAGTGCGCTCGCAGATGTCGGACGCGCCGCTCTTCGCGCCGGACGTGCCCATCACCGAAACGAGCGCGAGCGAAGCCTACTTCGCGGTCCTGGCGCAAGCCGGGTTCGCGACCAAGCGCGACGCGGTGGACCAGCGCGTGATCCAGGACGTGGTGGACCGCCGGTTCAAGGCCCACCTGCGATCCCAGGACGAGGTGGGCGGGTGGCCGGTGCTACAGAGCGGCACGCCCGTGGCGGATGCCGACCGCGATGGCATGGCGGACGACTGGGAATCGGCCCGCGGTCTCGATCCGAGCGCCGCCGGCGACCGCAACGGCGATCAGGACGGAGACGGCTACACGAATCTCGAGGAGTACCTGGAGTACGCGGCGTGGGGTCCCTGACTCCCGCGTGACTCAGCCGCTGCACGACGTCGCGCAGGGCGCCACGCACTCGTCCAGCCGCGTCGCCAGTGACGCGCTGGGACCGAACACCCCGCCGTGCTTCTCGATCTGGGCGCCGCACGCCGTGACGCACTCCACGGAGCGGCAGCCGGAGTCGAGGGCGCAGGCGACGATCTCCTTGCACCCAGGGTCCTCGTTGCAATCGAGAAACTGCGCGGCGCACGTGTCGCACGCGCAGCCGTGCACGGGCTCGCAGAACCCTCCCAGCTCCACGGCCTCGCTCCGGCAGACGGCCGTGCTGGCCTCGCCCTTCCCGATGCCCGGAATCCGGGACGGGTCGATCTTCTGCGCGAAGGCTTCGATGGAGTTGATGGCGGGCACCAGGAACGGCTGATCCTGCCAGAGCTCCGCCTTCATGGTGCCGTAATCGCCGACGCTGCGTCCCTGCATCATCGAGAAGACGCCCTTCGGTGCGATCTCGTCCCCCGGTGGCTTGCGGTACACGGCGTGTCGAGCAATCACGAGATCCAGGCTCGGGATGACGTAGATGCGCTGGTCGTCGTAGCCTCGGGCCGAGTACATGTCGCGTGGCAAAAGGCCCGTCGAATCGACGTCTGCCGTCCACCACTGGTACGCGTAGCCGGAGTAGTTGCTCGCCGCATCCGTCGTGGACGCGCGTACCCACTCTTCGGTGACGACGCGGTGGCCGTCCCACGCTCCGCCGCGAAGGAACAGGAGGCCCAGCTTCGCGAACTCTCGCGTGGGGGCGTCCACGCAGCACCACGTCTGGGCGTGGCCACGACCGTCCGTCCACCAGTCGGCGTCCGTCATGCCCAGGGGCGCGAAGAGCTTCTCGCGCGCGTAGTCTCTCGCGCTCTTGCCCGTGACCTGCTCGATCACACCGGAGAGCAGCATCGTGTCGCCGCTCGAGTAGTACCACTTCTTCCCCGGCTCGTTCGCCAAGGGACGGTTCATCACGTAGTCGAGCGCGTCTTCGCTCAGACCCATACGCAGCACGTCCGACGTCTCGAGGTTCGCGTAGTCCTCGACGAAATCGAGACCGGACTGCGCCTGCAGGACGTCCCGCAGCGTCATGCCTTCTTTCTCGGTGCCCGCCCAGCCCGGATAGAACGTCGTCATCGGCACGTCGACCGACTCGATGAGCCCTTCGTTCATCGCGATGCCGATGAGCGCGCTCGCGAAGCTCTTCCCGGCCGACCAGCTCGTGCCGAACGTGCTGCGGTCGGCGCCCTCGGCGTACCGCTCCGCCACGATGGCCCCGCCGCGGATGACGACGACGCCCTGGGTGTTCTGGGACGGCGCGAAGGCGTACTCGAACAGCCCTTCGAGCACGGCGGAGTCCATGCCCATGCCCTCGGGTGACGACACGGTCCAGCCTTCGGTCGGGAAGGGGACGCGCTGGCCGAGCGCGAGGGGGTCGTCGGGCGTTCCGGGGGCGGATCCGTCGCTGGGCCCGCACGCGGCCGTTGCCAGGGTGAGGACGCAGATCGCGAAGAGGCGTGCGGGGGAGTGGCGTGCGGGCATGAGGGGTCCTTTCTGCGTCATCTGTATGAGACCGTACAGATACATGCGGCCGCACGGCCGGTCAAACGAAAACGTGGTTGGCTGGCTTTTGACCGGATTGAAGGTTTTCTCTGGGCGACGGATGGGCATGCCCCTATCATCGGAACGATGCCATACAGACAGTTCTCGCCGCACGAGGCGCCCGAACGCGGTCCTGGCAAGTACGACCGCGCCAAGACTGCCAAGGAGCGCGCCGAGGAGCGCCGTGTGCGCCTGCTGCTCTCGGCGGGCGCGGTGTTCGCGGAGCAGGGACTGGCCGGTGCCTCCGTGCAGCGGATCTGCGATCACGCGAGCGTGAGTCGCCAGACGTTCTACGAGCACTTCGGCGACCTTCGCGGAGCCCTGCTCGCGGTCTACGACTACGCGGTCGGCGTCGCGTTCGGGACCATCGAGCGAGCGGTGCGCTCCACCGACGATCCCACGGAGAAGCTCGAGCGCGGCGTCGGGACGTTCTTCGCGGCGCTCGAGGCTTCGCCGGACCTGGCTCGCGTGGTGTCGCGCGAGGTCGTCGCGCTCGGCCCCGACGGTGCTTCGCGCAAGGAGGCGACGCTCTCGCGGTATGCGGCCCTCATCATGGAGGGCGTGGCGGAAGCGTACGCTCGAGGGCTCGTTCGGCGCGCACCGGACGAGACGACGGCGTACACACTCGTCGGCGGCATCGACGCGCTCGCGTCGCGCGCGATCCATCGAGGCGAGACGCGGCGCCTCGTCGAGCAGACGCCCGACGTGGTTCGCATGGTGCTCGCGGCGTTCGGGGGCTCCCCGCCGCGCGTCGAGCCCTGATCAGCGGCGTCCCAGCGCTCGGGCGAAGAAGGTGGCCGCGAGCGGCGTCCCCTCGACGCGCACCGTCTCGGCCTGGGCGGGAAGAGCCCAGGGCGTCCAGCCTTCGGGGCGCCAGGTGACCCAGTGGAAGGCCTCGGACTCGAGGGGGGCGCGGAACGTCGCAACGACGGTTCGCGGGAATCCCTCCGCCGTGAGGGCGGTGACTCGCATCGTCACGTCGCTGAGGGTGACGGACGTGTCGGCTCGGAACGGGTGGTCCTGTGCTCGGAACAACGTGTCGATGGGCTCCGTGAAGAATCCGTCATCATGCCGCAGCTCGAGCTCCCGGTCGGAGCGTCGCGTCACCCAGACGTCTCCTGCCGAGGTCGAGAGGCAGCGCAGGCGCGGCACCTCCGGAAGCCGCATCCCGATACGGTGAATCGGAATCTGGCTGCACAAGAGGCCGTCCGGTGCGACCACGGCGACGAGCGTTCGCCCGTTCGCTGCAGGGGGCACGCTCACTGCGACGTGCTTCGCCGCGTCGCCCGCCATCGCCGTGCCCTCGATGCGGAGAAGAGTCATGACGGCCGCGAACGGAAGGTGAGCGAAGACGAGCACGCTTGCCGTCCGCCGCAGGGAGCGCACGTCGCTCTCGTAGGCCGCCACGACGATGCCCGCGACGAGCGGCGCCACGCCGATCGACGCGACGAGCAGCAGGCGATCGCTCGGGACCATGGTGCACGCCGGCACGACGGCGAGCGCAGCGCGCCTCGAATGAACGCGAAGAGGTCTGCGGGGTCGATGGGGGTGCCCGGGTGCGTCACGCCGAGGGCGAGCACCGCACGATGGGCGTAGTCGTCGAGCAGCAGGTCGAGCGAAAGCGAAGGCAAGAGGAGCAGGACGGCGACGCCCGCGAAGAAGCTCGTCGATCGCGGCTCGGCGGCCCAGGCGGCGAGGCGCGCGAACGTCATCGGGATGCGCGCGAGTGCCAGCGCGTGCCTACCCGCAGGTTCCGCCGGCGCGGCAGCGCTCGCCCTCGCCGCAGGTCGTCGTGCCGCAGGTGCACCGTCCCGCGACGCAGACCCCGGAGCTTCCGGCGCTGCAGTCCACCGTGGAGTCGCACGCGCACGCGCCCGCCGCGCACACGAACCCGCTCGGACACGCGCGGCCGCACGCGCCGCAGCTCGTCGGGTCGCTCGCGAGATTTCGGCAGCCCGCGGGGACCTCGCAGCACGTCGAGCCCGCCCCGCACGCCGTCATGCCGCGGCACGAGCACGCTACTCCGCCACCTTGCGCCCGGCATCGCTCGCCCGGACGGCAGGTGGTCCCGTCGCACGTGCAGAGGCCGGACGCGCAGGTGGCCGTCCCCGGTCCCGTCGTCTTGCACTGGGACGCCGCGGTGCACCCGCAGGTCCCCGCGGTGCAGGAGAAGCCCGAACCGAAGCCGAGGAGCGCGCAATCGTTGCCGCAGCCCCCGCAGTTGGCGTTGGACGCGTCGGTGATCGTCTCGCAGCCGTCGTCGGGCCCCGACGCGGGCTGGGAGCAGTTGGCGAAGCCGACCCTGCACGTGGAGGTGCACAGTGACGCCTGGCATTCGAGCGACTGGACGCCGAGGGTCGCGCACGCGCGGCCGCACGCACCGCACGCCGCGATGCTCGTGGCGGGGTGCGCCTCGCACCCGGTGGCCGCGACGCCATCGCAGTTCTCGAAACCAGGAGCGCAGCTGCGGACGGCGCAGGCACCGCTCGCGCACGTCGCCGTGGCATTCGCCAGGGCGCATGGCGCGCACCCGCTGACGCCGCAACCGAACGCCGGATCGTCCGTGGCGACGCACGTGCCGCACGACTTCTCCCCCGGTCCGCAGCCGGCGGTGCCGCCGGCGCCCGACGCTCCAGCGCCACCGGCGGTGCCGCCGGCGCCCGACGCTCCAGCGCCGCCGCCGGTTCC
>CAZARU010000082.1:0-29880 GCA_964487605.1 uncultured Polyangiaceae bacterium
GACGTCGACGTCATCTGCGACATCGGCGGGCAGGACATCAAGGTCCTGTTCATGAAGAACGGGGACATTCACAACTTCAAGCTCTCCAACTCCTGCAGCGCCGGCAACGGCATGCTGCTGCAGGCCATGGCCGATCAGTTCGGGCTGCCGGTGACGGCCTACGCCGAAAACGCCTTCAAGGCGGAGCTGGCGCCGAAGTTCTCCTACGGTTGCGCCGTCTTCCTGGACACGGACCGCGTGAACTTCCAGAAGGAAGGCTTCCAGAAGGAGGAGCTGCTGGCGGGGCTCGCTCAGGTGCTGCCGAAGAACGTGTGGCAGTACGTGGTCCAGATCCCTCGCCTGGCTTCCCTGGGGCGGAAGTTCGTACTGCAGGGAGGCACGCAGTACAACCTGGCCGCGGTCAAGGCGCAGGTCGACTACATCAAGCAGCGCGTCCCCGACGCCGAAGTGTTCGTCCACCCGCACACGGGCGAGGCGGGCGCCATCGGTGCGGCGATGGAAACGCTCCGACGCTGGAAGCGCTCGGGCAAGACCCGCTTCATCGGGCTCGATGCGGCCATTGCCCTCGAGTACGTGACCAAGAACGACGACGAGACCGTCTGCCACTTCTGTCCCAACGAGTGCAAGCGGACCTTCATCGACGCGTTCCGGCCCGACGGGACCTCCGCGCGGTACATCTCGGGGTTCTCGTGCGAAAAGGGAACCGTCGAGAGCAAAGAGGCCATGCTCGACATCGTGAAGGAGCGGAAGAAGATCGCCTCGCAGTTCCCGAACCTCGTCGACTACGAGGCGAACCGCGCCTTCCGGCACTTCTTCACCCACGCACCGATGCCGGAAGATGGCTCGCCCATCGAGGACTTCCGGGTCGAGAAGGGCTTCTTCCGCATTCGACGCGTTCGACAGACGCGACCGTTCAGGAGGTCGAGCCCGGAGGCGTGGAAGCGCCGCAGGTCGCTCCGCATCGGCATGCCGCGGGTCTTGAACATGTACTCCACGGCGCCGTTCTTTCGCACCTACTTCGAGGCGCTGGGCGTCGCCAAGCAGAACGTCGTCTTCAGCGATGCCACGACGGAAGAGAACTGGGTCGAAGGGGGCAAGTACGGGAGCATCGATCCCTGCTTCCCGAGCAAGGTCGTGCAGTCGCACCTCCACAACCTGCTCTTTCACCAGCACGACCCGGAGAAGAAGCGCGGGCTCGACTTCATCTACTTCCCGGTACTGACCCACGTGCCGAACTTCGTGAAAGACACGATGGACGACGCTTCGTGCCCCATCGTCGCCGGCACGCCGAACGTCATTCGCGCCGCCTTCACGAAGGAGACGGACTTCTTCGCGACGCGCGGCATCGAGTACGTGGACGCCGCGCTGACGTTCACCGAGCCCACGCTGCTGACGCGCAAGATGTTCGACACCTGGGGCGAGCGTCTGGGCGTCACGGAGGACGAGAGCGACTTCGCCGTGAAGCAGGCCTTTGCGGCGCTCGACGCCTTCACGAAGGACCTGGAGGAGAAGGGCCGTGCCATCCTCGAGACGGTCGAGGCGGAGGACCGCATCGCCATTCTCGTCCTGAACCGGCCGTACCACGCTGATCCTGGGCTGAATCACGGCATCCCCGAGGAGTTCCAGGTCCTCGGCTATCCCATCCTCAGCGTGCGTTCGATCCCGAAGGACGAGGAGTACCTCAGGCGCTACTTCAAGAAGGATCTCGACAGCGGGCTGATGAAGCATCCGCTCGAGCTGAACCACGTCTGGCCGGAGAACTACTCCGCCAACAGCTCCCAGAAGGTGTGGGCGGCCGTCTTCGCCGCCCATCACCCCAACGTGGCCGTCCTCGATCTGTCGAGCTTCAAGTGCGGGCACGACGCGCCCACCTACGGACTGGTCGACGCGATCCTCTCGACGAGCAAGACACCGACCGCGGCGCTCCACGACCTGGACGCGAACAAGCCGGGCGGCTCCATCAAGATTCGCGTCAAGACCTACGCTCACTCGCTGCGCCTCGCCGAGGAACGTCTTCAGGACGTCGCCTCGAAGCGACGCAGCCTCGACCGAGCCATCGAGGAGAAGCGCCTGAGCCTCCTCGAGCTGAAGGCCGAGCAGCTGCGCGCCCGGCGCGCGAACGACCCCGCGCTCGAGCGACTGATCGAGGAGTCCCGCGAGAGGGTGCGCGCGTACCAGGCGCCGCCTCCTCCCGTGGAGCTTCCCGCAGGGGTCGTTCGCCTCGGGAAGAAGCAAGCAGACGGAACCATCGCGCGCCTCGCCGCGCCGAGCGCGCCGCCCGCAGAGTGACGTGACGAGCCCCTAGCTCCCCAGGAGACCGGACATGACGCAATCGATCGACCTCAGCACGCACAACGACGCCGGAGCGAAGCGCTCCCTGCCCATCGCGGGCCGCCAGGACGTGGACGTGGACGCCGAGCTCGCGCGCTTCGAGGCGGAGGAGCGCGCGCGTCTCGGCCTCGAGCCCACCGAACAGTGGGTCGAGGACATGGCGAACCTGATCTTCACCAAGAGCCAGAAGTCCCGCATCACGATGCTCATCGGCGGGCTCACGATGGCGCACGACATGCTCATCGGGGCCGCCTTCGAGCACCTCGGGTACAACGTCGTCGCGCTGGACTGCCCCGACAACGACGCCTTTCGCGTGGGCAAGGAGTTCGGGAACCGGGCGCAGTGCAACCCCACCTACTTCACCGTGGGGAACCTCGTGAAGGCGCTCATCCAGCTCCGTGACGTCAAGGGGATGCCGACCAAAGACATCATCGACAACTACGTCTTCCTGACCGCGGGTGCGTGCGGTCCGTGCCGCTTCGGGATGTACGTGACCGAGTATCGCAAGGCGCTGCGCGACGCCGGCTTCGACGGGTTCCGAGTCATGCTGTTCCAGCAGCAGGGCGGAGTGAAGCAGGCCACGGGCGAGGAGAGCGGACTCGAGCTGGGGCCGGCGTTCTTCCTGGGGATGGTCAAGGGAGGGATCGCCGGTGACGTGCTGAACGCCCTCGGGTACCGGCTGCGCCCGTACGAGGTGGAGGCCGGCGCCACGGACCGCGCCCTGGCCGAAGCGAAGAAGATCTGCGCGGACGCGCTCCGCGAAGGACGCTCCATCGTCCGCGCGCTCCACCGGTGCAAGCCGCTCTTCGAGAGCGTCCGCGTAGACAGGACGCGCGTGAAGCCCAAGGTCGCCATCATCGGCGAGTTCTGGGCCATGACGACCGAAGGGGACGGCAACTACGCGCTCCAGAGGTTCCTGGAGTCCGAGGGCGCCGAGTGCGACATCCAGCTCGTCACGGCGTGGGTGCTCTACAACCTCTGGGAGGTGCGCTTCGACACGGCGACGCGCGCCGAGCTCCGCGGCATGGACGGCGGGACGCGCGGTCTCGACGGCTCGGGCGAGTACGGCGTGCTGGCGCGCAAGGTGGGCCTGTGGGTCGGCGACAAGGCGCTCCGCGCCATGTTCCAGACCTTCGCTCATGCGGGCGGCCTCTACGGGTACACCCTGCCGGACATGGACGAGGTCGCGCGGGTCGCCGCTCCCTACTACGACAACGAGCTCCGCGGCGGCGAGGGACACATGGAGGTCGGCAAGCTGATCTTGAACGTGGTGCACCAGAAGGCGACCATGACGCTCAGCGTGAAGCCCTTCGGCTGCATGCCGAGCGCCAGCGTCTCCGACGGCGTCCAGTCGCTGATCGTGGAGAAGTTCCCCGGGTCCATCTACTGCGCCGTGGAGACCAGCGGCGACGGGGCCGTGAACTTCTACTCGAGGGTGCAGATGTACCTCTTCAAGGCCAAGCAGGCCGCGCAGGCCGAGGCCGAAAAGGCGCTGAGCGCGGCGGGCCTCTCCATGGCCGACGTCGAGGCATTCCTCGCCGCACACCCGAAGTACGCCAGCGGGCTCTTCCGGGCCGACCACGTCGGGGGCGCCACCGTCACCGACCTGATCCACGCGGTTGCGTACGCGCGGTCCACCACGCGCCTTCAGCGCGCACGCAGCGCGGCAGCGGCGGTCGCGGCCGCGGGACGCCGCGGCGCGAGAGCCGCGTTCGAGGCGACACCTGCCGCGCTCTCCACCGCGCGAGCGGGCGCGCTCGAGCTCGCAGAAATTGCCAAGGAAGCCGCGCCTGGCGTGCTCGCCGGACTGACCACGCGCGCGAAGAACCGGCTGGCGACGGTCATCCCGATCCGGCGCCCGTCCACCGAGGCGCCGGCCGTCGCGGCCGAATAGCGGGGCCGCCGACCGGCGGGTCCTCGGCGCGTCACGGCGACGCTACGAGCTACTTCGCGTAATCGTGCGTGAAGAGCACGTTCCCGTTCTTGTCGATGAACTCGAAGTGCATGGCGCGATCCGTGAACTCGAGGTACGCGAGTCCCTCGATCGAATGGTCGTAGAACAGCTGGTTGGGCTGGGTCGGCTGGGACGAGTCCCTGGTCTTCGCCCCCGCACCGCTGATGGCGAAAAACGTGTTCGGGCACTGGGCGTCGCGCCCTTTGTCGATGAACTCCATGTTGTGATCGTGACCGGTGAGGAACATGTCGGCGGCGCAGTAGAGCCTCTGCTGCGCGGAGTACATCCCGAACAGGATGTCGAGAAGCCCGTTGTCCTTGTTGTGGTCGCCACTGGTGAAGCGCGGGTGGTGTCCGAACACGATCTTCCACACCGCATTCGACGCGCCGATGCGGGCCGACATGTCGTCCTTCTGGGCGGAAGAGCCGTCCTGCGTGTCCATCGAGAAGAGGTGCACGTGCTGGAGCCGCACGTCGTACCAGCGGTCCAGCATCACCCACTTGTCGCTCGGGCGGTGCCCGGGGCCGGTTCCCACCGGGAGCGCCGTGTACTGGATCTGCGCGTCCGCCTTGCCCATGCTGCTGAGCCCGTAGTCGTGGTTGCCCAGCGTGGCGTAGAACTTCAGCCCATCGAGGTTCGGCCGATCGTAGACGTCCTCGAACTTCGGCCCCCACTGCGTGTCGTCCACGCCCTGCACGCCGTGGTCGTAGAAGTTGTCACCGAGCAGCAGCACGGCGGTGCAGCCGCCGACCGCGCCGCACTTCTCGTTCATGCGGTCCGCCACCAGGTGCTGATCCGGATTCCCCTCGCCCGTGTCGCCGATGGCGATGAGCTTGACGTTCCCCGTCGTGGTGCCGCCGCTGCCCGCGGTCCCCGCCGTGCCCGCCGCGCCAGCCGTCCCCGAGGCTCCGCCGACACCCGCCGCCCCGCCCGCTGGTGAGCCCGCGGAGCCGCCAGCTCCCCCGGCCGAACTTCCCGCCGTTCCGCCCGTACCGGCCCCACACGACGAAGCGCACGCCCCGGCCTGACCGGTCTCGCAGACGCAACGCTGCAAGCAGTCTGCGCAACCCTGACACTCCGGCGCCGCACAGCTCGTGACGTTCCCCGAACCACCCGAGCCGCCCGAGCCACCCCCGGACGAGCTGCCCTCGTCTCCGGAGCAGGCGCAGGCAGCCGCCGCGAAAGCGAGAGCGACGATCGGTGCGAGGCGAGAGGTGCGCGACGACGGCATCGGTCGAAGAGGATGCCGGGACCGTGGAACCCGTCAATGTAGGGAAACCTACGACTCAGCGTCGCCGGAGGCCGCGCCGACGAATCCGATTGAACGGGCCGCGGCGTCCCGACGGAACAGGACGGTCGCGGCGACGAAAACCGTCCAGAGCGCGACGAGGTGGTGGAGCATGGAGGCGCCGCCCGAGGTCTCGAAGAGCCAGCTCGAGGCGGGGGGGCCGATGAGCATGCCGGCCGCGTAGAACGCGTTGTACTGCGCCGTGGCGCGTCCGAAATCGCTCTCTGCGACGACGAGGCCCTGCAGGGCGAGGCTCACGGGGGAGATGCTCGCGAGCGACGCGCCCGCAACGAACACGGCGGCGCACATGGCGGCGAACGACGTCAGGTGGACGAACGAGAGGATCATCGAAGCACCGACACACGCGAGACCCCGCAGGACCCTGACGTGGCCGTACCGATCACCGAGCCGACCTGCCACGCTGGCGAACGTGAGCATGCCCAGCGCGAAGAATGCAGGCACGAGGATCGTCTGGTCGCGCGCGATCCCCTTCTCCGACACGAGGTAGAGCGGCAGGAACAGCACGACGCTGGCCTGGAAGTACCCGTAGCAGAACGTGGCCAGGCACGAGATCTTGATCCGCCAGAACAGGTCCAGGGCGGGAGCCAAGCGCCCGGCTCCCGACGACGGGGACGGCGCGCCTGTCATCACGTCGCTCGACGCGCGCTCCACGCCGGCGTCGAGGCGGAACCCGGCGTAGCCCGCCGCGCCGATGGCGAGCGCACCCGCGACGGGAAACGCCATTTCCATGGGAGAGAATGCCACGAGCAGGCGCGCCGCGAGCGGGCCGACGACGTAGCCGATGGCCAGCGCGATCGCATAGAGGCTCATGACGAACGCCTTGTGCGCTCTCTGTGAACGCGCGAGCAGAATCGTCTCGCAGCTCACCCACGTCGCAGCCGAGAAGGCGCCATCGAGCACCCGCGCGACCGCCAGAGCCCAGAACGAATCCACGAACGGGAACACACCGACCGTGAGCCCATACCCGCCGAGCACCGCGACCAGCAGGCGCTTGGCGCCGACACGTCCCACGAGCGCGCCCGCCGGAAGGCTGCCGAGAACGATGCCGCCCGCGAACCACGCCGCCAGCGCGCCGATGTCGCGCTTGGACGTCCCGATACCGTCCAGATGCAGCGCGATGAGGGACAGCACGATCCCGTACGCCAGGCCGAGAGCGAACGTGACCACGTAAACCCGAGCGACGTTGGGGTCGTCGATCCGTGAGCGCACGCCGTGGGGGCTATCACGGATCGCCCGCGCCGTGGACGAGGCCGTCGCGCCCCGAGACGTGGTATGTGCCTTTCCCCGAGGAGCACGACGACATGGGCCGCGTACTGACCACGTTCGTACTGATGACGGTGGCGACCGCGGGCTGCGAGGGCACGGCTCCGGCGCGGATTCAGCTCGAGGTCCCCAGCCCGCTCCTCGGCGACGACCCCACACCCGTGACCCTGAGACTGTTCGACGACGACGGTGTCGCGACGATCAGCCGAGAATCGCACGCTTACTCCTCGTCGGCGGAGGACGTCGCGACGATAACCCGGCAGGGGATCGTCACCTGCAAGAAGGGCGGCGAAGCCACCCTCACGGTGAACGTAGGTGGAAAGACCGCGGACGCGAAGCTGGCATGCCGGCCCGTAGCCTCCCTCGAGTTGACGCTGCCGGATCGGCTCGTGATCCAGGACGGCGTCAAGAGGCTCGGGGTCCGCGTGCTCGGCAAGGACGGCACGGAGCTCTCGGACGTCCCCGTGGTCGCCCGTTCGTCGAACTCGAAAGCCGTCCGCATCAAGGGGCTCGACATCGAGCCTACGGACGTGGGGGACACGACCATCACCGCGCAGGCCGGCGGCGTCCGCCGGGAAGGGAGCACCAAGATCGTGCGCCGCGTCGACGCGCCTCCCGTGCCCCTGGGCAAGGGGGAGCGCGTGAGCTTCTCGCTCGAGGCGGGGACCTACGAGGTCACGCTCAGAATGAAGGCTCCTCGCAAGGTGAAGACCGAGTGGCTGGCCGCCCGCGGCTGCGACCGGACCGCGGAGGAAGCCGAGCACCGCTCGCAGTGCTCGCTGCAGGGGAAGAGCCAGCTCATCGTGGACAATCCCGCGTTCCTCGACGGTGGCGACGGCTCGCGGATCGACGGCGTCGACGTCTTCCAGATCCCTTGACCGTCACGCAGGCCCGCGCGCGGGTCGGTCACTCGCGGCCGCCGAAGTCTTCGAAGCTCGCCGGCCGCGGCGGGCGCGCCTTGGGGTGAACGGAGCCCGGCCGCGGAGCAGGCACCGCGCGAACCGGCGCCTCGGGCGACGACGACGCACCGGCGCTGGCTGAAGCCGCGCCGGGCGGCGAGAGGACGGGCGTGGCCTCGACGACGGGTGCCGCCGGGGGATCGGGGTCAGGCCCCGTGTCGGCAGGCGGCGCGGGGCGCAGCTCCGGCGCGGGAGCGACTGCGCTCGCCACGGGCTGCGCGGCGCCGCCGGAGGTGAGCAAGGCCGCGAGCCCGCCGATCGTCAATACGCCGAGCGCCAGCGCGATCAGAACCGTGTTGCGCCGGCGCGGTGGCTCCGCAATGGCCGACGTCGCGGCGGCCGCATCGCCGCTCCGCGCCGCCCGCGCTTCGGGCTGCGCGGTGGCCGCCGAGAAGCCCACCTTGAACACCGCGCGTCCACCGCCGCCCGCCGGCAGCGCCGAAGCCCGCGCGTCGGACCCGACCAGCGACTCGCCGCTTCGAGCGAAGACGCTGGGACCGCCGGACATCGCGCCCTCGAGGGCGACGCTGAGCGTCTTGAGGATGCGCTCGACGTGGACCCTCGAGCTCGGCGCTGCGTAGCGCGCGAGATCGGCCGCGAGCTCACCGACGTCCTCGTAACGATGCGCGACGTCGCGCTGGAGACAGCGAGCTACGATGGCGGTCAGCCCGGGATCGACGTCGTGCCGATGCGTGGACAGCGGCGCCGCATCGGTCGTGAGCACCATGGCGGCAACCTCGGGGAGCGTCCGGCCCGGGAACGGAGGCGACCCGCTCAAGAGTTCGTACAGGATCGCGCCCAGACCCCAGATGTCCGACCGCGCGTCGACATCCGGTGAAGCCCTCATCTGCTCGGGGGACATGTAGAGCGGCGACCCGACCGCCGAGCCCGGCGCCGTGAGCTCCACGCCCTGCGGCCCGAGTGGGCCCTTCGAGATGCCGAAGTCGAGCACCTTCACGAGCGTCGACCCGTCGGACCGCGTGGTGAGGAACAGGTTTGCCGGCTTCAGATCGCGATGGACGATGCCGTGAGCGTGCGCTTCGGCGATGGCTTCACACGCCTGGAGAAGGAGCTCGGCGACTTCGTCGGGGGGGAGTCTGCCTCCGCGCTCCCCGACGACGGCGTCGAGATCCCGACCCTCGAGGAGCTCCATGACCATGAACGGGGCCCCGCTCTCGAGGCGGTCCACGTCGAGGACGCGGCAGACGTGCTCGCTGCGAATCTTCGCCGCGGTCCGCGCCTCCCGGAGGAACCTCGCCGCGGCCTGGGGCTGCGACGCCATCTCGGGCTGCAGCACCTTGATGGCCACGCGTCGATCGAGCGCCGCGTCGAGGGCCGCGAACACGATTCCCATGGCACCCTCGCCGAGCACGCGCTCGACACGATACTTCCCGTTGATGACGTCACCGACCGCGAGCGGCTCGCTCATGGCTCGCGTCACTCAGGTGCAGGGACAGCCCTGGTTCACCACGCACGCACCCAGCATCCCCGCGATGTTGGCAGGCATGCCCAGCGGTCCGCCGTTGTCGTCGATGACCTGGGTGCACGGTCCATTCTGCATGGTCGTCGCGTTGTAGTAGCAGTCCACGCCGGTGCACTTGTTGGTCTTGCCGCAGTCGCGAATCGCGACGCACTGCGGGACCATGGCACACGCTTCGTTCTCGGCCGTGCACTTCTGACAGGTGCACGTCTCGCAGGGCGTGACCGGGTTCTGGCAGCCGACCGCGGCGCCCGCACCGCCCGACCCACCGACCCCACCGACCCCGGCCCCGGCGCTGCCGCCCGAGGCCCCGAGACCCGCGGCTCCGCCCACACCGGCGGTGCCGCCTTCGCCACCCGTCGCTCCGAGGCCTGCCGCGCCGCCAGTTCCGCCGGCGGCACCGGAGCCGCCGGCGCCGACACCACCGGTTCCGCACCCGCGGCCGCAGTCCGTCGTCGAGCCCCCGCGACAGAGGCACCGTGGGAAGCAGTCGGTGCACCCCGAGCAAGCCGTCTCTGGGCGGCAATCACCCGCGCCGACACCCGAAGCGCCGCCCTCCGCCTCGAACTCGCCGTCCGGAATGAAGGAGCGCTCCGGCACGGTACACGCAGCAACCGCGAGCACGAGCCCGGCGGCGAAGGCCGCCGCCACAGCTCGGGACGCGGTCGGTGGCCGGCGCCCTGACATCACTCGGGTGTACTTTGGGTCGGCGGTCGGAGCAAACGGTACCGTGTCGCGGGGCTACGAACTGCAGCCGGCGGCCGCAGTCCGTACACCGCGTGAAGCACGGGCCGGCGCTCGGGCGCCGGCCACCGCCGTCTCAGACACCCTCTGCGTGATAGCCCTCTTCGCCGTGCAGCGCGCCATCGCAGCCGGCACGCTCGACATCTTCGGGCACGCGCAGCCCCATCGTGGCGTCGAGGATCTTCAGCAGCACGAACGTCACGACGGCCGCGTACGCCGCTGCCGCACCGACCCCGATGGCCTGCTCGACGAACTGCTTCGAGTTGCCGGCCAAGAGGCCGTCCTTGCTGCCGTTCCACACCGCCGAGGCGAACACGCCGGTGAGCAGCGCTCCTACGATGCCACCGATTCCGTGAATGCCGAACGCATCGAGTGAGTCGTCGTAGCCGAGCTTGTTCTTCATCAGGACGGCGCCGAAGCAGACCACTCCCGCTATCAGCCCCATGACGACGGATGCCATGGGGCCCACGAACCCTGCGGCCGGGGTGATGACGACGAGGCCTGCGACGAGACCGGAAGCGACGCCGAGGCTGCTGGGCTTCTTGTGCTTGAACCATTCGGCGACGGCCCAGGAGAGCGCCGCAGCCGCCGCCGCGAGGTGCGTGTTGACCAGCGCCAGGGCGGCACCCGCGTTGGAGGCGAGCGCGCTGCCCGCGTTGAAACCGAACCAGCCGAACCACAGGAGCGCCGCCCCGAGCAGCGTGAGCGGGAGACTGTGCGGTGGGCGCGGGCGCTCGCGCTTGCCGAGCACGAGGGCCAGCACTAGCGCGCTCACGCCGCTGGACGCGTGCACGACGGTACCTCCCGCGAAGTCGAGCGCACCACGCGCTCCGAGCCAGCCGCCGGGGCCCCACACCCAGTGGCAAATGGGATCGTAGACGAGCGTTCCCCAAGCGACGATGAAGACGACGTACGTGGAGAACTTGATGCGCTCCGCGCACGCGCCGGAGATCAGCGCCGGCGTGATGATCGCGAACATCATCTGGAACGCCATGAAGAGGACGTGGGGAATCGTTCCCTGCGCCTCGAGACCCACTCCCTTCAGGAGCACGAAGTCGAAGCCCCCGAGGAACCCGCCCCCCATGTCGGGGGCGAACGCGAGGGAGTAGCCGACGACCACCCATTGCAGCGTCATCACGCCCAGCGCGATGAAGCTGTGCATCGCCGTCGAGAGCACGTTCCTCTGTCGCACCATCCCGCCGTAGAAGAGGGCGAGCCCCGGCGTCATCAGCATCACGAGCGCGACCGACACGAGCATCCATGCCGTGTCCGCGCCGTTGACGGCGGGGGCTTCTTCCGCATGTGCGGTTCGCGGCGCCAGGACGAAGAGAATGGCGAGCGCCAGAGCACCGAGCTTCTTCATGATCACTCCTTGCCTCGACCCGATGGCCCCCGACCCACGGGACATTCGGATGGATACCGGCCTCCTGTTTCGTGGAGGTTTCGGCATCGCGGCGGCTGGGTGCGGCCCGCGCCGGGGTTTGACGGCTTCCGGGGAGCCCGCCAGACTCCCGTGATGCCGCGTCACGTGCCCGTGGGCTTCACGCTCGCGCTCGGGATCGCTCCGATGGGATGCGGCGGCACCGAGTTCGACGCCACGGCATCGGGCGACGCCGGCGCGGGTACGGGCGGCGGAGATGCCGCGGCCGGAGCGGCCGGCGCCGCCGGTTCGGTGGGCGGTGCGGCCGGGACCGGTGGGGGGGCGTCGGGTGCCGGCGGGCTCGGCGGGATGGCGGGGATGCTCGTGGACGGGAGCACGGGAGCCGGGGGAGCCGCGACCGACGCGGGAGCCGCGACCGACGCGGGAGGCGGCGACGTGGGGGTTGCCGACGCCGCGCCCTCGGGCTGCGCATCGATCGCCGACTGCGGGGCTGGCCAGTACTGCCACTCCGGCACGCGCGAGTGTGTCGCGTGCGCCGACCTCTCCCGGCTGCAGTTCGCGACGCCGGAGAAGGTGCAGGCGGTCAGCGGCACGAGCGCGGGCAACCAGCGCTTCCCCCGTCTGACGCACAATCCCGGGGAAATGCTCTTTCGGACGGGCGACTGGAACCAGGAGAAGAACCTCTGGCTCACTCCGGACTTCGGCGCAGGAATGAACCAGGTGGCGTTCGGCCCTCCGGTCGCCAGCGCGGAGTCGGAGAGCGGCGCGCTCGAGGCGAACTGGGCGTCACCGCTCGGCACCGTCGACCTCTGGTTCGACCGAACGTCGGGTGGCGTCTTCGGGCGCCGATCGCTCTACGCTGGCCTGCGAACCGGCACGACCGTCAGCAGCCTCCTGACCCTGCCGCCACCGTTCTCCACGCCCAACCCGGGCGCGAGCTCCAACTACGGCATCGCGGTGGCCCCGGGGGCGATGCGTGCGTGGTGGATGTCCGATCGGGGCGGAACGACGGAGCTCGTCACCCTGTCGCTCGCCGGAATCGGTCCGTCCACACCGACGGTACCCGTTCGGATCCGGCTGGCCGGCGCCGGGGCGTGTCCGCGCCAGGGTAGCGACGCCACCGCCTGGGTCGATTCGGACGGAAACTTCATGCTCTTTCGGTCGGTCGAGGTGGATCCCTCGACGTGCGCACTGACCGGAACCGACAAGAGTGACCTGTTCGTCGTGCCCCTGGACGCGGCGGGGCAGTCCGCTGCCGACGCGATCCCCCTCTCGGTGAACACCCCGCTCTGGGACGACACCGATCCGAGCATGTCTCCCGACTCGTGCTGGCTCTACTACGCGACCGACGAGAACCAGGACGAGTTCGACGTCTACCGCGCCGCCCGCGAGTGACGACGACCGCCGCGAGGAACACGCGGTGCGAGGTCATCGCCCGGGAGCCCGGCGCCACCTACGGGCGATCGCGCGGAGCGCGTCCGGGTAGACGCCGAAGTGGGCGCAGTGATCGAGCTTGCCGTTGCCCCGGTAGCCGCGCACGTGGAGCGAACCGTGGTCGAACATCTCGAGGAGATCGAGTCCCAGGGGATCCCTGCGCAAGACGGACGTCGGGCGGCCGCCAACGGACGCGACGAGCGCGTGGGCGGTCTCCGTCGTCGAAGCGTAGTCCGGCGTGTCGATCGACGAGTGCGAGACGAAGGCGAACGTCTCACCGCGCGTGGCCCGCGCAGCGAACTGCAGGAAGGGGGCGAGCTGCTCGCGCCCCCGGGCGGGCTCGCGGGAGGCGTGGAGGCTGTCGAGCAGGACGATGGCATCGACGCGGCCTCCCATCGGCTGCGAGAGCACCTCGGCGATCGCCTCGTACCCGCGACTCCAGGAAGAGAGCGCGAGTCGCCGGACGCGAGCGCCGTGTACGCCGCTTCTGCGAGCGATCGCGCGCTCGGTGGCGCGAACGATCGACTCGAACAGAGCGGGGTCCGAGAACGGCGTTCCGTAGGCCTTGCCGATGCCGAGGCTGAGGCCCACGAGGACCAGGTCTTCGCCGGTGCGGACCAGCTCCTTGCGAGCAGGGCGATGCCCGTGGAAGTGCACGACGGCGTCGAAGCTCCCATCGTCCGAGAGCGTCAGCGCGCGAGGCGCCGAGACCTGTCCCATGGGGCGCACCGAGATCCAGTCGTCATGGATGCCCAGCCCGGGGTCGGGCGCCTCGCAGGGGTTCACCCCGCCTCGCGACGCGCGATCGAGCGAGAACTGGGTCTCCTTCGCGGGGCGCGAGGTGACCCAGTCGTTCCCTGAAGCGTCGGCGCGAACCACGGTGACGTCACGCGCGGGGGCCAGAGGGTCGATGACCCGCGGCGGCACGGTCGGAGGCGTCGGTGCGTCCGGGGTCACCCCGCCGGCGGAGGCGAGCACGCCGGCTTCGCGACTCGCCGCGGGCCTCTCTGCGCACCCGACGGTTGCCGCGAGGGCGAGCGCGAGTGCGGCGTTCAGGGCGAGCACGTACGGCACCCGGGCCATGCTATTTCACCGAAAACTCCGCGGCTACCGGGTGATCGACCCGCGGCCGCAACCCCCGACCAGGTAAGCTCGCGAACGTGAACGACTCGACGCCACGACGTCTCAGACTTCCCCTGATCGCGCAGGGAACCGAGCTCGTGGGCGCGGCACCGCCGGCTCTGGAACGCGCCGCGCGGACGTGCACGGTCGGCGACGCGATGCACCGGGGACTGGTCGTCTTCGCGGCGCAGGTCGCTCGGAACGTTCTCGCCGCGTGTGCCCCGCCAGGCTCGGTGGCCACGGTTTTCGCGGCGCTCGACATCGCCGACCGCTGGGCCACCGGGACCGCCCCGAGCGACGCCGTTTCGAAGGCCAGAAGCGACGCGTTCACCGCCGCTTCGGAGGTGGAGCAGAGGACGTCCGACAGCGTGGAGCACGCGCTGGCGGCCCTGCCCCGGAAGCGAGCGACCAAGCTGGACGCTCACGCCGATCACGTCGCCGTCCGCCACGCGCGCCTCGGCGCCACCTACGCGTGCGGCACGGCGCTCCTTGCGCTGGACACGGTGGCGTCTGCTGCGCAAGGCGCGCTGGTCGTACAGCAAGCGGCAGGCGCCCTCGCGTATCGCGCCACCGGCCTCGGCGCCGCTCGCTCGAGCGAGCTCCGCGACAGCGCGTGGAGCGCCGCCGAGTGGGAGGCCGAACGGCTGGGCCGCCCAGGGGCGGACACCGTCCGCACCCTCGCGATTCAGCTCTTTCACGAGTACCTGGGCGGTCGCTGGAAGGATCACAGCGACGCGCACCGGATACGGTTCTCGGAGGTCGCGGCATGGGCGCTGGAAGGAGCATCTTGAAGCAGGCAACGAATCCGCTGCGCGGCGCGGCCCGCCTGGCCTTCGTGGCGTGGATGGTCGTCTGCGGGGTGGTCGCGCTCCCGCACACGGCCGTCGCGGTGCCCACGGGAACGACGCTCGACCAGCTCGACCTCGTCATCACGCTCCCGCCCAAACCCACCGACCCCGCAACGCTGCGGTTCACGCTCACCTACTCCGACGTCCCGTTCCCCGCCACGCAGCGGGTGGACGTCTCGCCCGACCGGGTGACCCACAGCACGGCGACGCCCGTGGAGTACATGGCGGTGGCGCACGAGGACTGGACCGAGCGGTGGATCAACGTCTCGTTGCCGCCCACGCGGGATGGCGCGCCGCTCGTCGTCCCCCTCGAGTGGACGGAGCCGCTGATGAAGCACCTCCATCCCAAGTTCTGGTGGGACCAGGTGGACGCGATGATCGCGTTCCCCTTCACCGATCACCTCAAGCCCGTGAAGAAGGGGGTCCGCGTGGTCGTCGTCGGACCCCTCACGGCCCTGGCCCAGCCGGGCTGGTCGTGCACGAAGGACGCGACGAACCTCCGCTGCGAGCGCTTCTTCCCGGCGACCCACACGAACTCGCTCCGCGACAGCTCGAACAAGGGCCTGCGAATCGTCCTGGCCAAGCTCAGTCCCGAGACGGACTACGGCCTGGTCGGCGCCCAGATCGGCTTGTGGCTGTTCATGTTCCCGCTGGTCGCGTACGCGCGGGTGAAGAACAAGCCGCTCGAGCAGCCCGGACAGCTCACGTGGCTGATCGTGCGCTTCTTCCTCGGCGCCGGGGGCTTCGCCGCCTCGATGGCGGGTTGGGCCTATGCCCTCGACGGCGCGGAGTCGGACCCCATGGTGCGAAACATGTCGATCGCGGCGGCGGTCACGGCGCTCCCCACGATGGCCTTCGCCCTCGGCCCCAGGTCGATCTCTCCGGTGCGCGCCTTCCTCGGCTGGTCGCTCCTCGTGATCGCCACGTTCATCGGCCCGGTCTTGACGCTCGCCACGGGCGAGGCGCTGCCTGCCTTCATCGTCACGGGCGTTCTCGCCCTCGTGGCCCCGGTGGTCATGGTCGCGGCGACCAAGGAGTCCTGAAGCGTCAGCGCCTGCGCGCGAGCAAGAGCCCGTCGCCGATGGGCACCAGGCTCGAAGTGACCCGCGGGTCCCGCGCGACCGCCTCGTCGATCTCGCGAATGTGCCGCGTGGACGCGCGCTCGTCGCCCGGATCCGCCACGCTGCCGCCCCAGAGCGCGTTGTCGAGGGCGATGAGCCCTCCCGGCCGAACCAGCTCGAGGCAAAGCTCGTAGTAGGCCCGCTGAGCGGGCTTGTCGGCGTCGATGAACGCGAAGTCGAAGGTCCCTGCTTGCCCGTCGTCGACCATCCTTCGAAGGGTGTCCTCGGCGGGCCCGATGCGCAGATCGATCTTCGCGGCGACGCCCGCCTCGTCCCAGTATCTGCGCGCGACCGACGTGTACTCCTCGCTCGAGTCGCACGCGACCAGACGCCCTTCGGGCGGCAGCGCGAGGGCGACACAGAGCGCGCTGTAGCCGGTGAACGTTCCGACCTCGACGGTGCGCCGGGCGCCGACGAGCTCGACGAGCAGCCGCATGAGCTGTCCCTGCTCCGGCGAGATCTGCATTTCACCCTCGGGCATGGCCTGGGTTTCTTCGCGCAGCCGCCGCAGCACGTCCGGCTCGGAGACCGAGACACGCAGCATCCAGTCGTACAGCGCATCCGTCATGGTGAGAGTTCTGGACGACACGTCAGGACCTCCTGCAGAAATCACGCACGACGTCGTGAAGCACCCGCGTCCCCCAGTGGAACCCGTCGACGGGGATGCGCTCGTCGTGCCCGTGGTACATGCGCGCGAAGTTCAGGTCCGGCCCGAGTCGGACCGGGGAGAACCCGTAGCAGACGGCCCCGAGACGAGCGTACGCGAACGAATCCGTGAAGCCCGGGATCATGTAGGGGACGGGAACGATGTCGGGGTCGTGCCGCGCGAGCGTCTGGCAGATGGCGTCGTAGAGCGGAGTCTTCGCGTCGAAGACCGTCCCGTCGTGGCGATCGAGCACGTTGAGCTCGACGTCGTCACCGATGACCCTCCGCACCTCGGCCAGGAAGCTCTCGATCGACTGGCCCGGGATCACGCGCCCGTCGAACTTCGCGCGCGCCGTCGACGGAATGACGTTGATCTTGCGACCCGCCTCCGTCATGGTCGGCGACACGGTGTTGCGCAGCGTCGCGTCCAGGAACCCCGCCTGGTCGGGGTTCTGCCTGCGGAGCACGTCGAGCAGCGTTCCCGCCAGCGCGGGCTGCAGCAGGAGCGGCATCACGTGGGCCTGCGGAAACGGTGCCCCCTGGGCGATGGTGCGGAGAAAGCCCTCGACGATGGGGGTGTTGTGCTGGGGCAGCCTGACGCGGGCCAGGTCCCCTATTGCCCTGGCGATGCGGACGACCGCGTTGTCGGCGTGCGGCATCGAGCCGTGGCCCGGCCGCCCCTGGGCGACGAGCTCGAACCAGCAGATCCCCTTCTCCGAGACCTGAATCGGACAGTACCGGCGCTCACCCATGTACAGCGTGTGACCACCGACCTCGTTCAGGACGTACTCGGCGCGCACGAGCTCGGGGTGCTTTTCGACCAGGTGCAGCGCTCCGTGGTGCGACCCCGCTTCCTCGTCGGCCACGGCAGCGAAGATGACGTCGCGATCGAGCTCGACCTTCTCCCGCGACAGGAGCAGCAGCGTCATCAGGCTCATGGTCACCATGTTCTTCATGTCCACGGCGCCACGCCCCCAGAGGCACCCGTCGGCCTCGACGGCTTCGAACGGCGGATGCGACCAGTGCTCCGCATCGGCGGGCACGACGTCGAGGTGGCCGTTGAGCAGGAGGGGCGGCTTCGAACCGTTCCCCTTCAAGCGGGCCACCAGGCTCGCGCGAGTCGGCTCGCTCTCGACGATCTCGAAGGGCAAGCCGTCGCGCTCCAGGACGGACGCGAGGTACCGCGCCGCCACGATCTCGTTGCCGGGGGGGTTCGTCGTGTCGATGCGCAGGAGCGCTTCGAAGTGAAGACGAGCCTCGCCCTCGATGGCCTTCCAGTCCATGGTGCCGGCGGAGGGTACCGCGGCGTTCCACGTGGCGGGGAAACATTGCGGTGGACCCGGACGGACGGCGTGCTCCATGCTGCGCACGAAAGGGAGCCCCGATGAACTCCGTCCGAGGAAGCTGCCTCTGCGGCGACGTGTCCTGGTCCGCGACCGGAACGTCGTCGATGATGACGCACTGCCACTGCTCGATGTGCCGAAAGACTCACGGCGCGGCATTCGGCACGTACCTGGGCACGGAGGAATCCGGCTTTCGCCTCGAGCGCGGGGCCGACGCCATCGTGCACCACGAGTCCTCCCCGGGGACGGTTCGACCGTTCTGCGGGCGATGCGGCAGCGTGGCGCCCTACGCCCCACGGCACGGGCGAGTGTTCTTCGCGGCCGGCTGCCTCGACGACGATCCGGGGATCCGACCCACGGCGCACATCTTCGTGAAGTCGAAGGCGCCCTGGCACGAGATCCGGGACGACCTCCGGACGTTCGACGGGTATCCGCCCCAGTGGGACGCTCCTTCGATCGAGCCGCGCGCGCGGGTCCTCAGCGACTCGGCGACGATTCGCGGGAGCTGTCTGTGCACCCTCGTGCTGTGGGAGATCGAGGCCCCGCTCGACGTGATCACGAACTGCCATTGCCGCCGCTGTCGGAAGGCCCGCAGCGCAGCCCACGCGTCCAACAGCTTCTGCGCGCCCGACCGGTTTCGCTGGACGCAGGGCGCCGAAGCCGTGGTCCACTACCGGGTGCCGGAGGCCGAGCGTTTCGCCGCGGCGTTCTGCCGTGTCTGCGGCTCCAAGGTTCCGCGCGTCTCCGAGGCGCGCGTGACGATCCCCGCGGGCTCCCTCGACGGCGATCCGCTGGCTCGCCCAGGCCGACACATCTTCGTCGCGTTCAAGGCGCCCTGGTTCGAGATCACCGACGACCTTCCGCGGTTCGAGGGCTACCCGCCGTCTTGAAGGCCGCACTTTGCGCGCCGCGTTTCGGGCGGTAGGCTCGACGCCTTCACTTCCAAGAGGAGCCCCACGATGCGTCGCGCCACTGCTCTCGCCGCGTTCACCCTGCTGGCCCTCGCGGCCGCCTGCTCCAGCAGCTCTAGCGGGTCGAGCGGCGACGGTGGAGCCGCCGCGTCCGGCGGGGCGGCGGGGTCCACCGCGGGGGCGGCCGGCACAGCCGAAGACGGCAGCGCGGGCGCCTCGGGCAGCGGTGGCACTTCGGGCGGCGCGGGCGCCTCCGGCTCGGCAGGAGCCGCCGCCAGCGCAGGTGACGGAGGCGCCTCCGG
The DNA here is from genome assembly GCA_964487605.1 of uncultured Polyangiaceae bacterium. GTDB lineage: Bacteria > Myxococcota_A > Polyangia > Polyangiales > Polyangiaceae > JAJDAH01. The sequence continues at coordinate 19,148 of CAZARU010000082.1, forward strand.
CTCGGCGGGAGCCGCCGCGAGCTCGGGCACCGCCGGCGCCGGAGACGCGAACCCGTGTCCCGGCGGTCCGGCGGAAGAGAAGGGCGACGTCGCCTGCGCCAACGGCTGCGACGACGACGTCAACGGGTTCACGGACTGCGCGGACAACGCGTGCAAGGGAACCGCGACCTGCCCCGTGGAGAACTCGAACCCGGGTTGCTCGAACGGCAGGGACGACGACGGGGACGGCTTCGTCGATTGCGACGACTTCGACTGCAAGGACCGCATGGCGTGCAAGGGCGAAGTGACCAATCGTGCCTGCTCGAACGGCAAGGACGACGATGGCGACTCGAAGACCGATTGCGAGGACACCGAGTGCCAGGACGAGGCCATCGTGGTGTGCAACGGCAACGTGCTGGTCGATCCGTTGCCCCCGGCATCCGAGTGGACTGCCCTCGTCGAGGCGCGGTGCTCGAACGGCACGAGTGACGACGCGGATTCCTTCCGAGACTGCGGGGATCTCGGCTGCATGAACACGCCGCTCGAATCGGTCTGCAAGGAAATCGTCAGGGAGCGAACCAACGGACTGTGCTCGAACGGCGTGGACGACGACCGCGACGGCTTCGCGGACTGTCGCGATCTCGACTGCCGCGGCGAGAGCGTCGTCGTGTGCTCGGGGACCGTGCCGGTGTCGCCGCTGCCGACCCCCGCGGAGCAAACGACGCTCGCCAACGCGCGCTGCGCGAACGGAACCGACGAGGACGGGAACGGCTTCACGGACTGCGGCGATTTCGGGTGCGTTCGCGATCCTGTCGTGACCATCTGCAACTCCGAGAACACCGACGCGCTCTGCGCGGACTCGCTCGACAACGACGGGAACGGCTTCGCGGACTGCGAGGACCTGCACTGCATGACCAATCCGTTGATCACGGCGTGCAACGTCGAGAGCAGTTACGCCGAGTGCAGCAACGGTCTGGACGACGATGGCGACGGGTTCGCAGACTGTGACGATTTCTCCTGCGACCCGCCCACGGGCGCTGCCAACCCGGCGTGCCTCTGAGGTCGGAAGCAGCGGGAGCGCCGGACGCCGCGGAACCCCCGTGGTTTCGTGCTAGGCAGTCCGCCATGCCTGGAAGTGGTCCGTCATGAAGTACGCCCTCGTCACCGGTGGACTCGGGTTTCTCGGTTCATCACTGACGCGTCAGCTGCTCGAGCGCGGCGTCCGAGTTCGAGTGCTCGCACTCCCCAACGAGCGTGCCGACAACGTCCAGGGGCTAGACGTCGAGATCGTGCGCGGCAACGTGCTGTCGCTGGACGACTCGAAGGAGGCCGTCGCGGGAACCGACACCGTGTTCCACTGCGCCGCCATCTACAAGGACGGGATGCCCGATCCGACCATCATGTACGACGTCAACCTGCGCGGCACGTTCAACGTCCTCGAGGCGGCACGTCGGGCCGGCGTGGAGCGCGTGGTGTACACGGCGAGCATCGCGTCGATAGGACGGCCGCGCCCCGGTGACCTCGGCGACGAGACGACGCCCTACGACGGCTGGGGTATCGACTTCCCCTACGGACGGTCGAAGTACCACTCGCGGGTCCTCGCCGAAGACTTCGCCGCCTGGGGGCTCGACGTCCGGGTCGTGTGTCCGGGCGTCGTGCTCGGCCCCGGCGACATTGGACCGACGCCCTCCGGGAAGATCATCCTCAACACGCTGACCGAGGCCCCGCCTCTCTATACCGAGGGGGGCGCCAGCTACGTGGACGTGCGGGACGCGGCGCTGGCGCACGTGCTGGCCGCCGAGAAGGGAAGAGCGGGCGAGCGATACCTCGCGACCGCACACAACCTGTCGAACTTCGATCTGCTCACCGCCATCTGCCGCGCAGCAGGCCTGGAGCGAAAGTACCGCCGGGTCCCGACCCGGGTGGCTCAGACGCTGATCTCGCTCTACGGCGTGCGTGCACGAAAGCGGGGCGAGGAGCCCCCCATGTCCCGAGAGTTCTTCGATTACTCACTCGTGCCGTCGTTCTACACGAACAAGAAGGCGGTCGAGCAGCTCGGCGCCACGTTCCGTCCGCTCGACAAGACGCTCCGGGATGCGATCGCGTACTTCCGAGGTCGGGGACTCGTGAAGTGACGCCGCCGCTCCCGAGCAGGCACGCACCGCCTGCCCACACCGCGCGCGAGCGCCCCATCCCGCGCGGGCGTCGATGATCGGGCTGGAGACGCTGGCCGAGAGGCGCGTCGGGACGACCCTGGCCGACAAGTACGAGGTCCGCCGCTTGATCGGCGTGGGCGCCTCGGGTGCGGTCTACGAGGGCTGGCACCGGTTCACGGACAGGGCAGTCGCCATCAAGGTGCTGCACGCCGACCTGCTCGAGAGCGACGCGCACGTGAAGCGCTTCCTGCGGGAGGTGAAGACCGCAGCGAAGATTCATCATCCCAACGTGTGCGCCGTCCTGGACGCGGGCGTCGACGAGAAGGGCGCACCGTACCTGGTCCAGGAACTGCTCAAGGGCGACGACATGCACACGCTGCTGCAGAACGTCGAACTCGGCAAGAAGGACGTCTTCGACGTCGCCGTCCAGCTTCTCGACGCCCTCTCCGTGCTCCACGAGCACGGGATAGTTCACCGGGACATCAAGCCCGAGAACGTCTTTCTCGTGAGCACGGGCGGCCGAAGGGTGGTCAAGCTCGTCGACTTCGGGATCGCGAAGAGCATGGCAGGCGGCCCTGGCTCGTCCGTCCTCACCGCGTCCGGCATGACCCTCGGGACGCCTCACTACATGAGCCGGGAGCAAGCGCTGGCGCTCGACCTCGACGCCCGCACTGATGTCTACTCCGTGGGCGCGCTCCTCTTCGACGCGTACACCGGTCACCCGCCGTTCGACGAACAGGACGTGCCTCGACTGCTGATGCGGATCGTCCGCGAACGCGCACCACGCCTCGCGGAAGTGGCGCCAGATCTCGACGGGTGGCTCGCGGAGATCATCGACCGAGCGCTCGAGCCGGATCCGGACGACCGGTGGCCGACGGCGGCAGAAATGGCCAAGGCCCTGCGCACGCGCGGCGCGAGCGCGAAGAAGCGCTGAACACGACCCGTGCGGCTCGGCCATCTCGTCGAGGGGCGTCTCGTCCGCCGCTACAAGCGCTTCCTCGTCGACGTGAAGCTTCGCGACGGCCAGGTCATCGTCGCTCACTGCGCGAATCCGGGATCCATGCTCACCTGCGCGCCACCCGGCGCCCGCGTGTGGCTCTCGTGCAGCGGCAAGCCGAACCGCAGGCTCGCCCACACCTGGGAGTTCGTCGAGGTCGACGGGCGCCTCTGCGGCGTCAATACGGCCCGCGCCAACCAGGTCGTCGCGGAAGCGCTCTCCGAAGGACGCATCCGCGAGCTCGAAGGCTACGACGAGTTCGAGCGCGAGGTCCCCGCGGGAACGAGCCGTCTCGATTTTCGCCTTCGCCGTGGCGCGCAGCGGTGCTGGGTCGAAGTGAAGATGGTGACGATGGCACACACCGCGACGGTCGCTGCCTTCCCGGACTCGGTCACCGCACGGGGTGCGCGCCACCTCGACGAGCTCGTGCGGCTTCGGCGTCGGGGTGATCGCGCCGTGCTGCTCTTCTGTTGCCTCCGCTCCCACGTACGAGGCGTGCGACCAGCGGACGAGATCGATCCCGCCTACGGCAGCGCCCTGCGCCGCGCCGCGGCGGCCGGCGTCGAGGTGATCGCCTACGCTTGCCGCGTCACGACGCGCGAGGTCATCGTTCGGCGCCAGGTTCCCGTCCTGCTCGACCCGGCGGGATGGCGCGCGAAGCGTGGCATCACGGAAGCGCGGCCACGGCCTCGATCGCGCTCCGATCGAGGCGGCAATTCCTCCACTCCGAGAGCACGCTCGCGCCGAGCTTGACGTAGAACCCGATCGCGAGCTCGTTCCAGTCGAGGACGCTCCACTCCAGACGCCCGGCACCGCGGTCGCGCGCCACCCGCGCGACGTGAACGAGCAGGGCCCGTCCTATGCCCGCTCTGCGGTGCGCTCGCTCGACGAACAGATCCTCCAGCCAGATCCCGGAGCGGCCGGTCCAGGTGGAGTAGCTGCGGAAGTACAGCGCGAAGCCGACGGCGCGGCCCTCCACCTCCGCGAGGATGGCCTCGAACGGCGGCTCGTCGCTCGCGAGTTGCGCTCGGTAGGTCTCGGCCGTCGCCTCGACCGCCGAGGGCAGGCGTTCGTACTCGGCGAGCGCCCGAACGAGCCGCAACAGCTCGACCGCATCCTGGGGCCCTGCCGGACGCAGCACGACGTCGGTCACGAAGGCATCCTACTCGACGATGGCGGAACCTCGAAGGGCGACCTCGCTCGTCGCCGGTTGCCACGGCGGCCGTGTCGCCCGTATCTTCCGCCAGCCATGCTGAAGACACGCCCCGACGGAAAGCTCGCAGAGGACGTCCCGGCGTACCGGCGGATCATGCCCTACCTGATGAAGGGCGCGAACGAGTCGGCGGTGTACTTCTCGCTCGACTGCGACGTCACGGCGACGGACCAGTTCATCGTGGAGTGGAATACGGCGCACGAGGAGACTCCGATCAGCGTCTTTCACGTCGTGCTGTGGGCAGCCGTGCGCGTGCTGCGGGAGCGGCCCCGGCTCAATCGTTTCGTCGCGGGTGGACGGCTCTGGGAACGCGACGGGATCTGGATCACGTACTCCGCGAAGAAGCGGAAGAGCGACGACTCGCCCGTGCTCATGCTCAAGCGAAAGTTCGATCCGGACGAGTCCTTCGCGAGTCTGGTCGCCGGGCAGTACGGGGGACTGAAGGAGGGGCGAAGCGACAAGAAGAGCTACATCGACAAGGAGCTGGCCGGCCTCCTGAAGCTGCCGGGCGTCGGGCTTCGCACCGTGATGCGCGCGGGCAAGTTCGCGGACTCGCTCGGCCTGGTCCCGAGATCCTTCATCGATGCCGACCCCATGTACGCGAGCCTGGTCGTCGCCAACCTCGGCTCCCTGAAGATGGATGCCGGCTACCACCACCTGTACGAGTACGGGAACGTACCGATCTTCTGCGTGATCGGCCAGTGCAAGGACCGCGCCGTCGCGCGCGACGGCGCCGTCGTCACGCGACCCATCGTCCCTCTGAAGTTCACCTACGACGAACGCATCGAGGACGGCCTCTACGCGCAGCGCTCCCTGCAGCTCCTTCAGCAGTACGTCGAGGCACCCCTCGAGCACGGGATCCTCTAGCGCAGCGCGGCTTCACGGCTTGGGCGGCGGCCAGCTCTTGGCGGGCGAGTCCGTGATCTGCAGCAGGGTCTCGAGTTCGGGGATCGGGTCGTCGAACTCGATGCCCAGGGCGTGCGGCCAGAGGCCGTGAGGATCCTTCTCGTTCACGAGCACCCGCACCACCGTTCCTCGGATCTCGTGCTCCTCCTGGCCATCCGGCGGCATCCGGAACGACAGGACGACCTCCGCGCCCACCGGCAGCTTCGTCGCCGTGACGACCATCATCCCCGTCTTGCTCGCGTTGTGGCTGACAGCGACCGCTTCCTCGAGCGAGTCGATGCGAACGGGAAGCCAGATGTCGTATCGGGCGTTCGTGCGGCGCTCCACGGGCGCGATGCTAGCCGATGAAGCCGCCGCCTGGCGAGTGCGGCCGGCTCAGTCGCAACCCGTCCCGTTCACGACGCTGAACCGGATCACGTAGCCCTTCTTGGAGGTGAGCGTATCGGACCCGCCGACGATGAGCCCCGCGTCGCAGCCGGAGCGCCACCCGGCATCGTTGAGCTGAACGAAACCGTCGGCGTTGTAGGGCGGCTGGTCGAAGTTCTGGATCGAAACGTCGGTGAGGTCCGCGTCGGTGAAGAGGTCGTGGCGATACTCGTAGACCTGCCCGACGCTCCCACCCAGCCCGCCCAGGACGATGGCGCGCGCGCCGAGCGAATCGAACTCCACCTGGAAACCGCCGGCGACCTGCGGCTGGGTGAAACCCGTCTGCCATGCCCCCCGCTCGAAGCGGTACAGGCGGTTCCCGGACCATCCGACCGCCAGGGAGTAATCGTGCTGGGGCCTCGAGGCGATCCTGGACGTGTTGCCAGCGTTCCCCGTGTGCGGCACGACGTTCTCTCCGCTGTCGATGTGAAAGACGTGCGCCCCGTTGACCCCGCAGACGACCGCGGTGGCCGGGAAGTCGAACGCGTCCGTGGCCAACCCGAGGTCCTGACACCCTGCCGGGGTCGGGGTGACCTTCACGCCCGAGGACGCTCGCCCCGTGGCGACCTCGAACGGCCAGATCCAGGCGATGTATCCGGACCCCGAGCTCGGGATCTGCCCCAGCAGCTTCGCGGGCGTGCTCGCGTTCCGCCACTCGATCGACTCGTAGGTTCCGCCCGCGAAGCGCTGGTTGGCCATCTCGGTGACGGCGCCCGTCGTGTGGTCAAAAAGGTAGATGCGCCCCGCGTTCCCGGTCGTGTCGTTGCCCAGGAGCACCGCGTTCTCGCCGTCACGCTGGAACGCGAGGTCACGCCACGCGACGTTCGTGCCCGCGGCGCCAACCTGCGTGAGCATCCTCGTCGTGCTGTCGAACCGCCACACCGTGTCGCGCCCGTTGAGGATCAGCGCGTAGGCGCCGCTCGGGTGGAACGCCGTCGCCTTCGGATTGACCAGGCCGAAAGCCGGGATCGGATCGTACTGGTAAGCCCCGCGGTCCACGGCACCGCCCGCGCCGCCCGTGCCGGCCGTCCCCGACGAGCCCGAGGCGCCTCCGGCTCCCCCGCTCCCTGCGGCGCCGGACGTTCCGCTGGCCCCCGAGGTTCCGCCGGCTCCGGAAGCTCCGCCGGTGCCGGCCGCACCCACACCGCCGACGCCTCCCGTCCCCGCCGCGCCGCCGACCCCACCCATCCCGGACGCACCGCCGACGCCACCCGCGGCCGCCGCGCCACCGACGGCGCCCGATCCCCCCGCGCCGCCGACCCCTCCGGCGGGGTTGCCACCGGCTCCGCCCGTCGGCGCGCCTCCGACGCCGGCCGAACCCCCGCTTCCGCCGGGACCGCCAGTACCGCCGCTCCCGCTCGTCCCCGACGTCCCGCCCACGGCCGTACCGCCGAAGGCGCCAGCACCCTGCCCAGCACCGCCCCCGGCGCCCGGCCCGGCATCTCCCGCTCCGGTCGCGGGGTCGAGGGCATCCTCGGTCGCGCAAGCCAGCGAAACCGCCGCGCACAGCAACGCCATTTGCCTCATGGCCCTGCGTGATCGCACGGTTGGGTCGGCGGATCCTTGAGCGAGAATCCCACGCTCGCGCCGCCTTTCGTCCGGGTCCGGGAAGCCCCGGCCTCGGCCCACACGATGGGCTACCCTTGGCTGCCGGTCGTCCGGGTCCGGCTGGGCGGACACCACCACGCAGGAGTACTGAGCATGAGGGTTCGATGGTTGGCAGGGGCTCTGGTTGCGGCAGGGTTCTCGGTGGGCGCGTGCGGGAGCACGAGCGACGGCGGCGGCGGAACTGGTGGCATCTCGATCGACGAGCTGCCTCCCCTGCTCGCCAAGGGGCTTTGCGCGGCATACGAGCGCTGTCTCGGCCCACTCGCGGCCGGAACGTTCGTGGCTCAGGACTGTGTCGGGCAGCAGACCAAGGCGTTCGAGGACGGCGGTCTCGAGGAGCTGCGACGCGCCGTCGAGAGTGGCAAGGCCACCTATGACGAGACGAAGGCCGGGGCCTGCATCGACGCCATCGAGAAGCTGAGCTGCGCGAACTTCGACCTCGACTCACTCCCGGAGTGCAACGCGGCCGTCAAGGGCACCGTGCCAGACGGGGGCGACTGCGAGAGCGCCAACGAGTGCGCGGAGACTGCCTCGTACTGCAAGGTCGAGGCGGCCTGCCCGGGCAAGTGCACTCCGCGCAGCCCCGCGGGCGCCGAATGCGACTCCGACGAGTCCTGCGCCGCCGGCCTCGAGTGCACCGGCAGCGGCCAGACGTGCGCGAGGCCCGCCCTGGCGGGCGAGGCCTGTGACGGCGAAGGGTCCCCGAGCTGTCAGATTGGACTGGCGTGCGTGGGCGCGGACGAGACCGGCACGCCGGGCCGGTGCACGGATCCGGACGACATCTTCAGCGAGGCCGTGGGGAAACCGTGTGATCTCGAGGCGAGCACCCTGTGCAAGATCGGTGCTTCGTGCGTCGTCACCGCCATCGACGCGGGCGGTCTCGTCATGGAGTGCAAGGACGCCGTGGCGTCCGGCGCCCCGTGCAACCTCGGTGCGCCGGACATCTGCCCGAACGACGAGGTCTGCGACCTCACCGTCGAGCAGCTCATGCAGGGCACCACCGAGGGCAAGTGCAGACCCTTGCCAACCGCGGGGCAGGCCTGCAGCGAGGCCTTCGGCGCCCCGGAGTGCTCCGTGGGCAACACCTGCGTCGAGGGACAGTGCGTGGCCATCCAGCGGATTGGCGGCAAGTGCAGCGACGACGCGGCTTGCTACAGCTCCAGCTGCGTCAGCGGGACGTGCCAGGCCAGCGACAGCTGCGCCCCGTGATCCGAGGCGGCGCTCACGCCGCGTACTTCGCGGCGAGCGCCTCCTCCGCCATCTGGTCCAGGCTCATGGAAGCGGCGCGACGGCGCTCCGCGTCGGTCGTCAACACCTCCATCATGCGCTCGTCCACGCCGGCGAGCCGGGCGATGGCGCGGCCGAAGAGCGCCCGGACGACGGGGTGGCCGTTGTAGAGGCGCTGGAGCGTCATCATCGTCCGGACGAAGGGGCTCGCGGCCACGTTGGGCTTCTCCGCGATGAGCTGGATGCGCTTGAACGCCTCCTTCATGCGCCGGCCGCTCGGGTCCAGGCGCTCCATGGGCTGGAAGAACACCGACTTGAAGAACGGCGCCGCGTACCAGAACACCCCCGCCAGGGCCCAGGTCGCACGCGCGCGCTCGGGAAGGCTCGGCCTGGGCCTCGCCCGAAGCTCCTCGAGGTACGCACGGGACGCATAGTGCTCCACCATGTGAAAATCCACGGCGATGTGGCGCGATTCGTCCCGGTTGATGAGCGCCATGACGCGGCGACTCATCTCGTCGCCGACGTGGTCGTCGAGCGAGCGCAGCAACGCCACGTCCAGGATCAATTCTCCTCCGGTGATGTACGCGTTGGCCAGCTCGGGGGCGACCCTACGAATGAGGTTCACGAAGTGGGGAGTGAACCGTCGAAGCGCGGGGTTCGTCCTGTACGTTCGGTAGCGATGCACGTCGTAGTAGTCGGCCAGCATCTGAGCGGCGTGCGAATGCCGGATCTCGTCCTTCACGAACGAGGCGAAGATGCCCCGCAGCGTCGGGTCGGTGGCGCGACGCTCCTGCTCCGCAAAGAGCGCGGCGGCGAGCCGCTCGATACCCGCCATGTCGGTGAAGTACTGCACGATGGCGATCTCGTCGTCCTCGCTCATCGCGCGAGGTGTTCCCTTCCAGTCGAGATCGCCGATGCTCCACTGCTCGCGCACGCACTTCTCCAGCATCGCTTCGGGGTTCATCGCTGCCGCAACCTCCACCCGAATCTTACCCCGAGTAAGATGGCGTGAGCCAGCGCCGGCGCGGGGCTGCGGGCCCGAATCTCGAAGCACGAAGGAACGACGCAGCCCTTGCGCGTGGGCCCCACCTCCCCTTACTTGTGCCGGCGATGCCCCTTCCGGAGAACGCGCGCGAGGCCCTGGTCGAACAGGCCGTCGCGTTCATCGGGCGCGCGGACGACGACACGGTGGGGCGAGTGCGGTCGGGCATCGCCGAGCTCCTCGCGGCGCGCTCGGACGACGAGCTCGCGGCGCTGCTGGCGCGCGTGGCGGAGACCGGCGGGTACTGGGGCTACCATCCGCCGAACGCCATCGCCCGCGCCGTCAATCACGTCCTGGCGGACGCCGCGTTCGCGCCGGGTTCGGCCATCGAGAACCCGGGCGCGCTCGAAGCCGCGCGCTCGTCCTCCGTCACGTTCATCCCGAACCACCTGTCGTTCTCGGACGCGAACCTGCTCGAGTGCCTCATCCACCAGGCCGGGCGCGACGACGTCGCAGGGCGCCTGGTCGTCCTCGCGGGCCCCAAGGTCTACTCGGACTTCTACCGCCGGTTCTCCAGCCTCTGCTTCGGCACCGTGAAGACGCCCCAGAGCCAGAGCCGAGCGACGGGAGAAGCCGTCATGCCGAGACGTGAGGTCGCGCAGGCCGCGCGAGAGGTCTTCGCGGCCGTCGAGGCCCGCCGCGCGCTGGGCGAACACCCGCTCATCTTCGTCGAAGGCACGCGGAGCCGCACCGGGGGCATGCAGCGGGCTCTGCCGGCGGCTTCGCGCTACCTCGAGGGGGACGTGACCATCGTCCCGGTCGGGATCACGGGCAGCGACCAGCTCGTGCCCCTCGGGGAGCAGAGGATCAACGTGTCCAAGGTCGTCGCGCGGCTCGGGAGCCCGGTACGCGCGGAAGACCTGCGACGCGCGTGCGGCACCAACCGCACGTTGCTGATGGACGTGGTCGGCTTGCTCGTCGCGCGCCAGCTCCCCGAAGCGTACCGCGGCGCCTACGCGACCACCGCGGCGGACCTGGGCGCCGCGCGCGCCGCCCTCGCGGCGATGCCCGACTGAACACGCGACGGACGGCTCAGGCCGCGCTGAGGCGTTCCCGCCGGCGACGCCGGCGCAGCAGCGCCGAGGCGCCGGCCAAGGCGAGGAGCCACGCGCCGTGGGACGAGCCCGAGGGCGCCGCGCGGCACCCGCAGCCGCCCTCGTCGGCGCTCTTGCCGCCGGA
>CAZARU010000083.1:0-29656 GCA_964487605.1 uncultured Polyangiaceae bacterium
CGCTGGTACCGCCGGCGCTGGTGCCGCCGGCGCTGGTGCCGCCGGTTCCCGCTCCGCCGCCCGTGCCGGCGGTGCCGCTCGCACCGCTCGAGCCGGATCCGCCGCCAGCGCCGCCCGCTCCGGACGCACCACCGGCGCCGGTGCTCCCCGGTCCCGGGCATCCGCCCTTCGTCGCGTTGAAGTCACCGTCGCCCTCCGAGCTACTGTACGAGCCAGAAACGCTCGAGCCGGAGATCGTCCCGGTCGCGCGGCCCCCGTCGAGCGGAACGTCGACATCTGCGCCATCGCGTTTCCCCGGGAAGGCGCCCGTCAAGGTTGGCGTCCACACGACGGCGCCGGCGTAGCTATCGACCGTCAACAAGTTGAACTTGCCTTGGATGTCGCCCGTGACCTCGCCGCAGAAGCGGTCGACGGGACCCGAACCCAGCCGGCGACTGTCGAAGCTGAACGACGGCTTCTCGCAGGTGCCCTTGAGTGCGCCGTCCTTGACCTCTCCCTTGCACCCCTGGAGCTGGAACGACCCGACGGTCGCCTTTCCGTCGAACGTCACCGTCGCACCGGACGCGTCGATGGTCCCGGTGAGGGTTATCAGGCCCCCCACCGTGTCGAGGTGGATCGTCCCGGTGACCCGACCTCCGCCGAGCGAACTCGCCATCGGACGAAAGGTGGCGGTCGAGGAGGCCGCCGCAGGTGGTTCCAGGGTGACGTCGAGAACGCCCGCGCCGTCGGGCCCCGCGATGACGCCGGCGTAGTCCTCCGACGTCGCCGGGTCCGTGTCGCCATCATCGGAAGTGGAGTCGCTGCACCCGAAGGCCAGCGTGAGCGCCGCGGTGGCCCTGAGGAGCCGCGACCCGCTGCGTCCACCGAGCGTGCGCGAAGTCGATGATGAAGGATGGTTGGAGCAAGTCATTTGCGGTGCGTCCTCTGTTCGGCACGCGGGCGTGCCGGTGATGGCGGGTACGTGCAAGGTGCGCGAAGTTCCGGCGCACCGGTGGTGTCGGAGTGAAGCGGCCGTGAGAGCGATTGCGCCGGGGAGTGACTCCCGTCCGTGATTCACGGTGGCCGCTGGGCTCGGGCCTCGCGGGCGGAAGATGACGCTTTGTCGCGCTGGTGGCAACGGAAGACTCTCCGAGGCACCAAGGGCACGGGGCTCGGCCTGGCCGTGTACCGCGGGCTCGTCGAGGCCGCCGGGGTGACGATCTCCCTCGACGCGACCTGCGAAACCGGCGCGCGCTTCGTACCGGAGCTGCCGACCCGTGCCCGGCGGGTGAGCAGCCAACTCCTGCACCCCCGTCGGTCGCTGTCCGGAGAGCAGGCGGATGTGTCCGGTTCGCCGGACGCGGGGGGCGACCGCCGAGCCGTGCCGTCGACACCGCAGCGTGATCCGGCCCCATGCGCGGCGCGTCCGGCGGCGGCACGCTCGGTGCAAGTGCGCGGTTCGTCGGAGCGTCCGACGTTCAGGAGAACCCCATGAGACAGATCCACAGCAGCTACTGCGACGACTCGATGCGACGGATCCTGGTGTCCCCGCGCCCTGGTCGCTCGAGGGCGTGCCCGGTCCGCATCGCGGCGCTCGCCGCGGCGGCCCTGGCGTCCGTGGCGTGCGGCAGCGAGGACCGAGGAGCGGACGAGGAGGCCCCGTCGCTGAGCGCCGCGAAGCTCCTGATCGAGCACAACGCCACCGACGAGGACACCGGGTTTCAGGGTTTCGCGGACGGCGACCCCTGGGACGAGCTCGAGATCCGCGGCCCAGGCGGCTCCGTGCTCCTCGCCCGGTCGGCGGGCGGCCTGGCCGGCTTCGGCCTGACGGAGCTCTTCTTCGAGACCCAGGAGCCTCCGAACGCCGACGTCCCCATCGCCGACGTCCTCGCGCGCCTTCCGGAGGGCACCTACGAGTTCTCCGCGCGCCTCGTCGACGGATCGCGGAGCACCATGAATGCGACGTTCACCCACGTCATCCCGGCCGGTCCCGAGCTCGTCTCGCCGGCAGAGGGCGCCGCGGACGTGGACCCGGACGCCACGGTCCTCTCGTGGCAGTCGGTGACACGCACCTACGACGACCGCTCGGGTCTGACGATCGTCGGTTACCAGGTGATCGTGGAACGGAAGGAGGAACCTCCGGCCAACCCCAGCGGTTTCGCCAAGCCCGTCTTCAGCGTCTACCTGCCGGCTTCCGCAACGAGCGTGACCGTACCGAAGGAGTTCATGGTCGCCGACGCTCTGTACGACTGGGAGGTCCTGGCGATCGAAGAGAGCGGCAACCAGACGCTCGCTTCCGGCGACTTCTCGACGGGGACGGCGGATGACCCGCCCGAGGTGCCGCACGAGGCCCAGCTCACCCAGGCAAAGCTCCTCATCGAGCACAATGCCACGGACCGAGACACGGGGTTCCAGGCGTTCGGGGACGGAGATCCCTGGAAACGTCTGGACCTCGGGGCGTCGTCGCCGCTCGCGTCGATCGAGGCGAAGGGCAGCCTGACCGACTTCGGCCTCACGGAGCTGTTCTTCGAGACCTCGGAGCCCGAGAACGCGAAGGTACCGATCGCCGACGTCCTGGCGCGGGTCGCGCCGGGGAGCCACACGTTCCGCGGCGAGATGGTGGGCGGTTCGACGAGCACCCTCGACGCGACGTTCGGCCACGTCATTCCCGAGGGACCGGTGCTCGTCACGCCGCTGGACGGTGCCGAGGACGTAGACCCGGCGAATACGGTCGTGTCGTGGGAGCCGGTGACCGCGAGCCTCGGCGGGGGCGCCGTTCGGATCGTCGGCTACCAGGTGATCGTCGAGGTGGACGCCGAGCCGGTCAACACGCACGGGTTCGCCGCCCCCGTCCTGAGCGTCTACCTGCCGGCGACGGCGACCCGCGTCGAGATCCCCGCGGAGTTCATGGGCTCCGGAACCGAGTACGAGTACGAGGTTCTCGCCATCGAGGAGAGCGGGAATCAGACGCTCTCCTCCGCGGGCTTCACGACCCGGTGACGTCGCCGCGCCTTGGAGTCAGCCGCAGGTATGATCGACCTGGCAGGTCTCCCCGGGGCAGTGCGCGTTCTTGGCACACTCCACGCACCGCCGGCTCGTCGCATCGCAGCGCAGGCCGCCGGGGCAACCCTGGTCGTCGTCGCACTCCGGGGAACACTCGTGCGATGGGCCGCAGTACGGCGCGCTCGCCGGACAGTCCGCGTCCTCGATGCAGCCCACGCAGCTGAACGTTTCCGTCTCGCAGGTGCACAGGAGCGCCGAGGGCACGCAGTCGACGCAGACTCCTCGATCGACGTCGCACACGCTCGGCCCCCCCGTCCCGAGGCAGTCGCCGATGGTGGAGCAGCGAGCCGTGCACTGCCTGGATACCGCGTCGCAGATCGGGCGAGGGTCTTCGCAGTGTGCGTCGGTGACGCAGTCGCGGCAGATGCCCGTCGCGGTGTCGCACCTGAGCTCGCCCCGGCAGTCCTCGTCCGACGCGCAGCCGGTGCATACGCCTGCCCCGACGTCGCAGTGCGAGGTCGCTCCGAAGCACTCGTCGTCGGAGGTGCACGGAGTGTCAGCGGTCGCGTCCGTCGCTCCACCTGCGCCCGAAGTTCCGCCCCCGGCGTCCACGCCCGCCTCCGTCGCCCCCGTCCCGGCGGAGCCACCCCGTGATCCGCCGTCGGAGGCCGACTCGCCGCACGCGCCGAGCATCGAGAGCGCGGTAGCAAGCCCGCCCACCCACCGGATCATGACGTCAGAGTGCCTGTCCGGCGGCCGGATGTCATCCGGGGAGTGAACCTCGGGGCGCATCGCGCGCGATCCGGCCTACCGCTTCGCGCCCGTATCCACCCGCGGCCCACAGGACTCGAACCGCGCCCTCTCGCGCATCGACTCGCCGGCGATCGCGCCGTCGACGTCGAGCGGGACATGTTCGACGTCCAGGCAGAACACGAGGGTGGGTTCGCGGGGCGTGGCACCTCGACGCCGTGAGATCGCGGGAGCGTTTCGGGGGGCTCGGAGTCCTCTGCGCTGGCCCCCGCGGGTCCGCGGGGCTATCCCGCCCGCCGTGCCGAGAACCTACGACCGCGCGCTTCGCGCCTTCGCCGCCACCCGCGCTGGCGGATGGCTCGTCCTCAACGTGCTCACCCACCTGGACCGGTGGCTGATCCGAGTGTCGCGTGGCCGGCTCTCGTCGGGCATCGGCTCCGGGCTCCACGATGCGGGGATCGTGCTCCGAACCACGGGTGCCCGGAGCGGCAAGCTGCGAGACGTGCCCCTCGTCGCGTTTCGGCGCGGGGACGACTTCGTCGTGATCGCGTCGGCGACGGGCCAGCAGAAGAACCCCGCCTGGTACTACAATCTGGTGGCGCACCCGGACGCGGAGGTGCTCGCCAGTGGCGTGCGGCACACGGTGCGAGCGCGACTCGCCGAGGGCGGGGAGCGCGACGACCTCTGGGCGTCGGCGGTCTCGCTCTACGAGGGCTTCGACGTGTACCGTCGCCGGACCGACCGGCGGATCCCCGTGTTCGTCCTCGAGCCGCGCTGAACGCTCACGCAGACGCGCCCGGCGCCGCTCTCCGGGCGCCGATGGTCGTCGCCGACGGTGCAGGCGGCCTCGGCGGAGGAGGTCATGCCGCCGAGGTTGTGGTCGAGCGAGTTGAGGGTGTCGTTCGGTCGCAGTGCTTGGCAGCGGATGATCACTTGACGCGAGGTCCGCTTCTCCGCTTGCGAGCAGCAACAACTTCGTGATGAGTCGCCAAGCGATCTACTTCGACGCGGTACAAGCGAGTCCGGTCCGTTCTTCCGCTTCTCTTGTTCCAGAGCCGAGCACGTCCGGCGCAGGCGCAGCCGAGCACCGGCTAGGCGGGGGAATCCCACGACACGACCGCGGGCATCTACATCCGGACCGCGGCCGCGCCCGAAGGACCGTAGTCGGCGCCGGAGACGATCTTCAACTCGCACTCAGGGGACGTGCCGGGGATTGACCGGCTCGGAGGTGTCGAGCATCCTCGGCGCTGCAGGAGGTGACCGATGTGGATGGCTGTGAGGAGCGCGCTCGCGGGCGCCGCGATCGCCGTGACCGTGGCTGCCTGTGGGAGCGACGGGGACGGTGGCAGCGATCCTTGCGGTGGCGTCTGCGGCTGCGTCGCGGCCGAGGGCGGGGATGCGAGTCAGTGCCGGCAGGAGTGCAGCGCCATCCTGGCGAACGAGTCGGAGTCGGACAAACGCAAGGCCTGCGAGAAGAGGCTCGAATCCTACGGCTTCTCCCAGTGCGAGTCCCACTGCACCACGTTTCCCAAGGGGTGAGGCACGGCCCAGTCTGCGCAACGCCCCGACGCACGAGTTTCGCCGTGGCCGACGCGCTCACGCCCGCGGCACGCCGGGCACCTCGGGGGTGGCACGACTCAGGCCGGCGCTCACGTTGCCGCGTGCCTCGAGGACAACGACGAGGCCAGCGTGAAAGACGTCGTCTGCGGCGATCCCACGCAGCAGACTTCAGGTACCGTGTCCTGCGCCGCGAGAGGCCTGCTAAGCTCCGTGCGCACGGTGACCCGCACGCTCTCCCGACACGTGACCGCAGCGCTGGCCGGCGTCGGGGTCGCAGGCTGCGTCTTGCTCGACGGCCCCAACCACGACGACCAGGCCGAGGCAACCCCCACTCTCCGCGAACGGGACTCCTGCGGCCCGGACACCCTCGAGTGCGAGGTCGGGTCGGTCTGCGCGTGGGGCTTCTGCCGGAAGTTCTGCACGCTGTACGCGCCCGGGGTCTGTGAGACCCAGACGTGCATCTCGAGCGCCTGCCGGTACCGCGGCGAGGACGACTGCCTCAACGGCGACGTTTGCCCCGAGGGGCTCGCGTGCGGCCTCGACGGCCTCTGCCGAATCCCGTGCACGAGCGCCAGCGACTGCCCGGTCGAGCAGACGCAGTGTCTCGCCGGCGTGTGCGTCAACGAGGGCGAGGCCGGGATCGACGACACCTGGTTCGAGTGTGAGGACGGCGAGCGGCGATGCGACGGAAACCTGCTCGTCGGGTGCAATACGACGCGGCTCGGTCTCATCGAAGAGGCCGTGTGCGCGGACGCCGCGGCCTGCGAGGCAGCGCTCGCGTCGGGCGAGGCCTGCTGACCATCGGCGGCCTCACAGATAGCCGACGCTCAGCATCAATCCGCCGGCGCGCACCACGTCGCTTTCCTTGCCCTCGAGGCCATCGGCCTCGTGAGTGCCGCTGAGCCGCGCGTCGAGAAACAGCGCGTAGAGGCCGAACGTGGTCCGCTCTCCGATCCAGATGTCGTACCCGAGGTGGGCGGAGAATGCTCCGCCGAAGCCTCCCACCTCGTCGAACGGGCTCCGGTCCGGGGCCGGAGCAGTCAGGTACGCTGCGCCGAGCGTGCCGCCGACGTGAAAGCCGCCCCTGCCGCCCGGGAACCAGTCAGCCGTGAGGCCGACGAGACCGAAGTACGCGCGGCCTTCGAGGACCGGCGTGGTGCTGAACTCGCCGCTCGTGTCGTACTCGAACCCGTTCTCGCTGATGATTCCGATCACGCTGCCGCCCAGCACGAACCCTTCGGCGACGAAGAGCCCGCCGGACACCTGCATCAGGTTCACCTCCACCGCGAACTCCGACTCCGGCGAGAAGGCGAACGGCTCGACAGGGTCGTCGGTGGAACGGTCGACGAAGAGTCCTCCGTAGCCGAGCCCGAGTCTGCCGTAGATCCCTTCTTTCGATTTCTCTTCCGCCGCGGCCGCCGCCGAGAGGAGCAGAGACGCAAGCAAGGCGCAGAGCCCGCACATTGCACTTTTGAGCTGCACTTCGTCCGACTATAGTCGGTGCGAGCCCGGGGGAAAGCTCAACGAGACCCCGAGTGCGAAACGTGGACAGGCGTAGGCGGCACCGGAGCACGGCAGGTCTTCTCTCGTTCGCAGTCGTCGCGTGCTCGCCGCTTCACGACGTCGAAGACGACGACCACTGTAGGCAGGCGGGTTACTCGATAGCGAATCGAATTCTCACGTGCACGGGCGACCCAGAAGCGGCCAACGCCCGATTCAAGGCCTTCGAAAAGCAGTACGACTGCCTCTCGACTCGCACGGCGAGCGAGGGCGCGCCGGCGTACGAGTGTGCGACCGAGCTTCGCGCCGTGGACTGTGGGCAGGTCGACGAGATCGGCGACTCGGTGGACGGCTGGGTGCTCGCGGTTCCGCAGTGCGCCGAGGTCCTCGTCAGAAAGGACGGCGACGCGCCCGTCGGTCCGTGCGCCGAAGGCGAGGTGCAGTGCGGCAGCGAATGCGCTGACCTGCAGTCTTCTCAAGCGCACTGCGGCGAGTGCGACAACGCCTGCTCGGGCAAGAGCCAGCACCCCTTCAACAAGGTCGGCGTCTGCGTCGAGGGGCAGTGCGTGGAGCAATGCTGGAGCACCGCTCAGGACTGCGATGACGACCCCGCGACGTGCGAAACGCCCGTCGACAGTCTGGACAACTGCGGCGCCTGCGGCAACGCGTGCACGGCACCGGCCGGCTCTACTGCGCTCTGCATCTCGGAGATGTGCCTCGTCGAGTGCACGGGCAACCTGCTCGACTGCGACGGCGACACGAGCAACGGCTGCGAGACGAGCCGAAACGACCCACGGAGCTGCGGTTCCTGTGACGTCGCGTGCCAGGCCGACCCCGACCCGCCCGCGAACCAGCAACCCGCGTGCGAGAACGGTCAGTGCACGTTCGCCTGCAAAGAGGGCTTCGCCGACTGCGGAGGCTCCACGGAGACCTGCGAGACCGACACGCGCACCGACAACAACCACTGCGGGGCGTGCGACACGCCCTGCGCCGGCACCTGCATGGACGGAACATGCACGTGAGAGCCACTGCGGGCTCGCTGCTCGCCCTGTCGCTCGTCGCTGCGCCGGCCGCCGCGGACGGCCCCCTGAACCCGAACGACTTCACGCCCATTCCCGGCACGGTCGGCGAGGCGAACGCCATCGCGGCCGGCGTTGACAACGCGCGCATCTACGGCGTGGTCGGCGCGCTCAAGCGCAACCTCATTCCGTACCTCAACAAGTCTGGCGACTTCGTGTTCATGTACGAATACAATCAGGTATACGGCGCGACGACCGTCGTCGGCGAATGCCGGGGCGACGAGTCGTCGGCCTTCAACCTGATCAGCAGATGCGAGAAGGGCCGGTTCGTCGCGCACGACATCGATACCTTCGCGGCGTCCGCCGTCGTGGGCGGGCGCTTCGGCCCGCTGAGCGTGTTCTACGGCTCGGCCATCACGGCCACCGCGGCGCAGGTCGATCCGCTCGGGCGGTTCGGCTACAACCACCTGATCATGGGCGTTGCCGGCACGGGCATCGCCTTCGCCTCGCCCGTCCTGGGCAACGCCGGCGATCCGAGCAACGAGATAGGCGATCCGCAGATAGACTACGTCGCCGGAGCAGGCCTCGACCTTCGCGGAACGACGTTTCGGGCGGGCTTCATCGGCTCGACCGGCCTCTACACCAACTTCACGCAGAACGACGTCAAGGCGTTTGCCACGGCCGCGCTGACCGACGAGCTCCGCGAGCTCGGCTACGCCGCCTTCGGGCTCGACAAGCTGCCCATCGGGCCACTGCTCGGCTCGGTGTACGCGCGCAAGCAAGATCTCGCCAGCGAGGCCACCTACGCGCGCGCGCCGAACCCGACCCGGGAACCCGAGAGGGTGAACACGGTCGAGTTTCTGACGGCCCACCTCGAGGCGTTCAACCTCGGCGAGCACTTCGACGTGCTCAGCGCCCTCGCGGGCACGCCCGACGTGCTGCTTCACGACGCGCGGCTGCGCTACCACACCGCCAAGGTCGACCCCGAGCGCTTCGAGTACGAGGACGAGAGCCTGAGCGTCACCGCCGGTCTCGTTCAGATGCCCGACATCTTCTACTACGGCCAGTCGGGGGGGGTGCGCGCGCAGTTCGAGGTCAGCGGCCAGCTCCAGGGCCCGTGGGAGCTGCCCATGGTGTTCAGCCTGCGAATGAACGACCCCGAGACGCTCTCACAGTTTCCGTACGCGCAGAACGCGGTGGCGCTCTACTACCGTCTCGGCACGGTGCCCTCGAAGCGCGGTGGCACCGAAGAGTGAGCCCCAAGTACCGTACGATGGCGGTGCTCCCGTCCTCGAGCACGAGCACGCCGCGTTCGAGATCGAGCACGAGCTCCGCATCGAGCTGCAGCACGCGCGACACGAAGGCACGCTCTCCTTCCGCGAGCTGTCGCCGCCCACACACGACGACGTGGCCCACGTCGCTGCGCGCACCGCCGCCGACCGTCGAGCGCGTGTTCGCGAAGCGCGGCCCCCCGTCGACCCGAGCGCCCGGCGCGACGCCGACGCCGACGACCCGCCCACCGGCAACGCCCGGCGTTTACTTGATGGCTTCGACGGATCGGAGATCCTCCGCGCCAGGGGGGGCCGCACCGCGGTATCCTCCCGTGATGTTCCCTCGGACCCGGGTTGGCGCCGCCGTGATGGCGATGGCGGGGGCGGCGACGTCGCCTGCTTGCGGGCAGGACGACCCGTCGGCGACGGGCACCGAGGGCGGCGCAGGAGCAGGCGCAACGGGCGGGGCGAGCATGGCCGGCGGCACCAGCGGGTCGAGCGCCGCCGGCTCGAGCGGCGACGCCGACTCGGGCATCGGCGCGTCGGACTCGGGCGGTTCGGGTGGAAGCGGCGGCGAGGGCGCAGCCGGCGGGGCGGTGAGGCCGGACGCGGCCGCCGACGCCGGCGACGCTTCGAGCAGCACGGGCTGCCAGCCACCCTGGTGACGTCGCCTGAGCTCGTCGGGATTCGATACCGAGGTCCGAGTGACCTCGACCCGACGGTGCGAAGGGCGACGCTCCCACGAAGACCACGAGGAGCCCCATGACGGTTGACACGCTGGCTGGCGAAGGTGAGGTGACGGTAGCGGCGCGGCGGGCGGCGCGCGCCACGGCGCTCCTCGCAGGCCTCGTCCTCGCGGGGTGCGAGTCGGAGCCGGAGGCGACCACGGGGCGCGTCGCCCGGGACGAGCCACCCGCCGGCCACCCCCTGAACGTGGAGCTGGCTCCCGCTCGCCGTTGCCCCGGTGACCCTGCGTGCGCTCCCGGCGGCGATCCGACGCTGTACGCCGGCGCCGCGGTTCGCGACATCACGCCGGACGTCACCCACACGGTCGTGCACGCGGGCACGACGGCACCTCACGAGTTCGAGCCGCTCTCCGGGGACAAGTGCGTGAAGATCGCCGATTGCGACCTCGCGAGCCCCCTGGACTGCCCCGCGGAGGATCCGGCGCGATGCACCTGGATCGGCGGGTTCGGGCAGGGACGGTCGGCCACGGACGTTGCCGATCCGGTGAGCGTGCGCTGCGTCGCGCTCCGTCGCGGCGAGACGAGCCTCGCGCTGTGCGTGGTCGACGACATCCTCTGGCTCTACGACGAGGTGCGCCGTACCCGCGAGCTGCTGGCGGAGTCCCACCCGGAGCTCTCGCTCGATCTCGTCGTCATCGCGTCGAACCACCTGCACCAGAACCGCGACACCGTGGGGTTCTACGGACCGGACACGGGCACCAGCGGTCTCTCCCGGGAGTACAACGCGCTGATCCGCGAGCGAACGGTGGAGGCGATCGCCGAGGCCGTCGCCGGATTGCGGCCGGTCCACGTTCAGGTCGGCGCGTCCCGCGTGGACGGCCACCTGGCGGGCACGGATCCGGGTGGGCACCGCGCGGCGGCGTTCGTCTCCGACACGCGCGACCCGGTCGTGATCGACGACGAGCTCCGCGTGATCCGCTTCGTCGCACCCGCCGATGGGGAGACCGTCGCCACCCTCGTCAACTGGACCGCTCACCCCGAGTACGCGGGCAGCCGGAACCGGCGGATCACCGCCGATTACCTCGGGTCACTTCGCGAGGCCGTGGAAGGGGGGCTCGACGAGCGCGGCGCCGACGGATCGTCGCTCTACCGCGCCGACGGCGTCGGCGGCGTCGCCCTGGTCTTCCCCGGTCTCATCGGCGGGCAGGTGGGCCCGGGCCACGTGAAATACGTGGGCTTCGACGGCCGCCCCATCGAAGACGACGTGGAGCGCGCGCGAAACGCCGGCCGGCTGTTCGCAGCCTACGCCCTGGAAGCCCTGGGCGCCGGCGCGCAGACCCTGGAGGCCGCTCCCATCGGCTTTCGGTCCAGGGAGATCTACGTCGGTGCAGAGAACCAGCGCCTCCTCATCGGGTACAACCTCGGGCTGTTCGACACGGAGCTCGAGCGCTTCGATCCCACGCGTCCGCTCGGGCCGGGGAACCTCCCCGTGATGCGCGCCGAGGTCGCCGTGATCGACGTCGGCCCCGCGGAGCTCGTCACCGTGCCCGGCGAGCCCCACGCGGAGTCGGTCCTCGTGACCCGCGACGGCAAGACGGCGCTCGACGCTCCCTACCCGTTCACGCCGGCTCCGTACCGCGTGCTCAACGATCCCGCGACGAACCCGGACTGCGACCGCGACGGCTACTCCCGCTGCGACGACGGCCCACCGGATCCGTCCACCTTCGACGGGAGCCTCGCCCTGGACCGCTTCCGCGATCCCGCCGCGGAGCACCGTTGGATCCTCGCCATGACCCACGGCTACGTCGGATACCTCGTGCCGAGCTACGACTGGAAGCTCGACCCGATTCACCCGTACCTGGAGGAGGCGACGCCCGGGAACCACTACGAGGAAACGGTCACGCTGGGCCCCGAGACCGCCGAGCAGGTGTGGGCTCCGCTGCGGCAGCTCCTGCGCAGCCCGCCCGTCGTCCGGCGCTGAGCGGACTGGTTCGGAGAAGCGGCGAAGGGGCCGGCGCAGATGGCGCGTGAATTCGACTCGACGGAGACGTCGGTGCGCGCCTGGTCGATGTACGCCGACGTCGTCGAAGGCAAGGGCGCTCTCGGATCGCCAACCACCGAGATCCGCGCAATCCAGCGCCGAGCCGAGCCGTCGCGCGTCCGCGAGGGAGCACCGGAGTCAGCGGTGCCGGGGCACGCCCACGCGCGCCGCCCTGGCTCAGTCCCTTCTTTTGTGTTCAATTCTCCCCTGAGATCCCATGCTCGACTCGTCCCCTCCGAGCCAACGAGCAACGCGTGCTCGGAGGCCGGCGGCCTGCGCGGCGCTCGTCCTCGCCGCAGCGGGGGCAGCCGGGGCGTGCTCGGGGGAGAAGGCGAAGCGCCAGGGCGAGATCGTCCTGTCCATCCAGAACGACATGGCGATTCCCGACGACATAGACACGCTCCGGATCGAGATCGAGAAGAACGGCGTCCTGCAGCACGCGAACAACTACGACCTGACGCCTCCCGGTGGCGCGAAGATCCCGGCGACGCTCGGGATCGTCGCCGATCCGGACAACCCCGGCGCCGTGGTGACCATCCGCGTCAGCGCGATCAAGGGTGGCGATCCCGCTGCGGGCGGCACCGCTCGGACGCTGAACGAGATCGTGACCACGGTGCCCCGGAGCCGCGTCGCGACGCTTCGCGTGCCCATCCAGTTTCTGTGCGACGGTGAGGTCGACCAGAACGGAAAGACCATCTCGAGCGCGTGTGCTCAGGGCGAGGCCTGCATCGCCGGCCGCTGTCGCGCCGTCCGCGTCGAGGAGAAGACGCTGCCGGTGTACGATCCGGCGCTCATCTTCGGGGGCGGTAGCGGCAACGGCGACGGCACCTGCTATGACGTGGGCCCGTGTTTCGACGAGGCCGCCGTGGTGGCGGTGGACATGGCCACCTGTCGGATCACGCCCCCGGACGGCGCCGATCGCGTGGCCGTCGGCCTGGTGACCCTGGGCGCGGGGATCTGCGGGCGGACGGCGTGCTTCGTCGCCCTGGACGAGGGCGCTGAGCACGGCTGGTACCGGGTCGGTGCCGACGGTGGCCCCACC
Source organism: uncultured Polyangiaceae bacterium (assembly GCA_964487605.1). Lineage (GTDB taxonomy): Bacteria > Myxococcota_A > Polyangia > Polyangiales > Polyangiaceae > JAJDAH01. The sequence continues at coordinate 12,852 of CAZARU010000083.1, forward strand.
GCTGGAGCATCGGGACCCATCCAGCTTCCCGAGGCGGTGTGCGACAAGATCACCGACGGGAAGGTGCTCGAGGTCCGCCTCGCCACTGCGAGCGGGTGCGACGAGAAGACCGCGAGCAAGCCGACCTGCGGCCCGTGGTCGTCCGTCGACGGCGGGACCGGGTCTCAGGAGGCGCCGCCCGAGGAGTGCGTCGAGCTCTGCGGCCTGGTGACGGCCGCCGACTGCCCGGGCAGCTCGAGGTCCGAGTGCCTCTCTTATTGCGTCCCCGCCGTCGGCCGGTGCAGCGCGGCGACCCGCGACTACGCCGCCTGCGGCAAGCAGAACGCGTTCGTCTGCTCGACGGTGGCGCCATTCGCCGCCATCTCCGCCGTCCAGTGCGACGTGCAGCGCGCTGCCTTCACCGAGTGCCTGGTCGGCGCCACGACGGACGGTGGGGCCGGTGATGGCGGCGCGGGCGAGGGGGGAACCCAGTGACCTCGCCCGTCGCGCCGGGCGACGTGCTCGCCGGAAAATATCGGGTCGAGCGCGTGCTCGGCGAGGGCGGCATGGGCGTCGTCGTCGCCGCGGAGCACCTGGAGCTCGGCCAGCGTGTCGCACTGAAGTTCCTGCTGGAGCACGCGGCCCTCGACGAGGACGCCGCCACGAGGTTCCTCCGCGAGGCGCGGGCGGTGGTTCGGATCCAGAGCGAGCACGTCGCCCGCGTCATCGACGTAGGGCGACTCGAGAACGGCGCGCCGTACATGGTGATGGAGTACCTCGACGGGCGCGACCTCGCGAAGGTCGTCTCGGAGGGGCCCCTCCCGGTCGAGGACGCCGTCGACTACCTGCTGCAAGCGTGCGAGGCGCTGGCGGAAGCGCACGCCGCAGGGATCATCCACCGCGACCTCAAGCCGGCGAACCTCTTCCTCACCAAGCGCCGGGACCAGAGCGCCTTCGTCAAGGTCCTCGACTTCGGGATCTCGAAGCTCATGGACACGGCGGAAGCCGGCCTCACGAAGACCGACGCGATCATGGGGTCGCCGTTCTACCTCTCGCCGGAGCAGGCGAAGTCCGCCCGGTCCGTGGACGCACGCACCGACCTCTGGGCCCTCGGAGCCATCCTGCACGAGCTCTTGGCCGGGAAGCGTCCCTTCGTGGGAGAGAGCTTCACCGAGCTCCTCGCCGCGATCCTGATGGAGGAGCCCCGGTCGCTCCGCGAGGCGCGCCCGGACGTGCCGGAGGAGCTGGACGCGATCGTCCGCAGGTGTCTCGCCAAGGATCCGAGCCACCGGTTCGCGAACGTCGCCGAGCTGGCTCAGGCGCTCGCGCCCTTCGCCCCGCCACGCTCGCGGATCTCCATCGACCGCATCTCGAAGGTGCTGGGCGTCCCGGATGCAGCCCCCGACACGGAGCCGCTGGCGATGGACGGGCTCGCCGACACGGTCCCGGACGACGCGACGATCGTGGACGACGCGGGGCCCCCGGCATCGGAGACGGGCCCGCTGCCTTCGGCTGCGAAGACCGCGACGGCGTGGACCGAGGAGAGCACCGCGGAACGCTCGCCCGAGAAGCGCTCCCGCGGGGTCGTGGCGTTCGCGGCCGTCGCCATCGCGGGGGTCGGTCTGGGCGCGCTCGTGGTGGGCCGCTCAATCCGGGGCCCCGACGCGACCGTCGTCGCTCCGTCGGGGCACGCAGCCGCCCTGGCCGCCGAGCCGTCCGCGACGCCCGCGACACCGGCTTCCCCGGCGCTCTCGTCGAGCGCGGCGCCGGCACAGCCGAGGGTCGAGCCCGCGCTCCCGGCACAGCCGAGGGTCGAGCCCGCTCTGCAGGAGCCCACCGACCCCGCGGCCCTCGCCCGCCCGCCGAAGTCGCGCGGTCAGGCACGCGCTCCGGCGCACGCTGGTGGCCCGGCGCCCCAGCCGGCCAAGACGGCACCGCCGAACACCCTCGACATGGAGATCAAATAGGAGACGGGCCGGAATGACGAAGGTCACGACGCGCACGCTGACGGCTGCGGCCGCTGCCATCGTCCTCTGGACGTGGGGCTCGCCGGCGGCGGCCCAGGCCGAAGGCCAGAAGCCGGGTACCGGCGAGGGCGCGTCCGCGTCGAGCGCAGCGGTGCCACGCCCTTCTCTCGACGAGACGCTCACCGGAGCGGCGAAGGCCGAGTACGACGCAGGCAAGGTCCTGTACCGGGACGGCGATCACGCCGGCGCCTTGCTCAAGTTCACCAAGGCCTACGAGCTTTCGAAGGATCCCCGGCTGCTCTGGAACATGGCGGCCATGGAGAAGAACCTTCGTCGCTACGCCGCGGTGCTCGATCGGATCGATCGATTCGTGGAGGAGTCCGGCGCCGCACTGACCGACGAGGATCGCGAGCGTGTAGCTCAGCTCAAGGAGACCATGAAGGGCTTCGTCACCGAGCTGACCGTGGTCGTGAGCGAGCCGGACGCCGAGATCCTCCTGAACGGAACCCTGATCGGTAGGTCGCCGCTGCCGTCGGCGGTCCGCACCGAGATGGGTGTCGTGAAGCTCCGGGTCTCCAAGCCCGGGTTCTACCCGAGCGACACCGAGCACACGCTCCCCGGGGGTGAGCCCTTCGAGGCCAAGATCGATCTCCAGCCCGTCCCGAAGGAGGGCACGCTCCGCGTCGTGGCCGACCACGGCGACGCGATCCGCGTCGACGGCAAGCTGGTCGGTACGGGTCGGTGGGAAGGTCGGCTCGCTGCCGGCGCGCACACCGTCGAGGTCACGGGAAAGGCCAAGCGGCCGCACCGGGGAGACGTCGTGGTCGAGGTGGGCCAGGCCACGTCGCTCGACATCCGCCTCGAGCCGATGGTGAAGGCGGCGCCTCGGAGGGACGAGCCGTCCTCGCCCTGGCCGTGGATCGGCGGAGGCGTGCTGCTCGCAGGAGGGGTCATCGCCGCCGCCCTGCTGTTGCAGCCGAGCGACGAGGAGCCGCCGTCGCCCGTCGGCGGCAACCTGGGGGTGCACTTCCTCAGCTTCTGAGCGGCACGGTCGGGGACGGCGCTCGTGCGCGTTCCGCGCTCACGGTGGCGGCCCCATGCACGCGAAGTCGCACGTCGGCGACATGCACACGACGAAGTTCATCAGCGTCGGCTCCGCCGAGCTGAACGGGGCGCACGGGCCGGAGAGGCACTCGGGGAGCGAAAGGAACTGGGGGACGCACTGCGTTCCGATGCAGGCGTCGAGCTGGGTGCAAACGCTGTCCAGGAAGCACGCCTCCGCTTCGGGGCAGCAGTTCGCGTTCATGCACGCGTCGCAGCTCGGATCCATCAGCGTGACCAGGCAGGTCCCGCCGGTCCCTCCGGCCCCGGCCGTACCGCCTGCGCCGCTGGTGCCGCCGGCCCCGGCCGTGCCGCCTACACCTCCCGCGCCGCTGGTACCTCCCGCGCCGCTGGTGCCGCCCGCGCCGCTGGTGCCGCCAGCCCCAGCCGTGCCGCCTACGCCGCCCGTGCCGCCTACGCCGCCCGTGCCGCTGGTACCGCCTGCGCCGCTAGTACCTCCCGCGCCGCTGGTACCGCCCGCGCCGCTGGTGCCGCCCGCGCCGCTGGTACCGCCCGCGCCGCTGATGCCGCCCGCGCCGCCGGTAGCAGCGCCGCCCATCCCACCGACGCCCGCGTCGGCGCCGGCCATGCCACCCGCGCCCACGGCGCCCGCTCCACTTGCGCCGGCAGAAGCGTCGGGGCCGGCGTCCGCTCCGCCGACGCCCGCGTCGAGCCCTCCTCCGCCGCCCGCGCCGGCGGGGCACTGACACGGCTCGTACCCGCTCCCCTGGGCGTTGCACGTGCGCGCGCCGACCGCGCCGTCGCAGTCGCAGACGCTGGACTCTCCGGGTCGGCAAATGCAGAGCCAGCTCGCGGTCTCGCATCGCAGCGGAGGAACGGCGCCGTCACGTCCGGTCGTGGTGCCCGCAGCGCCCGAGCCGCCCCCGGAAGTCCCACCCGTGGAGGCTGCGCTGCCGGCGCTGCCGCCCGACGACGCGCCGCCACTCCCGCCTGCGGCGTCGGTCCCGTCACCGCCCGCGCACGCCACGCCGACAGCTGCCAGGAGTGCGAGCAGCGCGCGAGAGCGGTAGGGGCGCATCGTGGATCGAACCTATCAAGCCACGGGCAGGGCCATCAAGTCGGAGGGCCGGCGCGGAGGATTCGCCGACGTTCGGAGGCGGCGCTCGGGGGCCTGCTCGAACGCGTCGGGTGAGGAGCAGGTGCGCACCGTCATGCGGCGAGTCCTCCAAACGGCGAGAGCGCTTCCTCGACGTCGCCGAGTTCGGCCTTCAACACCAGACCGCATCTGAAGAGCTTGCTGCGCCGCTCGTCGCAGCAGCTCGGGCGAGAGGCCATCACGGGCGCAGTCGTTCGGTTTCCGGCTCTCAGAAGTCGCCGACGCTCTTCCAGGACGCGCCGCCGTTGACGGCAGCGTCCAGCCAGGACGCGATGGTCACGCCTCCCGCCGTCTGGGTGAGCCCCGCGACCGGCGGCGCGGGCGACTGCGAACCGTCGATGAACGTGTGCGCGTCACCGCTCGTCAGGAACGTTCGGAACCCCGGGAAGGGCGCGGTGATGCGATCCCTGAGGTCCACGAGGCCCGCCTTGAAGCGCGACGCGTCGAGGGGGGCGAGCCGCTCGATGGGGGGATCGAGCTCCGCACAGTCGTTCGCACCGAACCCGATCATCGTGCGCATGAGCTGGTCGTGCTCGCTCTCTATGAGGCCGCCGCGAAAGTCGTCGTGAGTCTCGAGGACCCAGGTCAGGTACGCCTCGAGCACGTTGGGGGCCCCGAGGCACGCCGCGCACTCCGCGAAGACGGTCGCATCGAGGTTCCACGTCTTCCTCAGGTGCGCGAGCAGGCACGGCGGGAAGCCCGCGTCCCCCATGTACGCCCCCGAATCGTCGATGAGGATCACTTCGCTGTCGGGGAACCTGGCGCGCGTGCGCGTGTAGTTGCCGCCCGCGCCGAAGCCGCCGGCGCTCGAACCGGCGAGGACGACCTGTGAGGCGTTCGGCCAGGTGGCGGCCATCCGATCCAGGACGAGCCCGGTGTTGTTCCAGCCCTTGAACTGGAACGTCTCGCCGGCCACGGTCACGTCTTCGGCGTCGCCGAGATGGATGTCGCCGCTGCAGTAGGGCACGAAGACGTAGCTGAACTCCGAGAGCGGATTGTTCGGCGTGCTGCGGTTGTAGCTCGAGAGCTCGCGGTCGAAGCGCTCCAGGATGATCTCGACGGCGTCGGCGCCGGGCAGCAGCTTGCCCTCGGCGTCGAGCTGGTAGAGCGCGAAAGGATTGGTCGAGGGCGGAACGCCCGGACCGAAGCCCTCCGCGCGGTAGGCGGTGTTGCAGCCGAAGGAGTTGAAGCACGCCTGGCCCTCCTCGAGCCAGAGCATGACCCGATCCGATTCCGGGTTCGCGTTGACCATGACCCCCGTCGGCGCGCCGTTGCGGCACACCATCCCGTCCACGGGCACGTACGTCCAGGTCAGCGGGGACGTCTCGAAGGCCGAAGCGCCGTTGCCCGGGGCCCCGGCGGAGCCCTCTGGTCCGCCGCCCTCCCCGCCCGAGCCCCCGCACGCGAGGAGCAGGGCGCCCGCGACGAACGCGAGCGCCGCGCGGGAGAGTCGGTCGACAGCGAAGGAGTGGGAGGCGGGGACGTGGCGGCGGGTCATCTTATGTGTACTTTATCGTACATATGATGCGCGCGCAAGTGCCTTCGGCCGGTTGGCGCTCGGAGGCTGGAGGGTGGGGGCTGGCGGGGGTCGGCCCGAGGCAGCGGCATCGGGCGGAGGCAGCGGGCCGAGGGCGCGACCGCCTCGCCGCGGGCGCCGCTCCGCGTCATGCTCCGACTCATGCACGCTCTGCTCCGCCTGGGTCATGCGCTCTCCTCGTCGCTGCTGCTGCTCGCCGCCTGCGGTGGGTCGTCGGACTCCGGGAGCGGCGCGGACGACGGCCGGCCCCTGACGGCGGCGGAGTGCAGCGCGCATCCCACCTGCGACGCGACGACGTCGTGCGCGGCGGGCACCACCTGCGCCGTCATCGCCGACTGCAGCGCGCCCATCTGCATCGCCGAGGCCGAGGCCTGCGCGAAGCGTTGTGGCTCCCGCGACTGTCTGATCGCGGAGTCGTACCCCGTCCAGATCGGTTGCGCCCCGAGGGAAACCGGGAGCGGCGGCGCGTCGTCGGGCGGAGCGGCGGGCGCGAGCACGGGCGGTTCGGGAGCCGGCGGAGCCGGCGGCGCGATGACCGGAGGCGCCGGCGGCTCACGGACGTGCGCCGACGTCGAGCGCGACCTCGAGGCGGCCCTCGCCGACGTCCGCTCGTGCGCGTCGTCGAGCGAGTGTGGGCAAGTGCTCGAGGGCACGAGCTGCGGGTGCACCCGGAACCTGGTCGCGCGGAACGACGCGGACGCGTCGCGGGTGTTCGCGCTCCTGGCGGAGAGGGTGAACGGCGAGACGTGCGCGGGCCTGTCGAGCACGTGCGACTGCCCCGAAGTCAGCGGCTTCACGTGCGAACAGGGCGTGTGCGGGTGGAACTACGTCGTCCCCGAGTGACCCGCACCTCCGGCGCGCGGAGCGGTCCCGCTTGATGTCCCCCGCGAACCGATCTACCGAACCCTCACGATGGGGGACGCATCCAGCAGCGACCAGACGCCCGACGACGAGGGCGAGCGTGACAGCTCGGTAGAGGTCGAGCCGGAGGAGTTCTCTGCGCCCAAGGCGGCTCCGGCGAAGCATCACCTTCCTCCGGTGCCACCGAGCGTGCGGGTGCGCGGCGGAACGTCCAGTCTCACCGTCACCGGAGAGCCCAAGCTGGCGCGCGACCTGATGACGCGTCGAGTGTTCACGATAGGCCCGGACGACGTCATCGCCCGCCTCGAGGAGCAGATGCAGGCGTTCCGGTTCCGCCATCTGCCCGTGGTCGAGGATCACAAGCTCGTCGGCCTCATCACCCACAGCGATCTGCTCCACGCATCGTCCAGCTTCCTGTCGGAGCGCGCGCCGGAGCGCGACGAGCTCATCCACCAGACGCAGGCCCGTCGCATCATGCAGACCGAGCTCTTGACCGTGCGACCGACGGACTCCCTCGAGGAGGTCGCCGAGCTGATGTGGGAGGCGAAGGTGGGCTGCGTCCTGGTCACGACCGAAGACGCCGAGTTGCTGGGCATCATCACCGAAGGCGACTTCATTCGCCTCGCGCACCACCTGCTGACCCGGACCACGTAGCACGCCCCCGGGGGCGCCCCGGCGCTCACGTCCCGAGCGGCGCGGTCTTCAGCGCCACGTCGAGCAGCGGGTGGGGCCACGCGGCCTCGCGCCACACGGCGTGGATCGGGAACTCGGTTCCCGGGCCCTTCTGTCGAATCGCCACGATCCCTTCGCGGCGCGGACCGCGCCGATCGAGCCACGGCACGACGGAGTACCCGAGGTCGGCCTTCACGAGGGCGAGGATCGCGTCGACGGAGCTCGCAGAGAGGCTGCGCCGCGGCGCCCCGATCCGCGACGCGACGGCCTCCATCTGCACGGCGTACTGACGTAGGTTCGGGTGGTAGCTCACGAACGGCTCGTCGCGGAGCGCCTCGACGGAGAGCCTCTTGCGCTTGCCTCTCGCCAGGCGCTCGCCCACGACGAGGAAGGCGTAGCTCGTCGCGACCCGGCGCGCCGAGAGACCGGAGGGCGCGACGTCGAGGTAGTCGACGATCAGATCCGCCGCCCCGCTCTCGAGCCGCGAGAAGTCGGGGGTCTGGATCTCCTCCACGTCGACGCGCACCTGCGCCGCCGCATCCTGGATGCGACGGATCCAGTCGGGCAGGAGCGTGCCGAGGATCAGCGCCGGTGCGTCGATGCGCAGCGTGCCGCCGAACTCGCTGGCGCGCAGGCTCCGAACCACCGCCGGGAGCTGCTCGAAGAAGGGCGCGCAGAACGCGAGCAGGTGCGCACCCGCGGCCGTCAACCGCATCGCGTCCTTGGCGACGCGCTCGAAGAGCACGAGCCCGAGGTCGTCCTCGAGCTTGGCGACCTGCTGGTGCACGCCGGGCTGGCTGATCGGGTACGGAAACGCGCGCGCCGCGCGGGCGTATCCGCCCGTCTTCGCCACCCAGTAGAAGCCCTCGAGCCGGTGAAGCTGAATCATTCAGTAGTACTTATTATCATAATTACTATTAATTCGTGGAGATTATCGATCTCGGAACGTAGGTTGGAGCCTTCGAACCGAGGAGGTCCCCGCCGTGACGCCGCTGCTGCTCCTGTCCCTGGCTCTGTTCGCGATGCTCGCCGAACACGCGGTCGCCGTCCGCCGCGGGCTTCGGCTGTACCCCTGGCGTGAGACGGCTTCGAACGTCGGGTGCGGCGCGCTGCGCCTCGGCGTCAGCCTCGCGACGCGGGGCGCCTTGCTCGGGGCGTACGTCCTCGTCGAGCGGCGCTTCGGCTGGCTCGACCTCGACGCCTCCGCGCCGCTCACCTGGGTGCTCGCCGTCGTCGGATTCGACTTCATGTACTACTGGGCTCACCGCGCGTCCCACCGCTGGCCGGTGCTGTGGGCCGTGCACGCCGTGCATCACCAGCCCACGCGCTTCAACCTGGCGCTCGGCTTGCGCGCCGGTGCGCTGGGGCCCATCGCGTCGGCACCGTTCTTCCTCGCGCTCGCGCTGGTCGGCGTCCCCGCCGCGGTCTACGCCACGGTCGCCATCGCGGCAGGCGCGATCATGTTCTCACAGCACGCTGGGTTCATCCGTTCGCTCGGACCGCTCGAGGCCGTGTTCAACACGCCGAGCCACCACCGCGTGCATCACGCCGGCGAGCCTGCGTCCTGGGACAAGAACTTCGGCGGGCTCTCCATCGTGTGGGACCGGCTCTTCGGGACCTTTCGCGCCGAATCCCCCGTCGCAACGGCGGTGCGTCCCCTGGAGCCCTACCCGCTGTCTCCGCTGCGGGCGAACCTCGCCCCCTGGCGGGCGCTCTTCGCCAGGTGGCGGGACGCACGCCACCGGCCACCGTTGGGCACCGTCGTCCGCACGGCCGTCGTCGGCGCCACCGCCCTCACGACGGCGCTCGCGCTCGCGAAGAGCCCGCTGCATCCCGTCGCGCTCGTCGCGCTCGCGGCGCCGGCTCTCGTGCTCGCGGATCTCTCGTCGGGCGTGGTGCACTGGTGGTTCGATCGACACGTTCCGCCGGGGCGCGGCCTGCTCGGGCGCATCGCCGCAGAGTTCGCCGAGCACCACGAGCGGCCGCACCTGGCCGCTCGAGCGACCTTCGTCCATTCCGCGGCGAAGAGCGCGGGGGTCGCGCTACCCCTGGCGACGGTCGCGCTGGTCGGACCGCTTCCGCCGGTCCTGGCCGCCCTGGCCGCCTGGACGGCCGCCATCGGGTTCATCGCGCCCGAGCTGCACAAGCTGGCCCATCGTCCGGCGCCGAACGACTTCGTGCGCTGGCTGCGCGCGCGCCGCCTGGTGCTGACGCCACGAGCGCACGCTCGGCACCACCGGGGTGATCACGGACGGGCCTACTGTGTCGTCACCGGATGGTGCAACGCCGCCCTCGACGGCGCGAGCGTGTGGACGCGCCTCGACCACCTGGTCTCGCGCAGCGCGCGCGGCCACGCACCCGCTCACGTCAACCCTTGGCGTCGAGCACTTCGAGGGTGAGACGCTCGATGAGCTCACCGAAGCGGTCGGGCTCGCGACGCCCCTCGAGGCGGCGAATCGCCTTCACGTAGGCGGGCGCGTAGCGAAGGCGCGCGGGCAGACGGGGGTACGCGCGACTGACCACCGCCACGGACGCCTCGAAGAGCGCGCGCTCCTTCCTGCCGAACGGCAACCCGAGTCCCTCGCGTACCTTTCCCGGCAGCAGGCCCGCCGTGAGCAACCGCGCCCACTGGAAAATGGGGCGATGCGTGCGGCGGGGCGCGCTGAAGAGAAACCTGGCGAGATCCCTCGCGGGCTGCCCGACGGCGATCGTGTCGGACTCGACCATGGTCTGAAAGTAGTCCGCGAAATCCGCCCAGCCCTCGGGCATGACGGCGTCGGGGATCCCGAAGAGCCGCGCGAAGCGCCGCGACTCGCGATAGTAACGATCCTTCTCGTCGAAGGAGAGCGGCCGAACGAACAGATCGTGCGCCATCACCGCGCTGTCGATGAGCGTCGCGTGGACCCAGAAGAGCGCCGACTCGTCGTTGGCGGCGTAGCGCGCCCCGTCGCGAAAGCGTCCGACGTCCTCCGCGATGTACCCGACGATTCGCTCGTGAACCGCGTGAACGCGCCGCGCCGAGCGGATGGCGTCGTCGAGATCACCGAACACCATCTTGAAGACGTTGTAGAACGTCCGCTGGAACCGCCCGAGCGGGTCAGTGCGCGTCGCGGAGTGCTGGTCCACCGCGTGCGCGACGAACGGATGCGCGACCTGCAGGAGCGCCGCGCGCCCGCCCCCGAGGAACAGCGCGGCCTCGCGGCCGACGTTCCACGAGATGGATCCGGGTCCGTAGATGCCCACGTCCGGATCGGTCACCTCCCGCCGCAGCTCCTCGATCGACCGTTCGAGATCCTCTCGGCTGACGACCACGGGCAGATCTTAGCAGACTTCAGATGGGAGAACCTCTCCGGCGAGGCGCCTGCTATCTTCCCCGCCGCATGTCCCTGAAGTCGCGCCTGCGCTCCGGCGAGGTCACCGTGGGCGGCTGGATCACGCTCGGGAGCGAAGCCGTGGCGGAGATCTTCTGCGACGCGGGGTTCGACTGGGTCGCGGTGGATCTCGAGCACTCCAGCACATCGCTCGCGCAAACCGAGCGCGTCATCCGCGTCGTGGACCGCGCGGGGAAGGTGCCCCTGGTGCGCCTCGCAGGCTGCGATGCGGTGCAGATCCAGCACGTCATGGACGCCGGCGCGCACGGGATCATCGTGCCGCGCGTCGCGACCCGCCGAACGCTGCAGGAGGCGCACGCGGCCATGCACTACCCGCCGCGGGGCGCCCGGGGCGTCGGCCTCTCGCGGGCGCAGGGCCATGGCGCGCGGTTCGACGAGTACCGGGCGTGGCTCGACGAGCACGCGCTCCTGGTCGCCATCGTCGAGCACGCCGACGCGATCGCGCAGATCGACGAGCTGGCCTCCTCGGAGCACCTCGACGCTTGCTTCGTGGGCCCCTACGACCTCTCGGCGTCCATGGGCGTGCCCGGCCAGACGACGCATCCCGACGTCCTGGCCGCCTGCCTCGAGGTGGTCGAAGCCTGCGCGAGGCACGGGCGCGCAGCGGGCATCCACGTCGTGGAGCCCGACCGCGCGCTGCTCGAGCGGCGCATCGCTGAAGGCCATCGCTTCATCGCGTACGGAACGGACTCCCGGATGCTGGACGCGACGTGCCGTGCAGGGCTGCGTGACCTCCGGCGCTGAGCGGCTCGCCGTCGGCATCGTCGGGTTCGGCAAGATGGGGCGGCTTCGCCGCGAGGTGCTGGACGCCCATCCACGCCTCGTCACGGTCGCCGTCGCGGACGGGGATCCCGCGGCCCTCGCCGGCGTGACCGGTGTACGCACCCACGCCACCCACGAGGCGCTCCTGGACGAGGCTCTCGACGCGCTCGTCGTCTGCGTCCCGGCGAGGTGGGCGGCCCAGATCACCGCCGCTGGGCTCGAGCGAGGCCTCCACGTCTTCTGCGAGAAGCCACCGGCGCGCACCTCCGAAGAGGTGGCCTGGGTGCGGAGCGTGGAGGCGCGCCATCCGGGCGCGCGGCTCGCGTACGGGTTCAACCATCGCCGGCACGGCTCGGCGAAGCGCGCTCGCGCCATCGTGGAATCCGGGGAGCTCGGCCGCGTGATCGCGGCGAGCGCCGTCTACGGCAAGCCGCGCCTCGTGGCCGACGGCGCGAGCTGGCGCGCGGCGCCGGACGTCGCGGGCGGGGGCATCCTGCTCGATCAGGGGATTCACGCCGTGGACCTGCTGCGGTGGCTGGTCGGCGACGCCGACACCGTGCACGCGCTCGTCGAGCCGCACCCGGATCATCCCGCGCTCGACGGCAACGTCTTCGCGCTCTGGCGAACTCCCGACGGCGCGCTCGCATCCCTGCATTCCTCGGCCACGATGTCGCCGCCCCGCTTCGCGCTCGACGTGACGCTGGAGCGGGGGTCGCTCCGGCTCCGGGGCATCCTGTCGGTGAGCCGCGCCTACGAGCCCGAGGGCCTGGAGGTGCTGCGCGGATCCGGCCCCTCGGCTACCGCAACGGAGCGTTCGGTGTATGATCGGGACGACTCCTGGCAGGAAGAAATCGCGGAATTCGCGGCCTCCATCCTCGAGGGACGGGAGCCCGCCCACGGAGGCTCCCTGGAAGCGTATCGAACGATGTACCTGGTGGACCGGATCTACGCGGCCGATCCGAAGTGGGCGACGAGGGCGACCCCGTGAACCGTCGCGAGCTCCCCGGACCCGAGCCCGTTCGCGCCTTCGCGCGCGCGTACCTCGACTACGTGTCGGACCTGCTGGCGGCGGTGGACGAGCGCGCCGTCGAGGCCGTGATCGACGTCCTGCTGCGCGCCCGCGCCGCCGGGAAGCGCATCTTCGTGCTCGGCAATGGCGGCAGCGCGGCCACGGCCAACCACCTGGCGGCCGACCTCGCCGTGGGCGCGGGCCCGAGACCCTTCGACGCGGTCAGCCTCGCCGCGAACGCCACGCTCCTGACGGCGGCGAGCAACGACTTCGGCTTCGATGCCGTCTTCCGCCGGCAGCTCGAGGGCCACACGCACCCGGGGGACGTCGTCATCGCGCTGAGCGCCTCCGGCCGGTCGGTGAACGTTCTCGAAGCCGTGCAGTACGCGCGCGAGAACGGCTGCGTGACGGTCGCGTTCACGGGCTTCGACGGGGGCACGCTCCGTGACGCGGTGGACGTCGCGGTGCACGTTCCCACGCGGGACGGGGAGTACGGCCCCACGGAGGACGTGCACGTGGTTCTCCAGCACGTGATGCTGGCCTATCTGCGCCTGCAGGACGGCGGCTCGAAGCGCTGACCCTGCGTCCCGGTCGCCATGGCTTCCGCATCGGACCACGCGCTCGCCGTCTGCTCCCGGTCCTTCTCGGGCAGCGCCACGCTGCGCGCCCGCGCCACGACGGCGTTCCCCGGTGCGCGCTTCAACGAGACCGGAGCGGTGCTCACCGACGAGGCGCTCGTGGCCTTCCTGCGTGGCGCGACCCACACCATCGTCGGGCTCGAGCGCATTGGCGAGGCGCTGCTCGACGCCGTCCCGTCGCTGCGCGTCGTCTCGAAGTACGGCGTCGGCATCGACAACATCGATCGGTCGGCGCTGGCGAAGCGCGGCGTGCGTCTGGCCTACACGCCGGGCGTGAACCGTCGCGCCGTGGCCGAGCTGGTGCTTGGGCAGATGATCGCGCTCTTGCGACGGACCACCGAGGCGGTGATCGCGACGCGCGGCGGCCGGTGGGAGAGCACCGTGGGACGCGACCTGGGCGCGTGCACCGTGGGCGTCGTCGGATGCGGCAACGTGGGAAAGGAGGTGATCCGGCTGCTCGCGCCCTTCGGCGCGCGCGTCCTTTCGCATGATCTGATCGAATTCCCCGAGTTCCACGCCGCGTACGGCGTGACGGCGGTGCCGCTCGACGCGCTCCTCGAGGCGAGCGACGTGGTGACGCTCCACGTGCCGCTGGACGCCTCGACCCGCGGTCTCTTCGGCGCCGAGCGCATCGCGCGGATGCGGCGCGGAGCGGTGCTGCTGAACACGGCGCGTGGGGGCATAGTAGACGAGGCGGCCCTCGCCGACGCGCTGGAGCGCGGCCACCTCGGCGGCGCCGCCCTGGACGTCTTCGATCGCGAGCCGCCGGGGGGGAGTCGACTGCTACACCTTCCGAACGTCCTGGTGACGCCGCACATGGCGGCGAGCTCCGACCAGTCCATCCTCGCCATGGGTGAAGCGGCGCTCCGCGGCCTGCTCGAGGTGCACGCCCCGAGCGCGCCATGAACGACGCGTTGCTGCGCGCGTGTGACGTCGTCGTCGAGAAGGATCTCGGGGCGTTCCGCCGCGCGGTGTTCGCGGACCTCACCCGACAGCACGCAACCGTCCGCGCGGCCCGCGCCGTCTACGAGGCGCTCGGCGAGGGCCTCCCTCGCACTCTCTTCGTCGCCCTGTACGGCCTCTCGTCCTTCGTGTCGGCCAGCCTGCCCCGCGCAAGGCGCCCCCTCGTTGCCGCCACGCTGTACGCCAACGAGGAGCGCCAGGTAGCCGACGTCGCGCGCTGCGCGGGCGAGCACCTCGTGGCCCACGCCGAGCTCGGCCCGCGCGCCGCGACGAACCCTCGCGCCTGGGCCGCGCTCGCGGACGCCTTCGGGTCGCGCGAGCGCGTGGCCTCGTACCTCGCGGTGGTGCGCAGGTACGACCGCGGCGATTTCCTCACGGCGTGCCGCGCCGCGAGCACGGCAGGCTACTTCCTGCGGTTCGAGCGAGACCTCCCGGCGACCGGCGCTCGAGCCATCCTCGTCTCCAGCGACTCCAACCCCTACGCCATGGCGCTCTCGGGCGCGGCACGAGCGCGCGGCCTACGGACCATCTACGTCAACCACGGCCACATCCCCGAGGGGCCGCCGCGCCTGGACTTCGACCTCTCGCTCCTCGACGGCCCCGCGCTGCTCGACGTCTACCGGCGCGGCGGCGGGGCCGAAGGTCGCGTCGTGTTCAAGGGAGTGGAGGGAGAGTACCGACCCCTCGACACGACGGGGCTTCGCGGGGCCGGCGCGTTGCGCCTCGGCGTGTTCGCGTCGCTCATCGTGGACTGGCCGGCCTTCGGGCGGCTGTTCGCCGACATCCAGCGCGCGCTGCAGCCTGCTCGCGTGCTGCTGCGGCTGCACCCGAACCACGTCATCCGTGACCGCAACGCCCTGCGGTACGTGGGTGAATGGGACAACCTCGAGATCTCCCTGGGCGAGACCGTCCTCACGACGGATGCAGGCCGCTGCGACCTCGTCCTGGTGGGCAACTCGAGCTGCCACCTGACCGTGCTGAAGTACGGCGTACCCTCCGCGTACCTCCGCGGCCTGGACATCGTCCCGCACGACTTCTACGGTTTTCTCGAGAGCCGCATCGTGCCGTCCTTCGATACCGCCGGCGAGATCGATCGCGAGGCCGTCGCGCGGTTCTTCGAGGACGCGAGCTGGCCGGAGCGCTTCCGCCAGCTCGACGCGACCTACGGCGAACGCCGCGAGGACGTCGAGCGCCGCATCGGCGACGCGGTCCGCACGGTGATCGCGTGACGGGCGTCACGGCGTGGACGCTCCTCAAGGCACACAGCGCCAGGGTGCCCGACAAGAACTTTCGGCACCTCGCGGGGCGTCCGCTGTTCCGCTGGATCCTGTCCACGCTCGACGCGCTTCCCGAGATCGAGCGCGTGGTCGTGAACACCGACGCGCGCGCACGGCTCGCGGCTCTCGGCCTCGTCGAGACGCCGCGCCTGACGCTGATCGACCGGGCCGAGACGCTCTGCGGGGACGACGTCACCGCGAACGAGCTGCTCGCCGCCGACCTGCCCCACCTGCCGGACCGGCGCCTGCTGATGTTCCACGTCACGAGCCCCTTCGTGCGCGGTGAGACCATCCGCCGTGCCCTCTCCGCATTCGACCGCGCAGAGGCCCACGGCGAGGCCGACTCCCTGGTGGCCGTGAGGCGTCATCAGGCGCGGTTCTTCCGAGCCGACGGCTCGGCGGTGAACCACGACCCCTCGCGCCTGGCGCCCACCCAGACGCTGGAGCCGTGGTTCGAGGAGACGTCCGCGCTCTACGCCTTCTCGCGTGCGAGCTTCGAGTCCACCGGATCCCGCATCGGCAAGAGGCCGCTGCTCTTTCCCCTTCCCAAGTGGGAGAGCACCGACATCGACGACGAGGACGACTGGCTGCTCGCCGAGAGGATCGCCGCCGGCCTCTGATCCGGCGGCGGGCGGGGCGCTGCACGCCGGGCGCTACATGGGGAGCAGCGTGCGCACCTCGGAGCACGGGGCGCCGGGGTTCACCTGCTTCATCTCGTACGTGGCGCTCATCACCTGGATGGCGGCCTGGTTGCTGTCGATGAAGTCCGACTCCACCGCCGTGCACTCCGCGTTCATGGTCGTGTGACAGCCGATGACGCGCGTGTCGAGCTTGCTGACGATCGCCGTCCCGTTCGCGCTGGTGCAGGAGTCCCGCGTGCCCTGAAGCTGCACGACCAGGCGGTTGGCCAGGTACAGCTTGTCGGCAAAGGGCCCGCCGAAGAGCGCCGCCGTGATGGAGACGGGCGGCGCCTCGAACGGGGCCGTGTTGCGAGGCACGGCGGTGATTCCGGGCTTGCCGTCTCCGTCGTGGTCGAACCCGACGATCTTGGAGCCCTGCCCGGCCGCGGTCCACGGATCGTTCATCGGGTCGTTCATGTTGAGGCCGATGGCGATGGCCACGGGCTCCATCTGGATCTGCGCGCCCACGTCGAAGGGACCCCCGCCGCTCGGCGCGATGAGCTTGCCCTTCGCCATGACCTTGGGCAGCGCGGACGACTCCCACGCGGAGTCCGGAAACACCGCGTGCACCTTCCCCATGCCCGCGAGGCCCATCTTCTGGAACTCCGGCGTGACGCTCCCGCAGGGAGTGACCGTCCCCGTGACCGAACCGTCGCCGGCGAACGTGAGATCCGCCCGGTTCCACAGGTGGATGGTCGCCGACCCCGCGGCGAGGTTCGCCGTCGCGGCCCAGTTCACGGAAACGCGCAGGTGGTTGCCGCTCGAGCCCGTCGTCTGGTTCGGACAGGTCGTGCCGGTCGTGCCCCCGGCGCCGCCGGGTCCCGAGCCGGCTGCGCCGCCGACGCCACCG
>CAZARU010000084.1:0-6854 GCA_964487605.1 uncultured Polyangiaceae bacterium
CATGAACCTCGACACGGAGGAGGAGTTCACCTCCCAGATCGTCGGCGCCGACGAGGCCGACATCGACGCCGGTACGATCTCGGTGTCCGCCCCACTCGCTCGCGCGCTCATCGGAAAGACCGTTGGTGACGAAATCACGATCCGCCTCCCGGGAGGAGAGCGGCGCTACGAGATCGTCAGCGTCTCGTTCCGCTGATTCGACCGCCCCCTCCGTCGTCCGTCGCCTCGGCGCGGCGGTCGCGGCGACGTGGCTGGCGCTCCTCGTCGAGCTCGCGGTGGTCGTGGCGGTGCACCGAGACCGCATCGCGAGCGTCTGGGAGCTGCAGTTCGGCGCGCTCTGGGTGGCGCCGCTGGCGTGCCTGACCGCGCTGCCGATGGCGCTCTTCGCGTTCCTCCTGCTCGAAGCGACCCATCGTGACGGACCCGCGCTCCGGCTCGCGAGCGCCCTCGTCATGGGTTGCGCGGCCGCCGCCACGGCGTGGTTCGTGGCGGCCGGTCGCCACTTCGACGGTGGAGGAAAGCGAGTGGCTTTCGCCGCGCTCGTGGGCTGCGTGGCCGCGCTGCTCGTGTGGGGGGGGAGGGGAGCGCTCGGGCGGCTCGCCCGGCGTCCCGTGCTCGCCGTCCCCGTGGTGCTCGCCTTCGCGGTAGCGGCGGAGATCGTGAACCGCTTCGCGCTCGTCAGGCTGTACCCCGCGTTCCACGCCGCGCTCGCGGCGATGACGCTCGTGGGCGCGGGCGTCGCCGGCGGCGTCGCCCTGTCGTCGACGGGCGGGAGAGCGCGTTTCGGAGCGATGGTCACCGCGGCGATCGTCCTCTCGTGCGGAGCCCTCGCCCCCACCGCCACGAAACGTCTCGCGGCGTTCGACAACTTCCGCCTGCTCCTCGTCGAACACGCGCCGATCCTGCGCTGGCCGGTCGAGATCGGCGCTCGCCTGGTGCCGCCGCGCCCCATCCCGGGCTCGGAGATCTGCATCGTGGGCGTGGATCCGACCTGCACCGAGCGAGATCCGTCGCGCGCCGTCGACTGGACGCGGCGGGACATCGTCCTCGTGACGATCGACGCCCTGCGCGCCGACCACGTGTCGAGCTACGGCTACTCGCGCGCCACGACACCGTCTCTCGATGCCCTGGCCGCGCAGGGCGTCGTCTTCGAGAACGCCTACACGGCGACGCCGCATACGTCCTACGCGCTGACGTCCATCATGACGGGAAAGTACGTTCGACCACTCCTGCGTCGCGGGATCGGCGCGGCGTCGAACACCTGGGCCCGGCTGCTGCGCGGGTACGGCTACTCGACCGCAGCGTTCTACCCCCCCGCGGTCTTCTTCATCGACCGCTCGCTCTTCGAGCCCTTCATCGCCTCGCGCCTCGACTTCGAGTGGGTGAAGGAGGAGTTCCTGGAGGGCGACGCGAGGGCAGCCCAGGTGGAGGCCTGGCTCCAGAGCACTCCGAGGGGGCGTCCGGTCTTCGTGTGGCTCCACCTCTTCGGGCCGCACGAACCCTACGTGGCCCACCCGGAGCACGCCTTCGGCGATCGCGACATCGACCGGTACGACTCCGAGATCGCTGCCGCCGACGCCACGGTCGGGCGAGTCGTGGCGAGCGTCCGCGCCCGGAGCGCCGACGCGGTGATCATCGTCTCGGCAGACCACGGCGAGGAGTTCGGCGAGCACGGGGGCCGCTACCACGGCACCACGGTCTACGACGAGCAGGTACGAGTGCCCCTGATCGTCTCCGCACCCGGACTCGCACCCCGTCGGATCGCCAGCCCGGCGCAGACCATCGACCTGCTCCCCACGGTGCTCGGCGCCCTCGGCGTCCCGCGGCCTCCCAGGATCAGGGGAAGAGACCTGGGCAAGGTCCTCGTGGAGGGTGATCCGAGCCCCGGCTTCGCCTTCGTCGAGACCGACGACCACGCGCTGCTCGCAGAGGGGTCGTTGCGACTGATCTGCCATCAGCGCCTCGGCGCGTGTCAGCTCTTCGACACGAACGCCGACCCCGGTCAGCTGCGTGACGCCTCGGGCGACCACGCGGTCGCGTTCGGCGCCCTTCGCCAGCGCCTCCGGACCATCGCAGAGAGTCACGGCGTCTACGAAGAGCGCGGAAGACGCTCCGAAGGCAGGGCGTGGCCCGTCGCGTTGGTGCGGGCCATGTCGGGGGACGCGGACGCGGCGGAGGCCGTGGCGACGCTTCTCGACGATGCCGACGTCGAGGTGCGCCGAAAGGCCGCCGAGCTCCTGTTCGAGCTCCGGCGCGAAGCCACGAGCCCCGCGCTGCGCCTTGCCCTCGGGCGCGACGAGGATCCGACCGTGAGGACCTGGTGCGCGCTCGCGCTCACGCGCCTCGGCCAGGGTGCGCCACTCACCGTCGAACTCCTGCGCTCCGAGGACGCCGCGATCCGGCGCCTGGCCGCCCTGGCGCTCGCGGAGAGCGGCGATCGAAAGGGCGAGGGGATCCTCATCGCGTGGTGGAAGGACGAGGCTGCCCGGGATCATGCGCGCTCGCGGGAGATCCTCGCAGCCTTCGCGCGACTGAGGTCCCGCGACGCCGTGTGGCCCCTGGTGCAGTCCCTGGGAGACGTGAGGCTTCGCGCGGACATCGGTCGCACCCTGGCGACGATCGGTGACGACGCGGCGAAGGTGCCCCTGGTCAAGGCGTTCTCCACCGAGCGGTACCAGTCGGCGAGGGGCCCGCTGCTCGAGGCCCTCCTCGATCTGGGGGCGGCCGAGGAGATCGCCCCCGCGCTCACGCGCTTCGCGGGGGTGCCCGACCCGCTGCCCGGGGCCCTGTCCGCGGCGCTTCGGGCCGGGATCCTGGATCGCATCGGGGGCCCCACCGCCGGAGCGCTCGCTCGCCTCCGGACTCACGGCTCCGTCGGCGCGGCGGTCACGGTCGTGGTGCCCCGCGGAGGCACGGGCGCCGGCGCGAGATGGCTCGTGCGCGCGCGGTCCAGCGACGGGCAGGGCGGGAAGGTGTGGCTCGGCGCCCGGCTCGACCGAGTGGTGTACGACCGGCACGGCGAGCCGCGGCCCAAGCGCGAGGTACCCCAGATCGACCCGGAGCGGTCGGCGGTGATCGACGTCCCCGGAACCGCCAGGGACTGGGTCGAGGTGTGGACCACCGTTCCCGAGGCGCTCGGCGCCCGCCCGGGCCGCCCGCTGCACGCCGTGCTGTTCGTCGACCGCCACACGGAAGTCGCGGCATTCGCAGTGGTCCCGCTCGCGACCGAGCTCCCGCCGCCCCCTCCCGAGCCGTGGTCACCGGGACGGTGAGGCTGCTATAGAGGGGCCCGCCCGATGGCCGAGGAAGCCGACAAGAAGTCACGCCGTGCGCGCCGTCGCGCGGAGAAGGCCCAGGGCGCGGCCGGTCCGCCCGAGGACCAGGCCGGTGCGGACCCCGAGGAGTCGTCCGAAGCGGCCGCGACCGCTCGGGACGAGAGCGCCGAGGATCCCGCTGATTCGGTGTCCGAGGTCCGTGACCGCAACCGCAAGGTCCGCGCGCGGGCGGCGGCCAAGCGCAGAGACCGCCTGGAGAAGGAGCGCGCGGTCGCCGTCGGACTCGACACCGGGGAGATGGTGGACGACGCGTTCGCGCGGAGCACCCACGCCGCGACCCAGTGGCTCAAGAAGAACTTTCGCTGGGTGCAGTGGGTCATCGTGGCGGGGATCGCCGGAGGCATCGGCTATCAGATCTACTCCTGGCGCAGTGGCAAGGTGGCGGCAGGCGCGACCGACGAGCTCATGCAGGGCGTCAGCGCCGAACTCGGACGCGTTGGGCCCCCGCCCCCCGACGGCACGCCAGCGGGGCCGAACTTCGAGACCGCCTCGGCACGGAGCGAGGCCGCCGCGAAGGCGTACGACGAAGCGCGCGGGAAACCCGGCAGCGGTACCGCCATCCTCGCGACACTGGGCCTGGCGAACGTGCTCTACGACCAGGGCCGCTACGACGAGGCGATCGAGAAGTACCAGGAAGTGAAGGGCTCCGCGCTGGCGGCAAACGACGGCGACGTGCGGGGCCGAGTCACCGAGGGGATCGGCCTCTCGCTCGAAGCGAAGAAGGACGTCGAGGGTGCGCTCGCCGCATTCCGGGAGCTGGAGAATCTCGACGTGAAAGGTCTGTCCGAGCTCGGAAAGTACCACCAGGCTCGCGTGCTCTTCGCGAAGGGGGAGAAGGACAAGGCGAAGGCACTCATCGGCGAGGTCGTCGAGAAGACCAAGCCCGACAAGCCCCGCGAGCTCGGGGCGCCGCCGGGCTACCTGGAGCAGATGGCGCGCACGCTGCAGCAGAAGATCGACCCGGAAGCGGGGAAGAAGGGACTCTCCGGTCTGGACCTCGCCGCGGCCGCCGGCGGCAACGTGGACGAGCAGACCCTGAAGATGCTGCAAGAGGTCATCGGGGAGGCGGGTGGCGGAAAGGACGGCCTGCCGGCCCCGATGCCGAGCGGTGCTCCGGCGCCCAGCGCGGCGCCATGATCCGCCGGGCCCTCGTTTCGGGCTGCTGCTTCGCGCTGGGGTCCATCGCCTGCGCCTCCGTCCGCTCGGGGGCGAACCCGGAGCTGCCGTCGTGGGCCCATCGGCCGAGCTGGTCGATGAGCGTCGCGTTCAAGCAGCGCATCGTCGCGCCGTCGCGCGAGGTCGGCGAGGCGTACGAGCGGGGCAGACCCGCGATAGATCCCGACGGGCGTCGCGTGTTCGTCGGCTCGCGTGATCGCGGCCTCTACGCGGTCAGCGCGGAGGACGGTCGCACGCTCTGGCGCTTCGAGACCCTGGGGCCCGTGCAGTCCGAGCCGCTCTACGACCCGGGGGAGGACGTGGTCTACTTCGGGTCGAACGACGGCGCCCTCTACAAGGTCGCCGCTTCGAACGGGAAGCTCGTCTGGCGCTTCATGACGAACGCCGAGGTCGCGCGAGCGCCAGTGCTGACCTCGGACGGATGGCTCTACGTCGTGAACGCGAACGACACGGTCATGGCGCTCGAGCCGAAGTCCGGCAAGCTCCGCTGGTCGCAGCACCGAGCACCGGCGCTCGGGATGGAGATCGCCGGCTACGCGGGCCCGCTCGTCTGGGAGGGCATCGTTTACGTGGCCTTCAGCGACGGAAACGTCACGGCGTTCGATCGCAGGACGGGTGAGGAGCGCTGGCAGCCCGTGGATCTCTCCGCCGAGGCGGAGGATCGCATCGGCGACGTGCCCCAGTACTTCGACGTCGATACGACTCCAGTGCCCGGATACATCGACGGCGCGCCGGTCATCTTCGTGGGCAGCTACGAGGCCGGCGCCTTCGCTCTGGACGCCGTCACCGGCGTCCAGGCCTGGGCGAACCCAGCGGTCCTGGGCGTGACGGACCTGCTCCGCGTCACCGAGCCCGCTCACGCGCCGCGACGCGGTGACGGCCCCGCCGTCCCGGAGCGCTCGGTGCTCATCGCCTCCACGGGCACCAGCGGGATCTGGGCGCTGGATCCCGAGAACGGACGGGAAATCTGGCGCCGCGGCCTCCCGGACGGCGGCGTGTCCGCACCCGTTCCGATCCTGGGCGCGCTCATGGTCACCACGACCCGACAAGGGCTCTTCCTGCTGTCTCTGACCGACGGCGCGCCCATCGACGGCCTGGACCTCGGGGACGGCTTCTCGATGCCGGCCGCAGCCTTCGGCGCCCACGCGTTCGCCGTGACCAACTTCGGCGACCTGTTGCACTTGCGCGTCTCGCCGCCGGGATGAGCGCCCGGCGACCCACTCACTTGCGCGTCCCGGGGGTGCGCCCCGGCGCATCCGCCGCAAGCGCCGAGTTCGCCGCACGGTTCTCCGTGTTCGTTAGATCGCATAAGATAGATTATGTTAACTTCCCGGTCGGCTCTCGGTGGGGACCCCCGGGGCCTCATGCATCAGCTCCCTATCGCGGTGGGCACCAGCTCAGAGCACGTACTGATCGCCGAGCGCAGCCACCGACAGGTTCACGCCCTTGAGGCGCGCACATTCCTGCTCCACCTCGTTCTGGAAGACTGGCTTGATGTGATAGAGCAGCGTGGGCAGGTCCTTGGGGCGCGCGTACTTCTTGAGGTCCGTCACGAGCGTCCGTGGCGTGTGGTGACCGCTGACGGTCGCGAGCCGCTGCTCGCGGTTCGGGAAGCTGACCTCCATGAGGAGCGCCTTGAGGTTCGGGGTCTTGTTCAGCAACTCCCAGAGCCGGTCGGTCGGGCCGGTGTCCCCGCTGTAGCCGAGGGCGGCGTTCTCGCCCTCGATGATGAACCCGGCGGACTCGATGGTGTGTGCGACCAGGACGGCGCGCACGCGGTAGCCGGCGACGACCTGAGGCTTCTCCGGTTTCAGTTCGAGGTACTGGATCGTGGGCCGCGTCTTGCTGGGGATCTGCGAGAAATCCGGCCAGAGCAGGTTGTTGAAGAAGTGCTTCTTGACGGCGGCAAGCGTCGCCTTGGTGCCCGCGACGACGAGTGGCTCGCAGTCGGCCTGGCAGCGATTGTCCGCGATGGTCGCCAGATCGCGGATGTGATCCAGGTGCGCATGACTCACCAGCACACCCCCGAGCCGAAACTGTGACTTCAGCTCCAGGCCGCTCGTCAACGACCCGGCGTCTATGGCTAGCCGTTCGTCGAGGACGAATGCGCTGGTGCGGTGCTTCGGCGTCTCTCCGCCGTGACACCCGACGACTCTGAGCTCCATTTACGCCGCTTCGCCGCGACGCGCCGGCCCCCGCCGTCCGGTCGTCACCACGACGATCGAGCGTAGCGCGGGGAACGGAACGCGGTCAAAGGACCGCGTCGGTGGCTCACATATCGAAGTCGTCCATTCCGCCCATTCCGCCCATTCCGCCCATTCCGCCCATTCCGCCCATTCCGCC
>CAZARU010000084.1:6954-29383 GCA_964487605.1 uncultured Polyangiaceae bacterium
CCATTCCGCCCATTCCGCCCATTCCGCCCATTCCGCCCATTCCGCCCATTCCGCCCATTCCGCCGCCACCACCCGGTGCGGCCGCCGCGCGGGCCGGCTTCTCGGCGATCATGCTCTCGGTCGTGAGCATGAGGCCGGCGACGCTCGCGGCGTTCTCCAGGGCGACCCTGACCACCTTCACGGGATCGATGATCCCACGCTCGACCAGGTCCCCGTAGTCGAGTGCGCTCGCGTCGAAACCGAAGGCCCCCTTCCCGGCCTTCACCTTGTCGAGCACGACGGGCGCGTCTTCCCCGGCGTTCTTCGCGATCTGAAGCAGCGGCGCCGACGCAGCGCGCGCGACGACCCTGGCGCCCGCGGCGCGATCGCCGTCGAGCTGGAGCGACTCGGCGGCGCTCGCAGCACGCACGAGCGCCACGCCGCCGCCGGCGACGTACCCCTCCTCCACGGCGGCGCGCGTGGCGGCAAGCGAGTCCTCGAAGCGCGCCTTGCGCTCCTTGAGCTCCGGCTCCGTGCTCGCCCCCACGCGAATGACGGCCACTCCCCCGCTCAACTTCGCGAGGCGCTCCTCGAGCTTCTCGCGGTCGTAATCGCTGGTGGTGTCCTCGATCTGCCGCCGAATGGCCTCCACGCGGCCCTTGATCGCCGCCTCGTCGCCTGCTCCGTCCACGAGGGTCGTGTTGTCCTTGTCGCTGATGACCTTCTTGCAGCGACCAAGATCCTCGATCTGCGCGTCCTCGAGCTTGCGCCCGAGGTCTTCCATGAACGCCGTCGCCCCGACGAGCGTCGAGATGTCCTTCAGCATCTCCTTGCGGCGATCGCCATATCCTGGCGCCTTGACCGCCGCCACCTTCAGCACGCCGCGGAGCTTGTTCACGACCAGCGCCGCCAGCGCCTCGCTCTCCACGTCCTCGGAGATCACGAGAAGCGACGCACCTTGGCGGTTCACCGCCTCCAGGATGGGAACCAGGTCGTTCAGCGCGGTGATCTTCTTCTCGTGAACCAGGATGTAGGGGTTCTCGAGTTCGACGGTGAGCTCCGCCGTGTTGGTGATTAAGTACGGCGAGAGATAGCCACGATCGAACTGCATTCCCTCCACGACGTCGAGCTCGGTATCCCGCGTTTTCGCTTCCTCGATCGTGATGACCCCGTCCTTGCCGACCTTCTCCATTGCGTTGGCGATCATGTCGCCGATGGCGGAGTCACCGTTGGCGCTCACTCGCGCGACGCGCGCGATGTCCCGCGTGCCGTCCGGCATCTTCGCCTGGGCGCGCAGCGCTGCGACCATGGGGCCGACGGCGGCGTCGATTCCCCGCTTCACGTCCATCGATGCGGCCCCCGCCTCGACGAGCTTCAGTCCCTCGGCGTAGATGGCCTGGGCGAGCACCGTCGCCGTCGTGGTTCCGTCGCCAGTGTCGTCGTTGGTGCGCGTGGCCACCTCGCGCACGAGCTGCGCGCCCATGTTCTCCAGCTTCGAGGCCAGCTCGATCTCCTTGGCGACGGTCACGCCGTCCTTGGTGATCACCGCGGCGCCCCAGCTCTTCTCGAGGGCCACGTTGCGACCCCCCGGCCCTAGGGTCACCTTCACGACGTTGGCGAGGGTGTTCACGCCGGCCGCCAGCTTCTTGCGAGCCGTGCGATCGTTGACGATTTCCTTGATGCTCATGTTCGAGGGCCTCCGCGGGTGGCGGAAAATAGGCCGACCGGGCTCCCGGTCAAGGCCTCGCCCGCACCAGCGCGCGCGCAGCACCCCTGCCGGCGCTGATCGGGGTGAAAAACTGCCGCAAACTCGGGCAGGGTCGTCGTCCCCTGCGGCCTCGGCGTGCGGGCCCGGCGCACCCCCCGTCCACGGCCTACGACTTGAAGAACCCTGGCCCTCCGACTAAGAACACCGCCCCACCCAGAAGCACTGGGGGATCGTCTAACGGCAGGACAGCGGGTTCTGGTCCCGTCAATCTAGGTTCGAATCCTAGTCCCCCAACCGGGCGCCCGCGCGCTCCGACACAACTTGGCCCCATCGTCTAGCGGTTAGGACATCGGCCTCTCACGCCGGTAACGCGAGTTCGATTCTCGCTGGGGTCGCCAACGGGGGCGTGCGGACGTGCCGTCGTCACCCCCTCACCCTTCGGGTTCGTCCCGCAGCCGCCACGGGCGCTCCGGCGTCGGAGCGCGCTCGCCGGCCAGCCACCTGACGACGTCGCGTGCCCACTGCTGGCGAGCGCCGATGGTCGGATGCACTCCGTCCTCGACGCGGTCCAGTCCAGGGACGAGGCGATTGGTGTCCATGTACCGGCAGGGCGCGACGTTCTTGCGGATCACGTCCAGCAGCTCGTTGGCCGGCTTCCAGAGCGGAATGGCGATCCACACGCAGGGTCGGTCACCGATGACACCGATGAGCTTCCTGACGGCGGGTCCACGACTCTCCGCGTCGGCGATCGCGAGCTCGTTCGCGCCCAGCGTGATCACGACCAGATCCGGCTTGGTCTGGGCGATCCACACCGGCAGGTCGCGGCTCCACGCCCATTCCGGGATGAAGCTCGCCGTCTTGTACTTCAGCACGCCGTTCACTCCGGCCTCGCGCAGCTCGTGGTTCAGGTCCACGCCCAGCGCCGCGGCGAACGAGTCGCCGATGTGCAGGACGGTCGTTCCACGCGGGAGCGGGACGACCGTGACCGGCACGCCCCCATCGGCACTCGCCACGCTCCGCCGCGTTCGACCCAGGAGGAGCGTCCCGTCGGGAACCGGCTCCGCCACCACCGCTCGGACCGGCGGGCGCTCTCCCGGCGCTTCGGCGGTGGGGACGGGCTCCGTTGCCCGGGGCGAAGGCGCCGAGGCGGGTTGCGACACCCCTGCCCCACCCTCCGCGAGCGCCGAGCATCCGACCGTCACCAGGACGAGCGCGGTGACACGGAACGGCCAGCCCTTCACCCGGGGCAGCACGACGAGTTCCATCCGATCCCGACATCTCGGTTCTTGCAGCCCAGCTTGGCGCCTGCGTGATTGCGCCCCGCATGCGTACCGCCGGAGAAGCGAAACGCCCTGGGCCTGCCGGGCTGGTGCGCGGCGCAGTCCGCGTCGTGCTCGGGCGTCGGCGTTCGAACCACGGGTGTCGCGCGGGGTGCTTCGAAATTCGCATCGCCATCGAGGGAGAGGACGCAACCGTGCCCGGGCACCTTCCTCGCACCTTCCGCGCACTCGGAGGCGCCACGCTTCGCGCAACGTTGCCCGTTCCAAGAGGACCCCGCCTCGCACTCGGCGTCGTCCACGCCGTGCAGGCATAGGCCGTCTTCCCCGCGCCCGTAAGGGCAGTGAGCGTTCTTCTGCGTCGCGGCGCACCGGAA
The DNA here is from genome assembly GCA_964487605.1 of uncultured Polyangiaceae bacterium. Taxonomy (GTDB): domain Bacteria; phylum Myxococcota_A; class Polyangia; order Polyangiales; family Polyangiaceae; genus JAJDAH01. The sequence continues at coordinate 10,296 of CAZARU010000084.1, forward strand.
GCCGAGGTGTGAGCCCGACGCACTTTGCGGCGAACGGTTCCGCAGCCGGGGGCGCATCCACTTCTCGAAGCGGCGGCTCCAGCTGCCTCCCCGGTACACGCGCTGTCCGTCTCCCACGGGGGGCCATGGGTACGACGCGAACGCGGTGCTCGTCCATTCCCAGACGTTGCCGGTCATGTCGAACAGCCCGAACGCCCCCGCGGCAAACGACGCGACGGGGCACGACGACCCGCGCTTCCAGCACGTGCGGCCGTCCGGCTTCTCGGCCCCCCAGGAGTACGTCCGGTACTCCTCGCCGCCGCGCGCGGCGTACTCCCACTCGACCTCGGTCGGAAGGCGCGCGCCGCGCGAGCGGCAGTGATCGCTCGCCTGCTTCCACGTCACGCAGTTGATCGGGTGCTGGGCCCGATCGGCGCGCCCGTAGTTGCACGCCCGCGCAGCCGTCGCCGCGGCGGTGCACGCCTGCCGCTCGACGCACTGCGCGTACGCCGCCGTGGTCACCTCCGTCGCGTCCATGCAGAACGGCGCGACGCGCGTCCGAAAGCGCGGAGCCTCCTCGTCGCTCCCCGTTCCCTTCGTCGACCCGACCCAGAACGCCGCTCCCGGGATGGGGAGCATGTCGGTCGGACAGACGCCTTCCGCCGCGGCTGCGGGACGCGACGCCTCGACCTTGGCCGACCCGGCGGCAGCGGCGCTCGGCGCGTTCAGGGCCGCTGGCGCCCGTCCCGCCGAGGTGCCCGGGGCCGCGAGCGGTTTCGCCTCGGACCGCGCTTCGCCGCGACAGCCCGCAGAAAAGGCCGCGAACACGGCCCACAGGAGCGACGCCTTCCCCAGGGCGCCCGCGCGGCTACCATGCGCCCGGATCTCTGGCCTCGGCGATGGCGAGGCTCGAGCGCCCTTCCACGACATCGAGGCACCTTACCGCGACATGAGCCGTGGCGTTGACATCGCGGGCCTGTCCCGACGCTTTCCTGGCGCCGATCGCGACGCGGTCTCGAACGTGACGCTCTCCGTCGGCCGCGCCGAAACGCTCTGCCTCGTGGGGCCGTCGGGGTGCGGCAAGAGCACGACGCTCCGCATCGTGGCGGGGCTGGAAACGCCAGATCGTGGAGACGTCGCCATCGACGGCAAGAGCATGATCGGCGTACCGCCCCAGGATCGGGACGTCGCCATGGTGTTCCAGGGCTTCGCGCTCTACCCGCACCTGGCGGTGCGCGACATTCTCGCGTTTCCCCTGCGCATGCGGAGAGTGGCGCGCAGCGAGCGCGGGCGCCTCGTCTCGGAAACCGCCGAGCTGCTGGGGATCACCCGACTGCTCGACCGCCGGCCCGCGCAGCTCTCGGGCGGTGAGCAGCAGCGCGTGGCCATGGGCCGGGCCATCGTGCGACGTCCCAAGGCGTTCCTGTTCGACGAACCCCTCTCGAACCTGGACGCCGCGCTCCGGGCCGATCTTCGGGTGGAGCTCGCTCGCCTGCTTCGCCGACTGGAGGCGACGGCGCTCTACGTCACCCACGACCAGGTCGAGGCGATGACGCTGGGGCACCGCATCGCCGTGATGAACGGCGGTCGACTCGAGCAACTCGACACGCCCCGCGCGATCTACGAGCGTCCGGCGACGGTGTTCGTGGCGGGGTTCTTCGGAACGCCTCCCATGAACCTCCTCGACGCACACAAGGACGGCGACACGGCGCGCGCCGGCGCCTTCGGCCTCCCCTCCCCCGCCGGCGCGCCGGACGAACTCATCCTCGGGGTTCGTCCGGAGCACGTGACGCTCGACGGCGCACCCGGCGCACCCGGCACGGCCGGCGTCGCGGCGGCGGTCGTCGTAGCCGTCGAGCCGCTCGGCGCGGAGTCTCACGTCGAGCTGACCGTCGGGGGGCACGTCCTTCGGGCCAGGGTCCCGGGATTCACGAAGCTCGCTCCGGGCCAGGAGGTGACGTGCTCCCTCGAGCCCCACGGTGTGCGCTGGTTCGCGCGCTCGTCCGGGAGGGCGCTGTGATCGGTCGGCGCGCGTTCCTGGGAGGGAGCGCTGCCGCCGCCGCCGGTGCGGTCGTCGGGTGTCGTCGGTTGCCCGACGCCGCGGCGGGGCGTGGCCACGCTGCCCTGTGGTTCAGCTACGGGGGACGCAATCGCGAGGTCCTCGAGCGACTGGTCGCCCGCTTCAACGCGGTCCAGGATCGCCACTGGATACAGCCGGTCTTCCAGGGAGACTACTTCGAGGCGCTCGCGAAGCTGCGGACCGCGCTGGCTGCTCGCGCCGCTCCCGCCTTGAGCCACGTCGTCGGCGAGGTCATCCCGTACCTGAGCGACGCCGGCGTGCTCGAACCCCTCGATGCCTACGAAGGGGCGCAGGATCTCGGGATCCTGCCCGAGCTCGGCCAGCAGAAGTCGTGGATTGGCGGCGACACCAAGCCCCTGGTCGCGCTTCCCTTCAACCGGTCCACGCCCATCGCCTACCTGAACGGCGATGTCCTCGACGCGACGGGGATCCGGCCGCCGAAGACTTGGATCGAGATGCGCGAGGTCGCGCGCGCGCTCACCGTTCGCGACGGCGACGAGACGCGACGGTGGGGCTTCGAGTGCCCCATCGAGTGGTGGTTCTGGGTCGCGCTGGTGGGGCAGGCCGGAGGAAGCGTGGTGGAGGCAGACGGCAGGGTCTCGCTGGGCGACGACGCCGGCGTCCGGGCGCTGGAGCTCTGGAAGACCCTGGTCAAGGCCGACCGGACGATGAAGCCGCCGCCGGGGCGCGACTACAACGCCTGGGAGGCGACCAATCAGGATTTCCTCGCGGGTCGCGCAGCGATGATCTGGACCAGCACGGCGTTCCTGAAATATCTCGAAGACAACGCGAAGTTTCGCGTCGTGGCCGCGCCGCTTCCCGCGGACGTCCGCGCCGCCGTCCCCACCGGCGGCACGCACTTCGTGCTCCTTCGTGACGCCCCCGCGGAGGAGAAGGACACGGCGTGGGCGTTCCTGAGGTACATGATGCAGCCCGAGCCCGCGATCGAGTGGGCGACCTCCACCGGCTACATGCCCGTCACCCGCGGCGCCATCACCCGCATGGAATCCAGCGGCTACTACCGCGAGCACCCGAACGATCGCGTCGCCGTCGATCAGCTCGACGTCGCGATGGCCTGGCCGTGGTCGAAGGACCTGTTCCGCATTCAGCGCGAGGTCGTCCAGCCACGGCTCGAGAAGGCCGTCCTTGCCGACCAGGATGCCCGCGCGTTGCTGGACGCCGCCCGCGTGGAAGCGAACTGGGGCGCCGGGTGAGCGTCGCGAGATCCGCGAGGCCGCGATGACGCCGCGACGCGCGGCGGATCCGTACTGGCTGCTGGCGCCCACCCTGGCGCTGCTCGCGGTGTTCTTCTTCTACCCGCTGCTCTACGCCGCGTATCAGAGCTTGTTCGCGTGGGACATGCTGACCCCACCACGCTGGGTGGGCCTCGACAACTACCGGACCCTCTGGCGCTCCGGCGAGGTGTCGCAGGCGTTCTGGACGACCCTCGTGTTCAGCGTCGTCGTCGTCGCGGGCTCGATGAGCCTCGGCCTCGCGCTGGCCGCGGCGCTCCACCGCCCAGGGCGCTTCGCCGCGTTCGTCCGCGCCTGCATCTTCAGCGCCTACGTCGTCTCCTGGGTCAGCGTGGCGCTCCTCTGGCTCTGGGTGCTCGACGCCCAGGCGGGCGCGTTCACGGCGCTGCTGAAGAGCGTCGGCCTGCCCACCGCCGACTGGCTCGGGGATCCCGACGTGGCGCTCTACTCCCTCGCAGGCGTCACCGTGTGGAAGATCGCCGGCTATTCGATGATCCTCTTCGTCGCCGGCCTGCAGGACGTGCCGGTGTCCGTCCTCGAGGCGGCGGCGCTCGATGGCGCGGGGCCCTGGCGTCGATTCTGGCTCGTCACCTGGCCGCTGTTGCGGCCCACGGCCGCGTTCGTGGGCACGACGAGCCTCATCGCGAGCTTCCAGGTCTTCGACGTGGTGCGCGTGATGACCCAGGGGGGACCGGTCCGCTCCACCACGGTGTTCGTCTACGCCATCTACGAGCAGGTCTTCATGAACCTGCGCGTCGGCCGCGCGAGCGCGGAGGTCGTCCTCTTCTTCTTGCTCCTGCTCGCGCTCACCGGCCTGCAGCTCTGGGCGTGGCGGGTGAGGGCTGGCACGTGAGCGTCGCGCTCCGCCTCGTGCTCGGTGCCGTGGCGCTCCTCTGGATCGCGCCGTACGCCTGGATGGTCGTCACCAGCCTGAAGACGCTGCCGGAAATCGTCCAGGCGCCGACGGCGCCCCTGCCCTCGGGGCTCGCAACGGAGTCCTACGGGGCCGTTCTTCGCGCGCTGCCGCTCGGACATTACTTCCTCAACACGACCGTGATGGCGCTGCTCATCGCGTTCGTGCAGATCGCCGTCGCAATGCCCGCCGGCTACGCCCTGGCCAAGCTGCGCTTCGCGGGCCGCGGTGCGGCGTTCGGGCTCGTCATCGCCACGCTGCTCATCCCCGCTCAGGTGCGCTTCGTCCCGGTGTTCGCGATGCTCGCCGACCTGCGCCTCGTCAACACGATGACGGCTCTCGTGCTGCCGTTCGGCGTGAGCGCCTTCGGGACGTTCCTGGTTCGGCAAGCGCTGCTGGCGGTTCCGGACTCCGTCATCGAGGCGGCGCGCATGGACGGCGCGAGCGAACTGCGCATCGTCTACGGATTGCTCATGCCGATGATCACGCCGACGCTGGTATCGTTCTTCCTCTTCAGCTTCGTGTACCACTGGAACGACTACTTCTGGCCGCTCGTGATGACGACGGACGAGTCGGTTCGGACGCTGCCTCTCGGCATCGCGCTCCTTCGCGAGCAGGGCACCGGGGTGCGGTGGCACATCGTCATGGCGGGCAACGTGATCTTGAGCGCGCCGGTGCTCCTCGTCTTCGCCCTGGCGCAGAAGCACCTCCTGCGCGCGGTCACGTCGAAGGCGCTCTGAGGTCACCGGCAGCGCGCCAGGAAGCGCTCGAGCGCACGCCGCCGTGCCTCCGCGAGCTCCGGGTCCGACAGCGCGCGAGGCGCCAGACGATCGAGCGTCGCACGGTCACGCTCTGCGCAGGCCACCGTGAGCCGGCTCGCCAGGGCCTCGCGACGCACCCGACCCGGAGCCAGGCGCTTCGCGAGCGCTGCGTCGAGGTGCAGCGCGGCCTCCCGGAAGCGACCCCGGTTCACGAGGTTCTTCCCGAGCAGGTATCTCGGCAGGCCTGCCTCGGGCTCACGCTCGGCCCACGAGGCCAGGAGTGACGCCGCCAGGCCCCAGTCGTGTCCGAGCCTCGAGTCACCAACGAGCAGCGCCACGATCGCCTCGCGCTCGACGGGTTGCTCCACGCTCGCCTTCACCTCGAGGGCGCGGAGCTGGTCCTCGTCCACCACGATCGCACTGGCCGCGGCGTACCAGCGGCGTGCCTCGTCCAGGCGTCCGTCGGCGAGGGCGAGGTCACCCAGAGCCTCCTGGCCCCGCACGCGCGAAGCCCGGTGCAGGGCTTCGTCCGCCGCGATCGCTCCGAACTCGTGACGCGCGGCCTCGCGGTCACCGGACCGCAGCGCGCAGTCGGCGAGACCGTAGCGTGCCGACAGACTCCCCGGGTCGAGGTCGAGCGCCGACGTGAACGCTTCACGGGCGCCGGCGGCGTCGAAGGCCCCGAGGTGTTCGCGTCCTTCGTACAGGTAGCGGTCGACGACGTGGGGACAGCTTCGACCGAAGACCGACGGGCGGTCGAACCTCGCGCGACCGACCTCCCGCGCTCGGTCGTCGATGAGCTCCTTGCCGAGGCTTTCGTGCCACTCCACCTCCAGCTCGCGCAGATCTCGGCCGGTGAGAGTCCTCAGGTCGCCCCCCCCGTACCACCTCGTCACGACGCCGGAGCCTCGGGTGGCTTGCAGCCATTCGACGAAGGCTCCGGCCACCGTGTAGGCCCTCGAGGAGGGCTCGCCCAGGAACGAGAGGCGGAACAGTGACTCCACGCGCGGGAGCAGCCCCAGATCCTTCATGCTGCGCGCCCACTGCTGCAGCGTGAGATCGTCGTCCGGGGGGGGCGATGCGGCGACGGCGAGCCCCTCGATGCGGCCGGGATCCGGGATCCACCCGCCGAGCGGCCCGGACACACGAAATGGGCCGCGGCCGATGGAGGCGGACACGACGTGGACCAGCTCGTGCCCGAGCACAGGGTGCGGGAAGCCCGCCGCCTGCAGGTACGTCTCGGCGCGCCAGGGCTTGGCGATGTAGGTGTCGGCCGCCCCCATGAGCTCGCCCTTCTCCGCGGCCGAGGCGAACAGGAACGCGCGAACCCGCTCGGGCCCGGGGACGCCGAGCCAGCGCTCTATCTCGACGACGTGCGCGTCACACTCGCGCAGGAACAGCGCGGCGTCCCACGCCGGGACGCGCCACGAGTGCACGACGTCACATCGTGCTCCAGAGAGCTCGCGCCCCAGAGCCCTGCGCGTCGTCTCCGCGGTCTGCCAGTGGCCGAGCTCGGGGCCCGCCATCGAGTGCGCGACGCTTCCCGCCACCAGCGCGACCCCCGGCAGCGCAGAGAGCGCGTTCCCGACGTCCAGCGCCCAGCGTCCGTCGCCGGCGTGCAGGCGACGGCTCCACCAGAGCGCGGCGAGCACGGTGAGCGCGCTCCCGGCCCGATACGTGACGAGCCCGTCCAGGTCGTCGATGATCGTGTCGTAGAGCGTCCCGGCGAAGTAGCCGAAGAACGGGTCGTACGCGAAGATCATCGGTGACGACGCGAAGCGCCAGACGCTCACCGCGATGCCTCCGAGGGGGCCGGCGAGCGAGAGGACCACGCAGAGCCCGCGGCGCGGGGCGCCGCCCGGTCGCCGGAGAACGAGCCCGACGGCAGCGCCCCAGGCCCCGCCCATCGCCGAGCCGAAGCCCGGGCCGAGGGCGAAGAGCACCAGGCCCTCCGTCGGGTCGCAGAAGCCCACGCGAAGCCCGTGCAGCATCGTGATCGCGGCGCCGACGGTCGCGAGGAGCGTCCCGAAGGCGAGGCCGGACCCGAGCGCGCTCGCCGCGGACCGCGACCCGGCGACGACGCCGACCGCCGTCGCGATGGCCGCGGTGGACGGCAACACCACGCCGGCCAGCAGCGCGGATTCGTAACCCGGTCCCCCGAAGAGCGGCAGGAAGCCGCCACCGCCGAGGACGAGCACGGCGATGATCAGCGCCCGCCTCGGAGGCCCGGGGTCCACGGCGGCTCAGGGGCGCGCTTCGTCGCCGCTCGGGGGCGCGCTGGAGCGCTCCGAGGTTTCGCCCGGGTCGGGCGGCGCGAGCACCAGCGCGAGCACCTCGTCGACGCGCTGGACGTAGTGGAAGACGAGCTCCGCCTTGACCTCGTCGGGGACTTCCTCGACGTCCGGCAGGTTCCGGGCGGGCAGGAGGACGGCGGACAGCCCGGCACGATGCGCCGCCAGCACCTTGTCCTTGATGCCCGTCACCGGAAGCACGTTGCCTCGCAACGTGATCTCGCCGGTCATGCCGATGTCCTTGCGGGTCGGCACGCGCAGCAGATGCGAGCACACCGACGCGAACATGGGAATGCCCATGCCCGCGGCGTCCCGCGCGCGGCGCGAGCCGGGAACGTGCAGATGCAGATCGATCGATCGCAGCCACTCCGGGTCGAGGTGGAGGCGATCGGCCTTCGACCGGACGTAGGAGACCGCCGTGGACGCGGCCTCTTTCATGACCGGTCGCAAGCCGCCGGTGAGGTGGATCTCACCCTTGCCCGGCATGGTGGTCGTCTCGATGAAGAGGACCTCCCCCCCGGCGTCGCTGTCTCCGAGCGCGGTGGCCACTCCCGGGGTCATGCGCCTCTCGGCGAGCTCGGGGCGGTGGCGATGCGTGCCGAGGACGCTCTCGACGTGGTTCTTGTCCACGATTTCTCCCTGCACCGTCGCGCCGTCCGCGATCCTCACGGCGGAGGCCCGACAGACGGAGGCGATCTCGCGCTCGAGATTTCGCACGCCGGCCTCGCGCGTGTAGTGATCGATGATCGCCTCCACGCCCTCTCGACCGAAGTCGAGGATCTCCTTCGACAGGCCGTGCTGCTCGAGCTGCTTCGGCACGAGGAAGTCCTCCGCGATGTGCCACTTCTCGGTCCGCGTGTACCCGGGCACCTCGATGGCCTCCATGCGGTCCTTGAGCGCGGGGGGAATCCCGGCCCAGTAGTTGGCCGTCGCGAGGAACGTGACCTGGGAAAGGTCGAACGGGAGATCGATGTAGTGATCGACGAAGGTCGTGTTCTGCTCCGGATCCAGCACCTCGAGAAGAGCCGCAGCCGGATCACCCCGGAGATCGACGCCCATCTTGTCCACTTCGTCCAGCACGAGGACCGGGTTCTTCGTCCCCACCTTCTTGAGCGCCTGGATGATCCGTCCCGGCAGCGCCCCGACGTAAGTACGGCGGTGCCCGCGGACCTCGGCTTCGTCGCGGACGCCGCCGAGCGCGATGCGTCCGTACCGGCGCCCCATGGCGCGCGCTATGGAGCGTCCCAGGCTGGTCTTCCCTACCCCTGGGGGACCGATGAACAGCAGGATCGGCCCCTTCTTGTCCGCCCGGAGCTGGCGGATGGCGGAGTACTCCACGATGCGTCGCTTGACCCGATCGAGCCCGTGGTGGTCCTCGTCGAGGCAGCGCTGAACGCTCCGAACGTCGATGTGATCGGGCGTGGTGCGCGCCCACGGCAGATCCGCCAGCCACTCCACGTAGTTCCGGGTGACGTTGTACTCGGCGGACTGCGGCTGCATGTCGGAGAGCCGAGCAAGCTGCTTCTTGGCGACCCGGGCAGCCTCCAGCGGCAGCTCGGCCCGGGCGATGCGGTCGCGCAGCTGCTCGACCTCGTCGTCCTCCGCGGCCTCGCCAAGCTCCTCCCGGATGGTGCGGATCTGCTGGCGCAAGACGTAGTCCCGCTGCGAGACGGACATCTCCTGCCGAACCTTGGCGGAGATGTCCTCCTTGACCTTGAGCACCTCGAGCTGGCGCCCCACCAGCTCGAGCACCAGCCGAACCCGATCGTGAACACCGAACGCCTCCAGGATGCGCTGCCGATCCCCGATGCTGGCGTGCTCCTCCGGAAAGTTGGAGGCGATCAGGTCGGCCAGCGCGCCGGCCTCGCGGACGTTGTCCAGGATGCCGGCCGTCTCCCTGGGGAGGTTCGGCAGGAGCCCGAGCACCGTCCTCATGCGCTCGCGCAGCTCGTTGCCGAGCTGCTGGGTCGAAGCGTCGGTCGAGCGATCCTCCTTCACGCGCTCGATCTCCGCCTGGGCGTAGGGCTCGAGGCCGCGCGGCGCCGCCACGACGAATCGACCGAGCCCGTTCAGCACGACGCTGTAGTTCGAAGGCCCGAGCCGGAGCACCTTCACGACCCGCGCCAGTGTCCCCACCTCGTACAGGTCGGCGAAGGTGGGCTCGACGGTATCGGGGGAGCGCTGGGTGAGCACGCCGACGAGCGCGCGCTCCTGCCCCATCAGCTCCTCCACGAGCTTCACGCTCCGGGGCCGACCCACGTTGATGGGCACCACCGACATCGGGAAGAGCACCGAGTTGCGCAGAGGGAGGATCGAAACCCGCTCGCCGCTGCCCTCCGGGGTCGCCATCTTGCCCGAGTACTACGACTCGCCCGGCTGCGATTCCAGCGTTTCGCTGCTTTTCGGCCCGATCGCACCCGCCCGTGCTACTCCCCTTCGCGTGATTCGGGTCGCCTCCGGCCTCGCCGTCCTCTGCGCCCTGGTGGCGTGCGCGCCGGACAGCCCGCCGAGCACACCCCGCGATACGCTCGACGAGTACGCCAACGCGCTGAGTTCAGGGCGCGCGCGGGAGGCCTACGCGCTGCTCAGCGACGAGACCCAAAAGGCGATGCCTTACGAGGCTTTCGAGCGCATGGTGCGTGAGAACCCTGAAGAAGTGAAGAACCTGGCATCCGCGCTCCGCCGCCCCGCGGGCCCCCCCGTGCTCACCGCCGTCGTCGCCGCGCCGAGCGGCGAGGAGCTGCTGCTCGTGTACGAGGGCGGCGCGTGGCGCGTCGACGGAGCCTCGATCGACCTGTACGGACAGGCGACCCCCAAGGCGGCCATCGCCGCCTTCGTTCGAGCGTTCGAGAACAAGCGGTGGGACGTGCTCCTTCGCTTCGTTCCCGACGCGGAGAGCGAGGGACTCGACGCGAAGAAGCTCCAGACCTCGTTCGAGGGCGAGCAGAAGGAAGAGATGGAGCGGCTGACGCAGGCGCTGAGGGCGGCGCTGCCCACCGCCCAGATAGAGACCCTCGGGGATCGTGCCACGATGGCCTACGGAGCCGGCGGAACCGTGGAGCTGAAGCGCGAGCACGGCGCCTGGAAAATCGAGGAGCTGAAATGAGGACCGCAACCGTGACCCGCACGACGAGCGAAACCGACGTCCGGGTCGAGATCGGCCTCGACGGCAGCGGCGTGGCCGCGATCGACACGCCCCTTCCGTTCCTCTCCCACATGCTCGAGCAGATCGCGCGGCACGGGGCGTTCGACCTGTCGGTCGTGGCCCACGGGGACGTGGAGATCGACGGACACCACACGACCGAGGACATCGGCATCGTGCTGGGAGATGCCGTGGCCCAGGCGCTCGGAGACAAGAAGGGCATCGTTCGCTACGGGACGGCCACGCTGCCCATGGACGAGGCGCTCGTCACCGCGGCCCTGGACCTGTCGGGCCGCCCGTTCTTCGTCTGGCGCGTCCCGCTGCCGAAGGCGAAGCTCGGGACCTGGGACGTCGAGCTCGCCGAGGTCTTCTTCGAGGCGTTCGCGCGCACGGCCAAGGCGAACCTCCACGTGCACCTTCAGGCGGGCGAGAACCTGCACCACATCGTCGAGGTCACGTTCAAGGCGTTCGCCAGGGCGCTGCGCGCCGCCGTCGCGCTCGACCCACGAGGCACCTCGGTCCCTTCCACCAAGGGCGCGCTCTAGGACGATGTCGACCGTCGTCGTCGACGTGGGCTTGGGGAACCTGCGCTCGGTCGAGAAGGCGCTGACCGCCGCGGCCGCGGAAGCCGGGGTACCCACCGCGGTCGTCAGGACCCGCGACCCGAGCGTGGTGGCGAAGGCCGATCGGCTGGTGGTGCCGGGCCAAGGTGGGTTCGGCGAGCTGGCGCGGGCGCTGCGCGGCGGCCTCGACGAGGCCATCACCGAGCGCATCCGCGCGGGCACGCCGTACCTCGGGATCTGCCTGGGCCTGCAGATCCTGCTCGGCTCGAGCGAGGAGGCACCGGACCAGCGGGGCCTCGGCGTCTTCGACGGCGAGGTCGTTCGGCTGGTCGGTGGCCCCGGAAGCAAGGTCCCCCACATGGGCTGGAACCAGCTCGAGTGCGCCGGAGGCGGCCACCCCGTGCTGGACGCCGCGGGAGGTCACGGCACCTGGTTCTATTTCGTCCACTCGTTCCACGCCGTCCCGGCGAGCGGCGAGCTGGTCCGGGGCGTCGTGCGCCACGGGAGCGAGACGGTCACCGCCGCCCTGGCACGCGACAACGTCCTGGCGACCCAGTTTCACCCCGAGAAGAGCCAGGCCGCGGGGCTGCGCCTGCTCGGCGGGTTTCTCCTGACCTGACGCGCCTGGCTCGACGCTGGCCCCCCTGACGCCGTACGATCAGCCTCGTGCCGCACACGACGCCACGGACGCGCCCCTTCACGGAGTCGGTGGCCGCCCCGGCGAGTTCAGCTCGCGGACTTCGGGGCGCCGTCTCGCTGCTCCTCGGTGATCACGAGCTGACTTTCGGCGCCGGGACGTTCATCGTGGGGCGCGGAACGGACTGCGAGGTCGCCATCGACGATCCTCTCGTGTCTCGGCAGCACGCGAAGATCACCGTGACCAACGCGGCGGTGCTCATCGAGGACCTGCAGAGCGCCAACGGCGTGTACGTCAACGGCGCACGCCTCCACGGATCGGTGGCGCTCACCGACGGCGATCGGATCCTCGTCGGTACGCGCGAGATCTCCGTGTTCACGTCGGCCGTCGCCGAGGAGTCGGTGGACCGCCCCACCCTCGATGCCGCAGGACCGCGGCCCGTACGCGAGCTGCCCGCCGAGCTGAGCGAGTCCCAGCGCTCCGCCCTGACGGAGCGCGCGGACGCCTTCCGCTTCGTCGGACGCCTGGCCGACAAGATGCTCGCGCTCAACAAGAACGCCGAGGCCGAGCGCATCCTGTTCGATCACATGACGAAGGTGCTGCACGGCGCCCGCGCGGGCCTACCGGTACCGAGGGACGTGCTCGACGCGGCCGGCGCCTACGCCATGAAGCTCGCCTACGCGACGCGACGAGGACTCTGGATCGACTACGGCGTGGAGCTGCACCTCCTCGCACGCGCGCAGATGTCCTCGCCCATCGTGGACGCCCTGCTCGCCGCGCTGGACACCACCACGGGCTTCAATCACGCGCTGTTTCGGCGCTATGTCGCGACACTGGGCGAGGTGAAGGCGAAGCTGTCGCCCGCCGAGCAACTCGCGCTGAGCCGCCTCGAATGCATCGAAGTCCCTGGCGACTGAAGCGTCAGAACCGTCCCACGAGCTCCGCTCCACCGGGCGTCACGCCTACCCGCGCCTCGCCGCTCCCCCACGACACGGCGAACGCGGCCAGTGCCACCGTGGTGACACCGAGCACGGCCGTGGCGCCCAGCAGCACGTTGGTGCGCAGCTCCCGCGCCTTGCCGTCGTCCACGCGTCCGTCCGCCTGACGCTGGGACAGCCGCCGGGCGTCGAGCTGCTCCTGGAAGTCGGAGAAGTCGCGCTGAGTGTCGATGGCGCTCCAGATCGTGACGCCGCCGAGCACCGCGGTTGCCCCGGCGCCCACCCAAACCCACGTCGGGGACAGTCCGCTGGGCTGGTCGCGCGGCGGCGGGGGCGGCGAGGGCGGCGGCGCTGGGCCCGTCGCGTTCACGATCTCCCGCTCGCGGCTCACCGAGAGGCGCACACGCTCGCCCGGCGCGAGGACGATCCGCCGATCGACCGTGACGCGGCCCTGAGAGATCACCCGGACGTGGTGCTCCCCGGGGTCGAGCCGAACCTGCGGCTCGGGACCCTCGTAGGTCGCGCCGTCGACCTCCAGGTGACCTGCGCCGCTGCTCGCATCGAGCGCCACCGTGGCGATCTTCGCCTCCGCGCTCGAGCGTTCTGCGCGCGCGCGAACCACCGTCTCCTCCGGGCTCTCGGGGCGGTCGATGACGCTCGTGAAGTGCCGCACGGCGGCCACGAAATGCCCGAGTTCGGCCTCGGCGAGGGCGAGGTTGAACTCGATGGTGGGGTGGTTCTTGTAGGACAGCGCCGCCCTGAACCTCGCGGCGGCGTCGGCAAATCGCCCGGACTGGAACGCTGCGATCCCCTCCTCGAACTCGCGCTTCCCGCACTCGCGAGGGTCGTCGGTACAGGCGCCGCTCTGAGCCCCTGCGGCCCCGTGGAACGACACCAGCACCACGAAGGCGATGCCGGTGACCAGAAGGACCCGCCGGATCGGGAGGGCCGGCGGGATGCGAGGGGCGTGCGGAGGTCGAGGCAAGGGATGGCCACCCAAGGCCCGCGGCGCGGAGCGGCGGTGCGTAGTTTGCCGTGTCGCGGCTCGACCCACAAACGCCGCACCACGGGAGGTTCAGAACGGCGAGTCCGTGATGAGCTTCCCCTTCTGAGCCGGGGCCGCGGGCGGCGGGTCTTTTCCGGCGGGCGCACGCGCGGGCGCGGGCGCGGGAGCGCGAACCGGCGGCGGCGCGGAGACCTGAGGAGGCGGCGGGCTGGGGGGTGCTGCCGACGGCACGGATCCGAGCGGCACGACCACGTCGATGGGTCGGTCTGCGACGACCGTGACCTTCGCGGGTGCTCGTCCCGGCGCGCTCACCTCGACGGGGAAGGGACGCTTGCTCGGCTCGAGGTCGAGCACCACGGGGCGACGATCGATCGGCCGCCCGTCCACCCGCACCTGGGCCTCGACGTCGGGTGACCACCGCACGGTCAGGCGCACCGTGGAGGCGGCCACGGAGGTCGGCGCCGCCGACGCCGCCGGCGCCGGCGCGTGCGACCCACGCGCGCGCGTCGCCACCACGGCCCCGACGATCGCCACGGCCGTCGCGCCCACCGCGACCACGGGCCAGCGCGAGCGCTTCGACGAGACTCCGGGCCGGACCGTCACTGACGCCGGTTGGGCATCGCTGTGGCGACGTGCATCCTCCCGGAGCTCCGCGACCGCCATCGCCTGTCGCACGCGATCCTCGTCGAAGAGCGTCGCCAGCAGCGACGTCAGCCGTTGCCGCTGGTCCGTGCGACCGGTGCTACGCACGAACGACGCGAGCTGCTGTGCAAAGTCGTCCGCCGTCGGAAAGCGATCGTCCGGCTCCAGCGCGAGCGCTCTGCGCAGCACGGACATGAATTCGGGCGCGAAACCGGGGATTCGCTCGGCCAGATCCGGGACGTCGCCCTCGAGAATCCTGCTGAGGGTGTCCACTTCGTCTTCGCCCTCGAAGAGCGGCCTCCCGGCGAGCGCCTCGTACAGCGACGCACCGAGAGCGAAGACGTCGACGCGCCGATCGTAGTCCCGGCCCAGGGCTTGCTCGGGAGCCATGTAGCGGTACTTGCCCTTCACCTTGCCGAGCGCCGTCTTCGCGATGCGCCCCGCCGCCTTCGCGATTCCGAAATCGAGGACCCGCACCTGTCCGTCGTAGGTCAGGAAGATGTTGTCGGGGCTCACGTCGCGGTGCACGAGCTGCACGGCGACTCCGTCGTCGTCGGTCAGCTCGTGGGCGTGGTGCAAGCCGTCCGCCGCCTTCGCCCCGATCCAGGCGACCACGTCGGGGGGAAGCGGAGTGCCGCTCTTGACCGCACGCGGGTAGACCGCGGACAGGGGCTGTCCCTCCAGGTACTCGAGGGCCATGAACAGCGCATCACCCGCCCGCGCCAGCTCGTACACGTGAACGACGTTCGGGTGGTTGAGCCGAACGGCGAGGTTCGCCTCGTCGAGGAACATGTCGACGAACTCGCGCTCCTCGAGCAGGTGCTCGTGGACGATCTTGAGCGCCAGCAAGCGCTCGAAGTTGTGCGGACCCTCGAGACGCGCCAGGTAGACGCTGGCCGCCCCGCCGGAGCCGAGGCGAGCTCCCACCTGGTAGCGGCCGAGCCTCTTGCCCGTGTAACGGGCAGGGGCGCGGTAGTCGAGGGTCAGCTCCGCAGACGCCACGTGCGGCGAGTTTAGCACCCCGTGGCGCCGGGAGGCGCCACCTGTGGCACGCTGGCCGCGTGGACGTGATCCCCGCCATCGATCTGCTCGACGGCAAGGTCGTGCGCCTCCGGCAAGGCAGGTACGACGAGGTCACCACGTACGACGCCGCGCCCGACGCCGTGGCCGCGACGTGGCGTGGAGTTGCGAGGAGGCTCCACGTCGTCGACCTCGAAGGAGCCCGCGCCGGGCACCCGGTGCAGCGCGAAGCCATCCGCGCCATCGCCCGTGCGTTCGGTCCGGGCGTGCAGGTGGGCGGCGGCGTGCGAACGGCGGACGCCGCGACGGAATACCTCGAACTCGGCGCCGATCGCGTAGTGTTCGGCACAGCAGCGCTTCGAGACCCCGACGCGGTTCACGCAGCAGCGCGTGCCCACCCGGACCGCATCGTCGTGGCCGTCGACGCCAAGAACGGCCTGGTTGCCACGGACGGCTGGACCCGAGTGAGCGAACGTCGCGCGGTGGACGTCGTGCAGCAGTTCGCCGGCAGCGGCCTCGCGGCCGTGCTCTACACGGACATCGATCGCGACGGAACGGAGGTCGGCCCCAACGTCGAAGCGACCGCCAATCTGGCGACCGACGGCGGCGTCGACGTCATCGCATCCGGCGGCGTCGGCACACTCGACCACCTCCGCGCGCTCGCCGTCGCCTCCCTGTCCGCGCCGCGAATCGTGGCGGCGATCGTGGGCCGCGCGCTGCACGAAGACCGGTTCACGCTCGCCGATGCGCTCGCCGCCACGAGACGGGAGTAGGATGGGTCATGGCCGACGATCCGGCCCCCGACGCCGAGCCTCGCTCCTCGACCTTCGACGGCGAGGACTTCCTCTTCCATCTCTACCGCGGCAGCGAGCTTCTCCAGGACAACCTGGTCGAAGACGCCCGGGTGGAGCTGGAGGCGGCGCTCTCGATGCAGCCCCGCGACGTGGAGGGGCAAGCGTTGCTCGGTGTCGTCTACTTTCGCCTCGGCAACTACGAGCGCGCGATACGCATCTACGAAGACCTGGCACGACTGCGCCCGAGCGAGCTGGTGCCCAAGGTGAACCTGGGGCTCTGCTACCTGAAGACGGGGCAGTATCCCGAGGCGCGCCGCAGGCTGGAGGAGGTCGTGGCGAGCCGGCCCGATCACGCGCGTGCCTGGGGCTACCTGGGCCTCGTGTTCGAGCGCCTCGGTGACGTCCGCAAGGCAGCAGCCGCGTTCGAGCGAGCCGGCCAGCCGCACATGGCCCGCAGGGTCGAGCGCATGGCGACCCCGCAGGTTTCGGAGGAGTCGGAGTCCGACGACTCGGACCGGGCTGCGATGCAGGACGCCGCTGCCCATGCGGTCCACGAGCTGGACGCCGACTCCGACGCCATGCCTTTCGCTCTGGCGGGGACCGAACTCGGCGACTCGGCGCCCTCCCGCTCCGGCCGCTGGCGCGCCATCGAGCTCGGGCAGGCCCGCTTGCCGCCGCCCGGGCGTCCTCTTCGCGCGACGGCGCCGTCGGAGCGCCACGAGCTGCCGCCCCCGTCGGTCTTCGGTGATCTCGCCGCTCCTGCGTCCGTGCGCGGGAGCGTGCCGGCTCCCGCCATGGGGCTGTTGCTCCCACCGTCCCCGTCCCAGCTCGCGCGGGACGCGCTGCTGGTGTTCCCCGACGATCCGACCGTCGCCATGCACGCCGACGGCGTGGTCCTCGTCCACGTCAAATCGTCCTTCGCGGTGCGCTCGGACGCGCTCCGCGCGATGTCGGGCTCCACGACGGTCGGTTCTCGCGCACTGAGGCGCCGCGGACGGGGCCGTGACCTCGACGAGCTACTCGGCGGCGCCGCGTCGCCCATCGTCCTCATGGAGGGCGCCGGGCACCTGGTGCTGGGCGCGCTCCCCGAGCGTCGCATCGCTGCCATCGATCTCCAGGGAGAGTTCCTCTACGTTCGCGAGGAGCGGCTGGTCGGCTTCGAACACTCGGTCAGCTACGAGAGCGGCCGCCTGCCGCTCGGTGACGGCGAGTTCGTCGCGATGACCCAGCTCTCGGGGAAGGGTTCGGTCATCGTCGAGACCCGTCGGCTCATCGAGGCCGTGGAGATCGGCACGGAGCACCCTGCCCTCATCCGCGGGGACCTGGTGCTCGGATGGACTGGACGGCTCATCCCGCGCGGACTCGCGGCGTCCGAAGCGCCGGGCAGCGCGCGTGGCTTCGTCACCTTCTCCGGCGTAGGCGCCGTGTTCATGGACGCCGGATGAACGAGCCGCGCAAGAAGAAGCGACCGAAGCGCCGCCGCGCCCGCACCGATCCGGCGATCCGCGCCGCGCGACGGCGCTCCCTGCTCGACGACGCGTTCAACGTTCCGAACCTGCTGACCATGGGGCGCATCGCGATCATCCCCCTGGTGCTCTGGTTGCTCGATCGTGGTTCGCCCCAGGACTGCGCCTGGGCCGCCATCGTGTACTCGCTGGCCGCGATCACCGACCTGCTCGACGGCTACCTGGCCCGCAGATTGGGTGTCGTGAGCGTGCTCGGTAAGTTCCTCGATCCGCTGGCGGACAAGCTCCTCGTCATGGCGTCGCTCGTGTGGATGGTACCCATGGGGCGCATCGAGCAGTGGGCCGTCGTGCTGCTCCTCGCTCGCGAGATCTCGATCACGGGCCTGCGCTCCATCGCGAGCAGCGAGGGCGTGGTCATCGCCGCAGGAGACGGCGGCAAGAGCAAGACGGCCCTCCAGATGATCGGCATCCTGTGCCTGATCATCGGGTACCCGTACCACCTGAACCTCTACGTCCTCGACCTCGGTGTCGTCGATCTGGTCCAGGTCGGCCGCTGGCTCGTCTACGTGTCGCTGTTCTTCTCGGTGACGAGTGCGCTCGAGTACGTCTCGCTGTTCGCGGACGCCGTCCAGGCGAAAGACCGCCGACGGGCCGGCTGATGTCCCAGCGGTGGACAAGCGCGCCCCGCGCCTGCTACCACTCGCCCCCGATGCGTGGCTCGATCCGCCGACGGCTGTTCGGTTTCGCGATGGCCTCGCCACTCGTCGCCTTCCTGGCGTGCGCGCAGCAGGGAGAGGGAGAGCGCTGTTCGGTCCTGTCCAACGACGACGACTGCGACGAGGGCCTGACGTGCGTCTCGGGGGCGGAGCTGCAGGGCGGGAACGACGCCTGCTGTCCCCCCGCCGAGAAGGTGACGTCCAAAGTCTGCGCGCGCGGCACCCCCCGGCCCCCCGCAGACGCAGGAGTGGGGGGAGCCGGCGGCTCGGCGGCTGGCGCGGCCGGAGAGGCGGGAGCGGCCGGGACGGCAGGTGCGCCTGCGGACGCCGGAACCGGCGGCGCGGCGGGTAGCGCGGGCATGAGCGGCGCGGGAGGCGCTCCCGCGTCGTGCAGCTACGACAGCGACTGCGCGGGCAACCTCGTCTGCGGCCCCACCGGGCGCTGTCAGACCGAGTGCCGCACCGACAAGGACTGCGAGCCACCGAAGAAGTGCTCCGCAGAGCGTTGCGTCGTTCTCGACGCGGGGTCCGACTGACGTGCGTCCCGTGCGCTTCTCTACGCTGCTCGCCGCGGTCCTCGTCGCTGCCCTGGCGTGCGCGTCCGAGGCCGGCGAGGGAGACCCCTGCGACTACTCCAAGGGCAACGAAGACTGCGAGCAGGGCCTCGTGTGCACGTCGCCTGCCGCCGTCGCCGCGAGCAGGGCCGTGTGCTGTCGCCCGGCGCCCGCAGCGCCGAAGGTCGCAGCGTGCCACCGCACCCGAGCCGCAGAACCCCCGGATCCGACGCTCGACGCCTCGCACGGCGGCGGCTTCGGCGGTACGGGTGCAACGGGTGGGACGGCCGGCAGCTCCGGTGCGAGCGGCGCAGCGGGTGGCCCCGACGCCGC
>CAZARU010000085.1:0-4287 GCA_964487605.1 uncultured Polyangiaceae bacterium
CGCCCCCGGACGCGGCGCCTTCCGACCGCGCGGAGCCCCCGCAGGCCACGGCGAGCGCGAGAGCCGACGCCCAGCACAACGCGCGCCCCGGCGACATGCGGGATGGATACACCGCGGCACGGCTCGGGGCCACGCCCGCTCCTGAGAGCGTCCGGCGCGGCGGTCTACACCGCCGGCCGCGGCGCCCTGCGACGGCGCAGCGCGCCCAGCCCGAGAGCCGCGAGCACGAAACCGAGGCCGCCCGCGCCGCGTCCGGTGCCCGGCGCCCGGCATCCGCAGCTCCCCTCGTCCTTCGCGTCGATGGCTCCGGTCGCTCCGGCGCCTGCCGCGCCGCCGTCCACACCGCCGGTGCCCGCAGCGCCGACGTCGGTGCCCGCGTCGGGCGTTCCCGTCTCGGCGCCCGCATCCGTGGTCGCGTCCGGTACGGAAGCATCCGGCGCCGCGGCGTCGGCTCCCGCGTCCACCGCCGCGTCGTCGCCGGCGTCGACGGCCGCGTCGGCTCCCGCGTCCACCGCGGGCGGCACGCACACGTTACCGACGCACAGGAAGCCCGTGTCGCACTCGGTGTCGTCGGAGCAGGACGTAGTGCAGGCGGTGCCACTCACGTCGCACAGGAACGGACTGCACGACGTGATGGTCGGCGGCAGGCACGTGCCCGCGCCGTTGCACAGGGCGGCGTTCTCCTGACGCACGCCCGAGCACGACGCGACGCCACAGGTCGCGGACGAGTCGGGGAACGCGCACTGGGTCCCATCGACGCCGTCGCACACCGCGCCGCAGGGTCCGGTGCCGCCGCACGCGGGGCGACCACCCGACGGCAGTCCGGTGACCACCATGCACGTTCCCTCGGTGGTCGGCAGATCACACGACTGGCACTGCCCGCTGCACGTCGTGTTGCAGCAGCGTCCATCCACGCAGTTGCCGCTCTGGCACTGGTCGAGGGCGCCGCAGGGTGCGCCGTTGACGAGCCGGGGCACGCACACCCCGCCCGAGCAGAACGTTCCGGCCGAGCAGTCCGCGGTCGTGGTGCAGTCACCGGCGCACGCGGTGGCACCGCACGTGAACACGCCGCAGGGCTGCGTCTGCAGCGCGGGGCAGGAGCCCGTGCCCTGGCACGTGGCCTCGAGCGTGGCGACGCCGGCCGCGCAGGTCGCGGCGCGGCAAATCGTCGAGCTGCCCGGGTAGGTGCAGCCCGCGGTGTCGACGCCGTCGCAAGTCCCAGCGCAGGCGCTGCCGTCGCCGGTACACCCGGGCCGCGTGCCGTGCGGCGAGCCGGTGACGGGTGTGCAGATCCCTTCGCTTCCGGCGACGTCGCACGCCTGGCACTGGCCGAGACACGCCGAGTTGCAACAGAAGCCGTCGATGCACGTCTGGCTCGTGCACTGGCTCGAGGCAGCGCAGGCGCTCCCGTTGGCCAGCGTGGGCACGCAGGAACCCGCGAGGCAGAACTCGCCGAAGGAACAGTCGCCGTCGACGCTGCAGTCACCGCAGGCGTTGCCCACACAGGTGCCCGAGCACATCTGCTGCTGCTCCGCGGGGCACAGCCCCGCGCCGTTGCAGAAGGCCTGGGCCGTCGCCACGTCGTTCGAGCACGATGCGGCGCGACATTCCACGCCCTGGCCCGCGTACGTGCACGAGTTGCGCTTCGTGCCGTCGCACGCGCCGCCGCACACGCTGCCGTCGGAAAGACAGGGCGCCCGACCGTTCACCGGAGCGCCGGTGACGGGGCTGCACACGCCGAGCGAGCCGGCCAGGTTGCAGGCCTCGCACTGAGCTCCGCACGCCGTATTGCAGCAAACGCCGTCTGCGCAGCGACCGCTCAGGCACTGCCCGACCGCGGTGCAGGCCTCGCCGTTCGGCTTCTTCGGGCTGCACACCCCGGCCGAACAGTAGTGCCCGGCGATGCACTGGGTGTCCACGGTGCAGTTGCCGTTGCACGCCGTGGCGCCGCACGTGAAGGTCCCGCAGTCCTGCGTCTGCACCGCCGGACAGGCCCCGGAGCCGTCGCAGAAGGCCCCGAGGGTGGCCACACCGCCGGTGCAGGACGGAGCCCGGCACGCCGTCGTGGCGCCGGGCTGGGAGCACGCCGCGGCGTTGCTGCCGTCGCAGAAACCGTCGCAGCCGGTTCCGTCGGCGAGGCAAGCGGTGCGCGCGCCGTGGGGCGCGCCGGTCACGGGCGTGCAGGTTCCGACGGCACCGGTCACGTCGCAGGCCTCGCACTGGCGGGTGCAGCCGCTGTTGCAGCACACGCCGTCCACGCAGTTGCCCGACGCGCACTGGTTGGCCGCGGTGCAGGTCGTGCCGTTGGACACCTTGGGGACGCAGGCGCCGGCGCTGCAGTAGTTGCCCACCGAGCACTCCGCGTCGGTCGTGCAGGTGGTGAAGCACTGGGACGTGGCGCCGTCGCAGCGATACGTGCTGCAGTTGTTCTGCTGAAGCGCCGGGCAGTTGGGTCCGTTGCCGGGACAGTTGGCCGGCACCGTTTCGACGCCGGCGGTGCACGAGGGCGGACGGCACTGCGTCGCGGCGGAGACGAACGCGTTCGTGGGGCAGGACGTCGCGGCGCCCGTGCAGGCCTCGGCCACGTCGCACGGGCCGGCCGTCGCGCGGCATTCCAGGCCCGAGTTGCCGGCCGGGTGCTGGCAGACGCCGCTCTGGCAGGAGTCGGTGGTGCAGCTCTCGCCGTCGTCGGTGCAGGCGGTGCCGTTCGCGACGGCGATGTTGCGGCAGCCGAGCGTCGCGCTGCAGCTGTCGGTGGTGCACTCGTTGCCGTCGTTGCAGTTGGGCGGCGTGCCGGCCGTACACGTGCCCGCCTGGCACGTCTCGCTGCCGTCGCAGAGTGTGGAGTTGGGGCACGCGGTCCCGTTGGCCACCGGCGGGTTCGAGCAGCCGGTGGTCGCGCTGCACACGTCGGACGTACAGACGTTGGAGTCACCGCACGCGGAGTTGTTGGGCGTCCGGTCGCACGAATCCGTGGTTTCGTTGCAGGTGTCCACCGTGCACGCGATGGCGTCGGCGCAGTTCGGCGGCGTGCCGGCCTGGCAGTCCAGGAGCGCGCTGCAGGTCTCGCTGCCGTTGCAGAACTGCCCGTCGTCGCAGTTGGCGTTGCTGGCGACGTTGTCGCAGCGGTCGAGTGACTCGTTGCACGCGTCGTTGGTGCAGTTGACCGAGTCGTCGCAGTTCACGGCCGTCCCGGGCTGGCATCCGGTCACCGCATTGCACGTCTCGTTGCCGTTGCAGAACTGGCCGTCGCTGCAGGCAGCGTTCACGGGCGTGTTCGAGCAGCCGGTGGCGGCGCTGCACGTGTCGGTCGTGCAGGCCACGCCGTCGTTGCACGCGGAGTTCACCGGCGTGTTCACGCAGCCGGTGGTCGGGTTGCCCGTGGCCGGGTTGCAGGTGTCCGTGGTGCAGGCGATGCTGTCGTTGCACGCCGAGTTCACCGGCGTGTTCACGCAGGCCCCGGTGCCCGCCTGGCACGAGTCGGTGGTGCAGGTCCTGCCGTCGCTGCAGTCGGCCGCGAGACAGCAGACGTTCGTCACGCAGACGCCGCTGGTCGAGGCGCTGGCGCACTGGGCGTTGCGCTGGCACGTGGCCCCCGGTCCCAGGTCGGGCTGGCAGGTGCTCGTGGCCGTGTTGCACCAGAAGTTCGCCTGGCACTGCGTGTCGTTGGTGCAGCTGGAGTTGCAGGAGTTGCCCGCGCAGACGGCACCGCCCGGGCAGGCCACGGGCGCGCCGTAGGCGGGACAGTTCCCGCTGCCGTCGCAGTTGACCGCCAGGGTGACGCTGGGAGGCGGCAGGTCCTGGCAAAGCTGCGGGCGACACTCCGTGGTCCCGGCTGCGTGGCGCGGGTTGCAGGCGCCCAGGCCGTCGCAGGTGTCCGGCAGGTTGCAGGGCGGGCTGTTCGTGGCGCTGCCGCACGCGGTCCCGAGGGGCGCCAGGTTCGTGAGGCACGTGCCCGAGCCGTTGCAGGTGTCCGCGCCGTTGCACGTGGTGCTGGTGGCCGAGCCGCACGCGGCGCCGTTGGCCTTGTTGGGATGAGTGCAAGAACCCGAGCCGTTGCAGGTGTCGTTGGTGCAGTCGTTCCCGTCGTCGGTGCAGGCGGTGCCGTTCGACTTGGGCGGGTTCGAGCACACGCCGGTGCCCGTGTTGCACGTCCCCACGTCGTGACACTCGCTCTGCGCCGTGCACACCACCGGATTGCTCCCCACGCACGTCCCAGACCCGTTGCACGCGTCCGTCTGCGTGCACTGGTTCCCGTCGTTGCACGTCGAGCCGTTCGTCTTCGGC
>CAZARU010000085.1:4387-29078 GCA_964487605.1 uncultured Polyangiaceae bacterium
ACGTCCCAGAACCGTTGCACGTGTCCGTCTGCGTGCACTGGTTCCCGTCGTTGCACGTCGAGCCGTTCGTCTTCGGCGGGTTCGTGCATACCCCCGTGCCCGTGTTGCACGTCCCCACGTCGTGACACTGGCTCTGAGCCGTGCACACCACAGGGTTGCTACCCACGCACGTCCCAGAACCGTTGCACGTGTCCGTCTGCGTGCACTGGTTCCCGTCGTTGCAGCTCGTCCCGTTGCTCATGTTGGCGGTGCCGCAGCCGCCGGCCTCGGTGCACGTGACCGTGCGGCAGGCGCCGGGGCTCCCGCACACGGCGCCGCAGCAGATCCCGCAGTTGGCGGTGCTGCAGCTCGCGCCGGTGGCCGTGCTGATGCAGTTGTTGCCCGCGCACTCGGTGCCGCTGCTGCACACCTGGCCGTTCGCCTTCTTGTACGTGACGGCCAGGGACGGGCCCGAGGCGTGTTCGCTCGCCGCGATCACCATCACCGTCTGGGCGACGTCCTCGGTCGCGAGCTTGAGCACCCAGCCCAGGTTGGGCGCCGTGCCGGAGTACCAGGCCTGGACGTCGGTCGTGAGGTTCGCGCCCGAGAGCCCGAAGGCGCCCGCGGCGTCCACCGACGTGCTGGCGGAGAGCGTCCCCGAGGGTGTCTGCGCCGCGAAGTTCGAGGACGCCGACGTTCCCGTGCCGGGTGAGCCGCAGGGCCCCAAGGTGGTCCCGGCAGCGCACGCCGCGACGTCGGTCGCCAGGTCCCAGGTTCCTTGCTCGTCGACGTCCCCCCCGGTGGCACGGCGCACCTCGAGCGTGCGCGCCCCGGCCGCCGTCGTGGCGCATGCCGCTAAGGCGTTCTTCAGTCGCGCCACGGTCAGCGTCAGCGTCGCCCCGGTCACGCGGGCACCGGCGGGCAGCTTGGACAGGTCGAACTTCACCGCTGCGCGGCGGTTCGCTCCCACGGTGCCGATCTGGTTCCCGACGCACAGGGCGTCGAGCAGGCCGTTGTTGCTGCTCGCGATGTCCTGGTAGTACGTCGTGTCGGCGGTCACGTCGCTCCCGACGAACGTGCAGGAAGACGCCGCCCCGGGCGCCGCGCACGAGCCGTGGTTGGCGAGCTGGATCTCGCCGGTCTCGGGCTCGCCCAGGCCGGTGGTCAGCCGCGGAGCGCCCTCGTCCGAGCAACCCATCGCGCCGAGCGCGCCGGTCGCGATCGCGATCGCGAGCAGAAGCTTCTTCATGAGTCGATGTGCCTCTCGGTGGTTGGGCTCGCCCGAGCGGGAGCCCCGCTGTCGCGCCGGAGGTGGTCCGGTGCCAAGAATACGCCGGGAATGTCACCCGATGCCGGGGGCGCCGTCAACGTGGCGCCGCGATTTCCTCGCGCTGTTCGCAGCCTTGCCGCGTGCATCCGGGCAGATCGATGGTGATCGCCCGTCGATGAAGGTCTTCACCTTGCGGTGGTGGACAGCGTCGACACGCGTGCTCGCCGCGCGGTCCGACCCCACGCCCCGGACCAACGCCGGGTTCCCTCCCCATCCCCCCGGCGAGCAGGCAGAATCCCGCCCGCATGCCGGGGACGCAGGTGCTCGACGACCGCGCGCGGGAGGCGGCGCTCGAGCACCTGCGGACGCTCGGCGAGGACGCGGACGCCATCGCGCAGCACGTCGATTCGACCATTCGTCCGAGCTCCTCGGCGAAGCTGGAAGCGGTGATCGCGGAGCTCGCGGCGCTCACGGAGCGCGCTCCCGGCCGAGCTGCGCGCGGGCTCGTCCTCGGCAAGACCCTCGGGGAGGGCGGCATGGGCGTCGTCCGAGCGGCGACGCAGGAGTCGATAGGTCGGACCGTCGCGGTGAAGACGCTCCGCGAGACCGAGAGGACACCGGCCGCCATGACCCGGCTGCTGCTCGAGGGGCGCGTGACGGGTTCGCTCGAGCACCCGAACATCGTTCCGGTACACGACATCGCGCTCGACGCCGAAGGCACGCCGTACGTCGTGCTCAAGCACATCGAGGGCACGACGTGGAGCGCGCTGCTCCGGGACCCGCGCGCCGTCACGCGACGGTTCGGAGTCACGGATCCGTTCGAGTGGCACGTCCGAACCCTCATGCAGGTGTGCAACGCCGTTCACTTCGCTCACAGCCGCGGCGTCGTGCATCGCGACCTGAAGCCCGACAACGTCATGATCGGAGCTTTCGGCGAGACGTACGTGCTCGACTGGGGGATAGCCGTCGGTCTGCGCGAGGACCACGGTGGGCTGCCGCTCGCGAGGAACGCGCACCAGCTCGCGGGAACGCCCGTCTACATGGCGCCGGAGATGCTGGACCGGAGGATGGGCCCGGTGAGCGAACGCACGGACGTCTACCTGCTCGGGGCGATCCTGCACCAGGTGCTCGCGGGGCGCCCCCCACACCAGGCGGACTCCCTCGCGCTCGTCTTCGAGAGCATCCTGTCGGCCGAGCGACCGTCCTTGCCGGGCGCGCCCATCGAGGCGCTGAAGATCCGCGATCGGGCGATGGCGCTGTCTCCCGGGGACCGCTACGCGACCGCGGAGGAGCTGCGCCTCGACCTGCAGGAGCACCTGGATCACCGCGCCTCCACGAGGCTGGCCCACAGCGCCGAGCGCAGCCTGCTGCGCCTCACGTCGGCGCTGGCGCGGGGGGAGACGGCGAGCTCCAACCCCACCAAGCTGTACGACTACCTGGGCGAGGTCCGCTTCGGGTACCGCGCGGCCCTGGACGCGTGGGACGGCAACGACGACGCCCGGAACGGGCTGGAGGTGGGCATCGGCGCGATGATCGAGTTCGAGCTCGGGCGCGGCGACGCCGCCGCGGCTGCCCGGCTGCTCGCCGAGCTCCCGAGTCCGCCGAAGGCGCTGGCCGAGCGCGTCGAGGCTGCCAGGACCGCGCAGGAGGCCGACGCTCGCCGCGTCACCGAGCTTCGCCGCCTCGGTGAGAGCCTGGAC
Source organism: uncultured Polyangiaceae bacterium (assembly GCA_964487605.1). Lineage (GTDB taxonomy): Bacteria > Myxococcota_A > Polyangia > Polyangiales > Polyangiaceae > JAJDAH01. Next base: position 7,337 of record CAZARU010000085.1, read on the forward strand.
GCCAGCGTCGGGCGCCCGTTCCGGGCGCGGCTCGCCATCGCGCTGGGCGTGGTCTGGACGTCGAGCCCCCTGGTGGCCTACGCCGTCACGGACTCCGGCCGGACGCTGTCTCACCGCGCGAGGGGACTTCACGCAGCGGCCGTGCTGCTGGCGGCCGCCGCGGTGGCGCTCGCAGCTCGCCGCACCGTGCTCGAGACGCTGGTCAACCGACGGGTCATCGCGAGCGTGTTGATCGCGCTCGGCGCGGGCATCGCGCTCGAGGTCGGCGCGGCGAGCGCCGGCGTCAGCGCACGCGACTCGCTGGTGATCGACAGCCTGCTCTACGGCATCGTCGCCGCCATGCTCGCCATCCACGTCGATGGCCGACTCGCCATCGGCGCCGTCGCGTACCTCGCCAGCTACTTGTTGGGCTCGGTGTGGGAGAGCCAGGGGCTCCTGTTCCTCGCGGGTGCCAACCTCGTCATGAGCGCGATCGCTCTCTGGGTGTACGGGACCGACCGCGGGTGAAGGGCTGACCAAATACCGGGAATGGTTGGCCTTCCACCACCGGAGAACCCTGCTAGGCTCCCCGCCGCCCATGGTCCGGCCTTCCTTCGCCGTCTTCGCGATCGCGGTGCTCACGGCGTCGTGCTTCGCGCCGGGCGATGGCCGGGAACCCAACCTCGAGCAGATTTACTTCCCGGTGGGCCTGGCGATGAGCCCCGGCGGAACCCGGCTCTACGTCGCCAACAGCGACTTCGACCTGCAGTTCAACGCGGGCTCCCTTCAAGCCTACGATCTGCGCCGGCTCGAGGAGCTCTTGCCCGTCTACTGCGAGTCCCACGCCGAGTGCGGGGGCAGCCGAGCCTGCGACCCGGACAGCAACTGGTGCGTCGCGCAAGAGGACTTCGCACCTTGCGGCGCCCGCGGTGAGCGCAGCGTCTCCGAGCGTCTCCTGTCGCCGGGGAGGTGCAATCCCATCGATCCGGTGGCCGAGGGCGTGCTGGCGGACCAGGTGGAGATCGGCGCGTTCGCGACGGACGTCGTGCTCCGGCGCCACCCGGACGAGCGAGCGAGCCGCCTGTTCGTACCGGTGCGCGGGGACGCAACCCTGCACTGGATCGACGTGGACGACGACTCGGACACGGGCGGATCACCGCCGGACAGGGACCTCGAGTGCGGTCAGGACGGGGCCGGAGGGCGGTGTGACGATCGCCACCGGGTCGGAGAGGATCCGGATCTGGAGAACACCCGCGACCTGCGGATGCCCCCGGAGCCCTTCGCAGTGGACGTCGATGCGCGTGGCGAGGCCGTGGCCGTCACGCACCAGGCCGACGGGGCCATCTCGCTCTTCGTGAACGACTGGGCGCTGGGCCCGCGCCTCGAGTTCGTGCTGACGGGACAGCCCTTCGGAGGCGTCGGGATCGCGGCCGTTCCCGAGCCGAAGGTCGTCGACCTCGACGACGTCTTCTACCAGCCGGGGTTCCTGGCGACGTTCCGCGGCGAGCCCCAGATCCGCCTCTACCGCTACTTCTCGGACGAAATCGCCAGCCCCGCGCGTCCGTTCCTGCAGCTGGCGAACACGGTCGGGATTGGCACCAACTCCATCGGGACGGACTCCCGCGGAATCACCCTGGACCCGTCCGAGCGCCTCGCCTGCGAGTCCGCCTGCGAGGACGACCACGGGCGCGTCCCGACGGAAGAGCTGCGCGGGTGCCAGCGCGCTTGCGCGGGCCTGCCCCTGGCGGTCTACGTCGCCAATCGAGCTCCTTCTTCGCTGCTCGTCGGTCATACCCGGACCAACTCGAGCGAAACGTCCAGCGACGATCTCCCTCGGTTCACCGACGCGGTGCCGCTCCCGCTCGGGCCCTCGCGCGTCGTCGTCGGCGACGTCCTCGACGAGAACGGAGCGCCCGCCCGCCGCGTCTTCGTCGTCTGCTTCGACTCCCGGGCCATCTACGTGATTCACCCCTTCACGCGGGAGGTGGAGACGATCATCACCACCGGGCGGGGCCCGCACGCCCTCGCGGTGGAGACCGCGACGCCCGCGGTCACGGATGCGAGCGGCGCCGTCGTGAAGCAGGCCTACGCGCCCCGTGGCCTGGCCTACGTGGGGCACTTCACCGACTCCTACGTCGGTGTCATCGACCTCGACCGTCGCCACCGCCGGACCTACGGAACGATCATCGCGAGCCTCGGAAGCCCCCAGCCGCCGAGGGCCTCGAAGTGAACCGCTCGATCGCCCTCCTGCTCGGCGCGTCGCTCGGCGCCGTGGCGTGCCAGGAAGAGCCCATCGCCGTCCCCCTCAGGTCCCTGGCGCAGAGCGGCGACGTCGCGTTCGTCTGCGTCGCCACGGCCGATGACACGGGGAATCCGGGTCGGACCATGGAGGACTGCGTCGGCTTCCTCGACGAGGACAAGCGCGTGCACGCGCTGGTGACCCAGGAGCGCACCGGTGAGATCGCCATCGTAGACCTCGGGTTCGGTACGGTGGTGGACTTCGACCCCTCCACGCCCGGGTTCAACTTCCTTCCCGTGGGCGCCACGCCGCGGGACATCGTCTCCACTCCCGGCGGCGCCGCGACGTTCGTGGGGGACGCGACGGCCGGCCGGGAGGGGATCTATGCGCTGCCCACGAAGTGCATCCGCCCGCCCGCGCGGGACCTCACCTCGTGGCCCGCTTGCTCGCTGCCGAGCCCGCCAGGGGATCTGTTCGTCCTCATGGACCGAGCCAAGGACGGCTCGGGCGCGTACCGGGCGAGCTGCGACGCCCCCGCCCCCGTCGAGCCCGAGCCCATCGAGCACGAGTGCCGCGCCGACCTCTCCTTCGAGTCCGCCTACGGGCGCCACAAGATCGCCGCCGTCATGCCGTCGGAGGGCAAGATCGCGATCATCGACGCGCAGCGCCTGCTCGACCGCGTACCCGGGAGCTTCGACGCTTGCCCCGTCGAGCGATGGGTGGACCTGCGCGCCGACTTCCCCGCGTCTCTGCCGCGGCAGGTCGCACCACCGGATCTGGTGGCGCCCGGATGCGATCCCACGCCGCAGAACCACGGGCCCCCGGAGACGCCCGTCGTGTTCCCCGCGGGCGGGCATCTCGATGGCAACCGGCTCTATCTCGCGGATCGGGGCGCGCCCGTCGTTCACGTCCTCGACGTCTCGGACCCGTGCAGCGTGGTCGAGCAACCGCCGCTGCTCCCCGCGAGCTGGGCCGATCCCGGCCGCACGGTCACGACGCGGGACGTCGCCGTGTCGCCTCTGACCACCGACCAGAAGCGCTTCGCCTACGCCATCGACGAGACGGACGGCAGCGTGATGGTCTTCGACGTGAGCGAGGGCTCGGGCGAGCGCACGCCCATCGTGCGCCCGCGGGCGCCGCGCCTTCCGTTCGAGGCACCCGACCGCATCGCGTTCTCGTCCCCCGCCGTGGATCTCGACTTCGTCCGCCGCGACCTGCCCATCGTGGACCCGACGACGGGAGTCGCGCTCATCGGCGAGGCCTGCGAACCGGATCCTCGCGTCGCCAGCCCGGACGCTCCGGCGGCCAAGCACCGCCCGTCGTCGGACCTCTCGCGGGGCGCCAGGCCCGGGCAGCTTCGCGGCGTCTTCGGGCTGGTGCTGCTGCGCAGCGGGCAGCTCGCGTTCATCGACGTGGACGACTACGACGCGCCCTGCAGGCGTCCCCTGGAGCCGAGCGTGCCGGGACTCTCGGGCGAGGACTACCGCGGCTGCACGGACACGGACGCGCCGTCGTACTTCACGGACGACCAGACCGTGGAGGGCTCACCGACGGTCACCGGCGAGGTGAGCTGCCAGACCGTACAGCGCCATCGCACCCGCTCCGCGACGTTCACGCTCACGTCGTCGGCGACGGGCGTGCGCGCCCCGGGTCTGCGCTCGATGCCGCGCCTCAAGTACAACGGCGCCACCCTCGCGACGGACCAGACCACGGACGGCCGTGCGAACCCCAAGATGCTCGCCGTCCACAACGGGACGGATCTCCCACGCTCGGCCGCCCGACTCTTCGTGGGCACCAAGCTGCTCCTTGCGGATGGCGACTCCGAGCAGACGCTGCGCGTCTCGCCCATCGACGCCGAGGACAGCTCGGTGTCGCTGGTCTGGAACGAGCCGCGCGCGTTCGCCGCGGAAGAGGACTTCGCGGCAACCTACGAGGGTGAGGTCGTCGGGCAGCGGTCCGCAGGCATCGTGACCCTGCGCACGACCGACCCGCGCCTCGAGGGCCTGCTCGATTCCGGAGCGTCCTTCTGCGGGCGCGGTGTGCAGGATCTGGAGGCCACGAAGCGGGTCGGCCGGGATCTCGGCGTGCCGTCGAATCGGCTCAATGTGTTCGCCCGGCGACACGCCGACTACGTGCAGATCACCCAGCCGCTCCTCTCGGAGAAGGACAGCTACTGGCGCGGGGGCGTCGGCGCGTCCTGCGGGGGCGCCCGAAACCCGTCGGAGTCGTTCCTGGCGTGTCGCACGGAGTTCGGCAACACGGAGGCGCCCACGGACAGCCGCGACTGGCTCGTCACCGAGGCGTATCAGGACCAGCTGGTGCTCGAACCTCGGCGGGCCCTCGCGACGGCGGCGGACCGCGACCGCCTCATCGACCTCCACGAGTGCTGCTTCCCGACCGCCGTGTCCTACCGCGTGAGGGTCGGCCACCAGTGGGCCGTCACCGGGAGCGCGGGCGGCTTCCGGCACGACATCGTCGCCGATGCGACTGCCGGGCCGCGGGGCAAGAAGCGCTGCATCCACGACTGCAACCCCATCAAGCAGTTCCTGAACAGCCGAGCCTACGAGGTCAGCTGCGCGGGCGACTGTGGCGCTTCCAGCACCGACGCGGGGCTGCCGGCGGTGGGCGGACCGGTCCCCGAAGAGATCGTCCTTCCCGAGGCGGGTTCCACGCCTGCGCGAGGCATCTGCACGATCACCTCGCCGGACGAGCTGCTGTCGAATCCCGGGCATCCGTGCATCTTCTCGAACCTGACGCACCGCTTCGCGATCTATCGCGGGTCGAAGAAGCCCGAGCAGCCCGGGCAACCCGTCGTTCCACGCCGAAGCGAGCGTGACATGAGCTTCGTCTGGCAGGTCGTCGGCGGCTTTCGCCCCCTTGCCGCGAATCTGGCCGGCCGCACCGCCGACGTCTCTCCGCAATCGATGATGTTCGTTCCCACCCTCGGGCGCGTGGCGATCGTCGACGCGCGATCGGAAGGGCTCGCGCTCCTGCGGTTGGACTCCATCAGCGTCTCGGCCGTCTTCTTCTGAGCCGGCTCGATGCCTCGACGGAAGGGGAGTGCCCGAGAATCGCCCGTGATGCAGCAGTTTGCTGCCGCGAAGCGAGCGTATCCGGACGCCATCCTCTTCTTCCGGATGGGCGACTTCTACGAGATGTTCGAAGACGACGCCGTGCTCGGCGCGCGGCTCCTCGACATTGCGCTCACGAGCCGCAACAAGGGACAACCCGACGAGGTCCCGATGGCCGGTGTCCCGCACCACGCGGCGCACGGGTACGTCGGAAGGCTGCTGGAGATGGGGCAGAAGGTCGCCATCTGCGAGCAGATGGCCGACCCTTCGAAGGTCAAGGGCATCGTCCCGAGGCAGGTCGTGCGCGTGCTGACGCCGGGCACCGTGACCGACGCGGATCACCTCGAAGCGACGGTGAACAACTGGCTGGCCGCCGTCGAGGTGGGGGACGCGCGGACCGCCGTCGCGCTCCTGGACCTGTCCACCGGCGAGCTCAGGGTCGCGACGGTCTCGGACTCGGTGGTCGCGATGGACGAGCTCGGCAGGGCGTCGCCACGCGAGGTCCTGGTCAGTCGAGAGGACGCGCTGGGCGCGGCCCAGCAGATGCTTCCGCGCACCCCCGTCAGGGTCGACCCGCCCTTCGCGGACGCCGACGTCCAGGAGGCGCTGGGCGCGCTGGCCGCCGATGCGCGGCAGCTCACGCCCGAAGCTCGCCTCGCCGCGGCCAGGACGCTGCGCTTCGCTCGGGACTGTACGCCGGGGACGTCGCCTCCCGTGCGGCGCATCGGCGTGTGGGAGCCGAGCCGCAGGCTCGCGCTCGACGCCACCGCCGAACGCCATCTCGAGGTCGTCCGCTCGTCCGGAGGGGGTCGAGAGGCGACGCTGCTGGCCGTCGTGGACGAGACGCGGACGCCCCCGGGCGCAAGGCTCCTGCGACGACGCCTCCTGGCCCCGCTCGTGGACGTCGAGCGCATTCGTAGGCGACACGACGCCGTCGAGCACTTCGTCATCCACTCCGCGCTCCGGGGGGCGGTCGCCGAGGCCCTCGCGAGCGTCGGAGATCTCGAGCGGCTCGCCGTTCGCGCCTCCCTCGGCGAGGCCACCCCGCGAGACCTCGGCGCGCTTCGCGACGGTCTCGGCGCGGCCGCCAGGGTGGTGTCAGTGCTGTCCGACACGGACAGCGCCGCGGAGCGCGACGTGCTCGGCCTACCCGGAACGACAGAGCCCCCGGTGGACGTCGTGACCGACCTCCGGGGGCTGCTCGAGCGCGCCCTGGTGGAACGCCCGCCGGTGCTCGCGAAGGAGGGCGCGGTGTTTCGCGACGGCTTCGACGCGCAGCTCGACGAGTACGGCGAGCTGAAGCGCTCGGGAACGGAGCGGATCGTCGCCCTCGAGAGCGCGCTCCGCGAATCTACGGGGATCTCGGGGCTCAAGGTGAAGTTCACCAGGGTGTTCGGCTGGTACGTGGAGGTGAGCCGTACGCAGGCTTCGAGGGCTCCCAGGACCTGGAGGCGCAAGCAGACCGTCGCGACCGGTGAGCGTTTCACCACCGACGACCTGGACGAGCTCGCAGAGAAGATTGCCTCGGCCGAAGAGCGCCACCGTGAGCGCGAACTCGCGCTGTTGTCGGACCTGGTGGCCAGAGCGCGCGAGGCGAGCGGCCGCGTCGCGGATCTGGCGGCGAGGCTGGCGCGCTGGGACGTCTCGGTGGCCCTGGCGGAGGTGGCTCACCGCTTCGACTACTGCCGGCCGACCGTGGACGACTCCGACGTGCTGCATGTCGTGGACGGTCGGCACGCGGTCGTCGAACGGCTGGCTGCCGCCGGGCGTTTCGTGCCCAACGACACGTCATTGCAGGCCAGCGGGGAGCGGCTCTGGATCGTCACCGGCCCCAACATGGCGGGGAAGAGCACGCTCCTTCGCCAGGTTGCCCTCATCGTGGTGCTCGCGCAGGCGGGGAGCTTCGTCCCCGCGGCATCGGCCCGCATCGGCATCGTGGACCGGGTCTTGTCGCGCGTCGGCGCGAGCGACGACCTCGCGCGCGGCGACAGCACGTTCATGGTCGAAATGAAGGAGACGGCGGCGATCCTCGCCGGCGCGACCCCGCGGTCGCTCGTGATCCTGGACGAGATCGGACGGGGGACCAGCACGTTCGACGGGCTCGCCATCGCATGGGCCGTGGCGGAGCACCTGGACGTCGCCATCGGATGTCGCGCCATGTTCGCGACGCACTATCACGAGCTCACGTCCCTGGCGGACCAATCGCCGCACGTGGTCAACACCTCCGTCGCGGCGCGGGAGATCGGCGACGAAGTCGTGTTCCTGCACCGTCTCGCGCGCGGCGCCGCCAGCCGGAGCTACGGCATCGCCGTCGCGAGGCTGGCCGGCCTGCCGGAGAGCGTCCTGGCGCGCGCGCGAGCCGTCCTCGCGACTCTCGAAGGCGCGGGCGCGCCCAGCGGCGGCACGAACACGCCGCCACGTCTGGGAGCGGCCCAGGGACAGCTCGATCTGTTCGCGGGACCGGCGGCTCCCGCGGAGTTCCTCGACGTCCTCGAGACGTTGCGCGCGACCGACCTCGACCGCATGACACCCCTCGACGCGCTCACCCTGCTGGCCAAGCTGAAGAATCGGCTCTGAGCCGGGCGGCGGTCCGATTCGGGGCGCCGCGATGGCGCCGAGCGTCATGCCCTGCGCCGGGTCCTTCCGTGAAGGCGTCGCCAGGAGCGTGGCTCGCGGGCGTTGCGGTGGAAAAGGCCGCGGATCGCGTCCGCGCGCAGGCCGCGTCGGCGGCGCACCGCGTGCACTTCCCCTGGAAAAATCCGCCGCCGAACTTGACCCCCTGGGACCGCCCACTACATTGCCTGGTGCCGTCGTCCGTATCCGCTCCGGAGTCCAGACCCGATGCTCCCGCCGTTCATCATCGACCAGATTCGGCGCCGCGAGGAAGAAGAGCGGCTCCGCCGCGACGCCGAGCAGCCGAGGTTGGAACTCCCCCTCGACCGCGATCGGCCACGGAGGGACGACGGCGAGAAGAAGAAGAAGGACGACGAGCCAGAGCGAGGCGTGATCATCCTCGATCTTTGAGCGTGTGCGCCGCGGGGCGCGTCACGAGTCGTAGCGAACCTCGAAGCTGCACTCCGGGGCGCCCAGGCTGACGCAGGCGCTGCGACGCACGCTCGTGTTGCGCACCCAGCGCATGTTCGCCCAGATCCCCTCGATGGCGCCCCAGGTACCCCGACAAAGGGCCGGAGAGTGTCCTTGCCAGCCGCGAAGCACGTTGACGATGTGACCCGGCTCCCGGAGCTCCGCGTGGAGCGCCCCGTTGTTGCGGAACTTGCTCCAGTTCGCCCCCGCGTAGCGCACGACGAGCCGCGGCGTGACGAGGACGCTCGCCACCGCCATTCCCAGACCGCCGTACTGATGCATCATGCTGCGCCGACCCACGTCGTGCGCGACGTCGTACACCGGCCTACCGAGGACCGCGGCCGCCGCCTCGACGATCTCCGACGCCTCACGCTCCGCGTACCAGGCCGTCGCTATCAGCGGTTCGGTGTGGTGCCGCTGCGCTTCCCGCGAGAGCCTCGGCAGGAAGTCTCGCTCCTGATCGACACCGACGAGCAGCTCGTTGAGCGCCTTGCGACATGCGATCGCCAGGCGGCCCTTCCAGCTCGGAACTACGTCGGCGTGGGACACGGTGTGCAGGGTCGGGCGATCGAGCCGGGGCAGGTCTAGCCGGGAGGCGCGGCGGACGCCATCCGGCCGCGTCACCACGGAGAAGGCTGCTCCGCGGCTCTCCTGGTCCCGCGCCGGCTCACGCCCATCCAAACCCGATAGGCACTTCCGGCGCGTGGTACTAGATCTCTCGGACGATGCGAGCGCTCCGCGTCCTGGTCGTGGCGTGCGCGGTTCTCGCGTCGTGGGCGCAGCCGCGCGTGGCGCTCGCGGCGTTCGACTACAACGACACGACGTGGGAGGGCACGAGCGAGCTGCTCGACGTGGCTCGCAAGCGACTCGGGCGCAACCGCGTCGAGCTTCGTGCCCGGCTCGACTGGTCCGAGCTCGAGCCGGGGGACGGGCTTCTGGTGCTGCATCCGAAGGTTTCGCTCGAGTACGACGAAGCGAGCGCGTTCCTCCGCGATGGGGGCCGGATCGCGCTGCTGGACGACTACGGCGAAGGCGCCGCGTTTCTCGAGCGCTTCCAGATCCGCCGGGTCCCCGCGCCCCTACGGCCAGGCCGCACCCTGCGCCGCAACGCCAACCTCGCCATCGCGTTTCCGGCGGTCCAGCGCATCGCCGGCTACGAGCACGGCCGGCACCCCGTCGTCGCGGGCGTCCAGCAGCTCGTCACGAATCACCCGACGGCGTTGCTGCACCCCGACCTGACTCCGGTGCTGCGCATCCCCGCGGTGGGCGAACCCGACGCCACCCTCGCCGTCACGGGCATCATCGTCAAGAAGGGTCGCCTCTTCGCCATGGGAGACCCTTCGGCGGTCATCAATCTCATGATGCGCTACCCGGGCAATCGCGCGTTCGCCGAGGGCGTCGTCGACTACCTGGTCGAGGACGACTCCTGGGGAAAGCGCGGGGGACGCCTCTTCCTCGTCGCCAACGACTTCGATCAGGCCGGGCGCGTCGGCGGCGAGGGGACGCTGCTCGGCGACATCGCGGACTACTTCGACGGCTTCAGAGAGTTCCTCGCGGACGTGCGTCGGACCGGGCTGCCCGACTTTCTGGCGATCGTGCTCGCCGCGCTCTGTGCCCTGGGCGCGGTCGTGTGGGTCGGGGTGACGACGGGCCGGGTGTACCCCCGCGCGCTGCCGCGCTTCGCGCGTGCGACGCCCCTGGTCGCACAGGGCGGCGTCGCGGGACGCGCCGCGGTGCTCGCCGCCCCCACGACGCACCGAGCGCTGGTGATGCTGGAGCTCAAGGCCGCCCTCGAGGAGGGCCTTGCCCTGCGCCTGGGTTTCGACGCGCGAACCGCATGGGATACGCTTCGGGCCGAGATCATGCGACAAGGCGCCCTGAGTCGGCGCACTTCCGACGAGCTGACCCACATGTACCGCGAGCTCACCGAGGCCGAGACCGCCGTGGCGGCATCGCAGCCCATCAGGATCACCGAACGGGCCGTCGCCGCCGCGAGGGCGCGAATGGACGCCATCTTCGCCGAGCTGGACGAGCGAAGGAGCGACCGTTCGTGACGTCGGCGCTCGAGGTCAACGAGATCGAGGCCGCGCGCGAGCGGCTGGATGGCGTTCGGCGTCAGGCGACGCGCGTGTACATCGGCGACGCTGCGGCCGTTGACATGATGCTCGTCGCGCTGCTGGCGCGTGGCCACGTGCTGCTGGAGGGCGTACCGGGCATCGCCAAGACCACGCTGGTCAAGGCGTTCGCGCAGACGCTGGGATGCTCCATCCGACGCATCCAGTTCACGCCCGACCTCCTTCCGGCCGACATCACGGGTACCTACGTCCTGAGCCCCCGGGACGGCAGCTTCAGCCTGCGCGCGGGCCCCATCTTCGCGAACGTCGTCCTGGCGGACGAGATCAACCGCGCGCCGGCGAAGACGCAGTCCGCCCTGCTGGAGGCCATGCAGGAGCGACAGGTCACCATCGAGGGCGACCGCTTCGAGTTGCCGAACCCGTTCTTCGTGCTCGCAACGCAGAATCCGATCGACCTCGAAGGCACGTACGCCCTTCCGGAGGCCCAGATCGATCGCTTCCTGGTGCGCGTCACCATGGGCTATCCGTCCGCGCGAGACGAGGTCGCCATGCTCCGGGCGCACGGGGTGACCGCACCCGAGCCGTCCGCGGTGCTCGAGGCGGGCGACGTCCTGCAGCTCCAGTCGATTGCAGCGCGGGTGCACGTCGACGACGACCTCTACGAGTACGCCGTCAACCTCGCGTCCTTCACCCGCGGGCACGAGCGCGTGGTGCTCGGCGCTTCACCGCGAGCGTCACTGAGCCTCCTTCGCGCCGCGAAGGCGCACGCGGTCATCGGTGGACGGCCGTACCTCACCCCGGACGACGTCCGTCACGTCGCCAAGCCCGTGATCAGCCACCGCTTGATCCTCGTGCCGGACCTCGAGGGCGACTCCCGCGCGCGCGATGCCGTGGTGGACGACGCACTCGCCAAGGTCGGGTATCGGCGAGCCGTGCGGCCTGTCTGAGGGCGCGCCGTGAGCCACGCGAACCCGAGGACGCTGCTCGCCGTCGCCGTGGGTGCCATCGCGGGCGGCACGCTCGCCCTGGCATCGACGCGCGCGACGCCGCCCGCCACCGCCGAGCGTCCCTTCCGCTCGGCCGTCGAGATCGCTCGCGCCGTCGAGCAGGCGCCCGCTCCTGCCGCCCCGTCGGCGCTCGATACGCCGCTCGCGCCGCTCGAACCGATCGCCGACGGCGCGAGGCCCTCGACCGCCACGCCCGACCCCGCGGCGATCGCGCTCGGCGCGTCCCTGGAGTTGATCCGGAAGGACGAGCAGAGCTGCGCGCGCGGCGCGGCGGATCGGTGCCTGCGCGCCGCCCGCTTCTACGAGGAAGGCGACGGTGTCTCGCCGGATGCCGACCGCGCCCTCGGCTACCTGCGCCGGGCGGTCGTCCTCTACGCCGAGGAGTGCCGCGAGCGGAACGCGCGCTCCTGCTATTCGCTCTCGGTGCTCTACGAGCGCGGGCGCGGCGTGCCGCCGGATCAGGCCACCGCGAAGGCGCTCGTCGAGCGGACGCGGGAGCTCTGCCGCGCCAACCAGAGCGCGTTCTGCGACGCGGCGGACGCACCGCCCGCCGTTCGCCGCTAGGACCGCCGTGCAGATCCACCCGACGCGCTCCGCCATCGACCTCGCCGTGGGCGGGATGCTGACGGTGACCCTGGGGCTCGTCGTGCAGCAGCCGGCGGTCCTCGCATGGGGGAGCGCCCTCCTGCTCGGTCTGGCCATCGCGCGTGCGGTGACGCTGGTGGGCGTCGCACGCATCCGGGCGGCGGGTTTCGAGATGCTGTGGCGCGGACATCGGCGCCTGGTCCGCGCCGGGCGCGGCGAAGTCGTCGAGCTCGAGGCCGAGGTGCGCAATCGCGACTCGCGCGCCGCGCGCTACGTGGCGCTCCGCGCCATCGCCTCGCCGCTGCTCGACGTGACGCTCGACCCGAAGGAGGGGGAGGTGCCCGCCGGTGGCCGACTCCTGGTCTCGGTGAAGATCACCGCCTCGCGCGTGGGCCGTCACGGCGTGCACGGCCTTTCCCTGGAGGTCCAGGGGAGCCCGGGCCTGTTCGAGGTGCCGCTCACCTTCGCCAACCCGGCGGGCATCGAGGTGATGCCGCGCTCGTGGGCGTCGCTGCGCCGCAGCGCCAGGGGTGGACGCAGCCGGATGACGGCCGATGCCGGCCGCCCGGGACCTCTCTCGGGAGACGGGTACGAGCTGCGAGAGCTGCGAGAGCACCAGGCCGGTGACCCGTTCAAGAAGATCGCCTGGAAGGCGTCGGCGCGTCGAGGAACGCTGCTGGTCCGCGACCACGAGCTCGAGGAGCGCGACGTCGTCTGGCTGCTCCTGGACGCCTCGGTCGAACTCTGGTCCGGCGCTCCCGGGGAGGCCCCCCTCGATCGAGCCATCGACGAGGTCGCGTCGGTCGCCGGAAGGCATCTCGCGCGCGGCGACCGCGTGGGGCTCGGCGTGCTCGGCGCCCGCACGCTCGCGTGGCTGCCACCGGACGGCGGCGTCGCGCACCTCGCCAAGATCCACGACGCGCTGATCTCGAGCACCGCCACTCTGGACCACGACCGGAGCGATCTGGACGACGCCGACGTCGCGCTGCGCGTGTTCGAGCACCTGCGCCCGCTCGACCCGGCGGCGACGGCGCGTGTCCGTCCCACCGAACTCGAGCGACTCGCCCGCAGGGCGGAGAAGGCGACGCAACGCGCCCCGTTTCCGCCGCTCGACGTCAAGGGCGTCGGCCGAGAGGACGAGGTGCTTCGACGGTACCTGTCGGCGTTCGGCCTCGGTTCACCGGCACGAACGGAACCCGACCGCCCGAAGACCGACAGGACGCTCGCGGCGGCGCTCGCGAAGGTCGTCAAGGAGCGCCCGCGCGCCAGCGTCGCGTACGTTTGGTCGCCCCTGCCCGACCTCGCAACCCGTGCATCCCTCGACGCGGCGCTGTCGTCGTTCCCGCGACGACGCCTGGATCTGCGGTGGGTACCCATGGTCGAGCGCCCCGAGGCGAGCGTCTCCGCCTCCCCCATGGCCGCCGTCGTGTCGGCAGCCATGAACGAGAGGCTGCGCGTCGCCGGCGCGCGAGGGACCCGCGCGCTGCGCCGACTGGGGATCTCCATCGACCGCCTCCCGCGCCGGTCGCCCGCGTCGGCCGCGCGATCCGCGTCCATCGCCCCGCCTCCGCCCGGCGACCGGGAGTCGCCCGCGGCGTGACCTCGGCGACCTCTCCCAAAGCCGTCCTGAGCGCTCGCGGTCTCTTCCCGAAGAAGGCACTGGGACAGAACTTCCTGACCGATGCTGCGCGCGCTCGCCACATCGCCGAGCTCGCCACGACGCCGCCGGGGGGCACCGTGCTCGAGATCGGTGCGGGACTCGGCGCGCTGACCGAGCCGCTCCTCGAGCGCGCGGCGCGCGTCGTGGCCGTGGAACGGGACCGCGATCTGGTACCGCTCTTGCGAGAGCGATTCTCCGAAGCCATCGATCGAGGCGCACTGGACCTTCGGCACGCCGACGCGCGCGATCTCGATCTCTCGGCGGAGTTCGCCGGGCCGGCACCCCACGTCCTCGCCGGCAACCTGCCCTACGCGATCACGGGCCTGCTCCTTCGGAAGGCCACCCAGCTCGCGCCGCGGATCACGCGCGCGGTCTTCCTCGTGCAGCTCGAGGTCGCCAGGCGCCTCGTGGCGCAACACGGTACGCCCGAGTACGGTGCGCTGACGGTGTTCGTTCGAGCTGCCTTCGACGTTCGGAGAGACGCCGTGGTGAGAAGCGGCGCCTTCTTCCCGGTGCCGAAGGTGGACTCCGCCGTCGTCGTGCTCGAGCGACGCGATTCGCCGCTCGCCCTGGAGACCGAGGAGCTTCGGGCCCTGGTGCGCGCCGCCTTCCAGAAGCGACGCAAGACGCTGCGCAACGCGTGGACCGGTGTCCTGGGACTGGATCGCCCCGCGCTGGAGCATCGCGCGTCGGGCGCGGGGATCGACCTCGACGCCCGAGGCGAGACGCTGTCGGTGGAAGACTTCGCGCGGATGGCGGAGGGGGTCCGAACGTGACGCCCCGGACCCGACGGGCGCACGGGCTCCGCTACGCACCCGCGTTCGTCGCGGCGCTCGCAGGCTGCCCGCAGCGCGACGATGACCGCGATCCGCTGGTCCGAAGCGCGGAGTTCGGCGTGTTCTTCGGGGGCCAGGTTCAGGAGCGCGAGCAGATCCCCTTCGAGCTCGACCGCGCGAAGCAGACACTGGGCTTCCGCGTGGAACTGCGTTCCCACGCGGGCCGGGACGTGCCGCTGCGCTGGGAAATCGACATGCCGGGGCACACGAAGGGCGTCCGTGACGAGCACGGGCTCGTGGGCCGGGGACGACTCGTCAAGCTCGGAGAGGGCGTCATCCGCCCGGACCAGACGCGGCTCGACCAGACGCTGACGTTCGAGCCGGGCGATCCGCTGGGCGTGTGGAACGTCCGCGTGCTGGTGGACGGCACCCTCGTCATCGACCGCGCGTTCGAGGTGTACGACCCGCGCGTGCGGGCGCGCGCGCTGCGCGCCGACGGGGGCACGTAGTGCGCTCGGGCACGCTCGCACTCGGCGTGGGTTGCATGGTCGCCTGCGCCGCACCCCGAGATCCCGCGGGGGCGCGGCCGATCCGCAGCCTGGAACAGGCCAGCGCGCCACGCGCGGCGGCGTCGCCGAGCCCCGCCGACGCCACGCCCACGCAAACCGCCGACACCGCCGCGGAGCCGGCCACGCCCGAGGCCGGCGCGGCGTGGCCGCCGAACGCTCTCCCCACCCGGACGGCGGACTGGTGCACCGGTGATCTGCGAGCGCTCGACGACGAGACGTGCTTCTTCTTGCCCGAGGCGCCGACCACCGAGCTCGTCCTCTACCTGCACGGCATCGTCCCCCCTTCCGGCGAGAGCGTTCAGAAGACGGCGCTCGCGCGCGTCGTCTCGTCGTCGGCGCGACGCGCGGGCGTCGCGGCGCTGCTCCCCCGCGGCGAACAGGGGTACGGTCCCAAGGGCGTCGAACGGTGGTGGAGCTGGCCCACGTCCCGCTCGCTCCACGTCGCGCGCGGGCAAAGCTTCGTGAAGAAGGTCCGAGCCAAGCGGGCCGCCTTCGAGGCGGCGACGGGGATCGCGTTCCGGCGTGTGTACGTGGCGGGCTCGTCCGCCGGCGCCTGGTTCGCCGCGGGGATCGCCCTGCACGGCGATCTCGATGCCGACGGGTTCGGGGCGTTCTCCGGGGGCGCCGGCTACGCGACCGCGGCCCTCGCGACGCTGCCGCCTCGCCCCTTCTACGTCGGGTTCGGAAAGTACGACTCCGTGGGCGACGGAGCACGAGCCCTCGCGCGCCTCCTCGAGCGGGCGGGCTGGCCCGTGCGCGTCGCAGAGCACCCGACGGGGCACGGCTCGCGCGAGATCTACCTCGACGAGGCCATCGAGTTCTGGCGGACGGCGGCGGCGACGGCGGATTCGCGAGATGGGGCCGCGCGCGACTGACGCTGCGGCGACCAGGCGCGAGCCGCCGCGCCGTTACGCGGCTACATCCCGACCTGGGGCACGTCTCCACGCGCCGCCATCGCCAGGAAGCGCACGACGTCCGAGTTGGCGCCCGGGACGTCGAACGCGAACTCGTACAGCGACGGACCCCACGCGTGCGAGCCCTACGCCGAGCGGCGCGTGCTGGCGTTCTCCCACGACGGGAGCAACGGCCGGAGCGCGGCGTTCGTGCTCTCGAACTGGAGCGTGGTCAGCACGACGGCCGGGACTTCCGGGGCCACCGGCGTGCTCGATCTGCCCACGGGGACCCAGGTCACGATCGTGATCAGCGACGGCACGGACAGCTACGAGTGCGTCTTCACCATGACCACGACGACGGTCACGGTGACGTCGTTCCAGAAGATCTGACGCCGGCGTGCGACGGGTCGCCGGCGCTGGCGCCGGCGGCCGGCCCGGGACGCCGGGTCACGACGTCCCGGGCGAGAGCGAGGATCGCCAGGCGGCGGTTGGCGCCGGCCCCCCTCAGCAGAACCAGCACGACGGCTACGAAACCGTCCACTGGATCGGATCAGGTCCATTCGTGGGTTCGGAGGTCCTGTGCGCCCACTGGATCGGATCAGGTCCATTCGTGGGTTCGGAGGTCCTGTGCGCACGCGAGATCCCCCCGGGGCTCGATGCTCACGGCAGCGCGTCGAGCCGCTGCCGCACGATGCCGATGGCGCTGCCCGTCGTCTTGTCCACGGCGTGGATGACCTCGCGCTCGTCGACGTGGAGGAAGCGGTCGGTGCTGTAGCCGTCGGGCACCCGGAGCAGCCACTCCGCGCCGTCCGAGAGGCGGTAGAGCGTGTACTCCGTCGGCGAGGTCATGAGGAGGAAGTGGCCTCCGCCCATGCCGCTCGTGATCTCGCCGGTCTTCGCCTTCAGCCGGGCGACGAGCCGCGGGCGGATCTCGGCGGGGTTCGTGGAGAACGGCGACGCCCAGAGCTCGGGGTTCGTCCACCAGCTCCCGGGGTCGATGGGGCGCGAGTCCGCCAGGATCCACGCCAGGTAGTCCCGGTCTGCGGAGATGTCGGCGACGAGCCTGGGCGCCGGACGGACCAGCGGCACCATCGTGTTCGGGCGCATCCAGAGGTAGCCGTCGAGCGCGCCCGAGGCGAACGACGCCGGCGCGAAGGCGTACGCCTCGAAGAAGTGCGGATCCCACTGCCACTCGTTCTCGCCGGGCACGTCCATCTGGAACAGCGCCTTCTGCGAGAAGTCGTAGACCGCGTTGCTCCCACCGAGGCCGAAGCCGAGTAGTTCACCGGTGTAGCGCGTGTACTGCCCGCCGAACGGCCCCGCATCCCAGGTCGGCTCGGCGAAGGACGTCACCTCGTCCGGATCGCCGCACGCCCAGCGCTCCGTGAGGGACTGGGATCGGACATGGCGAAGGATTTGGCACAGCCGGCCGCCAGTGGGCGCCATCCGGGGCGTGTCCGCGTAGCAGTTCAAGAGGGCTGAGGCGACCACATAGGCAGGCTTCCCGGCAGGGTCGTAGACGACGCTGCGGCGGGAGATCACCCCTCCGCTGCCGATCGGAGGAGCGACCGCGTAGCCAACTCCGAACCAGTAGCCCTCCGGCGTCCAGCTCGTCGTGAAGGTCGTGATCACGGACTGATCCGGCAGCCCGCCGTCCCCCATGTCGAGGTGCGGGTCGAACAGCAGGCAGCCTTCGCGTCCCCCGGGGCACGGGTGCCAGACGAGCGGCGGCACGGCTCGCTCCGGCTCGACCGCGGCCCGCGCCAGGCACCCCGGCTCGGCCCACGGGATCCCGCGCCACGCCGTGACGCCATCGTCCCACCAAGGGAGGCCGGCGTCGGCCTTCGCTGTCGTCCCGGAGACGCCGGTGTCACCCTGGACCGCAATGCCGCCGCTGCCGCCCGCCGCCACTCCGCCGGTGCCCGCTCCCCCCCCGCTGCCCGCGATCCCATCGCTCGCGTCCGCGAGGCCGGCGCCGCCGACGAGGTCTGGGTCCGGGAGGAAAGTGCACCTCGCCGCTGCGAGCAGCACCGCCGCGGCAAGGAGGTGCCGGTAGCGCCGCGTCACGGCGGCGAGCACGCGCCGCCCTCCGCGCAGGACTTCGTGGACACGTGGAGGTCGTCTCCCGCGGTGCAGCCGCCGCGCCGCTCGTGTGGGACGCAGACCTCCACGGTGCCACGGCACTGCTTGCCGGCCGCGCCGGTGGCCGTGAACGTGACCGAGTAGATGCGCCCGTCGCCGCTGCCCGCCCGCTCGCGACGGAGCCGCACGGAGCGTCGGTCCGCGGCGTTCACCGCGTCGGGCGAGGCGCTGCCGGTGCCGGCGCCCGCGAGCACCTCGTCCTGAAGGACTTTGTCGATCCGCAGGGTGACGGAGTCACCGTCGAGATCGGTCACGCCCGCGACGGACACCTCCTGAAGCTTGTGATTCGGGGGCCATAGCTCCGCCGGCGCCGCCGTCGCGGCGGCGCAGTCGGGTCGGCTCAGCAGGCGAGGCGCGAGCGACGAGGGCAGCGGGCCGAAGCTGCCGAGGTCTTCCATCCGATAGGCCGGCTCCGCCCGGAGCGCGTCCCAGTACAGGATCTGAACGGCCCGCTCGAGCACGAACGGCTCGACGAGCGCGGCGGCGCCGAGCACCTTGCCGCCAAGGCCGACGAGCCCCGTCCCCGAGTCGTGCAGAGCGAAGCGGAGCAGGACGGTCCTCGCCGCCGCCGGTGCGGCGGCTGCCTGGACCGCGGCGAGCACCAGATCCCCCTCGGGACCATGAGTCAGGTGGAAGCGATCGAAGCTCGTGTACGCGGCCGGGAGCAACGCCACGGGGTCGAAGGCCGCGTCGCCGTGGCGCCACCGCGCGAGCCGCAGCCCGCCGGCGACGCGGTCGAGCACGTACAGACGCTGATCGTCCATGTTCCACGTCGCAGCCACGACGTCCGCCGGCGCCGACATCTGCTCGATCGCGTAGCGCGCCTCCTCGACGCCAGGCCGGGCGCCCGGGCCCGCCAGCGACGAGACGATGACGTGCTCGATGACCTCCGGATGCCCGTCACCGACGGAATAGAGCCGCCCATGCTCTGCGTTGAGTACGATCCGGCTGTTCTCCACCGTTTCGTCGGCGACGTCGCAAGGCGGCTCCTCGCAGAGCTGCGCGAGGGCGAGCCTTCCGTCGTTGCGTTCGACGACGAGCGAGGCGAGCGTGAACTCGAGGTCCAGGGTCACGGCGCGCAGTGCGACGCCGCGCTGGCGCAGGCGCTGCAACGGCTCGGCCGCCTGCACGAGCGTCTCCTCGCCCGCGCCGAGGCGGCCGAGCAGGCCGACCAGGCTCGGCGCGACCGACGGATCATCGTCCGCGAAGCCCCAACGGTCGCCCCGCCTCGCCCACGCCGTTGGCCCGGCCCCGAAGGTCGGCGCGGGGCGGAAGATGAGGTAGTCGCCCTGACCCCCAGGCGGACACGTGAGCCCGGCGAGGCAAGGGTGGCGAACGCCGGTGACGAGGAAGTCGTCCGTCTCGTCGAAGAAGAACGATGCCATGAACGACCTGAACGCTCCCGTCGGGTGGCGGTTCACGGTGACGGTGGCGTCGCCGCGCCCGTAGAGGCTCGCCGTCCGCGCCTCCGGCGGCGTCGAGGTTCCCGGCTGATAGCTCGGGAAGGCGCGCACCTGCGACCAGAGCAAGCCCTCGACGAGCGGGTGCCCATTGCCGCAGTTGCCCGTGGTGCAGTGGGTGCACCCGAAGATGCCCGTCTCGTCGAAGCAGTACGGGAGCCTCGTGAAGTCCCACGAGTACCGGAAGTCGAACCCGACGCGATCGTCGAACCCGTGTCCGAACTGGCGATCGGCGCCGGAGGCGTGCTGCAGGAGCGCGAACCCCCAGCCCGGCTCCGTGCTCTCGCGCACGGGGATCTCCTCCCACTGGGGATCGTCGCCCAGGGCCATGTAGCGCCCGGCGCCGCACTGGAAGTCCTCGATACGACGACACAGCGCACGTCCCGCCACGGACCCGCGGTCGAAATCATCACAACGGCAGTGCCGGAACGAGTACGCGCCCGGTTGTGGAAACGCCGCCGTCCCCACGCGCTCCTCGCGATACGCCGGCGTGGCGGTCCACAAGAGGTCCGCGTCGAGCTCGTTGCTCACGCTCGCGACGCACTCCGAGGTCGCCGTCGGAGTGCACGCCGCCCCACCGACGTCCACGTACACGTCGGGGGGGAGCGCGGAGAAGTCGTCCGTCAGGTGCCCCGTCAGCAGCGGGATCACGCGAGACTGATTGCGGAAGTCCACGACCGGCGACGGGTCGCAGGCGTCGGGGATGATGCGGTTGCGCTGTGCTTCGAAGTCGTTCGGGTCGGGCAGGAGCGGGTCCGTCGCCGGAAAGTGCACGGCGACTTCTGCCTCCTGGTTCAGATTGCCGCTCCCGCGTGACGGGTGATCGGGGCACAGGTCGCACGCGTCCCCGATTCCATCACCGTCCCTGTCGGCCTGATCCTCGTTCGGCACCGTGGGGCAGTTGTCGCAGCAAGTCGGCCAGCCGTCGCCGTCGATCTGCCCCGGCGCGACGTCCGGATCGTCGTCCGGGTTCGGACACGTCTGCTGGCACTGCCCGTGAAAGCCCTCTCGCTCGAGGAATCCGTTGAGCGGGTTCATGCCCGTGCGGACGACGTGCTGCCGTATGAGCGCGCGATTCGATCGCGAATCGACCGCCGCCGCCTCGGGATTGACCCCCACGAGCGTGATGTCGAGCGCCGGGGCAAAGCGGGACGTGATCCCGCAGAGAACCTCCGGGCCATCGAGCCGCGCGAGCAGCGCACCCCCTGAGTCGCCCGGCATCGGACCGAGGTACTCCTCGAAGGCGTCGTACTGGTTCTCGTAGATCGCGAGCCCCTCGTCGCTGTCGACTACCTCGCGGTCCCAGCGGTTGTCCTCGTCGTGGCGCTGGTTCCGGTGTCCGGGCAGGTCGTCGTTCCGGATACCTACCGCGTTGCCGAGGAACTCCAGAAAGTCGGGATCCGTGGCGCCGTAACCCACCACGCGGCCATCGAACGAGTCCGCATCGAACTCCACAACGTCGCCGTCGATCTGGACGCGATCGCCGCTCATCGCGTTGCAGCTCGTCATGCCGGAGAGGAGCGGCGGATTCTTGGGAAACGTCGGCCGAGGGACCCGCCTATCGAGGCGCACCAGCGCGATGTCGCGAGCGGCGTCCTGCTCGGTGCACGAGTCGATCGCGCCGAACGACCGGACGATGACGTCACCACTCCTTTCGGGTGTGTGGATCCCGGTCGTCGGTTCTGCCGGGTCGAGTGCGGCGCCGGGCTCAGCCTCGGGGAGGAACGTGAACAGCACGTCCTGGTCGACGAGGGAGAATTGACTCCCCCGCGCTACGGGGATGATGCAACCGAGGGCTTGGTCCTGCACACCCGTGATGCAGTGGTTGGCCGTCATGACCCAGCGCGGCGTGATGAGGACCGCGCTGCATGCGCGTGTCGCCTGGAATCCGACATAGGGAAACAGGTCCGTATCGAAGCCGTTCCCCACTTCGTTCGCGACCGTACCAACCTCCGCACGGTCAGGCGGTTGCGGTCCGCATCCGGCGCCCAGGACGACCGCGGCGATCACCAGGAACTTCGGAACTTCGGAACTTCGGAACTTCGGAAGTCGCTCATCGCCCACCTCGGTGTCAAGGCAAGATTTCTACCACGCGCCGAAAGGGTGGACAACGCCATGAGCGTGTCCCGCAATCCGCTCGAACTCCGCCGGCGACAGGTAGCCGAGCGTCGAGTGGCGTCGCTTCTGGTTGTAAAAGACCCG
>CAZARU010000086.1:0-28724 GCA_964487605.1 uncultured Polyangiaceae bacterium
CGCGGCCCCTCCGGCTCCGGCGCGCCCGCCGCTGCCGGCGCTCGCGCGACCGCCGCATGCCGACGGGGCCAGCAGCGTCGCCGCGACCACGGCGAGCGCGCGCGCAGGGCGTCCGGTCGTAGCTGAGCAGCGCGCGCAGGCTCCACGGCAGCGAGCACGTCCAGTGCCGCACCGGCGCTTAGGGGAGCACGCTTCAGTGAGTGTCATGCGCACACCGGAGTCGCCAGCGGGGCGCGAGGCGGGCTGGCGTCCGGCCCATCGATGCGAGCAAGGATCGTGCAACGGCGAACAGTCGCTTGCGAGCCTGGTCCTGCGTCAAAACCCCATCCCCCTCTGCCCGCTCGGCTTGTTCCTCGTGATGCTCTGCCAGATGGCGTCACCCCGCTCGCTCTTCGAGGCGTAGACCAGGTAGTAAAGGGGGAGGTTCTGGTTGTTCTTGATCGGTTCCGACCGCACTTGCTGGCTTCCGTAGCCGAGCGTGGACAACTGCTTCTTGAAGAGGTCGATCAGACGACCGACATCGGTCATCGAGGTCAACTCCGAGACCCAAGATGAGGTACCGAGGGCTTCAGTGAGCCACGCCTTCGTGTTGTCGTTCTGTTCCAGGTTGCGCTTGATGTCGGCCGTGGGGAAGTGAACGATCAGGTCCATCCTCTGGAACTTCGCCAGCCGTTCAAGGGTGGCGAACTTCAAGGCGCTCAGGGCGAACGGATCAACGAGGGCAATGTTGAGCCCGTACTCGGGGCTCTCGAAAGCGATCCGCTCGATCATCTTGTTCGAGTCGCCGACGATCACCTCCACCCGGCCGGCGTCCGAAGCAGTCCGAGTACGGAGCGCTGCGACGTTGTCCGAGTCGTTGTCGCAAAAAATCAACTTCGAGAACGGAGCCTCTCGATGGTGTAGGGCGATGAGCGGGCTTCCCTCCCGAACGTCTCCGGTGTCCCGCACGCGGACCATTCCTGGGCCGGCGAAGATGTCGATGAAACCGGCCCCGCCGTGACCCTGGGGCTCCAGGAACTTCTTGCGGACGGCCCTCGTCGCCCCGATGTATTGCCGAAGGTAGTGGTGCTTGTCGACCGCCCAGATCCCGACGCACTGCACCGGGAGACCATCCGGACCGGGATTCGTGCAGTTGCCGTTTGGCAGCGTATCGCCCCCGCCCCTGCACTCGGTTCTGCTGACCATGCTTCGCCCCCCGTCCCCCGATCACCCAGCGTGCGCCATCGGCATCTCGTCCCACGTTCGACCGTCGAGAACCCGACCGGTCACATGCTTCCGCTTGCCGCCCCACTGCTTGAAAAAGAACGGCACGTCAGCACGAGCACACTGATCCCGGATCGAGCGGACCCAGGCCGGGTCCATCGGCCGAGCGTGGTGGCCGCTTTCTCCGCCGACGATGACCCAGTGGATCCCCGAGAGCCGGAGGTTCTCAACCGGCCCGAGCAGGGGCTCGATGCTCAAGAAGCGGACGGCCGCCTTCACCTTTCGGAGGTCGGCGATCCGGGTCGTGTACTTCTGGTTCTCCACGCTCACCCCGAGCCAGGCGTTCGGGGGAAGGCGGATCTCGGAGCAGACCTCCACCAGGCGCTCGGCCCTCTTCGTGAGGATCTGGAACTGGTGCTGCTCGGCATGGCGGATCACATCGAAGACCCGGACGATGTACTCGGTCGGCACGTCCTCGTGGAACAGGTCGGACATGCTGTTCACGAAGATCCTACGGCTACCTCGCCAGCGAAGAGGAAGCCCCAGCGCTTCGGGAACGAGCCGAAGGTCGAAGCCCTGCTCGAACGGGTGCCCGGGGACGCCCCTGAACCGCTCGGCGAAGGTCTCGGCGTAGCAGTGCTTGCAGCCTGGAGAGACCTTCGTGCATCCCCGAACGGGGTTCCAGGTGGCGTCCGTCCACTCGATGGCGCTTCCGTCCGACATCCTGGTCCTACGATACACCGGGCCGCCATTTGGCGCCGCTGGAGCCGTGACGTTTCCGGTCCGCCCAATGCCGGCGCAGAGGACCTCTGATCCGTCGAAGCGCAGAGGACGTCCGATCCGGCGAACCCACCCGGCAGGCCCACCACGTCGCGCCGCCCCGACCGTGACGTCCTCCCGGAACACATGACGCCGCAACCACGCCCACGGCTTGCGGTGCGGCTCGGCGGCGTCGAGCGAGGCGTCACCGAGGTCGAGCACGACCCGCAGCGCAGGAAGGCATCGACCTCCTCGACGACGAAGCAGCGCGAGTACTCACCGCCGCACCATCTCGAAGCCGAGCCCGAGCTCCTGCGCGATGACCGCCCACCGCGCCCCCGTCGCCGCGCTGCCCACTGCCCCTTCAACCCCGCCGGAATCCGCTTCCCACGACCTCGAGCCAACCGCCCAAGCTCACGCCGCAGAACCTTCGAGGGCACACTCATTGCAGCCACTGCGGCAGTGAACGTTCGTGTGCCAACTTGGGCCAGCTCGCTGGCCGTCGCGGCGTCCCTGAGCGTCGTTGCCGTTGCCTGCGCGGTCGACGGAGGTGCGACCTCCGCGGTCGACGCGGCGGCGTCCGCGGGCGAGGCGGGTGCCCCGGACGGCGCGGACGGATCCGCCGTTCGGGATGCCGCGGTCGTGTCCCCCGACGGTTCCGACGCTGGCGATGCTCCGGAACCGCGTGACGCGCGGCAGTGCCCGGAAGGCGGTATGGAGGCCCTCGCCTGCGAGTGCAGCCTGGGCGCTACGCTGTGCCCACCGCGCTACCGCGCCCCACCCGGACCGATCACCACGTCGTGCGACACCTGGGAGGAGTTCGACCATCCAGACTGCGGGCTCGTCGTCTCGTCTCACGGCTCCAGTCTCGGGTACCACGACTGCGCCTACGAGCGGTCCACGGGCGAGCTCGTCGGCGTGAGGTACTCGACGGACGTCAGCGGTTGCTTCGCGGGCAGGCTGCCGGACTGTTCCCCGTCACGATGCCGCGTCGCCTGTCCGACGCTGTACCCGCTCGACGGTCCGCTGAAATGCGAAGAGGACGGTGGATCGTGGCCGTTCCTCGACGATGCGGGCGACTGAAGGGCGCGCTCCCGCCCGCGTCGCTTGCCCGCGATCTCGCGCTTCAGCTCGCGCACGAACGCCCTCACGGCGAGTCCGTACGCGTAGTCCGCCTTGGCCGCGTTCGTCACGTCGCGCGCGCGGATGGAGGCGGCCACGCCGATCGCGCGGCTCGACGCGGATGCCTCGCGGGCGGCCGTCGCGTAAGGAGCCGGCGCCGAGACGGAATTGCGCCGGCTGGCCCAAGCTGGACCACGGACCGTGTCACGGCGCCTCCTCATACCCTGGAGCCTCCTCGCGCTGGCGTGCCAGGGCTCGCCTTCCGGAGCAGAATTCAGGGCATCCGCGGACTCGAGCGACGAGAGGGCCGTCGAGATGGACGCGGCCGCCGGCGGCAGCCTGGGACACGGGGCCACGGGTGGAGCCGCTGGAGGCGACGCGTCCGGTGGATTCGCCGGCACGGGAGCTGCGGCCGGTAGCGCCGGCGCGGGAGCCGCGGCCGGTGACGCCGGTCAGGGCGCCACCGCGGGGACGGCGGGAGCCGGAAACTCGGCCGGAGCGTCCACCGGCGGAAGCGCGGGCGAAGGAGGGCTGGGCGGCGCCGGCGGAGTCCCGACCGACGCGCAGTCGGTGGACGGGGGCGGCGGCCCTGCGGACGCGAGTGTCGACTCGACGATCCCCGACGCGGGCGGACCGGAGTGCACACCGTTCGATCGCCGGTGCGTGGGATCGACCCCGGAGATCTGCGCACCGCCAGGGGCCTGGGTGGCCTCGCCGTCGTGCGTCGATCCAGACTCGATCTGCAGCGACGGCGTGTGCGTTCAGTGTCTGGGACCTTCCGACTGCGCTCCTTCCACGAACGAATGTGCGACCGCGGACTGCTCGCCGACGGGCACCTGTACCACCACGGCGCTCGCCTCGGGTACGCCGTGCGCTGGAGGCGCGGGAGCGTGCGACGGAGCAGGGCAGTGCAACCTGTGCACCCCGGGCTCGAAGACCTGCAACGGAGACGTGCCGCTCGTCTGCAGTAGCTCGGGAACCTTCGTGGCCCAGAGCGCTTGCACCGGCGCGACTCCCCGCTGCAACCCCGCGACGGGGAGCTGCGTCGCCTGCCTGTCCGTCGTCGACTGTCCGGTTCCCGCCGGGCCCTGCACGGGGTTCGCGTGCGTCGCGAACGCGTGCAGTGTCGTTCCCACGAGTGCTGGCGCGCCGTGCCCCGGAGGGTCGTGCAACGGTGCGGGCGCGTGCTGGGCGTGCGCGCCCGGCGAACGGCAGTGCGTCGGCAACTCGATCGCGACGTGCACCTCCAGCGGTCAGATGGGATCGCCCGTTCCTTGCTCCGCACCGACGCCGTACTGCGCGCCGAGCACGGCGACGTGCGTCGCGTGTACGGCCGCCACGCAGTGTCCGCCGCCGCCGAACCCTTGCTTCAGCGCGGCGTGCAGCGCCGGAACCTGTGGCTCGAGTCCGGCACCGGGCGGTACCGCGTGTCCGGGGGGCACGTGCAGCGCGGGCGCCTGCGCCTGCAGCCCGGGAATGGGCAACTGTGACGGGAACGCCGTGAACGGCTGCGAGGCCAGCCTCACCACCCTGACGAACTGCGGCACCTGCGGGTCCGTGTGCAACCTGGCCAACGCGACCGAGAGCTGCGGCACCGGAACCTGCGCTCTCGGAACGTGTACCTCCAGCTGGCTGAACTGCGACGGCAACCCGGCGAACGGGTGCGAAACGAACGGCGATACGGATCCGAACCACTGCGGAGCGTGCGGCGCCGTCTGCCAGGGCCCCAACGTTTCCACTGCGGTCTGCCAGACGCGCGTCTGCTACGTCGCGACGTGCAACGCCGGATGGGGCGACTGCAATGGGTCGGCAGCGGACGGCTGCGAGGTCGACCTGACGTCGAGCACCGCCAACTGCGGGGCGTGCGGTCAACCGTGCAGCGGCTCGTGCAGCGGCGGCGTCTGCACGCTGGCGGCACCGGGCGGCGGCTGCATCGCCCAGGTCGACGCGGGATCCGAGAACCTGTGCGCCCTGCGAACCGACGGCACCGTGTGGTGCCTCGGAATGGACACCTACGGTCAGCTCGGAAACGGGCCGCCGATGACCGCGAGCAACACGCCCGTGCAGGCGTCCATCTCGGGCGTGAGATACCTCGACGGGGGAGTGTCGTACACCTGTGCGGTTCGGGGCGACGGCTCGACCTGGTGCTGGGGAGGCGGCGGTGCCGCGCTCGGGTGGAACGGGGCGTACGCGGCATCCTCGTCGCCGCTCAGGGTCGGATACCAGGTGGGCGCATCGAACATCTACCTGGCGCCTGCCACGCAGGTCGCAGCGTGGAGTGGGCACGCGTGCGCCCGCCACGTCGACGGCACGGCCTCGTGCTGGGGCGCGAACGACGTGGGACAGATCGGCATCGGAACGCTGACGCCGACGGCGCCGCCGCGAAAGGTGGTCGGTCTGAGTTCCGTGGTGCAGGTCGACGTGGGGTTTCGGCACACGTGCGCCGTGCGTCAAGACGGGTCGTTGACCTGCTGGGGGAACACCGGGAACGGCAACCTGGGCTTCTCGGGAAACGCTGCCGGCGGAAGCGTCGCGACTCTGCCGGCGCCCGTGCCCGCCGTCGCCGGCGTGGCCCAGGTCGCGAGCGGGGACGTCTTCTACTGCGGGCGCACGAACGCTGGCGGCGTGTTCTGCGCGGGCGACGACGCGCTGGACGCGCTCGGTCGCGGCGCGGGGAACAACTCCGGACCACCCGCACCCCTGTCGCTCCCCGGATCCGTCGTGCAGGTGGCCAGCGGGATGGCGCACGCGTGCGCGCTCCTCTCGACGGGCGCCCTGTGGTGCTGGGGCAACACGCAGAACGGCCAGGCCTCCGGGTTCACCAACGTGAACGATTTCAACGCGACCGAGCCGATTCCGAAGTGGGTCGCCTCGCTCGGAACCAGCGTCGCCGCGGTGTCCGCCGGATACTTCACGACCTGCGTGATCAGGACGGACGGCTCCGTGGCGTGCTTCGGAAAGGTCCCCGGCGTCCCGGTCACGTACGCGCCGGTCACGATTCCGTTTCCCTGTCCGTGAACCGCGACGCTGGCTACGCCGAGCGACTGGCGGTGCTCGTTCGGCGGGCCGGCGAGCATGGGCGTGTCGAAGGTTCTGCCCGGTCAGCGCCACGAATCGCGCTGCTCGGCGTCGCCGCGCGAGGCGCGTCGGCGTCCTGCTCGTCGTCGCGCGCCGCGCTGCGGTCGCCGTGCGTGACGCCGACCGAGGCAGCAGCCCGAAGAGCTGCACCCCGGGCATGCAACCCGCTCGTCATCGCCTCTCGCTCAGTGCTCGTGGCTACCGTGATCGTCGTCGGATCCCGCGGGCTCCTTCGGCTCCGGCGCTTCGCGAGGGGCTGCGGGTTCGGCGGCCTCTTGCGGCTGCGCCGCGCCCTTGCCGCTCGATCCGCCGCACGCGGCGGTGAACGTCGCACCGACCAGAAAGATCATCGTCCTCGTCATGTTCATTGCCTCCGTATCTTCAGTGTTCCTCGGCACGCCGGTCGGGGCCGGCCGGCCCGATGGGCGCGGGCATTGCGCCTGCGCCGCGCACGAGCCGCCCCGCGAGGAGCTGCTCCACCTGTGCGCGCGCGATCCAGTAGTCGCGCAGCGCCTCCACGTACTGGCGGCCCGCCTCGATCTGATCGCGCTTCGCTTGCAAGAGCTGGAACACGCCGAGGCCCATCGCGTTGTACGCGAGCTGCGTCTCCTGCAGGATCCGCTCGCGCACGGGAAGGAGCGTGTTGCGGTAGAACTGGGCTCGATCGCGCGCGGCCTGGTAGCGCGCCGAGGCCGACCGTGCCGCGGCGCGGAGGCGCACGGCGAGCGCGCGGAAGCGCTGCTCGTGCTGGCGCATCTCGGCCTCGGCCGCGGCGACCTCTCCCTGGCCCTGATAGAAGAGCGGGATCTCGATCTCGCCGACCGGGCCGACGCCCCAGGTGCCCTCCTCGCGCTCCGCTCCGACGCCGGCTTTGAGCTCCGGTAGCCAGCCGCGCGTCTGCTCGAAGTTCGCGCGCCGGGCGGCGGCTTCGAACATCCGGCGTGCGACCGCCAGATCGACGCTCTTCTCGAGCGCGCGTGCCTCGAGGGACGCGACGTCGGGTCCCGCGTCGGGGGGATCGGCGAGCCGCCCTTCGACGGTGAATCGCGGGCCGGCGCCCCAGACCCCCAGGACCGCAGCGAGCTCCTCGGTCGCGCCCGCGAGCCCGGCGTCGGCACCCGCCACGCCGAGGCGCGCTTCCTCGTAGAGCGCACGCTCGTTCGCGAGATCGAGGTCGGTCATGTTGTCCGCTTCGTGCATGCTCTTCGCGGCGTCGTACGAGGCCCGGGCCGCGAGCAGCACCGTCTTGCGCAGCTCGAGGATCTGCCGCTCGGCCTGCACCCGGTAGAACGCGATCTTCGCCTCCAGAGCCAGATCCATCGCGGCGCCCGCCACCTCCAGCGAGGCCGCGTCGAGCTTCGCGCCGGCCGCGCCGGATCGCATCGGAAGGAGAAGCAGCTCGGCCAGGTCCACGGTCGCCGCGAGATCCACGTCCGGCTCGTCCCTGGCCGGGCTGAAGCCGAGGCCCGCCTCCGCGGTCGGATTGGGGATCCGGCGGGCGGCGACGAGGCCGGCGCGCGCCATGCCGACCTCCTCGAACGCGGCCTGCATCTCGGGGTTGTTCAGGAGCGCGATCTGCGCGGCGCTCTCCGCGGTGAGCGGCTTCGCGAGCAGCTCGCGCGTGGCCCGCGCCGCCTCGGATCCGCCGTCGAGCCTGCTCCACCGAACGGTGTGTCCGGTCCGACCGGCGACGAGCCGCTTGGCGTCGGCGTACCCGGCGTCGCGCGGAACGCAACCCGGCGCGAGCACGACGAGGCCACAAGCGAATGCGATCGCGCGAGTCAAGGCGTGGCTCCATGACCGGCGTGCGGGTCCGCGTCGGCGGTGCCCGCGTCGGCGGCGAGCGCGGGCTTCTTCCCGTGCCCGGCGTGTGCGCCGTGGCCCGTGTGCGCGCCGTGGCCCGCGTGCGCGCCGCCCGAGGATTCTTCCGGATACGCCTCGTAGGGATCGAAGCCGTCCGAGAGCGTCGGCGGCAGCTCCACCCCAGCGCGCGGCGCTGCCGGGTTCGCCGGATGCTCGCCGGTCGCGCGCAGATCGGTGGACACGCACGCCGTGGTGGCGGCGAGCGTTGCCGCGATCACGACGGCCTCAACTGCGTGCGATGCCGTCACGCTTCATCTCCTCGGCGGTGGCGAGATCGGCCATCGTTCCCGGCGGGTTCTCGTACCAGCCCGGATCGTCGTAGCTCGCGAGCTTCTCGCGCACCTTCACGATCGTGAACATGCCGCCCATCGTGATGTAGTCGTGCGGCCCCTTCGCGCCGACCATCGGGATGCTGTTCTTGGGCACGGGCATCCCCATCTCGACGTGCGAGCCGTGCTCGCCCATGCCGTCCTGCCCCATGGTCATGTAGGCAGGCAGGAGTCTGCCGACGCGCTCGTCGAGCTTCTTCGCGTCCTTGATGCCCACCAGGTTCGGGAGGCCGTGGCCCATCTGGTTCATCACGTGATGGGTCATGTGGCAGTGGATGGCCCAGTCGCCCGGAGCGTCCGCCTTGAACTCGACGTCGCGCGTCGAGCCGACGGGAACGAGCACGGTGGTCTCGGGCCACTGGGCGCTCAGCGGGATCTGTCCGCCGTCGGTCGCGACGACCTTGAAGAAGTGCCCGTGCAGGTGGATGGGGTGGTGATCCATCGCGCTCAGGTTCCCGAACCGGAGCCGGACCTTGTCGCCCTTCCGGCAGACGAGCGGTGCCGTGCCGGGATAGCACTTCGCGTTCATGGTCAGGATGTTGAAGTCGCTCATCTCGTTCGGGTCGGGACGGGAGGTTCCCGGCTTCACGCTCCACTCGCTCAGCATGATGGCGAAGTCTCGATCGACTCGATAGCCAGGCGACGGTTTCCTCGGGTGCACGACGATCATCCCCATCTGGCCGAGCGCCATCTGCGTCATCTCGTCGTGGTGCGAGTGGTACATGTACGTTCCGTGCTGACGGAACGTCCACTCGTACTTGAACGTCTCGCCGGGCCGGATCGCGCGCTGGCTCAAGCCGCCGACGCCATCCATGCCGCTCGGAAGGAAGATCCCGTGCCAGTGGATGGTGGTGGGCGCGATGAGCTCGTTCGTGACGTAGATGCGCACGCGGTCGCCCTCGACCGCCTCGATCGTCGGCCCGTGGACGCGCCCGTTGTAGCCCCAGCACTTCGCCTTCAAGCCGGGTGCGAACTCGTGCCAGAGCTCCTCGGCGACGAGGTGGTAGACCTTCACGCCGTCGACGACCTTCCACGGGAGCGCGGCTCCATTCGGGGTGATCACCGGCTGGTAGTCCTTGCCCGGCTGGCCGGGGTCGAGCGGCTTCGCGTCGGGCGGTCCGGCGTAGGACGCATCCCAGCCCCGCCCGGACCGGTCAACCTGCGCGGCGGCAGCTCGCCGCGGCTGGGCGAGCACGGCCGCGCCGCCAGCGATGGCCGCTCCGGTCACCAGGATGTCGCGTCGAGTCACCATCGGGTCGATCCTTTCGTCGCTGAACTCGCTAGCTCGTGGGCGTGACTCGCGCGCTCGACCAGCGGGTGCACGTGAGGCGACGCGGTGGGTCGGGGCAGCGGCTCGACCATGCGGTCTACGCTACACCGCGACCGCGCGCCGACGTCAGCGCACGGTCACCGGCGAAGCGCCATGCTCGGCGCGCGCGCGCGGCTGGAGCGGGGGCGTGACGTTCGGAGCGTCAGGCCCGCTACCCCTCCGTGAATCACGAATCGGCCGGAAAGACGCCGAAGGAGGGCAACGCGCAACTGAACGAGGGCAACGCGAAGCTGACGGAGGGCAACGCGCAGCGCGACGAGGGGTCCGAAATCGACGACCCCGGGCGAAGACGACCCCGCATCCGGCCAAAGCCGATGTCGCATCCGAGCAAAGTCGAGCTCGCATCCGGCCAACGGCGATGTCGCCCCCGGGGGAAAACGACCCCGCATCCGGCCAACGCCGACGTCGCATCCGGCCAACGCCCACGTCGCATCCGGCCAACGCCCACGTCGCATCCGGGCAACGCCCACTCAGCATCCGACCAAGAGCGTCGTTCGCTCCGCGCGGACCGAGAGCCCCCGAGGCCGGTCGTCGCGCGTCCCGACCGGAGTGCCTCGCCGGCGTGACGCCGGGCCGCGCCGCGGTCCGAAAGCTCCCGGGTGCCTCCTGCGCCGGTCGAGAAAACCCGACGACCGAGGAAAGCAGAAGGAAGGTACGGCACTGCGCCGCCGCCAGGAAGTCGCCGGTGGAGAGCAACACGATCAATCAGTACGGCGTCGGCGATCTGGACTCGGCGGTGTCGGACGGTTCGGCCGACGGTTCTTGGGCATGCGTGGCGAACGGGTCCCCGCTCGAACCGGACCCGACACGAGCGCTGGCGCTGACGATTCGTCTCGTCGAAGCAACGACCGCCCAGCCCGTCGTCGAGGCGGTGGGAACCCGCGGGACACGCTTGCGCCATCGGGCGCGACATTCGTTCGGAGCTCGCGAGCGCGACGCCGCCGACCATCAAGCAGCGCCGGACCGGTGCGCCGCTGGCGCGCCGCGAAGCAGGCCTTCGGAGCTGAGATCCTCGTCGACGTCCGGCCAGTGAACCCCTAATCCGCCACCCGACGCTCGCCAGTTCGCTCGCTGTTCCGGCGTGGCAGCGAGAAGTCGCGGGAACCAGTCGAGCGGCACAGAGATCGTGCGTCCATCCGCGAGGTCGGCGGTGATCGTGTGCTCGTCGAAGCGCACGTCGAGAATGCGCTCACCGGGTCTCGGTTCCGAAGTGGTCATGCCAGGCTTTCAGCAGGGTCGCCGCCTCGGATATTAGCAGACGGCGGATGCGAGCGAGTTCGATGGGGGAAAAGCCATGGTCGCGGGCCAGCGCGACCGGGTTGATCCAGAACTCTGCAGACTTGTCGTCGCGGTCGACGTGGACGTGTGGCGGTTCGTTCGGTTCGTGGCTGTAGAAGTATAAGCGGTAGGGTCCGCTGCGAAGAACGGTCGGCATCGGTGCGTTGGTGGTCGAGTCGTGTACCTGCAGAGCCGCTGGATGCCGGCGCGGTCGCGACCGTGGACGCGCTGGCGCGCGTGCACGTTGACGCCGCGGACTCGGCGACGGGGTCGAGCGGATCGACGTCGGGCGCCGAGTGGAGATTTGTGGCCGATCCTGATTTCCGCTATGCAGGCAACGACTCATGCGCTTTTCGGGGGTCGCGGTCGCTTCGGTGCTCGGGCTGGCTGCCATCGCGTGCGGCGGCGACGACGCCCCGTCTTCGGGGCAGGGCGGTGCGGGCGGAGGCGCCGGCTCGGGCGGATGCGCCGATCCGGTCACGGGTGACGTGCTTGCGACGAATCAGACGAATCTCGGGTATCTCGCACTCGATGCGACCCACCTGTACTGGCGCTTCGGGTCGAGCGCTCCGGGCGCCAGGGACGGCGGTGTCCGCCGCATTGCGCTCGCGAGCGGCTGCGTAGACGAAGTCATGACGGATCTCACCGGCGGAGGTCCGCTCGCGGTGTCCGCCGACGCGGTCTACGCCATCGACTCGGAGGCGGGGGCGATCGTCACGGTGCCGCTTTCCGGAGGGCCGCTTGCCACGCTCCAGTCCGGCGTGACCTTCGCCTACGACCTCGTCGCGGACGCCTCGGCGCTCTACTACGCGACGGGTCCAGGCGGTGACGTGCTGCGAGTCCCGCTCGACGGCGGCAGCGTGGTCACGCTCGCGACGGGACAGAAGACACCCCTCGGTGTTGCAGTCGACGATACTCACGTCTACTTCGCGAACGACGGAAACGAAGGCGATCCGCCCTACGCCGACGGGTCGTTTGCTCGCGTTCCGAAGAGTGGCGGGGCCGTCGAGATGCTGGAGAGCCCCGTCACCGGGGGACAGGACGTTGCGGTCGCCGGCGGGACGGCATTCTTTCTGCAGTTCGGCTTTCCACCGACTGGCGTCCCGGGGGCAGTGTGGCGACTCGATCTTCCGGGCACGCAACCTCGAATCGTTGCGAGTGGCCTCGGACCGAGCATCATCATCGAGACCGACGGGACGAACGCCTACGTCGCGGGCAACCTGTCTGCGACCGAGGGCGGCCTCGTCCGATTCTCTGCCGACGGAGCGCCCACGGTTTTGGCGTCGACAAGACCCTCACCGTCCGGTATCGCGGTAGATTCGAAGTACGTCTACTACGCAGATGCAGCCAACGGCGAGGTGCGACGCCTGGCGAAGTGACTGCGCTCGCCGCGGTGCCACGCTCAGGCGCCCACTGCGGCGACCCGGGGCGCCCGGGCGGGGAGCTCGGCGAGCTCCCGGGTGAGCCGGTCGGCGCGCACGTCCTCCAGGATGCGCTCCCCCATCGCCAGCGCAGCGCTCCGGTAGGAGCCGTCGCCGAGGATGCGGGTCACGGCGCTCGCGATGCTCGCCGCCGTGCGGCGCGGCTTCACGCCGAGCCCTCGAGTCACGACGCGGGCCGCGTTGGCGTCCTGATCGCGACCCATGGGCAGGGCGACGATGGGCACGCCGGCGGCGAGGGCGCGCATCAGCGACCCGTGGCCGCAGTGCGAGATCATGACGCTCGCCCCGGGGAGCACCGCGGCATGGGGAGCCGACGCCACGATGCGGACGCTCTCGCCGTGACGAAACGTCTCGCGCTCCATCGCCGGTCCCAGGGTGACCAGTCCGCGCACGTCGAGGCGACCCAGGGCGTCGATGGCGGTCTGGAGAACCGCGCCCTGATCCTGGAACGTGCTCGACAGGCTGAGGAGCACGAGCGGTCTCGTGTCCGCCGGGGCGAACGGGCTCTGCCAGACCGGTCCGACCCAGTCCGGATCGTCGAGCACGGGGCCCACGTACCGCGCGTTGGGGAGATCGCGGGAGGCCTTGAAGTCGAAGGCCTCCGTAGTCTGGTAGAGGCAGCGCTCCGCCCGGGCGTACTGCTCCAGGGGATCCTTCAGATCTCCGAGCCCCTCGGCGCGCCGCACCCGGTTGTACCGCTCCGTGAAGGAGCCCACCATGCGGCGGAACATCGCCGTGAGCGCGCGGTCCCGCCAGCGCCCGAGGGGGCCGCGCGCGGGCGCGAACGGGCCGGCCGGGCGCCCCTCGGCGGGCAGCAGGCTCACGCAGTGGAAGAGCATCGCCGTGGGCACGCCCCGGGCCTCGCCGACGATGGCGGCGCCGGGGAGCAGCCAGTCGACGACGAGAGCGGTCGCGGGGTCGCGGTCGAGCTCCGCCTTCACGGAGGCGACCACGGCAGCGGCCGGGCCGAGCACGACCCGCTCGAGGCTCGCCTTCAGGGCGGCGGCGGGGTTCCGGGCCTCCCAGTCGAAGAAGATCTCCTCGCTGCGCGAGGTCCGCGTGAAGTGCTCCCGGAACGGGACGAAGCGGGCCCCGACCCCCTCGATGGCGGAGGCGATGCACGGCTCGCCGAGCACGCGCACGTCGTGGCCGAGGGCGACCATGCGCCGCGCGGCGCCGAGCACGGGTGGCAGGTTGCCACCGGCCTCGATGGTGACGAACAGGTACTTCTCGATTTCGGTCATGGGAGGTCCCTTTCCGTTGCCGTGCCGACGAGGGCGTCGACCAGCGTGTGCCATGCGGCCAACGTCGCTTCTTCGCTTCTTTCGAGGTCACGACGCCACAGCTTCCACAGATAGACGTCCGTCGCGGCAACGAACGCGTCGAGCCGAGCGCCGTACGTCGCGCGCTTCGGAGCCGGCAGGAACGGGGCGAACACGCGCGCGCACCAGGCGCGGTGCTCGGCCCGACCGGTGGCGACGATCCGGCTTGCGGTCTCCGATCGTCCCTCGACCTGCAGCGTCCGCAGCACGGCATCGCCGTCCCGCTCGTAGTGCTCCATCAGCACGCGCACCGCACCCCGCGGGTCGCCTGCCCGCGCCCGGTTCCGGAGCTCGTGCACCTCGGTGCTCCCGCCCTCCAGACAGCGATCGAGCAGGCCCTGCTTGGACCCGAACCGACGGATGAGGGTCTGCACCGTCACGCCGGCGCGCTGCGCGACGTCCGCCAGGGTCACCTCGTCGAAGTCCCGCTCCCGCCAGAGCGCGACCGCCGCCCGCTGCGCCGCCTGGACCGTCCGCTCTGCGGACTCGGCCCGCTTCACCTTGCGGTACGGGCGGCGCCGGGCAGTTTTCATGTTAGTATCACTAACATGAAAATTGCGGCTGCGCGACTCACCTCAAGACGGAACCGACGGCGCGAGCACCGGCGCATGCACGCGCACCAGGCTCTCTTCGGCGGGGACGCCGACGCGGAGCGGAAACCCGTACTGGCCGGTCCCGCGATGCACGTAGAGCCGGTTCGTTCCGAGCGCCCAGAAGCCGTGGTCGGGCGCGTTCATGAAGACGCGGAGCATGGTGTAGGGAAGGCCGAGGGAGACCAGGCCCACCTGCCCGCCGTGCGTGTGCCCGGAGAGCGTGAGGTCCGCTTCGCCGGGGGGCACGTGCTTGAAGGCGCCCGGGTCGTGGAGAAGGAGCAGCCTGAGGGCGCCGGGCTCGCGGGGATGCGCGCGGCAGAGCTCGGCCAGGTGCTCGGCGCGGCGCCGGAAGCGATACTGCGCGCCGACGATCTGAACCTTCCCGGCCGGCGTGTCCGCGACGGCGGCGTCGTCCAGCAGCAGCCTCGCGCCGACGCTCGCCAGGGCGGCCTCGACGGTCTTCGGTGCCTCGAGATCGTGGTTGCCGAAGCACGCGAACACGCGGCCCTTGAGGGACGCCAGGGGCAAGAAGCCCTCGGCGAGCAGGCGCGGGTCGTGCTGCGACTCCATCGTCAGGAAGTCCCCCGTGAGCAAGACGAGGTCCGGCCGGCTCTCGACGACGCGGCGAGACACCGCCTGAAGGCGCGAGACCGACATGAACGGGCCGAGGTGCGGGTCGGTGATCTGCGCCAGGCGCAGCGGCCGGGTCGCGCGGAAGGTCCCGCCCGGGTGGCGACGCAGGCCGTCGATCTCGTGCCCGTCGGCGACGACGAGGTCCACCTCCTCCTTTCGCGCGCGCAGCGACTGCACGACGCCGACGCCCGCGGCGACGTAGGGGACGGCCAGCAGAGGCAGGTCGAGCCCGAAGCCACCGGCCACCGCCCACGGGAGCGCCAGGAACGTCCCGGCGAGGAAGAACGCCGAGGGGACGCTCACCGCCGCGCGGTAGATGAGCGGCATCAAGCGTGGACGCACCAGCGCGAGGGCGTGGACGAACACGGTCGCGTGCAGGTACACGAACGCGGGGAGCAGGACCCCGACGTCGTCCACCAGCGCCGACGCGATGAGCGAGTGGATCCCGAGCATGACGCCCCGGAACGCCGCGTAGGCGCGCGACCGAAGCACCGCGCCGAGCACGACCACCGCGAGCCACGCCGCGAGCGAACCGAGAGCGAAGGTGGACAAGACCCCGAGCGTGGGGTCATCGGCCTTTCGCGTCGAGCCCCGTCGCGAGGGGGCCGCCTCGGGCACGACCTGGGGTAGGCTCGGCGTCGACATGAAAGCCCTCCAGGTCACGGCCTTCGACGGCCCGTCCGCGGCGCACCTCGCGGACGTCCCCGTCCCCGAACGCCCCGCGCGGTGTGCGCTCGTCCGCGTGCGCGCCGCCGGCATCAACTACGCCGACGTGGCGCAGAGCCGGGGTCTCTATCTGGGCGGCCCGGAGCCGCCGTACATCGCCGGCATGGAGGCCGCGGGGGAGGTGCTCGAGTCCGAGCCGGGCTCGGGGTTCGCGCCGGGCGCGCGCGTTATGGCGATGGGGCGCGGAGCGTTTGCCGAGACCATGGTTGCTCCCGTGAAGGCCCTGTTGCCGCTGCCCGACGCGTGGTCCTTCGAGCAAGGGGCGGCCTTCCCCGTGCAGTGGCTCACGGCCCACGGCTGCCTGCGCACGTGCGGCCGGCTGGTGAAGGGGGAGAGCGTGCTGGTACACGCCGCCGCCGGTGGCGTGGGCATCGCGGCCGTGCGCCTGGCGAAGCACTTCGGGGCGCGCGTGTTCGCCACGGCCTCCTCGCCCGAGAAGCTGGAGGTCGCGCGGGCGAACGGTGCCGACGAGCTCATCGACTACTCGCAGGAGGATTTCGCGGAGGAGGTGCACCGGCGGACCGACGGTCGC
The DNA here is from genome assembly GCA_964487605.1 of uncultured Polyangiaceae bacterium. Taxonomy (GTDB): domain Bacteria; phylum Myxococcota_A; class Polyangia; order Polyangiales; family Polyangiaceae; genus JAJDAH01. The sequence goes on from CAZARU010000086.1 coordinate 16,211, forward strand.
GGCGTCGACCTGATCCTGGAGATGGTCGGCGGCGAGACGTTCGAGAAGAACCTCCGCGCCATCGTCCCCTTCGGACGCATCGTCGTGTTCGGCTCGGCCAGCTCGCAGGCGGCCAGCATCGACAACGTCCGGCTCATCTTTCGCCCCGTGGAGGTCATCGGGTACCACCTCGCGGTCATGTCCGAGAAGCGCCCCGATCTGCTGATGGCGCAGATGGCGGAGGTGATCCCCCTCGTGCAGTCGGGCGTCATCACGCCGGATCGACCCACGGTGTATCCGCTCGCCCAGGGCGCCCACGCGTTGACGGAGCTGCAGTCGCGCCGGACCACGGGGAAGCTCGTGCTCGTTCCCTGAGGTGCCGGCGCTCCGCGGCGGGGAGCCATTGCGTCCGTCGCGCGAAACGGCGAAAGTCGCGCCGTGAAGGTCCTCGCGGCGCGGGTCATGCTCGTGGCGCTCCTCGGGCTCCTCGCGATCGCGACGGTGTCGCGCCCCGTGGCCGCCGTCGACGGCACCCCGGCGGCCTCGGCGGGCGGCTCCGCGCCGCCGCCCGGTGTGGTGAAGCTGTTCGACGAGCCGATCTTCACGCTGCGGGCGACGCGCCCCGGCTCGACCGCCGAACAGCGAGCCCGTGCCGCGAGCACCGCGCTCGCCAAGGCCGCCGCCGACCCGACGCAGTCCGGCGTGCGCGTCGAGAAGGTGGGCGAGCAGGCGGTCGTCTTCGTGGGCAAGACCCCCGTCGTGCAGCTCGACGCGGAGGACGCGAAGCTGGCCGGCGACGCGTCGCTGGACGTGCACGCCGCCGAGGTCGCCTCGGTGGTGGAGGAGGCTCTGGCGCGGGAGCGCCGCCGAAGCTCGATCGCCCGCGTGATCCTGTCCGCCTCGCTCGTGGTGTTCGTGGGGCTCTTGGCGCTGTACCTCCTGCGGAGGGTGGGCGAGCTGGCACGGCGGGCGAGCGAGCGACTCGGAAGCGACGCCACCGAGGTTCCGGCGATCGAGATCCAGTCGCTGGAGGTGGTGAGCCGCGGAACGCTCCGGGGAACCCTGCTGGTCGCCCTCGGGGCGGGCCGGTGGCTCGCCCAGATCGGCGTCCTGTACCTCTGGCTGCTCTTCTCGCTCTCGCTCTTCGACGCGACCCGCGGCTACACGGCGAGGCTGACCGGGTTCGTCGTCGCGCCCCTCGCGGGGCTCGCCGAGCGGCTGGCCGTGGCGATGCCCGTGGCCGTCGTGGTGCTGATCGCCCTGACGGCGCTCCTGATCCTGCTCCGCTTCCTCGGGCTCTTCTTCGCGAGCGTGTCGCGGGGGGAGACCTCCCTGGACTGGCTGCCGAAGGATCTCGCGGCGTCCACCGGGGTGCTGGTCCGCCTGGGAGTGCTGGTGGTGTCCCTGGTGTTCGTCGCGCCCATCGTCACCGGGGACGCCGATGGGTCCCTGGCGCGGGTCGGCTGGGTCGGCGCGCTGTGCGTGGGGTTCGCGAGCGTTCCGGTGCTGGCGACGCTCTGCGCGGGATCCGTGACGGTCTTCTTCCGGCGCCTGCCGGTCGGTACTTGGGTGGAGCTCGGTGGCATCGCCGGCCACGTCGTCTCGACGGACCTGCTGGGCGTCAGCGTTCGCACCGCGGACGGCGCAGTCGTCTCGCTGCCGCACCTTCGCCTGCTGTGGCATCCCCTCACGGCGAGCCGCGGCAGGCCGATGACGGTGGAGGTGACCCTGCCGGCGGACACCGACCCCGCGAAGCTCGACGCCGCGCTCCTCGCGGCGGGGGAGCTGCTCGGCGGGTGCACCGTCGTCGCGGCGCTGGTTCGGCTCGACGCCGCGGGGGCGCACTACCGGTTCTCGACGTCCGCGCCTTCGACGCCGGGCCGCGAGGACCTGGGACGAGCCGTCGTCCGAGCGCTCGAGCGCGGCGGCCTCGCGCCGGGCAGAGGCAGCACCTCACCTTGAGCACCATCGCGGTCCTCGTCGGCCTGCTGGCGCTGGCGCTGTACGGCAGCGCGCGCGCCACGGATCGCACGGGCGTGCGCATGGCGACGACGGGCATCGAGTACGTCGTGCTCGGTGTCCTGGTCGGGCCTCATACGCTGCGGCTGGTCGACTCCGCCACGGTGGACGCCCTGGGTCCCCTCGCCGCCGTCGGACTCGGGTGGCAGACGTTCGTCCTGGGCGCGGACTACCCGGGGCGCGAAGCCACGCGGCGCAGCGTCGCGACGGGCGTCGGCCTGGGGCTCGTCACGGCGGCCGCCGCGGGCGGTGTCGCGTGGTGGATGCTCCGCGATTGGGCCTTCGAGGCGCGCATCGTCATCGCGCTGGGCGCGGCGGCGGTCGCGGCCGACACCGCGCGCCAGGCGGTAGGAGCCGTGGCGAAGGGCGACCTCGCCGACGGCTCGCTCGCGAAGCTGCTGCGCTCCGCCGCGACGGCGGACGACATCGTGCCGCTCGCGCTCGTCGCGGCCGCCTTCGGGCTCGTTCCCCTCGGGACCCTCGCGTACGCGGCACCGCCGTGGAGCCTGGCCGTCGCGTCGCCTGCGCTCGGCATCGCGGTCGGCGTCGTCGCGGCGCTGCTGCTTCGGTCGGAGCCGAGCGTCGCCGCCGCCTGGGGCATTCTCCTCGGCGCGCTGCTGCTGACGGCGGGCATCGCCTATCGGATGGGCCTCTCCGCGCTGACGGCGGCCTTCTTCATGGGCTGCGCCCTCGCCGTGCTGACCGCGAAGCCGCGTCGCGAGGACCTTCGCGCCGAGCTCGGTCGGACCGAGCACGCCGTGCTCCTGCCCACGCTGACGCTGGCCGGTGCGCAGATCGACCCGGGCACCCTCCCCGCCGCCGCGTGGCCGATCGCGGCGATCCTGGGCGCGCGCATCCTGGCGCGTCTCGTCGCGGGGCCGGTGGTCGGCAGGGCCGCCGCGACGAAGGCGAACGGCCTTCTCCTCGGCGCCGCGCTGCTGCCCGGCGGCTCCCTGGTCATGTGCATCGGGCTGGCCTTCAGCTTCCGCTTTCCGGGCGCGGTGGGTGACACCGTGCTGTCCATGGCCGCCGCGGTGATGCTCCTCGGCGAGGTCGCGGGGCGCCCTGCCCTCGCTCGCTTGCTGGCGGGCGCGAGCCGCGAGGCGGAGCCACCGTCGGCGACCCCGGAGGCGACGTGAGCGCGCCGCGACGTGAGCGCGGGATCCGCGTCCGCCTGGTGCAGGTCGTGGCGCTCGCCGCCGTGTTCGGCCTGGTGATCGCGGCCCAGCGCGGCACCCCCGGGCTCGCCGGGCCGAGCGACGTGATCGCCGCCGTCGGCCTGCTGCTGCTCGCCGGAATGCTCGCGAGCGAGCTCCTGGAGGTGTTCGGCCTGCCTCACCTCACCGGCTACCTGCTCGCCGGGGTGCTCGCGGGCCCGCACGTGCTTCACCTGGTCGACCACGAGACCGTCGATCGCATCCAGCCCGTCAACACGCTCGCGCTCGCGCTCATCGCGCTCGCGGGCGGCGCCGAGCTTCGAATGGCGGAGGTGGCCCGCCTCGGCAAGAGCCTCTCGTGGGGCAACCTGATGCAGGTGGTGATCGTCGTTCCGGCGCTGACGATCACGTTCCTCGTCCTGGGCGATCGACTCCCGTTCGCGGCGGGCGTCACGACGACGGGACTGATGGCAATCGGCGTGCTCTGGGGCATCCTGGCGGTGAGTCGCAGCCCGTCGGCGACCCTCGGCGTGCTGGCCCAGCTCCGCCCGTCGGGCCCCGTGACCCGCTACTCGCTGGCGTTCGTCATGAGCTCGGACGTCGTGGTCGTGCTCCTCCTGTCGGTGAGCATGACGTTTCTGCGACCCATCCTGCTCGCCGACGCGACGATGTCCCTGGACGACCTGCAGCACGTCGGGCACGAGCTCCTCGGTGCGGTCGCCCTGGGCACGACGCTGGGGCTGGTGCTGGCGGCGTACCTCAAGCTCGTGGGCAAGCACCTGGTGGTCGTGCTGCTGGGCGTCGGCTTCGGAATGACCGAGGCCCTCCGGTACCTGCGCTTCGATCCGCTGCTGACCTTCCTGGTGGCCGGCTTCGTGGTCGAGAACATGACCGACCAAGGCAAGAAGCTGCTCCACGCCGTCGAGGGCACGGCGGGCATCGTCTTCATCGTCTTCTTCGCGACGGCAGGCGCTCACCTGGACGTGCCCCTGCTCCGGGCGCTCTGGGCCGTCGCGCTCGCCCTCGCCGGGGTGCGGTTCCTCGCGACGTTCGTCGCGCAGCGCCTCGGGTCCGCGCTGGCGCGGGACGAGCCCGCGGTGCGCCGCTGGGGTTGGTCGAGCATGGTGTCCCAGGCGGGGCTCACGCTGGGACTGTCCGCGGTCATCGAGCGAACGTTCCCCGCGTTCGGCGCGGACTTCCGGGCGCTCGCCATCGCGACCGTCGCGATCCACGAGGTCATCGGCCCCGTCCTCTTCAAGTTCGCCCTCGACCGAGCGGGCGAGTCGGGGCGCGGTGCGGCCGCCGCCCACGAGGCGGAAGGCGGCGCGCCAGCCGCCCACGAAGCCGGGAGCGCGTGACCGGCCCGTCGCCTCAGCCGTGGTCCACGCCGACGCGCGTCCAGATGGCGCTCTGGTCACCCTCGTAGACCCGCTCGCCCTCTTGCCGGAAGTCGAACGAGTAGCGCACGACGTAGCGCGACGCGCCCTTGCGCACCTTCGTGGCGACGCAGGTGGCGTCGATGGGAGGCCCCGGCTCCGCGAGCCTGCGAAACTTGGCTTCGTGAATGTTCGTGCCGTAGCCGATCCAGCCGTCGCGGTGCCGCAGCCCGAGCACGAAGTAGGCGTGTACGAAGCCGAGCATCCCCGTGGCGTGAATCAACGCGGCCCCGGACACGTGGCGCGGGTGCCGGACGGGATGGGCCCGCTGCGAGACGGTGAACGGGATGTTCCCCGTGGTGGGCATGCGGCACCGAACCGCGTCCGGTCGGAGCTCCTCCAGCCGGTCGAACAGGAGGACCTCGGGATCGTACGGGAGATCGGCCAGAAAGGCCGCGTCGAACCCGGGCGCTTCACTCTCCGGTGACATGCACCACCAGGCGTCTGGCGTGAGGGCGGACGCGATGTTCCCAGAGATAGACGCCCTGCCAGGTGCCCAGGGCCAGCCGTCCGCCGGTCACGGGCACCGTCTCGCTGGTTCGGGTGATCGCCGAGCGCGCGTGCGCCGGCATGTCGTCGTCCCCCTCGTCGTCGTGCTCCCACCGCCGTGTCTCCGGCGCCAGATCCGACATCCACCGCGCCAGGTCCCGGAGCACCGCGGGATCCGCGTTCTCCTGGATGACGAGGCTCGCCGACGTGTGCTGCACGAAGACGAGGCACGTGCCGGTGCTCACGCCGCTCCGCGCCACGATCTCGGCCAAACGCGCGGTGACGTCCAGCAGCCCGCGACCCGTGGTACGTACCTCGAGGGTCTCCTGATGAACGCGCACCGGGCCCCTATGCGACGATCCCGCGGCGGACGCCAGCCCCGAGGAGGCGCGGGCGCGGGGGACGAAGCGCAGCCCACGGCGCCCGGCGCTCGGCGGGAGCGCGCGTGACGATCGTCGAGCGCGCCATGGACGCGTGGGAGCGCGGCGCCGGCGCGATGGACGCCTGGTCGCGCGCCGGCGAGCTGCGCTGGCGCGTTCGCAGCCTGTTTCGCGGCATGAAGCAACATCACGCCGGGCGCGCGGCGAGCGCGATGGCCTTCGAGCTGTGCCTCGCGTCGATCCCCATGCTCGCCGTGGTGGGCTGGGTCCTGGGCCAGGTCCTCCGAGACACCGGCGCGCTCCTGCAGGCCTCGATGCTGCTGGACCTCACGCCTTCGCAGGTCGGACGCGTGGTGACGCTGCAGCTCGGCCGCTTCTCGGGTCCCACCGCGGTCGCTCCCTTCGCGCTCGTCGGCTCGTGGTGGCTCGCCGCGGGCGCATTCCACCGGGTGATGAACGTGTTCGAGCTGGCGCTCGCGGCCAAGCAACGGCACTGGTGGGTGAAGCGGCTGATCGGTCTCGGGTGCGTCGTCGTGTGGCTCGTGGCGCTGGCGGCCGCGGCGTCCATCGTCGTCGTGCTCGCCGGCGGGCCGGGCAAGATGGTCGAGGTCATCGACCCGGACGCGCCAGCGGCGCTGAAGGCGCGCATGTGGTGGTTCCGCTGGGCCACCCTCGCCGTCATGGGCAGCACCGTGACGCTGCTCACCGGCTTCTTCTTTCGCATCGCCGTGCGCCGTCCCGGCGTGCGGCGGCGCGTGTGGCCCGGCGCGCTGCTGACCGTGATGCTCGGCGGCGGTGTGTCCATGGGCTTCACGTTCTACGCGAAGAGGCTCGCGAGCTTCACGGTGTTCTACGGCAGCCTGGCGGCCGTGGCGATCGTGCTGGCGTGGCTGTGGCTGCTCTGCGCGGCGCTGCTCCTCGGCGCGGAGCTGAACGCTCAGCTCGAGGGCGTCGAGCGAAAGACCCTGCCGCCGTCCGAGCGCGTCTGAGCCGCCTCCGCGGGCGCGAAGAGCGGGTACCTCGACGCGTCAGCCGCCGTCGCCGCCGCCGCCGACGCAGACGCCGAAGCCGTCGGGAAACCCGCTCGACGCCTGGCACTTGCCGCTGCCGCACTCGTCGCTCGCGCCGGCGAGCGCGCAGATCTTCAGGCAGTGGTTCGTCGCCATGGAGCAGATGTGGCCCGCCGCGCACGGGCAGGGGTCGCCGGCAGCGCCCTTGCCCGGCGGAAGGCAGCTCGTGGTCCCGTCGGGCCGGACGATCGTACAGGCCGTCTCCGGGGGACACGTGCAGGTCTGCGCCGACGGGCACGGATAGGGCTCGGCAAGGCTGCACGAGTCCGCGGCCGCGCACACGGGCACGAGGACGGATTCACCGCCGGGCTCCGCGTCATCCCGCGACGGTCGCTCGGCGCAGTAGCTGCCCGGATCGCACTCGGCGTCGGCGCAGCAGTAGGCCCGGCAGGTGCCGGCCCCGAACTTTCCGACGCACCCGTGACCCGCCGCGCAGTCCGACGACGTCATGCACGGATCCCCGGTCCGCCCGGCTCCCGCGGGCTCGCACACGCTCGCCGGCACCCCGAGGCGCCGTCGGACGTGGCAGCCGAAGGCGGGCTCAGGCGGCCGACCGGCGTCGCTCGACGTCGGCTTGCCCTCGGGCGGCGGTGGAACCGGGCTCCCGGCCTCGATGATCTTCGCCATGGCGTCGAGACCACCCTCGGCGCTCGGCGCGCCGCCGAGCCCCGCGGCGCCGGAGGCACCGCCCGTGCCCTGCCCGCCGGAACCGCTGGCGCCGTCTGCGGACGCGGACGCGTCCGAACCGCCCGCGCCGCCACCGCCGCCTGCGCCGGAGGCGCCGGAGTCGACGACGGGGCCGCCGTCGAACGCGTGGCACGCGGACGGATCGTCCGGGAGGCAGCCGGGGCCGCACAGGGGGTGATGCGCGCCGCCCTCGGTCGGCGGACGAACATCGACGCTCGGCAACACGACGTCCACGACGACGTCGTTCAGTCCGGCGGCGTCACAGCCCAAGCAACCGCCGCTGCCCCCGGCCGTGCTCTCGCTCTCGCTGGAAGTGGCGCACGCGGCCGCGGACGATGCCGCGGCGACGGCGACGACGAGACCCACCGCCACGCGCCGCAGCGAACGTGGGGCGCCCGTTCGGCGACGCTTCGACGCGGAGCTCCGGATCATGGTGGGGTGCGCGACGGGCACCATGCGACGCCGGGAGAACGTGGCCAAGAACACGGAAGCGACGAGGGACAAGCTAGCACTCCGAGCAGGGTGGAGCACACGCCGTGCCGGGGCGGAAGCGCCGGTTTCCCGGCAGAAGGGCCGCGGAGGGTCTGGCAGCGGTGTCAGGGTGGAGGGCGAGCGGTGGCGCAGGTGGCCCGGCGCGCCCGCCTCCGACGGTCACTTCAGCGACAGGTGGCGAAGCTGCGAGTTGTTCGCCTTGTCCCAGATCCGGACCACCACGAGCGCCGGCCCCGCGGGGACGAACGACGACACGTCCAGGTCGAACTCCTCGCGCTGCTCGTCGAAGATGCCGTCGGCGGGGTGAAACGTCCGGAACTCATCGGAGCCTGCGAGGGCGACCTCGATTCGAGTGATGGGTCCGACGCCGTCGGTGGCGATGCCGCGAATGCGTCGCCCTTGCTGGACGAGATCCGCGAAGACCGGGGGCGTGTTGTCCACGACGACCTTCGTGCTCTCGAGCGTGTGAGACTTCGTCCTGTCGGGGGGATTCGACAGCTCGTCCGTGGCCGTGACGCGGACGCGATACACGCCCTCGGGAAGGTCCTTCGTCTCCCAGCTGTAGTTCTCCTTGGTCACCACCTCGCCGGGCTTGAGCAGATCGAACCAGTGGGTGGTGCCGACCAGGCGGTACTCCAGGCGATACCGGAGCTCGTCCTTGTCGGGGTTGTCCACCGTCCACTTGAGCTCGACCTTCGTGGAGGGCTTGTCGGACAGAGGCCCGCCCGACGCCACGACGGACTCGCTCGACGACTTGGAGCCCGACGGCTCGACCTTCGTCAGGACGGCCCGGAGGTTGTCGGTCAGGAAGGGCACGGTCACCTCGTGGAGCACGGCCTTCGGATCGCGCGTCCAGCGAGCCCGCACCTGGAAGAACTGCGCCGGCGGGCTCGCCACGGCGCCGGGCGCGGCGAGCGCGGCGCTCCACGCGCTCCAGGTGTCGTCGGGCTCCTTCGTGTTGCCGGTTCGCGTGGACAGCTCCAGCGCGCCGTCCGCGGTCCACGACAGCTTCCCGAACCGTGCGCGTAACCCGGCGTCGAACACCTTGCTCGTCCAGACGGCGTCCTGTCCGCCCGTGCCGCGCACCGTGCGGAGCACCGCCGGATCGCCGGTGGCGGCGAACCGCTGCTTTCCGGACAGAACGAGCGCGCCGACCATGCGCTCCTCCACGTCCGCCACGAGCACGGAGCTGCGCGTGTCGTCCACCGTGTAGATGCGACCCTCGACGCCGGTGCCGACGTAGGGCTGGCCGTCGTCGCCGATGGTCAGCGAGACGAAGTGCTCGTCCTTGTCGTCCAGGAGCTGCTCGGGCGCGCCCTCCGCGTCGAAGCGGTACAGCGTGCCCTTGCCCGTGGTCTTCGGGGTGGGAGGCGCCGGGGTGGCCGCGCTCTTCGACCCCGAGCGCAGCGCGGGCGTGTGGCTCCCCGTCTTGATCTCGTTCGCGATGGCGTAGATCTCGCCGCGCGCGCCCACCGCCACGGCGCGCACCTCGGTGCGACCGAAGTCGTGGACGACCGTCGCGCGACCCGGCGCGGCGACGCGATAGAGCTTCGCCTTGTCGCTCGATCCGGCGTACACGGTCCCGTCGGGAGCGACGGCGACGCTCATGAGCTGCTTCTCCTCGGCGTCGAAGTGGACCTGCGCCTGTCCCTGCTGATCGATGCGGAAGAGCTTCCCCTCCGGGCCCGTGGCCGCGAACACGCTCCGGGTCTTCGGATCCCAGGCCACCTGCCAGACGTGCTCGACGGCGTCGAGCTTGGCCAGGGTGGTGAGCTTTCCGCGCTCCCACTTCATCACCTTTCCCTCGGGCAACGTGCCGACCACGAGGGCGCCGCCCCACGCCTCCGTGAGGGAGGTGGCGACGAGCGCGCCGGTCTCCGCCAGGACCTTCACCGCGGTACCGCGGACCTCGAGGAGCTTCCCCTCGTTGCCGGTCGCGAGCACCACCGACCCGTCCGCCAGCGCGAGCGCGGACCAGACGGCCGTGACGTCCGTGAGCGGCGTGGACCCCAGGTTGAAACCCGCGCGGACGCGACCGACGGAATCCACCGCGACGCCGGTGAGATCGCCGCCCTTGAAGTCCTCCCCCGAGTCGAGCACGAACGTTCGCGTGCCCACGGCGTGCACCGTCGCGGATGCGAGCAACACGCCGAGCGCGGTGAGGACTGGGATTCGCTGGGAGAGCACGGTCATCGTCTTCGATTCCTAACGCAACACGGGCTTGATCTTCACGCTGACACGATCGCGACCGACCATGAACTGCGGAATCGGCACGATCTGCCGAACCTCCGACTTGAACGCCTCGGGTGCCAGCGAGCCGGACGTCGGCTGAATCATGTCGACGGCCCCCGGCGGCAGGTTCTCCGCGATGTGGCCCTTGAACATGAGGCCACCGTCGCCGCGGTCGAACGACACGACGACCGACTTCGGCGGGTACACCGGATCCTCCAGGTTCTTCACGAGGTCGGCGAGCGAGTCGGGGGACGGTCGCTCGCGCAGGTGAGTGTAGCCCGGGGCTATGTCGAGCTGGACCGTCTTGCCCGCCAGGTCCTTGGGCAGCGGCACGGCGATGACCTGGTGGATGGCGGGCCCCGAGTACGGCAGGAGCGTGAGCCGCACGCGCGCGGGCTGCCCGGCGTCGATCTCCGGCTCGAGGATCTCGGCGCCGCGGAGGCGGTAGATGTCGCGCGAGTACTTGAGCTCGAGGACGACCTCGGCCTTCTCGAGGATGACGGGCTCCCACGGGTTGTTCAGCAGGACGCCCATGGAGCGGACGAGGTTCGAACCGATGAACTCCTGCGGGCTCGGCGTCCCGCCGATGGAGACCCCGTAGTCCTTCACGGAAACCGCGCCGTGTCCCTTCACCCAGAACTTGCTCTGCGCGGTCCAGCTGACGTCCTGCTTCTCCGCGGCGGTGGCCTGAAGGGCGTTGCCCAGCGCCACGGCGATGAACGCCGGGGTCATGAACTTCTCGTGGGAGACTTCGAAGTTCCAGGTCGTGTACGGCGCGCCGGGCGCGCCGATCACCTTCATGCTCACCGGCATGACGGGCGCGACCGCCGAGTGCGACACGACGATCGACGCCATGCGGTCGTTGATGAGCGCGCCGACCGGCCGCGCGGGCATCCCGATCTTGAACGAGCGCATGTCGCTCGCCAGGAACCAGAGCACCTTCCCCACCGCCGTGGGCAGCGCGGTGACGCCCGAGAACATCATCGGGTGACCGAAGGCGAGCAGCTTGTCGCCCTCGACGCGCGTCACGGTGCCCATGCCCATCGCGCTCATGTCCCCGCGGATGAGCTGCACGCCGACCGCCCCGCCGTCGACGAAGCGCGTGGGCGCCGAGGGATCCGTCTCGCCACCGCCGCCCGCCTGCAGCGGCTCGAGGCCCATGGGACCGAAGACCTCCTTCGCGAACGAGATGGCTCCGGGCGTCATGCCTCCCACGAGCAGGGGGGTCGCGACGGGCGCCACGGGGGAGTCCTTCGCGGGGCCCTGGGCGGCGCGCGCCGCGCCGATCTGCGCGGCGTGCGCGACGACGTCGTAGCGACCGGGCGCGGACGCGAAGCGGTTCGCGGAGCGCGCGTGCACCGAGGCGCGCCGGGCCGACTTCGCGCTGGGCAGGACCTCGAGCGGCCACCCGTCGATGGACTTGGGCAACGGCCGGTCCAGGTCGTCGAGCATGCTGCGAATGGGCGTGACGCCCGCGACCGGCTCCCGCCCGAACGCCCAGCCATAGGCGTAGGCGCCGACCATCTTCCCGTCGATGTAGATGGGGCTTCCGCTCATGCCCGCGACGACCTTGGCCACCTCCAGACGAGGGTGCGTGGTCTTGACGAGGATGAGCTCCTGGCGAGGCCGGAAGTTGTAGAGGACGTCGATGATCTCGACGTCGAACTTCTCCGGCTTGGTGCCCTCGAAGACGGTCAGCCCGTAGCCCTTCATGCCCCGCTTGAGCGCGCTGGCCGGAAGTACGTCCGCGCGATTCGCGACGCCGTCGGCCCGCGCCGTGCGGACCAGCAGCGGAACCTGGGCGACCAGGCCCAGCAGCGCGGCAGCGGCGAGGAGGTTCGTGGGGCGCACGGCGCGGCAGTCTAGCATCAGTCCCCCCGGCGCTCGTTCGCCGCGCCGAAGACGAATTCGCTGGGATTTCAGGGGACCAACGCCTCGAGCGGCCGCATCGTTCCCGGACCGACCCGGCGAGGTGCCGTTCGCGGGTGCTATCGTTTCGACCCGGTGGACTGGCTGGTCGTCGCCACGCTCGTCGGGTCGTTCGCCGCTCTGGTCACGGCCCACGTGGCGCTCGCGTTCGGGCTCGTCTTCGAGAGGCCGCGCTGGCGAGCCGTCGTGGCGCTGCTGGTGTTCCCCCTGGCGCCCTACTGGGGACTTCAGGCGGGCATGCGCACCCGCGGATTGCTTTGGATCGGCGCGGGCGTCGTCTACACGATTGCCCTGGTGGCGGCTTCGTGACGGAGCGGCGCCGGGAACGGCGGTCCGGCTTGCCGGGCCCTCGAAACGCGACGAGAATCCCACTCGAGGTGTCTCCGATGAACGCACGACTGCTTCCCTTGGCTCTGATCGCAACCCTCGGCGCGTGCGTCGTGGAGACGGGCCCCGGTGCCAGGGATCCTTCCGCACCCCCGCCGCCCCCGCCGCCTCCCGCGGCCGCGCCGGCGAAGGCCTCCACGGACACGCCGGCGAACGCGACCCCTGCGCCGGCCTCCCCGGCCGCCGCCGGAACCGGCGACACGAAGCCGAGCGTGTCGTCGCCGACCGGCGCCACACCGTCGACGGGCACCGCGGCC
>CAZARU010000087.1:0-28688 GCA_964487605.1 uncultured Polyangiaceae bacterium
GCACCGCGGCCGCGAGCCCTGCCAGCCCGTCCACCGCATCGGCCGGCGCGGCCCGCCAGCCGGCGCCGACCCACGGCTTCAAGGGACAGGCGCCGACCGCGCCGGCGGCTCCCGCCCCGAAGCCCGCGCCCGCGCAGGGTGCAGGCGCCACCGCGCCGACCGCGCCGGCGCCCGCCGCACCCGCGAAGGATCCGAACGCGCAGAAGCCAGGCGCGGCGCCGACCGCGCCGGAGCCTGCGAAGCCGTCGGTGGACGGACGCAAGAAGGAGGAGGAGGCACCGGCGGACAAGCGACTTCGACTCAAGAAGGCGCCCGGGGATCCGAAGCTGCCCGCCGGCGAGGCGCCCAAGAAGGACACCGTCGCCGATCCCAAGAAGTGACGGCGCGTCCATGCGCCTCTGCGCGATCTCGGTCGATCTGGACGAGATCCCGAACTACCACGCCATTCACGGCCTCGCGCAGCCGAGCGGCAGCGAGGCCACGCTCGTTTACGACCTGGCGCTCGACCGGCTCGACGACTTCGCGCGCGCCCACGACCTGCCGCTGACGCTCTTCGCCATCGGCGCCGATCTGGCGCGACCGTCGGCGGCGCGCGCCCTTCGCGCGCTCGCCGCGCGAGGCCACGAGGTCGCGAGCCATTCCCTGGACCACCTCTACGACCTCACGCGGCGCCCGCGCGTCGAGCAGCAAGCCCAGATCGAGGGCGCCCTCGACGCGATACAGGCCGCGACCGGCACGCGCCCGGTGGGCTTCCGCGCTCCCGGCTACACCGTGACTGACGACCTGCTCGACGTCGTCCGGGAGTCCGGCGCGCGGTACGACTCCTCCGTCTTCCCGTGCCCGCCCTACTACGCCGCGAAGGCCGCCAAGCTCGCGGCGCTGCGCGCCCTCGGCCGGCGTTCGGAGTCCATCCTCGACACGCCGCAGGTCCTGCTGGCACCGACGCGGCCGTACCGGCTGGGCCGCCCGTACTGGAAGCGCGGGAGCGGCATGGTCGAGCTTCCCATCGCGGTGACGCGCGGCCCGCGACTCCCGTTCATCGGCACCACGCTGGCGCTCGCCGGACCGGGGCGCTCACGCTGGCTCGCGCGAGGGGTCCTCGGCGAGCCGCTCGTGAACCTGGAGCTCCACGGGCTGGACGCCCTGGGCACGGAAGACGGCCTGCACGACCTGACGGCGCACCAGCCCGACGCGCGGGTCGCCGCCCACCGAAAGCTGTCCGCGCTGGCCGAGGTCGTCGGTGTGCTCCGGGCCGGCGGCTACGCCTTCGTGACCCTGCGGGAAGCGGCGGAGCGAGTGGCATAGCGCCACCCGGGTGCGGGCGCTTCAGGGCCCGGTGACGAACGTCGTCGTGAACGTCTCGGACACGGCGTTGCCGTTGTAGTCGACGACGCCCCCCTTCGGGATCTCGAGCGTGTAGGACGTGCCAGGGCGCAGAGGCATGCGGGGCGTGAAGTTGACGATCAGCTCCTGCACGTTGATGTCGCCGTCCACGCGCGTGTCGCCGGGCGCCGTCCCCGTCTCGTAGAGGCGCACCGAGCCGACCCATGCGCTCTTGACGTCCACCATCTCGCTGAACGTCACCCCCACGCTCGACGCGACGGCCACGTTCGTGGCGCCGTCCTTGGGCCACGCCCAGGTGACGCGCGGGGCGCGCGTATCCGGCTCGGTGTCATACGGTGCCACGGCGGTGCCGCCTCCCACGGGCGCGCCATCGTCGACGCTCAGCACCGCGACGTTGCCGATGGGCGTCATGGTGTCCATGTCGCCCTGCAGATCGAGCGTGGCCACCTCCACCATGTTCGCGTGATCCGTGATGTCGATGAGCCGCGCATCGTCGCTCTGGCCGGTGAACGCGAGGTGGTCCTTGACGAAGACGTAACCTCCCGCCCCGCCCGTGACGGTGTTTCCGACGGACCTGGGCGCGGTGGGATCCGAGACGTCGTACACGAAGAGACCGCCGGTGAGATCGTTGCGCGTGTAGTAGATGCGCCCCGCCGCGAAGTTGGAGAAGTAGTGAAACCCCTCCGCCGGGAAGTACTCCCCGCCGGGGATGGGCTGGGGGTTCGGGGGATCGGAGACGTCCATGAGCACGGTGCGCCCGAAGCTCGCCGGCGTGAGCACCAGCAGGTTCCCGATCACCTGGACCTGGCCCGCGCGCAGCACGGGGTTGAACGGAATCACCTTCACGAGGGACGGGTTCAGCGGATCGGCCGCGTCCACGATGGCGAGGCCCGAATCCCCGGCCGCCGCGTACACGTAGCGCCCGACCCAGAACACGCTGAGCACGACGCGCGCGTACGCGTCGGGGTAGAAGAAGTCGGGCAGGTCCACGAGGCTGACCGCGCTCACGTTCGACGTGTCGGTGACGTCCCAGAACTGCACGCCCCCCGCGCCCTGCGTGTCGCGCTGCTTGATGGAGTTGACGACGGCGTACCTTCGCGCCCCGTGCTCTGAGAACGCGATGCTGTGGGTCTCGCGCATCTGCGGCGAGAAGCCCGTGTGAACCAGCGTGGGGCTGCAGGGATCGGTGAAGTCGAAGAACGAGAGGCCACCCGCTCCGGACTCCGGCGCCCACGGCATGAGCAGGTACCCGTCGTACATGACGACCAGGTTGTGGTGATCGGTCGTGTCGAGCGGGCCACCGTTCAGGAACGCGCAGTTCTGGTAGAGCGCCGACGCGGCGTAGGTCGCGGTGGGACCGCCCGGCCCCGCGTTGGCGGGCCAGTCGCCCGGAGCGGGATAGGGGTTCGCGCCGGGCCCGGCGTCCGCGCCGCCCGCGCCGGCCGCGCCCGTCGCCGCCGAGCCGCCCGCACCCGACGCACCGCCGGAGCCGCTCTGTCCTCCCGCTCCCGCGGTCCCGCTCGCGCCGGCGGCGCCCTTCGACGGCTTTTCGTCGTCGCCTCCGCAGCCGACGAGGACGAGCCATGCGACGAGTGAGAGGTGACGCAGCGCCATCGACCGCGATTCTACCGCAGCGAACCCCGGAGCGATCGGTGATTCGCGCGGTGTCGAGCGCCGGACCCCGCCTGTGGTATCCCTGCCGCCACCGCCGCCCGAGAGGGCGGGCTTCCTTCACGAGGAGGGCCGTTTCCCATGGCACGTTCGATTCACGCGACACTCG
This sequence comes from uncultured Polyangiaceae bacterium, assembly GCA_964487605.1. Taxonomy (GTDB): domain Bacteria; phylum Myxococcota_A; class Polyangia; order Polyangiales; family Polyangiaceae; genus JAJDAH01. The sequence continues at coordinate 3,125 of CAZARU010000087.1, forward strand.
CGCTCACTTTTCTGTCCACGCTCGCCGGCCTCGGCTGCGGTCCCGGCGGAGCCGCCGAGGCCATCCGGCCCGAGACGCCCACGGCGTCGAACGCCCTCGGAGAGGCGCAGACGGAGTGCCGCGACGTGAAGGCGGGAGGCGAGCCGCTGGTGGTGGACTGGAAGCCCGAGAAGCGTGGGGACCTGGAGGTCGCCATGTCGGACGGCGTGGCCATCGTGAAGTACTCCTGCGAGGGCATCGAGCTGCTGAAGGACTGCAAGATCGACGGCTCCTACGGCTTCATCGGCATGACCAAGCGCGAGCAGGTGGTGCGCCTGGAGAGCGCGGACGAGGTGCACGCCAACCTGCCGCTGAGCGGGGCGTCCATCGGCGGCGAGGTGAGCCGCGGCTCGAAGGTGGACATCGCGATGATCCTCGTCGGCAAGAAGCGCACGACGTGGGCCGAGCCGACCCAGAAGGACCTGCAGGGCACCTGCGCCGGCGCGACGCACTACGTGCGCGGCGCGACGGTGGGCGCGTTCGTCATCGAGATGGGAAGCCAGGCCAAGGCGCGGGCGGCGGCGGAGTTCTTCGGGGCCTCCGCCGGCGGCTCGTCCGAGAGCAGCAAGGAGACGCGGCAGCAGGAGGGCGACCCGAAGGACTGCGCCTCGGCCAAGCCGGACGCGGACAAGCCGCCCTCCCAGTGCGGCGCCCCCGTGCGCCTGGTGCTCGCGCCGGTCGCGGCCGCGCCCGCGGAGGGTGAAGCACCGCCCGCGGCGCCCCCGCCGCCCGCGGAGACGTCCCAGTGTCCGGCGGGTCTCGTCTTCGCCGACGGCAAGTGCACGTCGGCGTCCGCGGCCGCGTCGTACCTGTGCGCCCCGGGCGACGCGGCGGACTGCACCGCGCAGTGCGACAAAGGTCACGCGGGGAGCTGCGCCGAGCTCGCACGGATGTACGCCAAGGGCGCAGGCGTGGCTCGCGACGCCGCGAAGGCGAACGAGGCGGCGAAGAAGGCGTGCGACGGCGATGCCCCCGCCGGCTGCGTGACGCTGGGCCTGCTCGCCGAGGAGGGCGGTACCGACGGCGCCGCGCTGTACGAGAAGGGCTGCTCGGGGGGCGTCGCGCTCGGATGCGAGCGCCTGGGGCGCCTGCACATCGCCGGCAAGGGCGTGGCGCAGGATGCGGCGAAGGCCCTGGGGCTGCTCCGCAAGGGCTGCGACGGCGGCGAGGACACGTCGTGCGCCGCCGCCGCGGATCTGCTCGCCAGCGGCTCGGGCGACGCCGTGCCCGCGGACGCGGCTGCCGCCAAGGAGCTGCACCAGCGCGCGTGCCAGGGCACGGTCGCTTCGAGCTGCGCCGCTCTCGGCGCGTTGCTCGAGGCAGGCGGCCCCGCGGGGGCCGTGCAGGCCGAGCACGTGTATCGGCGCGGCTGCTTCCGGGGTCACGCGGCCGCCTGCTTCCACCTGGGCCGTCTGGAGATGGCGCGCAGCCCCGACGCGGCGAAGCGCAGCTTCGACTCGGCGTGCATGCGAAACGACATCCTCGGCTGTTCCGCCATGGTGGTGCTGTTCGACGCGAAGCGCGTGGTCGTTCCGCCACCGGCGCTGAAGATGGAGCTCATGAAGAGCTGCAACACCGGCAACGTCAGGGACTGCTCCATCGGCGGCCTGGTCGAGGCAGCGTCGAAGGGCGCCATGGCGAAGAGCATGCTCGACCGCGCCTGCATGCGCGGCGACAAGCTCGCGTGCGCCGTCAAGGAGAAGGTCAAGTAGCGCGGCGTCAGGCCGTGGGCGCGCGGCGGTCGATCTCGCGGGCGAGGGCGACGTCGCGCCGGGTGATGCCCGCGCTGTCGTGGGTCACGAGCCAGATCTCGACCGTGCGCCACACGTTCTTCCACTCCGGGTGGTGATCCATGGCCTCGGCCGCCGTGGCGATCATCGCCATGAAGCCGAAGGCCTCGCGGAAGTCGGTGAACTCGAGCCGGCGGTGGAGCTTGCCGTCCACGAGCGACCAGCGCGGCAGCTCGGCCAGCGCGGCCGACACCTCGGCGTCGGAGAGCTTCGGGTCTCGCACGGTCATTCCCTTCGGCGCGCGCAGGGCATGCGAGGGACTTACTACGGATCGCGGCCTCGAGACAGGCGCGGACGTCGGCGCCACCGTCAACCGGCGTCCACGCAGCGTTGCACGAATGCGCCACCGGCGAGGCCGCGACCCGGCAACCACCGGTGAGACTCCGACGAAATCGCAGCGGGACGCACGCGGCACGCCCGGTGCAGGAGCCGCAGCATGCGTCGCACACCGGACCCACGATGGGCGCTCGCGCTCGTGGTCGGCACGCTCCTGGCTTGCGTTCGGCGGGAGGTCACGGTCGTGCGGATCCGCCTGCCGCTCTCCGACGCGAACCGGACGACCACCCTGGCCTGCGCCGCCGATTGCGAAGCGAAGCATGCCTCACGACCTCCGGATCAGGTCGCGTGCCTGCTCGCGTGCGACGGCGCCGAGCGCACGGAGGACGTGGCGTGCGCGGACGGGCCACCTGACACACCGCCGTTCGCGGTCTGCTACACGCACCGCACGGAGCTGAGCGTCCCCACGGAGGAGACGAACGAGGTCGTCGCCCGCGTCGGACTCGCGCTGTTCGAAGCAGCGGTCCAGGCGTCCGTGGAGGCCGCGACGCGCGACGACGACGACGCCACGCCGAGTCGCACGCCGGCCGCGCCCACCCGGAAGCAAACGCCCGCGAGCCCCAAGAGGCGCTGACGACGAGCGGCGAGCAGTTCTTCGGCCACACCTCGACGTCGGAGCCCGCGCGGCGGCGCCGCCCGCGGACCCGGCGTCAAACGAGCGCTCTCAGGAGGCCCGCGTTGCGATATGCTCCGCTCATGGGGCCTCGGGCACGCTCGCACTTCCCACCCATTGCTTCCGGCGCGGTGCTGATGCTGGGACTGGGAACGGCCTGCTCCTCCACGAGCACGGGCAAGGGCACTCCGGCGTGCGCGGGAAACTTCCAGGCTTGCATCGGCGGCCAGGTGTCCACCGCCGCCGAAGGGCCCTGGGCCATGACCACGCCCCCCATCGACGGCAAGGGCACGTTCTACGCCGCGCTCATCGACGCCTGCCCCACGCTGATGACGCCGCAGTTCAGCCGCCTCTCCAGGTATGCGACGCTCCAGGTGGATCTCACCGGTGCCGCCCAGCTCGACTACGAGGTCGGCTTCAACCTCAGGGACCCCTCGTTCGGCACCAACCTGAGCGAGGGGGACACCGTCGTGCTCGCCGGCTTCCTCGACGACGACGAGTCCTCTGCCGGCGCGATGGAGGCCGCCCCCAACTTCGGCGACACCGTCAGCAACTGCATCGACGTGAAGGTGAAGAAGGGGCGTGTCACACTGACGAGTCCGCTCGTGCCCTGCCTCTACTTCACCCAGACCGACGCGTTCTTCTTCGATCAGGGCCCCTTTGCCACGTGCCCGGACTTCGGCGTCGGCGTGCCCGCGGACGGAGGAACGTGATGCCGGATCGAAGGCGGCTCCTTCCCGCCCTCGCGCTCTGCGCGCTCGCCTGCGGTCTCGCCGGCTGCAGCGCCAGCAGCGGCAGCTCGAACGTGATGGGCGGCACCGGTGGAGCCACCGCCGGCGGCGCTTCCGGCACGGGCGCCACGTCGTCCGGCGGCACCGGCGCCGCGACGGGTGGCACCGGCGCCGGCGCGGGAACGGGCGGCCTGGTCGGCCTGAAGGACGGAGGCGAACCGCCGCCGCCGGAGTGTGGCGACACGCTCCCGGCGGTGATCCGCGACTTCACCGAGGCGCACCCCGACTTCCAGTCGTTCCTCGGCGGCGTTCAGCAGGGGCTCGTGCAGACCAAGCTGGGCAACGACAAGAAGCCGGTCTACGCGCACCCGGGGGCGACGGCGAACACGTCCGGGCCGCAGGCCTTCGTGCAGTGGTACAACGACGTGCCGGGCGTGAACATGACGCTCGCGACGTCGATCACCTTCCAGGAGACGTCACCCGGCGTGTTCCTCTACGACAACCCCGCGTTCTTCCCCATCGAGAACCAGGGGTTCGGCAACGGCCCGCCCCCGGGCTTCCTGCAGCCGCCGATTCACAACTACCTGTTCACGACCGAGATCCACACGCTCTTCACCTACGAAGGCGGCGAGACCTTCACCTTCCGCGGCGACGACGACCTCTGGATCTTCATCAACGACACGCTGGCCATCGACATCGGCGGCGTGCACGGTCCGTCGGAGCAGAGCATCGACATCGACACCGAGGCCGCCAAGCTCGGCATTTCCAAGGGCGGCACGTACCCGATGGACATCTTCCACGCGGAGCGCCACACGGTCGACTCGAACTTCCGCATCGAGACGACCATCGCCTGCTTCACGCCCATCGACGTGAAGTAGTCGAACCGCGCCTGCCTGATGGCGGGGCGAGCCTCCACGCGGTACGAGCGAACCTCAGCGAGTGCACTCCAGGCTGAAGGCGAGTTCTGCCTTCGGGTACCGGAAAACCCCGGCGAAGCACATCTCGTCGCGCGTGCCGTCGCCGAAGCGAACGGTCTCGGTTCCCGGATTCTCGTAGGTGCACTCGACGCGCAGTCGATCGCCGGCTCGGAGCGACACCGGAGGTATGGGCGCATACTGCTGGTCGTCGAAGCGGTACGGCTCATCGACGAGTCTCCGCGTAGATGACGCCCTGGGGCGAGCCGTCGATCACCTCGATGCGGGCGCCGGCCACGTTCACCGCGCCGGCCGCCGCCGCGACGACGACCACGGTGCCCGCACCCTGGACCGGCCAGGTGAGCCCGGAAGCCTGCATGAACGCCGTCGCCGTCGTCGCGCTCACCTCCGCGCCGGCCGCCGGAGCGCCCCCACCCCAGCCGTGCGCCCCGGCAGCGTTGGGTCACGCGAGCGCGCGCTGGTAGAGTGGCGGACCCATGGTGCGCCGGCTCGTCGGGCTCGTCGGGCTCGTCGCGGTCGTCGCGCTCGGCCAGCTGGTCGCATGTCGCCAGGTCGCGGGAGTCGAGGATCGGTCGCCGCCGCCGGACGCGGGAACGACGACGCGGCGAGGACTCGATGTCTTCCCCGACGCATGCCGCACTTGCGTCGAGGCCATGTGCAGCGAGCAGGTCGCGGCCTGTTCGGCGGACGTCGATTGTGCCGCCGCCTTGGCGTGCGCAACCGACTCGTCTCCGGCGACGGCGCGGGTCTGCTCGGCGCTCGCGCTCGGCTCGGTGCCCGCGACGCGATTCTCGGAATGCGCCGACACGGCGTGCTTTCCCGGCTGCGCCCCGGAGCTGCAGTGGTCGTGTGCCGGCACCTACTCCTGGCCCGCGCCGGAGCACGAGTCCGCGACCATCGCGACGACGTTCGTCGGATTCGTGAATCGCGCGCCGCTGACCGGACTTCGAGTGCGTGCCTGCGATCGTCGCGACATCGCGTGCGCCGAGCCCGTCGCCGAGCAGACGACCGACGAGGACGGCGCCGTCGCGCTCGTCGTTCCCATGGCGAAGAAGGCGATGTTCGGCATCGGCGCCGATGGCTTCGACGGGTTCGTGGAGGTCACCGGCGGAAACATCATGCCGTCGTTGCGCTTCCAGGGGTGGCCCATCGTGGCCGACACGGCTGGCTCCGCGGCGCTTCCCGCGACGAGTGACGTGATGGCGCTGGCGAGCGCCGCCGGCGTCAGCCTCGATCCGGAACGAGGCATCGTCGTCGTCGAACCGTTCGACTGCTTCTGGGGGCGCGCGCCGGGGGTGCGCATCGAGGTCAGCAGCGCGGATGCGCGTTCCACTCGGTTCTACTTCGACCAGGGGTTCCCCACCGCAGATCTCACGGAGAGCTCCCAGGATGGAACCGGCGGCTTCCTCGACGTGCCTCGGGGAACGACTACGGTGTCGGTGCGCCTGGGCGACGCCCCGCCGTTTGCGACGTCGACGATCTTCGTACGCGCCGGCACGATCAGTCTCGTCTCGCTCGTCCCATGATCCGTAGGGAGTGGTTCGCGGGCGCGGCCTCGCTTGACGCGGGACGGCGGTGATGGCGAAAACGGCGCCACGATGATCCGCCGGGGCTCGAGGTCAATCGCACTGGCGGTGTGCCTCGCGTTCTCCTTCTGTGCCGAGGCGCGCGCGCAGCCGACCGACGCTGACCGGGCACTGGCGACGGAGCTGTTCGACCTGGGGCGTGAACTCATGGCGGAGCGCCGCTTCGACGAGGCCTGCGACAAGCTCGAGGAGAGCCAGCGGCTCGACCCGGGAGGCGGCACGCTCCTGAACCTGGCGCTCTGCCACGAGGCGCAAGGCAGGACTGCGACCGCGTGGACGGAGCTGGCGGAGGCGCTCGCGGTCGCCGAGCGCGACGGCCATCGGTCGCGAATCGCCCTCGCGAGCGAGCACATCCGCGCCCTGCGGCCGCGACTCTCGCGGCTGGCCGTCATCGTCCCGGCGAGCGCCGCCGTGGACGGTCTCGTGGTCGAGCGCGATGGAACCCCACTGGCGCGCGCCGCGTGGGCCGTACCGACGCCCGTGGATCCCGGTACCCATCGGGTGAGCGCGCACGCGCCCGGGCGTACTCCGTGGTCGATCGACGTGGACGTCGGTGCGGACGCCGCCCGCCGCGACGTCGTCGTGCCAGTCCTCGAGGTGACGCCGCCGTCGCGAACCGCGACACCCACCGTGAGGCGCGCGTCTCGGGAAGCCCCCTCACCACCCGCCGCCTCGCCGGCGAGCCCCTGGCGAACCGTCGGATGGGCTACCGGTGGTCTCGGCGTCGTGCTCGTCGGCGTGGGCGCCTATTCCGGTCTGGTGACGCTCGACAAGGACGGCGCCAGTGACGCCGCATGCCGGAAGGGCTGCACCGATCGTGGCCTGGAGCTCAACGACGAGGCGAAGACTGCAGCCGACGTGAGCACCGTGGCGCTGGCGGCGGGCGCCGCCGCGCTCGCCGTCGGCGTCTGGCTCATCGTCACGAATCCCGCCACGACGCCTCGAGCCGCGGTCGCCCGGCCACGGCGCGAACTCCTCGTCGCCCGGTGGTGAGTCACTTCTGCCGGGCGAGTGGGTCGACTTCCGGGCGCGGCAGATCGGACGCGAGCGGCGGCCGAGGCCCCGTCGTCGTCGCGTAGCGCCGCGACGGACGCCGGATTTCGCCGGCGCTCGCGGACGGTGGCGACGCCGCTTCCCCTGCGGGCGAGCCGGCGGCCGCGAGCGTCGCCGCCGGCGGCGCTGCACCCAGCGTCGGCGCCGTCGGAGCGCCTGCCGTGTCTGCACGCACCGGGGCCTCGGGCTGCGACGGCGCTCGTGCGGCTCCGCCGCCTCGCGACGAACCTGCGGCAACGAGCCCTCCCGCTGCCGCGAGCAAGCCGACGACGACGACGCCCGCGCGCCGTCGCCGCCGCGCCGCTCGCTTCGCCAGGGCGGACTCCACGGCGTTCGCGAGCTCGTCCCCGGTGGCCGGGCGGCGAAGCGGATCCTTTTCGAGGCAGCGCTCGATGACTCGGTCCAGCTCCGGCCAGCTACGTGCGCTCGAGCTGGACGCGCGCGGGACCGTCTCCGTGCGGGTTCGTTCGAGGATCTCCGTGAGGCCCCCGCCGCGAAACGGGTTCGTGCCGGTCAGGAGCTCGTACAGCACGACTCCCAGGGAGAACACGTCGCTCGACGGCGCGATCGCGCCGCCATCGGTCTGCTCCGGGGACATGTAGCCCGGCGTCCCGGCAATGCGGCCGTGCAAGATCGACTCCTCGATCGACCCGGAGGCGCGTGAGGGGTCGGCGGCCGACGGCCGAGCCAGCCCGAAGTCCAGCACCTTCGCGGTACCGTCGTTCGTGATCTTCACGTTCTCGGGCTTGATGTCCCGGTGAATCACCCCCGCCTGGTGCGCCCTGCCCAGCCCGCGCGCGACCTGAGCCACGACGCGCGCCGCCTGCTCGGGGTCGAACGTTTCACGCTCCCGGAGGAGCTCCCGAAGCGTGCGGCCCTCGACGAACTCCATCGCGATGAACCGGCGCCCCGCGTCCTCGCCGATGTCGTACACGGCGGCGACGTTCGGGTGATTCACGGAAGCCGCGGCGCGTGCCTCGCGAAGCACCCCGTCGCGATCCGCGTCGTCCACGGCATCCGCGGCGAGCAGCTTGATCGCGACGGTGCGCCCGAGACGAACGTCCCTTGCGGCGTAGACGACCCCCATGCCCCCCGCGCCGATTCGTTCGACGAGTTCGAAGTGCGAGAGCGTCGTCCCCGAGCGATCGGGCTCGTCGGTGGCGGGAGTCAGCTTCGGAACCCGGGCCGCCTCCCGGAGAAAGCTGTCGATCTCGTCGGAGAAGGCGCCGCTGCCGTCGTCCGACTCGCGCGACTCAGCGCCCGGCATCGCCGACATCGATGAGCCCCTCTTTCATCGCGAGCTCGCGCAGACGCGCCTTCACGAGCTGGAAGCGCTTCCGAAGTCGTGCCGATTCACGGGCGAGAGCCATGGAGTCCATGCTGGCGTCGTCGTCCGCGAACACCCGGGCGAGCTCGATCCACTCCAGGCCGCGATCCACCCGAAGGATCAGGAGCTGCTGATCTTCCGGCGACAGGGATCGCCGAAGCTCGGCGATCCGGGATCGTGTCCGCGTGCGCAGATACGTCAGCGTGTCCGTGCGGACCATCGCGACGAGCTCCGCGGCGCCTTCCGGTAGCGGGCGCTGCCGTGCGGCCCGGCGGCGCTCGTCGCGCCGGTAGCGGAGCGACGTCCTGCGGGTCACCGCGTAGGCCCACGTACGAAAGGACGACTCCCACGCGAACGAGGGAAGGCTGCGCCAGAGCGCCTCGGTGACGAGCGCGAAGACCTCGGACGCCTCGTTCTCGTCGCGATGCACCGCCAGGAGGTACTCGAGCAGCTCGGGTCCGAACCCGCGAATGGCGGCGGACGCCGCTCCTGCTTGGTCCCCGCCCTCCCACGGAACCCGGACCGCGGCTTCCAGCGCGGCGCGATCGGCCGTGGCGCCCGTCCCGAGGGTCATTCCGCGGGAGTATAGCGCTTCGGTTCGAGGCTCCGGCGGGCGGCGAGGGCAGTTCCCGCGTTGACGAGTGGAATCGCGACTTCACACGCGGGGGGCCATGGAAACCAACCAGGTGGAGGCCGACGAGACATGACGAAGCTGGCGATCCTGGTGGTTCTCGGAGCAGTTCTCGCGGGTTGCGGAGGGCACGGTGACCGCGGCGAGCCCGGCGTTTCCGCCTCGCCGTCCGGGGGCGGCTCGCCGAGCCCGGCGGAGTCGCCTCCAGGGGGCGGATCCGGCGCGCAGTGCGCCGGTGGTGCTGAGCTCGTCGAAGTCGAGCTCGGAGCTTCGTTCGTCACCCTCGTGGGAACGTCGCCCATCGATCTCGACGGCGATCCCTGCGCGACCGTGGAGCCGCCGTCGGGTGCGCCGCCGACGCTGGTGGGCTGCGAGACGTGGTTCGCGTGTGACGGTTGCTTGCTGCGCATCGGCAAGCTCGCGACGATGCAGCCTCGGCGTCGTGATCCCTGGTTCGTGGAGAGCCGAGCGGAGGGCGACGACTGTCCGGGCTACGGGATCCGCGCGTCGTTCGACGCACAGTGATGCGAGTGCGTGCACTCGTGGGCCGTGCTAGACACGCAGGAGTTTGCTCGACCCCGTGACCACTTCGCATCGCAGGGGTCACCGCTCTTCCCGCTCGGCAGAGGTCGAGTCGTGAGAGCGACCGGGGTCGCACTGATGGTGCTGTGGTCAGCGACCTCGTGTCGGGCCGTGGCAGGCGTGGAGGATCGTTCGGGTGATCGGCTCGGCGGTGATGCGCAGGCCCAGCCGGCCACGACCGAGGAGCTCGTCGGCTGGCTGGGAACGGAGTGCGCGGCGTGCGCCACCCAGCAGTGCGCGGAGCGGTTCGATGCGTGCGCGTCGAACACCGAGTGCGTCGCCCTCACCGCTTGCCGCCGCTCCGCGCCGGATCCTGGCGGCTGGTCGGCGTGCGCGGCGGAGCACGTCCCGGGAGTCGATGCGTTCTCCGGCGGCGGGTCGTGCCTGAGGCAGAGCTGCACCGAGGCGTGCGGTGCCGGGGCGCACTGGGCGTGCGTAGGAGACACGTGGGGCTGGCCGCCACCGCCGGCGCGAGAGCTCGAGGCAACCATCGTTCTCGAGGAGGTCGGCACCACCGCCAGGATCCCGGGAGCGACCGTCAAGGCGTGCCGCAATCTGGATCCGACGTGTACGACGGGGGAGCAGGCCCGCGGCGTGACCGACTCGGAGGGCACCGTCGTGCTGAGTCTGCCGACGCTGCTCGCCTCCGTCCGCGTGCCCTGGGACGGTTACTTCGACGTCTCCGGACCGGGCCTTCATCCCGATCTCCGATACCTGGGCACGCCGCTCAGCGTCGATGGCGACGCGTCCCTCGGCACGTTGACCGAGGCGGTGTTCGAGCTGCAGTCGACGGGGCTCGACGTCGATCCCGCGATGGGCGTCATCACCGTCGACGCCTTGGACTGTCTGTTCTTCTTCGCGCCCGGCGTCTCCATCGAGGTGGAGCCGGCCAGCCCCCGAACGTTCTACGCGTACCTTCGCGACGGACTGACCGTCGACACGACGCTCACCGCGACGACCCGCGACGCGGTCGGCATCGCCGTGAACGTGCCGCCAGGGACCATCACCGTCACCGGACGGCTCGCCGCGACCGGCCGTGTCATCGCGCGTCGCGAGGTGTTCGTCCGGCCGGGTGCGCGAACGGCGCTGTTCATGCCGCCCTCGTCCGGGTGAGGTGATCGCTTGGCGAGTGACGGCGCCCCGCCATCAGCTCCGCCAGGGCGCCGCCAAGATCGCGGGCTGTCTGGGCAGCTCGGCCACGGTGAAGTAGCCGCCCTGGCCGGCAGCTTGCTCGTACAGCCGGTTCCAGTCCGGGCGCGCGCCAGAGGAGGCCAGCCGGGGCATGCACGAAGATTCGATCCGATTGAACGATGCTGCGGCGCAAGGGGGATGCCGGGCCGAGGCGTGGCTCGTGGAAACACCATGTCTTGACATTCTACCAAGGCAAGCTACGTTGCCCTCTCGATGCCGCCGAAGGCGACGGACGCCCGACGGCTCATCCGTCGCCTTCTGGACGAGGGCAAGCTCGTCTCGCCCGGCCAGGGAACTCATGCACGCCGAGAAATGGACAAGGACGGCCTCACCGACGTGGACGCGGCCAACGTTCTCCGAGGTGGCGTCGTTAGAGAAGCCGAGTGGGAGAACGGCTCCTGGCGGCATCGAATCGAGACGCAGCGAATCGTCTTCGTCATCGCTTTCGAGCCGGAGGTGACCCCTGTTCCAGCGGAAGATGATGACATCGGCAACATCGAACTGATCATCGTAACCGGCTGGCGGATTCGATCTTGAGCGAGCAACGAGCGCTTCAGCGGGCAACAACAGACAGAGGCAGCTCGGTGCCGTCGGGAAACCGAGATAGCAGGCAACAGCGGAACCACGAAGGACGGACATCATGGCCAAGCAGTGCCGAACGTGCGGCAAAGCGGAACTCACGGCGGGCAAGGAGACCTACCTCTACACGGAGTCCGGGCTCCCGAACGTCGTGCTCGTCGGCGTCGAGGTACGTCGGTGCCCCTCGTGCGGGCACCACGAGCTGGTTCTCCCGCGTGTGACGGAGCTTCATCGAACGATCGCCCACGCGGTGATTCGGAAGCAGGCTCGTCTCAGCGGTCTCGAGGTTCGTTACCTGCGGAAGTACCTGGGCTGGTCCGGCGTGGACTTCGCGAGGCACGTCGGTGTCGATCCTTCCACGGTGTCCAACTGGGAGAACGACAAGGACCCCATCGGGGCCACGTCCGACCGACTCCTACGTCTCATGGTCGCCCACGGTTCTCCGGTCGATGACTACTCGCTCGAGGAGTTGACCAAGATCGAGAACGAGATGCGGCCGCCGATCGAGGTTCGCGTGTCACCGAAGGCCAAAGGATGGGAGCAGGTCGTACGAGCCGCGTGAGGCACGAGGAGCATGGCCAGGAGCTTCAACGAACGCTTCGGGACGAGATGGGTGCCGAGGTACATGCAGGAGTTGGCAGAGTGAGGATTGCCGCGCTCGGCGCGACTGCAGCGCAAGGCGATGCGCGTCGTCACGTATAGGGGCAAGGGGCGCATCGAGGCCGTGCGGGAGCAGGAGGGAGATCGCGGCTACGCCTCGGGATTCGAGGGGCTCATTGGCTTCGTCAATGCGCTCCTGCCGAGCAACGAAGTGATCGAACGGGCACTCCGCAAGACGGTTCCCATGTACCCGGAACTCGCCGTTCGCGAGCTCGTCGCCAATGCCATCATTCACCAGGACTTCTCGGTGACCGGCGCGGGGCCCATGGTGGAAATCTTCGACGGCCGGATGGAGATCACGAACCCCGGAGAACCTCTGGTTCCGCCTGACCGGTTCATCGACCACGCCCCTCGTTCTCGCAATGAAGCGCTCGCGTCGCTCATGCGCCGGTTCGGGATCTGTGAGGAGCGAGGTAGTGGAGTCGACAAGGTGGTCTTCGAGAGCGAGTATCACCAGCTTCCGGCGCCGCTGTTCGAAGTCACCGGCGACTTCACGCGGGTGACCCTGTTCGCTCATCGGCCGCTCACGAAGATGGATCGTACTGAGAAGACGCGTGCCTGCTACCTCCATGCGTGCCTGCGCTGGGTTCAAGGTGAGGAACTTACGAACGCTTCGCTACGGACGCGATTCGGCCTGGAGGACAAGAGCAGTGCTACGGCATCCCGCATCATCAAGGACGCCGTGGAGGGCAGACTCATCGTGCCCCGCAACCCGACGACGTCACGACGACTGATGGTCTACCTGCCGTACTGGGCCGTCGGCACCCCGAAGGAGGATCCATGAGGCCCATGGGTGTTTGCCGCCCAATTGCAGCACGGCCTCCCACTCGGAAACGGGGGGCAAAGATCGCTGCAATTACAGCAACTTAGTGACATGGCGGCGTTTGCTGGCCATTTGCAGCACGAGGTTGCCGGAACGCTCGCTGCGAGTGGACGCGAAGATGCGGACCAGCGTGCGCGAGGCTGGGCGCAGGAGCGGATCCCGCGGGCCAGGACCGCACGGCCGGATGCCCTGTCTCCTCGACACCGACCAACCGACACAGCCGTATCGACGCGAAGCACCCCGCGTCAATCCACGCGCCCGTCGAGCGACGACAGGTACTCGACCAGCTCGGCGATCTCGGCGGCGGACAGGCTACTGGTGACGCCGTGCCGGTCGTCGGGGTTCCTGGCGACCAACACGTCCGAGAGCGTGGCGGCGCTGCCGTCGTGCAGGTACGGCGCCGAGTGCCACAGACCGTGAAGGGTCGGCGTGTCGAGACCGGTGAGCGGCCCGCCGAGACGCCCGCCGGAAGCCGCCGTGAGCGTGCCCACGTCGTGGAGCCTGGGCTGGCCTGGCGACGCGAACCCGCTGTCGGTCAGGCGCGGTCCGGCGTGGCACACCGCGCACCCCGTCGCCGACGACTCGAAGGTCGCCTTGCCCCGGAGCGCGGCCGCCGTGAGCGAGCCGTCCGCGGCCCGGTGCGGGCTGGCGCGCTCGGTCGTCAGGGACGCGACGTAGGCCGCCAGCGCGTCCAGATCCGCGCTCCTGCCTGCCTTCGGATCGCCGAGCGTCTGGGAGGTCGTGCCCGACGACCACTCGGCGTCGGCGAGCAGTCCCGTACCCAGGAACGCGTTGCGGATGTCGTTCTCGAAGTCCTGGATCTCGTCGAAGTTGGCGCTCCAGTGCACGGGGCCGTCCCCCAGGCCCGCGCGACCCAGGAGCGAGATGGTGTTCCGAAGGCCCTCTCCGCGATCGGTGAAGTCCCACACGCGCTGGTCGGAGTCTCCGTCCAGGTGGCAGTGGGCGCACGCCATGTACTGATCCTTGCCCAGCCGCGGATCCAGGGAGTCGTTGAAGAGGCGCTTTCCGCGCAGCACCACCGCGTCCAGGGGCTCGGCGCTCTGCAGGCGCAAGCGCGCCAGGGGCTGCGGCAGCCCGGCAAAGTCCGACACGTCGTAGACGACGAGCTCGCGAGACAGGTAGGCATCGACGAACAGGAGCGTGTCGCCATCGGCGAGCGCGAGCCCCTGCGGCGCGAAGCCCACGTCGAGAACCGAACCCGACAGACCGCGCGTGAGCGTGTCGATGCGCTCCACCGTGCGACTGCCTCGCATCGCGAGCCAAAGGAAGTCGCCGTGCTCGGAGTACGCCGCAGCCGACGCGAGGCCCCGGTTGTCGAGCTGACGGCGCTGCTCCGGGCGCTCTTCACCGGAGGGGAGCGCCACGTAGGACGCGATGGCGCGAACCGTCGTCTGAAAGTCGAGGGGCGTTCCCGTCTTGAACGCCCCCGACGCGCTGTTCGCCTGGAGCGACGCGATGGCCGCCTCGCGCCCCGTGGGCGACACGACGATCTGCCCGAGGTAGCTCGGGACGCCCCCGATCCCGTTGTCGGTGCTCTCGCGAGGATCGAACGCGAGCGCCCACTTCTCCACGCTGCCATCCGACGGCGTCACGACCGCGACCTCGGCCCCCGTGTCGTCGGCGGCGGAGCGAAACCGCGCCACGGCAACGCGCCCGTCGGGAAGCGTGGCGATCGCACGTGCATCGTCGATCGCGAACGTGCGGCTCACGAGCGACGGCGTGCCGTCGGCGCCGACGCGAACGCGCGCGATCTCGCCGGTTCCCTGCAGCGAAACGAAGACGTCCCCGCCGGCGACCGTGGCGCCGTAGGGACGGGAGCCGCGGGGCAGGGTGAGCTCACCGAGCGGCGCGCCATCCGCGTCGAACACGCTCACCACGTCGGCGTCCTGACACGGCACGACGAGCCGCCCCGCCACCTCCGTGACGGTACGCGGCCCCGCGGCCGTCGTCGCACGCGCCACGACGGAGAACGTGCGCGCCGCGTCCCACTCGTGAACGGACACCTCGTCGGAATCGGGCGCCACGGCAACGACGCGCCGCCGCCCCGCCAGGACGGCGACGGTGCTCGAGCCGCTGTGCGTGTGGGTGATGGCGTGGGTCACCGTCACCGTCACGCCCGAGGTCCGGCGCCTGCCGTCCGCGGCGATGGCCGTGAGCACCGCCGCGTAGCGGCCGGGAGCCGCGTAGCGCACGGTGGCGGTGGGCTCGGGGCGCGGCACGGTCCACCCACGACCGTCCCCGAACGACCACTCGTAGGCCACCGCGCCGCGCGAGGCAGACCCGTCGAGGACCACGTCCACATCGACGAGCGCGTACGACGGCGCACTCGCGACCGCCTCGAGCGGCGCGCCGGCTTCGGCGACGTCGGCCCCGGCATCGACGGGCGCCACGGCGTCCCCGCCCGACTCGGCGCCGACATCGAGCCGGTGTGTGTCCGCCGCGGCATCCTCCGCGCCGTCGAGGTCGCCGCCCGCGAGCGGCTCGTCGTCACACGCCGAAAGCGCGAGCGCGACGATCAGGAACGGACGACCGAAGCCGCGGCAGGCCGACACGACGCGAGCGTAGCGCACCCTCGACCGCCCGTGGCGCAGGACCGGCCCACGCTACCGCCCAGCCGCCAGGTGCGTCTGGCGCCGAAATCGGTGTAGGGACGGCACTCCGGTACCCACATCCGCTTCGCGAGCAGCCTTTGACGCTCGCGGCCTGGCTGCGCGCCGCGTACCGCCGGCTCACGCACGCATCGGAACCGACGTCCAGCCGCGAAGGTTGACGACCTGCCGTCGCGTCAGTCCGTCGCGCTCCACGCGAAAACGCTCGAGCAACGGCAGCCACTTCTCGAGGGCCACGCGAGCTTCGAGCCGCGCGAGCGGCGCGCCAACGCAGAAGTGCGGGCCGCCGCCGAACGTGACGTGGGGGTTCGGACTGCGGCCGACGTCGAAACGGTCCGGGTCTTCGAACACGCTGGGGTCGCGATTCGCGGCCCCGAGCATGTTGAAAACGAGGTTGCCTTCCGGGATGACGACTCCCCCGACGTCGATGGGCTCGTGCGCGACGCGAGCGTTCACGTTTGCAGGGCCATCGAATCGGAGGACTTCCTCGACCGCGAGCGGCACGAGCGAAGGGTCATCGCGGAGGCGCGCGAGTTCGTCCGGGTGCTCGGACAAGGCGACCACCGCGTTACCGAGGAGGTGCGTCGTCGTCTCGTACCCCGCAACGAGCAGGAGGACGAGGTTCGAGAGCAGCTCGCCGTCACCAAGCTGGTCTCCCTCCTCTTCCGCTTCGACGAGGTGCGTCAGTAGATCGGCGCGACGGTGGGCGCGGCGGTCCGCGACGCACGCGGAGAGATAATCGCAGAGCGCCTTCACGGCTTCGTCGGCCGCGACCTTTTCGTGACGTCTTGCCGCGGGCTCGATGACCCGGCTGATGGCGTCGCTCCACGTCTTGAGTTGGTCGTAGTCGTCGAGATCGAGGCCCAGGACACCGGCGATGACACGGACGGGGAACGGTACGGCGAACGCCCGAACGAAGTCGATTTCATCGGCGTCGACGAGGGGCTCGATGAGCCGATCCGCTTCCTGCCGCACCGTGGCTTCCATCTCGGCCACCCGCGCGGGCGTGAACACCTTCGCGACCAGTCGGCGAAGCCGAGTGTGCTCCGGTGGGTCGATCGAGAACATCCATTGCTCGATGCAGCGTTCCAGCGCGGACTCCCCGAGGTAAGGTCGGACGATCGGATAGGCGACCCATCTCCGGAGGTCTCGCCCGAGACGGCCATCGCGGTTCAGTCGCGAGACGTCCGCGTGCCGCGTGATCCACCAGATCCCATCCCGGCTCAGGTGGACCGGGGAGCCCTCGCGGAGGCGCGCGTAGGCCGGGTAGGGGTTTTCGATGAACGACGGGTCGCGAAAGTCGGGCTCGGGGGCGGGATTCTCGGGCATGGGACCTCCGAAAGGCTCAGTGGAGGCTCGATCCATTTGTGACAGAATCTCCGACGTGGACCTGGAAGCCGCCGTTGCAGACTGGGTGAAACGGGGCGACCCTTCGCAGGCGGCGGCCCGGATCGTAGCCGACCTCGGTCCGAGCGTGCTCGGCTACCTGACCGCCGTGCTGCGCGACGAAAGCGACGCTCGCGAAGTCTTCGGCGAGGTCGCCGAGCACGTGCTGCGTGGAGTAGGCGGCTTTCGCGGCGATAGCGCGGTGAAGACCTGGGTGTACCGGATCGCCTGGCGCGCAGCAATTCGCTTTCGCACTTCGCCGGAGCGCCGCCGAGGGCGTCCGCTCGACTCCGCGATCGCCTCGGAGATCGCGGAGCCGTTGCGCACGGCCACCGCGACCTACCTGCGGACGGACGCGAAGGATTGGCTCGCTCGCGTGCGGTCGGAGCTATCGATGGAAGATCAGTCCCTCCTGATACTTCGAGTCGATCGCGGCCTTTCGTGGGGCGAGGTGGCAAGCGTCATGACCACGGAGCACGAGCCCGTTCGGGCTTCGCGATTGCGCAAACGCTTCGAGCGAATCAAGGAGCGGCTTCGAGAGGCCGCGAAGAGCGATGGCCTCGTCGACCGCTGACGTCGAGTCGAGCATCGCGCCGCTGCTCGTTGCGTTGGCTCGCGCGCCCGACGTGGATCCGAGCGCCTGCCAGCCAGTCGGCGCCGGCGACCGAATCGGCGACTACGAGGTCCTGGGCGACCTCGGTCGCGGAGGCATGGGCACCGTGCACCGCGCGCGCGACGTGCGGTTGGGCCGTGAAGTCGCGCTCAAGGTCATCCAGGCCGGCTCTTCGACGACGGCCCGTCGCTTCCTGCGCGAGGCGCGCGCCCTCGCGCGGATCCAGCACGAGTGTGTCGTCCGAATCCACGATGTCGGAATGCGCGGGAACGAGCCCTTCCTGGCGCTCGAGCTCTTTCAAGGCGCCACGCTTCGCGATCGCCTGCAGCGCGGCGCGCTCGCCGCCCACGAGGCGATCGCCATTGCGCGAGGTCTCCTCTCGGCACTCGCGGCTGCGCACGACGCCGGAGTCGTACATCGCGACGTCAAGCCCGAGAACGTGTTCCTCACGTCGAGCGGCGAGACCAAGTTGCTCGACTTCGGCCTCGCGAAAACCATCGAACGGGACGAGGCGGACGAAACCGAAACGCTGACGCGTACCGGCGTCGTGCTCGGCACGTGCGGATACATGGCGCCCGAGCAGGTGCGCGGCGAGGCGGTCGACGGCCGCGCCGATCTGTTCGCAGTCGGCGCCGTGCTGTACGAGATGCTCTCCGGGCGGCGCTCCTTCGCTGGCCGAAGCTCCATCGAGACACTGAACGCCGTGCTCACGACCGAGCCCGCGGCGCTCGACGTGGAGCACGGCGTAGAGCCCGCGCTCGCGGCATTCGTCGAGCGGTGTCTGGCGAAGGCGCGGGACGAGCGGTTCGAGTCGGCTTCGGCAGCCGTCGACGCGCTCGAACGGGCGGCGCGCGGCGTCGGCCCGGCTCGCCCGGCGCCCCGGCGTCCTCCCAAAGTCCGTTTCGCTCGGTCGGGATCGGTCCACATTGCGTACCAGACCTTTGGCGAGGGACCGGACCTGGTCGTCGTTCCCGGCTTCGTCTCCAGCAGCGACACGCTCTGGGAGCTCCCGGAGTGCCGCAGGTTTCTCGCAGCGCTCGCGACGGGCCGGAGGGTGACGCTGTTCGACAAGCGCGGGACCGGTCGATCCGATCGCGTGGCGCCGGACGATACCGGCATGCACGATCGCGTGGACGACCTGCGCGCAGTCCTCGACGCGATCGGAGTCGAGCGCGCGGCGATCCTCGGGGTGAGCGAAGGCGCCGCCATCGGTCTCGCTTTGGCTGCCACCCACCCGGAGCGCGTTCGGTCGCTCGTCGCGCACGCCGGGACGCCGACGTACGACTACACCGAATCCATCGCCGAACTCCTCCGCATCGCGCGAACGGCCTGGGGCTCTGGCGCGTCGCTCGACCTGTTCGGGCCATCGGTCGCGACGGATTCGCGCATTCGAGAGTGGTGGGGCCAGTGGGAACTCAGCGCCGCGAGCCCAGGCGCCGTCGTCGCCCACATCGACGCGATGGTCGCAATCGACATTCGCGGCGCCGTTCGGGGGATCCGCGTTCCCTGTCTCATCACCCACCGCGCCGGCGACCGTGCGGTACCGGCCTTCACCAGCCGCTGGGTGGCTGCGCGAGTGCCCGCTTGCCGGCTCGTCGAACTCGAAGGCGACGACCACTTGCCGTTCTTCGGCGACTGGCAGCGCTTCGTTCGCGAGGTACACGAGTTCTCGGCGGCGAATCACGACTCGATCCCCCGTAACGTCGACCTCCCGGCGTCGCTCTCGACCGTCGCTGGGTGCGCCGATGCTCGCACGCAATCGTTCGATTCGGTCGCCGAAGCCGTCCGAGCCGGCTTCGGCGCTGCGCGCGACGGCGCTCGTGCGGCCGTTCACGCGGCGCCGCCGCGCTACGCGATTCCGACGTCGGCAGCCGCGGCCGCCCGCGCAGCACCGGGAGAGCTCCTCTTCACGTCGGTCGCGCGCGGGCTCGTGTACGGCCGGCACTGCGACGTCGCGGACGCCGGGGTCCACGATCTCGGGGAAACGCTCGGGCGTTCGCGCCTCTATCGCGCAATCCCGCATGACGACGTTGCGTCGTCGCCGGGGGCGCTGTAGCGGGCTCCGCCTGTGGCCATCGATGCTTCCGAAGTCGTCCGCCTGATCGAAACGCTTCCCCGGCCGGTATGTGCGGCGCTGACCCCGTTCACGGTCGAGGGCGTCGACTTGAGCGCCGGTATCGTGCGCGTCGCGTTCGAGCCTCAGCCTGCGTTCGAGAATCACTTTGGCAACGTGCAAGGAGGGTTCGCCGCCGCGATGCTCGACGTGATCTTCACGGTGGCCGCGTTCGCGAAGGTGCGCGACTTTCTGCCCACGGTCGAAATGAAGACGAGCTTTCTCGCGCCCCTGCCGATCGGACCGAGCTTCGGGGAAGGTCGCGTCCTGCGGGCAGGTTCGAGCGTCGTGTTCGTCGAAGGAACCGTGCTCGACGCGAACCGTCGTCCATGCATCTCCGGAAGCGCCACGCTGATGCGGCGCGCGAAGACGACGCGAGCGTAGCGCACCCTCGACCGCCCGTGGCTCAGGACCGGCCCGCGTCGCAACCAGGACTGCGGCGGATGTCGGAGCGGGTTACGGGTTCTCCGCGAGGCGAAGCCTGCCCGCCGCCGCGACGAGCTGATAGTTGCCACCGGCACCGGTGGGGCCCGTGATCTCCAGCACGCCCCCCGGGCCCGCCGCGGAGTAGGCGCCGGTTCCGTCGGCACCCTGCACGCTGGCCGTCCAGGTGTTGCCCACGGCGAAGATCGGCATCGTTCCGGGCAAGTACGAGAGCATGCCGGGGCTCGCGCCGTTGGCGCGGAACGTGTTGCGCCCCGCGTCGTTCACGACGCCGAAGTCGAACACGGAGCCATCGCTCGCGTTGAACACGATCCCTCCCCCGCCGTTGCCGGTGACGTTGGTCCCGCGCATGGACACGGAAACCACGGCCGGACCCACGTTCAGTCCGCTGCTGGTGCCATCGACGAGGTGACTGTCCGCCACGGTGAGCGTCGTCGGGGCGCGCAGCTCCACCTGGTGATTCACACTCGCCGCCACGGTGGTGCCCGTGAGGTTCAGCGTCACGGGTCCCGGAGCGTTGACGATGATTCCCCATGAACCGCTGGATCGGATCTCCGAGGCATCGAGAGTCACCGTGGGGGAACCGATGGTGCTGATCCCCGCCCAGTAGGAGTTCTCGAAGCGCGAGTTCAGCATCGTGAACGAAGACGCGCCCTGGAGTTCCACCACGGCGAGCGCGGGCGTCTTGGTCCCCTGGACGAGCGTACCGTTGCCGAGCACGACGCTCGCGCTCCCTTCCGCGTACACCGCTTCCATCGGGACATCGGTGAGGGTGACGGCATCGATCTCGATGCTCGAGCTCTCCCTGGCGGTGAAGACCCCGCGTCCGCTGGCGACACCCCCCGTGACGCCCGTCACCGCGCCACCCTCGATTCGCGCGCTCGCGGTGCCCGAGGTCTCGACGAAGCCGAACATCGTGCCCCGGACGTAGCTCGCTGCACCGGCTGGGCGAATCGTCACGTCCGCCGATCCGGTCGCCGTGACGGGGGCGGCCCCCGAGCCGCCGCAATCGGTGAACTCCGTTCCGGTGATCGTCGTGGCGCCGGAGCTCGCTCGAAGCGCGACGCCGAACTTCTCGAAGGAGAGCCCGTCGACCACCGAGCTCCCGGCGAGGTCGAACGCGGTGCCGTTCGAGCCCACGAGGACTGCGGCGCGGGCATTGGCGGCCCGAACCGTCACGCCGTCTCCGATCACGATCGCGGTGGTGCCCCCGAACGTCGGCTGCGTGGTCGAGTCGAACGTGCCGTCCAGGAGCACGATGCGATCGCCCCGCGACGCGAGCGAAGCGGCGTGCGCGACGGTGAGCAGCGGGGCCGTCAGGGTCCCGGGAGCGGCGTCGTCCCCGGTCGGACTCACGTAGAGGTTCCTGGCGGCGGATGCGTCGGGCGCCGCGGCGTCCCCCGCGGCGCCGGCCTGGCCGGCGCTCCCGTCACCCGTGGGAGCGCCCGCTCCGCCGTCCAGAGTCGGTCCACCCGCCGTTCCCGCCGAGCCGCCGAACGCGCCCGCTCCGGCGCGCCCCGCGGCTCCCCCCGCGGCATCGGGCCGCCCGGCCGCGCCGGAGCTTCCCCCGGCGCCTTCCGCACTCGCGTCCTCGGCCTGCCGGGCGTTCCGCTTCCCGTCGTCTTCCGAGCAGGCCACGAGCGCGGCGGCGAGCCAGCAGATCTTCATCGCGACGTTCGTTCTCATCGAGGACCCTGACCGCCTGTGAAAGGTGAGCCCCCGAGACAACCGAACCGAGAGGCGGCGACGGTACCACACCGCGCCGAGCGTGCACGAGCGTGTGGCCTCTCGGGAGAGCGGCAGAGATGACCGGGGCCGCCGGCGGGATCAGCGTGGCTTGCGGAGCGCCTTCGCGCGGCGGAGGCCCTCCGGACCGTTGCGAGGGCAGTCGATGCTCGCGTACCCGAAGTGGTCGTGGGTCGACGGGGTGATGTCGAGCTTGTACTTCCCCTCGACCGACGGGCAATAGAGCACGCGGATCTCGCTCGCCGGCTCCGGGGTCGGCAGCATGTTGCCGTTCGGATCCGTCAGCGTGACCGTGAGCCTCACGTCGGGGAAGGCGCTGGAAGCCAGCGCGTTCAGGCACGGGGAGTTCGCCTTGGAGGTGAACGTCATGGTTCGCGCGCCCTTCTGGGCCGCGGGCTGAGCCACGACGTAGTCGCACCCCGCCTTGAAGAGCGCGTCGAGGCGCCGCTTGACGGCCGCGACGCCGCTCGTGGTCGGATCGTCCTCCCGGCTGCGGGGAGCGCCCTCCTCCACCGTGCGCGGGCACTCGATGGCGGCGAGGGAGAACGGAACCTCGTCCACGGCGGTGATGGTGAAGGAGTGGGTGGCCGTCTGGCTGGCGCACAGGCGGTAGTCGAGCCGTGCCCCGTCCGGTGGGAGCGGACGACGCAGCGCCACGGAGCCGGTGTCGTACGTCATGCGCAGCGGCGAACCGTCCCCGGAGATGGCGACGATGTGCACGCAGGCGGCGCCGTCGACCATGTCCAGGGACGCGAGGCCGCTCTCCCGCCAGTGCACCCGCGGCTGGATCAGGATCCGATCGCACTTCCGTTCGCTGGTCATTCCGGCAAGGAGGGCGAGCATGGACTCCTGGCCGTTCTGCTTGGGATCCGCCGCGACCCTCTGGAGCGCACGGTCGCGCACGACCACCCAGACGACCACGGCCGCGAGGGCGCCGAGCAGCAGCACGGCGCCGAGCGCCCCGATGACCAGGAGCCGCGTGCGGCTCCGCTGCGCCGCCTCTCGCTCCCGATGGGCCCGCGCCGCCGCCTGCTCCTGCAGCTCGAGCTCGTGCTGCCCGCGGCGCGCCTCGATGAGCGCCTGCGGCAAGACGTTGTCCGTGCCGCACCCCGGGCAGTCGATGTGAACCAGGCGCGGGTCCGCGGGGAGCTCCAGCGCGGAGCCGCACCGGACGCACGAGAGCACACTGACGACCTGGCGAGACATGACCCGACCGCCCAACGATAGGCGACCGGCGCGGCGGTGCGCTACGGGCGCTCGAACCGCTGCTCCCTGGAGCGAGTCCCCCGGTCCATCGTCGTGCCTACCGGCGCCACGCTTGCCGCCCACCCGCACCCGAGGCATGAGCGGAACCTGGAGGACTCCCATGCAACGAGTGACGCTCGGCTTCGTCGTCGTGACCTTCGCTGTGGCCTGCGGACAACAAGGGCCGTCACCGGTCGAGGTCCAGGTGACGCTCGCGCCGAGCTACGCCGAGCACGCTGAAGAGGTGCTCGGGCAGGCCGCGCGCGTTGCGCGAGAGGGCCACGTGCTCGTGCTGACGCGAGCTCCCGCAAGCGTCGTGGCGCCGGCGCCTCCCGCTCCGGGCATGGAGGCGGCCGCCCGCCGCACTGCGCCCAGCATCACCGCGGCTCCCGCCGCCCGGCTCGTGGTGCCCAGGGAAGTGGCCGACGGCATCGACGTGGAGTTCGCGAACGGCGTCACCCTCCGAGTGCGCGAGGAGGGCGCCACCGGCGCTCCCACGGCGCTCGACCACGCCATCGCATACGCGCGCGAAGGCGTCAGGTCCTTCTGGACGGTGGCCGAGGGGCACGCCTTCGAGGAGTGGCTCGACGTCGAGGCCGGGCGGGCCTTCGCCGATCGCACCCTCGCGCGCTGGTCCGTGGACGGCCACGGTCTACGAGAGGTCGGCGAGCCGCCCGGCGTCCACGTGCTCGACCCGAGCGGACGCGCCGTCGCCTTGGTCACCGCGCCTCGAGCGTGGTCCGCGTCCGGCGAAGCCGTCCAGGTACGGCTTCACGTCGAGGACGGCCAGATTGGCCTGCGCGTCGACGCCGGCGGTGCCGCCGTGCTCGTGGATCCGGTTTGGGCACCGACCGGCGGCCTGTCCACGGGGCGCGGGATCTTCCTCCAAGGATACGGGCTCGTCCCGGTGTCCGGTGGCGCGGTCATCTTCGGCGGGTTCGACGGTACGGCCGGGCTCGCTTCCGTCGAGCGCTACTCGTCGGCCACCGGCACGTGGGCCGGGCG
This sequence comes from uncultured Polyangiaceae bacterium, assembly GCA_964487605.1. GTDB lineage: Bacteria > Myxococcota_A > Polyangia > Polyangiales > Polyangiaceae > JAJDAH01. The sequence continues at coordinate 27,183 of CAZARU010000087.1, forward strand.
GGCGCCGATGTCCGAGCAGCGCTGGATTCACTCGACGACGCTGCTCGCCGACGGTCGCGTCCTCGTCGCCGGAGGTGGACCGAACGTCGCGCTGATGCCCCCGAGCTCCACCGCCGAGATCTACGATCCCGGAGCGGACACGTGGACGCCCGCGGCGTCCATGGCGGCCGCGCGGGAGGGGCACATCGCGGTTCGGCTCGCCAGCGGCCGGGTGCTCGTCGCGGGCGGAACGCTGAACGACGGCGCCACCTATCTCACCACCGCGGAGATCTACGACCCCACGGCGAACACGTGGACGGCAACCGGACCCCTCGCGGAAGCGCGAGCGTGGTCGAACGCGACGCTGCTCGGGAACGGCATGGTCGTCGTCGCCGGCGGCGACAACACCGGAGGTAACACCCCGCTGTCCACGGCCGAGCGGTACGACCCGACGGCGGGCACGTGGTCGAGCGCCGGATCCATGTCGGTGCGCCGCATGCACTCGAACGGCGTGCTGCTCCCGGATGGCCGTTTTCTCGTCGCAGGCGGCATCGGCGCCACGGTCGGCAACGAGTCCGTGGACGTGTACGACCCCGTCTCCAACACATGGAGCCCCGCGGCTCCGATGGCGCACCGGCGCTACCGCATCGCGACGGCGCTGCTGCCCAGCGGAAACGTGCTCGCCGTCGGCGGAAACGACCTGCTCGTCGGCAACGTCCGGGAAACGGAGATCTACGACCCGGTGGCCAACACGTGGTCGAGCGGCGGGAACGCCGGGCTCGCGCGCTCCAGCCCGGGCATCGTGACGCTCGCGTCGGGCGCGGTGCTCGTCGCGGGCGGCGACGACGCCGCCGGCGGCGCGTCGACACCCAGCTCCGAGCTGTTCTACGAGGTCGTCGTCTGCGGGAACGGCACCGTGGAGCCCGGGGAGGACTGCGACGACTCGAACACGGACCCGGGCGACTGCTGCTCGGCGAGCTGCCAGTTCGAGGCGGCGTCGACGGTCTGCCGCGCCGCCGCCGGCGCGTGCGACGTCGCCGAGCAGTGCACCGGCACCTCCGGCACCTGCCCCGCGGACGCCGCGGCCACGGAGGGCTCCGCGTGCGGCGGCGCGCCGAGCGGCCCCTGCGACGCGCAGGACACCTGTACGGGCACGACCGGCGCGACCGCGACCTGCGCCGCGACGTTCGCGCCGACCTCCACGACCTGCTCGCCCGCGAGCTGCGCCGGCGGCGTCGAGTCCCTGGCGGTCCAGTGCACCGGCACCGAGGCCACGTGCGCCGCACCGGTGACCGCGACCTGCACGCCGTTCGCGTGCGGAGCGACGGCCTGCCTGACCAGCTGCGCCACGGACGCAGACTGCGCGATCGGCTTCGAGTGTGTGAGCACCGCCTGCGTCACGCCGAGCGACGCCGGTACCGGCGATGCCGGCGACCCCGACGCCGGCGGCTCCGACACCGGCGCGCCAGACGGCGCTGTCGACGACGCAGCGGCCGCTGAGGAGGGCGACGCCAGCCTGTTCGAGCC
>CAZARU010000088.1:0-28577 GCA_964487605.1 uncultured Polyangiaceae bacterium
CTCGCCGTACCACGGACGCGCGGGCGTCAGCAGGCCGACGACGACACCCGCGATGGTCGGGTGGACGCCGCTCTGGAGCATGCCCATCCAGACGACGAACCCGGGCAGGACGTACACCAGCGGCCGCCGAACCCCGACGCGCTGGAGCGCGAGGACGCCGAGCACCCCGGCGCAAGCGACCGCGAGCCCGGAGAACGCGACTCCGGACGAGTAGAACAGGGCGATGATCACGATGGCGCCGATGTCGTCGATGATCGCCAAGGCGAGGAGCAGCACTCGCAGCGCCGCGGGAACCCGCTTCCCCAGCAGCGCGAACACACCCACGGCGAAGGCGATGTCGGTGGCGGTGGGCACGGCCCAGCCGTGCGACACCGCCGTGCCCCCGGCGACGGTCCAGTAGATCGCAGCGGGCGCCGCCATGCCGCCCAGGGCGGCGAAGAGCGGAAGCGCCGCACGACGCACCTCGCTGAGCTCGCCCTCGTGTATCTCACGCCGAATCTCGAGGCCGACCACGAAAAAGAAGACGACCATCGCGACGTCGTTCACCCAGAAGTGCAGCGGGTGCTCGAAAGCGAAAGACCCAATCCGGAGCCCGACGGGCGTGTGCCAGAGGTGCACGTAGGCGTCCCCCCATCGCGAGTTCGCCCAGACGAGCGCCAGCGCGGCCGCGGCCATGAGCACGATCCCGCTCGACGCCTGTACGTGCATGAACCGACCGAGGGGTCTTGCAACTCGCAAGGCCGCGCCGCGTGCCAGCGCCCACGACTCCGGGGGCGCAGACGGGGGACCGCTCAGGGTCAGGCCGGGGAGCACGCTGCTCATGCGAGTCCCAGGAACGGCACTTCGGACCGCGCCTTGAGGGAGCACCGCGGCGGGGAAATGCGCCAGGTCCGGCGCGCGTCGGGCCGAACGCCCCCGGGCGGGCTATCTTCGGCGACATGCACGTCTCGCCTCTCGTCGTCGCGCTCGGCACCCTGCTCCTCACCGCTTGCGGAGGAGACGGCGACGACGACGAGAAGTCCTCCGACGGCGGGGCCCGCACCCCGCCGCCGGGATGGCGCGCGGCGGTCGGGAACGACGGCACGCTCGCGCAGACGTTCGACGACGTCACCTGGGAGGCGCGGCGCATCGCCGACGTGGATCTGCTCGGCGTGGCGTGCATCGGCAACGAGCTGGGATGGGCGAGCGGCGCCAGGGGCCGCATGTTCCACACCAGCGACGCGAGGACCTGGTCAGCGCAGTCCACGTCGACGACGGACGATCTGCACGCCGTTCGCTTCGCTCACGCCGGCACGCACCACCGCGGCGTCGCCGTGGGGGCGAATGGAACCATCGTGCACACGGCCGACGGGGGAGCGCAGTGGGCACGCGCGACCTCCGGCACGACGAGGACGCTGCGCGGCGTGACGTCGTCCCACGATGGCGAGCTCACCGTCGCCGTGGGCGACGCCGGAACCGTCGTCGCTTCCCGCGGGCAGGGGGCCTCGTTCGAGGCGACCACGGTGCCGGGTGCGGCCGACCTGCGCGGCGTCGCCATGGACTCGCATTCCCGCACGATCCTGGTCGCGGCGTCGGACGGCACGATCTGGCGGAGCGCCGACGAGGGACGATCGTTCGCTTCCGAGCACCGGGCGAGCCGCCCGCTCTGGGCGATTGCCATCTCCGAGGACGGGGCGTGGGCGCTGGCCGCCGGCGACGACGGCGTGGCCCTGCGCCGGGACGAGCGCGGCACGTGGACGGAGACGACGCCGATGGCCGGAGCGGATCTGCGAGCAGCGCTGGTCTCCCACGACGGCCTGCACGGCTGGGTCGCAGGCACCGACGGGACGCTGGCCAAGACGCTCTTCCTCGAGGCACGCTGGGTCCCGGCGTCGTCCGGCGCGGACGTCACGCTCAACGCGCTCGAGGACCTCGACCCTCGCTGACGCTCAGTCGCCGCCGGACTCTCGGCGCGCGCGCGCGCGGCCGATGCGTTCGTCGAGCTGGGTCAGCTTCGGGTGCCCAGGGTACACACGGCGCGCCAGCTCCGCGTGCCGCGCCCCCTCCACGTCTTGCCCGTGCTCCACGAGCGCCGCCGCGAGCGCGACGTGCCCCGCGAAGGACCCCGGGTGGAGCGCCACCGCCCGACGGTAGGCGCGCACCGCCGCTTCTCGATCTCCGGCGCGGAGCGCCACGTTGCCGAGAGCGATGTCCGTCCCGACGTTCGCCAGCAGCCCTCGCGAGCGCTCGAGCTCCGTCCTTGCGCACTCCAGGTCGCCCAGCCGCGCGCACTCGACGCCGAGCGCAAATGCGGCATCGCCGGACCGCGGATCGAGGCGCGTCGCGCTCACCAGCTTGCGATGACGGTCGGTCGGGTCCGCGCCTTCGGCGGCGTGGAGCGCCCGCGTGCCCAACCACCCCGCCAGCGCGGCACGCGCGAGCAACCCGACGGCGAGCGCGCAGACGACGAGCGACGGCGCTCGCGGCACGCCGCCGGCGAGCGCGCGAGGTCCCTGGGGCGCGGCGCGCTCTCCCACGGCCAGCAGCAGGCCGAACATCGCGGCCACCGCTACCAGCGAGAGGGCGTCGTCCCCGACGCCCGAGACCGCGATCACGACGATGGCGGACGCCCCAGCCGGCCAGCTGGAAGCGAGCCCCGTGGCCCCGAACGTGAGCGACGCGACCAGGAGCACGACGCCGAAGAACCCGTGCTCGACCGCGACATGGAGCACGTCGCAGTGTGCCGTAGCGGCGTTCTCGAACGTGCGGGCCGCCAGCGCGACGTCCAGCTCGGCGAGACGCCCGGCCTGGGCATCGAGAAAGACGTGGCCGAACGACCCGGCGCCCGAGCCGAAGGGGAACGCATCGAGCGCCGCGTCCAGCGCTGCGCGCCAGATCCCGAGCCGCCCGGCGAGCGCCGTGAGCGCCGCCCCATCGTCGCGCGCCGCCACGTGCGGCGCAGCGCCGAGAGCTGCCGCGACCATCCCGAGCGTCAGCGCGAGCACCAGCACCATGGCAGGCCAAGGAACCGTGGGGCGCCGCCGCGAGAGCAACCACGTGACCGCGCCCACGGCGAGGGCGACCCAGGCGACGCGCGATCCGGCCACCACCACCGCCACGCTCTCGACACCGACGACACCCACCGCGACGAAGCGCACACCACGCGGCACACCGCGCTCGAAGGCGAGTGAAACCGTCGGAAGCACGACCGCGGCGAGGACCACTCCGAGCCAGTTGGCGTTGCCCATGCCGCCATGAAGCGCCACCCCGCGCGCGCCCAGGGCGCCCTGGACGACCGCCGAGACGCCTGCCACGGCGCCGAGGCCCGCCGCGTAGCCGCACGCGACGAGTCGCGCTTTGCGGGGCGCCAGAGCTCGCGTCGCGACGGCGAGGCCCACCGCGACCCCCAGGCAGGCTGCCCGTTCCACCCCACCCGAGGGCCCCCAGGCGGCGCCGAATCCGGCCAGCGCCGCGAGACCGAAGAGAGACACGAGCGCGGGCGAGAGAAACACACGTTCCCGTCCGAGGAGGCCGATCGAGAGCAGCAGCACGGTGACGCAGAGCAGCGCCACGAGCTTGGGCTGCGCAGCGCGCGCCGCGGGGTCGTACACCGATGCCGCGGCGACCACGACCAGCACGAGCGCGCCGAGGCGCCCGGTCATCGCGCGTCGAGCAACACGCGAAGCCTATCCCGCACCGATGGGCGGTTCTCTCTGGCCAGCGCCCGCCGCATCACCCACGTGAGCTTCTCGTCGCGGTTCTTGCGCACGTAGCGCTCGGCAAGCTCTCTGTCGGCGACGGCCGGCGACGCGAGCGCGTCGAGGAACCGGAAGAACGCCGGCTCCGGATCCCACGCCAGCAGTACGGACGCCGCCGCCAGCGCGACATCGGGCTCCGACGAGCGCGCTCGACGCTCGAGCTCAGGGCGCAACCTGTTGCGCGCCCGATCCTCGGCGATGACGGCGACGAGGCGCGCGTACCTGGGGAGCCAGACCACGGGCAGGTTGTCGAGATCCGCCAGGAGGTGCCCGTCGGCGCGCGTCTCCCCCAGCCGCGCCGACGCCACGGCGACGTGCGCCCGGAGCCACGTGTCCTTCGCGTCGAGGTTGCCGGACAGCCGGGGCTTGTCGGCATCGCCGCCCACCGCGCCGAGCAGATCTGCGCTGTGGTGCAGCCACCAGGTCTCGCGCCCCGCCATGGCCCTCTGGTACGCAGACAGCGCGATCGACGCCGACCCCGCGGGCTTCAGGTCGCCGAGGAGGTGGGTCAGATCGGTGCGGCCCCTGGCCCACTCGAGCAGCAGCCGACCTCCGGTGGTCGGATCCGAGTCGGCGCGGAGGTACGCCTCGACGTCCGCGAGCGAGCAGGAGTGGGACTCGAAGCACGCGACGAGGAAGTCGCGGACGCGGGCATCGCGGTGCCGGCCGAGCTCGAGCGCAGCGCGCCGCCTCAAACCCGCACCGTTCGCCGACTTCGCCAGTGGGCTCGCGAAGAGCCTGTCGTGGAGCAGATCGGCGCGCTTGCCCTTCGTCAGGTGCACGAGCGCGTGGATCGCCTCTTCGCGAATCGAGAGGTTCGGGTCGTCGGCCAGCTTCTCCAGATCGCCGATCCCGTCGTCCGTCCCCAGTTTTCCGATGGCGACCACCGCGCTGGTGCGCACGTAGTCGCTGTCGTCCGCCAGGGCGCGCCGCAGGAGTGGCAACCCCTCCGGCCGACGGACGTCCCCGAGCACGAATGCGGCATTCAGCCGGATGACGGCCTGCCGATGCCCGGCGAGCTTCTCCATTTCTCGATAGAAGGCGCCGCGATCGAGCCGCTCGAGCGCAAACGCGATGTTGTTGAGCATCCGCGCCTCCCGCACCTTCGGGAGGTGAGAGACGAGGGCCTTCGTCGCGACGGGATCGCCTATGCGGCCGAGCGCGTAGACGGCCTTGTTGCGAATCTCCGCGTCCTGGCTGTGCATCAGCGGCATCAGCGGACGCACGAGTCGGCCCGAGCGGAGCTCGGCAGACGCCTCGGTCGCTGCGAGCACGAGGCCCGGATCGTCCGCGGCCAGCGCCGCGGCGACGTCCCCTTCGAGGGTGGTCCGAGCCATGAGGTGGCGGCTCCGCCAGAGCGCCCGGAACGCGACGGCGCGACGGTCGGAGTCCCTGCGCGCGAGCTCGGCGCGCAGGAGCCGCACGGCGTCGTGGCTGCTCGAGGCCCCCATGGCCGAGAGGATCGCGTAGTGATTCGAAGGCTCCTCGTCCTTGCGTGAAAGGAGCCGCGCCAGCGGCGCGAACGAGTCCGGATGAGGCATGTCCTCGAGGGCACGGATGGCCTCGTGGCGAACCGCGGGCTCCCAGTCGGCGAGCGCGGCCCTGAGCGTCGGGAGCGCCGAGCGATCGCCGATCGCCCTCAGCATCCCGATGCACTCGATGCGAATCTGCGCGTCGGCATTGTCGGAGACGCAGCGCTCGAGCGCCTTGGTCGCGCCGCGCCCCAGGTTCAGCACATCGGGGCTCGACGGCATTTCTCGAGACGTGACGTTGATGAGCACACCGTGGTCCGTCGTCATCTTCGCGAGAACGCGACGCCGCGCCTCCCACACGGACTCCTCTGCGGCGGCTTGCAGCGCGACGCTCGCCACGGGCGCCAGCGCCCCCAGCGCCAGCCCGAGTACGCCCCAACGCCTCCTCGAAACCTTCGCCTTCGTCGTCATCGTCATCACCTCGATGGTTCCGCACGCTTGGCCAACGCTCTCACCGCCGCGACGACGTCAGCCTCGGTCATCCGCCTCGGCAGATAGCGGACTTCGATGCGTCGATCGGTGCAGGAGTCCCGTCGCTGGTCCCACGCCACGAGATCGACACCGCGGTTCGCGTAGAGCGCGAGATCGAACGCCTCCTCGCAGTCGCCCCGCTGCTCGAGATCCACGCGGAGCGCCACGGTGGCTCGGGGTTCGCTCGGCGCGACGGGAGCGTCGTGATTGGGCGCCGCCGGACCGAGCGCGGGTGCGCCGCACCCGGCAGCGCCGACCGCCGCAGCGGCGAGCAAGAAGAGGCAAGTACGCTTCACGTCGCCGTTTCTACGCCACGGCGGGGCCCACCATTCCGGCGAATTTCGTCGCGGGGCCGCGCGCGCACGACTCACCTTGCACCGGGGCCGTTCCACGGGCTAGACGCCTGCCGTGGCCGAAGTCCGTGGCATGGCATTCCTGGGCGTGATCCGTCACGTCCGGTCCACGTACGGCGAGGAGAGGCTCGCAGCGCTCCTGCAGGACGCCTCCTCGGCCACGCGCCTGGCCTGCTCCGAACGCATCCGCCCGAACGGCTGGTACCCCTACGCGGGGTTCGCGGGCTTTCTGAAGGCCGTGGAGGGCGGTCTGGGACGCGGCGATCGAGCGCTGGTCCGCGAGCTGGGAGGCGAGGCGGCCCGCCTGGACCTCGAGACCACGTTCGGCCAGCTCCAGACGCCGGAGGATCCCGCCACGCTGATCCGTGCCTGCACACTCGTGTGGTCGACGTATTACCGCGACGCGGGCGAAATGACGGCCGTGGAGTGGCAGCCGACCCGCACGGTCCTGCGGATCGACGGCTTCCCGGACATGGCGAAGGAGCACTGCGCCCTGATGGAAGGCTGGATGATCGAAGCCATGGCGCTCATCGGTGCGCGCGTGGACGAAGGGGCGCGAGAAACCGTGTGCATGCACGACGGCGGTCCGTTTCACGAGTTCGTGTGCACCTGGTCGAAGATCGAGGGATGACCTCTCGAGCCGGGAGGGCGCGGCGCTCGGGCTCACTCGTCCCGATGAACGGTGGACGGCGAGAACGCCGGTAGGCACACGGCGACGTACTCGGCGCCTTCGTCTCCGGGCGTGCCGTAGCGCACCCACGTTCCCGCAGGCACCAGCACCGCCTGCCCCGACCCCACGGCGAGCGCCCCACCCTCGTGCTCCACCCGGAGCGAACCCCGCAGTACGACCGTGTACTCGTCGAACTCCGGGCGCTGCCCCGGCTCCTGCCAGCCCGAGGGCGAGCGCATGTGGGCAACGCTCACGCGGGACTCGCCGGTGTTGACCTTGCCCACGTACTCGTCGATGAGCTTCGGCACGTTGCCCGCCGCCTCGACTCGCGTCGGTCCGGCGATGAGCACGGGAGTTCGGGGCGAGGTCATGGGGCGCATCGTCGAGCCGGAGCGAGACGCGCCGCAAGCGGATCCTGGGAACCCGCGCCGGGCTCCGGTTGGCGGCAACTCGGCTCGCGGGCCGAGGGAGACGCGCCGTCCTCCTTCCGTACACGGCGCGAAAGCCGAGGGGCGAGCAAGGTCGGTCGCTCCGGCACGGGCCTTGCTCACGCGCGCGGCTCGAGTCGAATGAAACCGCAAGCCGAGTCATCAGAGGGGCGCGACCGCGAAGGGCGCCGCCTGCAGGAAGACGCGGGCGGCGGCGGGGCGTGCGACGCACGAGTCATGGGTGACACACTCGACGGAATTGGCACAGGGGGTCCGGTCCGCGCGCCGGGTGGCACCATCGTGGGGATGGGCGCGCTCCCGGCGGCGTGCGTGGAGACCGGCCCGCGGGTCGACGCGGATCTCGCCATAGACCGGACGCTCCCGTCCCGAGTCTTCGACGGGCCGATCCCGGAGCCTGGGCCGTTCACGGGCGTGGAGATCCCGGAGGCGCGCGCGGGCGAACGCGTCGGACGAAAGTACGTGCTCGAGCGCCGGCTCGCGCGCGGAACGATGGGCGACGTGTGGCGCGCCATGGACGAAGCGCTGTCGCGCCCCGTCGCGATCAAGCTGGTGCACGCGCACCTGTCCACTTCACCGAGGGTGCGCGAGCGCTTCCGTGCCGAGGCTCGGGCAGCGGCACCGCTGTCGTCGCGCCACGTCGTACGCATTTACGATCACGGCGAGACCGACCATGGGATCCCGTTCCTCGTCATGGAATACCTGGAGGGGGAAACCCTCGAGGACCTGCTGGAGAGGGAGGAGTGCCTCGGCCTCACCCAGACGCTCCGCATCGTCCTCCAGATTGCGCGCGGCCTCGACGCGGCGCACGCGAAGGGCATCGTTCACCGCGATCTGAAGCCGGAGAACGTGTTTCTCGCGCGCACGTTCGACGACGCGGCGCCGGTCGCGAAGGTCCTCGACTTCGGCGTGGCCAAGGTCGTCGCGGACGGCGCCAGCAAGACCTCGTCGCTCGCGGGCGCACCCATCGGAACGCCGCTCTTCATGAGTCCGGAGCTCGCGCGCGGGCACTGCGCCGACCACCGGACCGACCTCTATTCCCTGGGCGCGATCGCCTACAACGCGCTCACGGGCAGCTACGCCTTCCAGGGGGCTTCTGCGGCGGATCTCCTGGCGTCGATCTGCACCGAACCGCTGCCCCTCGTCCGCGACCGGGCACCGTGGCTTCCCCAGGGCATCGAGCGGTGGTTCGCACGGGCTTGCGCGCGCGAACCGAGCCGTCGCTTCTCGACCGGCCGCGAGCTCGCGGACGCGCTGGCGAGCGCCCTGCGCGAAAACTCGCCCCACAGGCCCGGCGACAGCACCGCGCCCACGGCCCAGGACGTTCCGACGACGAGCGCCACTCCGCCACGATCGGCCCCGCGCGTCCCTTGGCTGGCCGCTGCAGGGGCGGCGCTCGCCATCGGCGCAATCTCGACCGCGGGCCTGCTGGCGGCGAAGCGCGACTCGACGCTCCGCTCGGGGCTCCAGGCTCCCTCCGACCTCGACGCCTTCGTCACGACCGTCGAAGCTCGCGCACGGCACTCGCGAGCGTCCGCCCCCCGCTGACCCCCGCCTCGTCGGGTCAGCGGGGCAAGCACGTTGACGGCGACGACGCGCGCGGCGACGCTGGGTCGTCGTGCTGAGGCGCCGCGCCGCGTACCGAGTCGTGCTCGTGGCGCTCGCGATGGCGTGGATCGTTCCCCAGTACGCTTTCCTGCTGCTCCGCGATCGCTTCCCGGCACTGGCCGCGTCGAACGCCACCTGGGAGCGGGTCCACGCGCGCGCGGCGGCAACCATCCACGCCCTCGGGGTCCACCTGGCGGGGCTCTTCGTCAAGGTTTGCCAGATCATCGGGGCGCGCTCGGATGTCTTTCCCCGCCCCTTCATCGAGAAGCTCAGCCGCTTCCACGACCGGGCGCCGTCACGCCCGTTCGATCGGCTCCGCCCGCTGATCGAGGCGGAGCTCGGCCGACCCGTCGAGGACGTCTTCGACCACGTCGAGCCCGAACCCCTCGCCGCGGCGAGCCTGGCGCAGGTGCATCGCGCTCGCCTGCGCGACGGTCGAATCGTCGCGCTCAAGGTCCAGTACCCCGAAATCCGCCGCATCGCTCCGGTGGACATCGCCTCCCTTCGCCGCGTCGCGCGGGTCGTCGCGCTCCTGCAGAAGCGGCTCGACCTGCGGAGCATCGTGGAAGAGATCGCGAAGTTCGTCGCCCTGGAGCTCGATTTCCGTCGCGAGGCCGAGTCGACGCTGCGGGTCGCAGGCAAGTTCGGAGAGTCCGCCGACGTGCGGGTTCCCGCGCTCGAGTCCGACCTCTGCGCGGACAGGATCCTGGTCCTCGAGTTCCTCGACGGGATTCAGGTGACGGACGTGGACCGACTCCGCCGTGCAGACCACGACCTGGTGCAGGTCGCGCAGCGCATCGGACGCATCTACGCGGAGATGCTCTTCGAGCACGGGTTCTTCCATGGCGATCCACACCCCGGCAACCTCCTCGTGCTCGCCGACGGGCGCATCGGCCTGCTGGACTACGGCCTCGCCAAGGAGCTTCCGCCGGGGTTCGCCGACGGAGTGGCAAGAATGCTCGGATGCGCGCTCGGCGGGGACGCTCCGGGAGCCCTCGCCGCCGCGGCGGGCCTCGGGTTCGACGTGCAGAGCGCGACGCCCGAGTCGGTGACCGCGCTGGTCAAGGTGCTGCTCGGCGAGCGCATGGAGGGGAAGAACGTCCTCGACGTGGTCGCCGATTCGCCCGTCACCCGGGTGCCGCCCGACTTCGGCCTCGTGTTCCGAACGCTGATCCTGCTGAACGGCGTGTCGCATTCGCTGGCGCCCGGCCAGCGCATCGTCCAGGCCGAGATGGCGAAGGCGCTGTTCGCGCGCGCCGCGCGAGGGGCCGCGGGCTCCCCTACGACGTCGGCGACAGATCCAGAGGGACGTCGATGAATCTCTCCGCGGAGTCGGAGCGCTCGGGGAACCGCACGCGCGCAGCAGACTCGACCACGCAGCGCTCGAACGGTCCCCCGGCGAGGCCGTCGGCGGTGGCGGCTCGATCGACCGTGACGTTCGCGATGGAGCCGGAGTGCGAGACCGTCAACTTCAGCGACAGACGGCCCCGGGTCGCGGCGAGCGCCCCCGCGCGTTCGGCGGTCTCGTAGCAGTCCTGGACGACCTCCGCGATCCTGTGAAGTGCCTCGTCGTCCGATCGGGCGGGCTCCGGCGGCGTGGCGGTCGGCGCAGCGTTCTGCGTGGCTGCGCCGAGCGGGACGTAGCCGGGGCCGGGGCTCGCCCCCGCGAGCGGCGGCAGTGGCGAGGGCGATCCGGCGGCGGGGGCGCGCTCGGGTGGCGAAGCCGTGCCTTGCACACCCTGTCCCGGAGCGCTCGGCGTCCACGGAGCGGCCGACCGTGGCGCGGGTGGGGACGCCGGTGCGGTGCGCGGCGCACCACAACCCGCGAGCGCGAGCGCAGCGAGAACGACGACGCCGGTGGCGAGCCCGGTCACGCCCGTTCGCGAACCGCGCCGAGCGCTCACCGCGGCGCCCCCGGGTTCCGCTCCAGGAACGCCTGGAACGCGCGGCGGTTCGCGCCGGTCGGCTCGGAGTACTCGAACGGTCGCGCCACGCCGTTCGCGTAGTAGCACCGGAGCGCCTTCGCGTAGGCCTCGGCCCGGGCCGCGGGCTCGGACGTGTCCTCCGTCAGCGCCGGCAGGAGATCGACCATGGCGGTGCAAGGGCCGGCCTGGGCCGGCAGGTCGATTCGCGGGGCGCCAGGGCAGCACGTGTGCCGGACGATCGCCGTGACGCCGAGCTCGTACCACCCGAGCGTGGACCACTCGCGCATGCCCGGTGTCACCTTCCCGGTCCCTGCGACGACGATGGCCCGGTAGAGGAGCGAGTTGACGCCGCGAAAGTCCTGTTCGGAGCAGACGAACTCGAAGTCCTCGTCTCCGGTGAAGGTACCTTTCTCGAAGAACCCGCCCACGCATTCGCCCAGCCGAGGGCGAGTGGGGGGCGGGAGCGCGACGGGGACGGAGCGCGGCGTCGCCGCGGCGCTCCCTTCCGTCGGCGGCGCAACCCCAGGCGCTGGCGCCGCCGGCGTGACGCGCGAGTCGGGCGCCGACGACCCTCGGCGCACGAACAGGACGGTGAGCGCGGCGGCGAGGAGGATCGCGAGCACCACGACCACGGCGACGAGTTCGCGGGGGAAGGTCGTGGGTGCCCGGCCGGGCCGCATGGCGACCGGGGCCAGCGGCGCGGGCGCTGCAGGCGGAGAGGGAGGACGCAGCGCCGGCGGCGCGATGGGGTCGTAGCCCACGGGGACCGGAGGCAGCGGTTCATCGAGGCGGAACTGCGGCAGCGCGGCGGAAGGGGCAGCGTGAGCCGGATCCGAGCCGAGAGGGGCCGCGAGCGCCTGCGCCCGGGACGGGGGAGCCGGATCGACGCCGCGTGCCTGCTCGATCACGGGGCTCACCATGATCCGGGTCGCGGAGTCCGACTCCTCGACGTCGGCCCCCAGGTCACTCGACACGAGCGCCGACAGCGCCTCGGCGACGTCGTCGGGGCGGAAGAGTTGCGTCTCGTCCTCCTCTTCGTCGGGATCGATGGGCGCGTAGACGCGAGCGCCGCGGGCGGGAGCGGGCGGCTTGACCGAGCGCCTGGCGACCCACTCCTCGAGCGCGTCGACGAGCTCGCTGACGACGGTGCGACGGGCGCTCGGGTCCGGCGTCAACCCGGCGTCGACGATGCGGGCGAGGTCGTCGTCCGCGACACCTGCGGCGCGCAGGCGCTCCGGAGTCCAGCTCGCGATGTCGTTCGCGAGCTCGGACTTCGACTTGCCCGCAAACGGTGGGCGACCCACCAGCGCGGCGAACAGGACCGCGTGGAGCGCCCACACGTCGTCGCTCGCGCTGGGACCACCGCCACCGACGCGCTCGGCGCAGCAGTAGGCCCCGTTGGCGCTCGACAAGAAGTGGCACAGGACGGGGCCGGCGCGAGGAGCCTCGGGCTCCACGACGACGTTCCGCGGCGAGATGGCACCGTGGACACCGCCGGCGCGGTGCAGGACCGCGACGGCGCGGGCGAGCGCGAGGGTGAGCTCGACGGCCTCCCGGACGTGCAGCGCACCGGCACCGAGCGCCTGCTGCAGCAGCGCGCCCACCACGTGCTCCGAGACGGCGACGGCGACCAGCTTCGGCGACCGCGCTTCCGCGGGGAGCGCCTCCTTCGCCGGGTCGTGGACCAGCGAGAGGATCCCGGCGAGATGGTCGTGCGTCAACCCGACGAGTCCCTCCAGCGCCGCCACACGCGACGCGGGCAGGCTCGCCGCCAGCACCCGTGCGCCCGAGCGGACGTCGCGGCCGACCCAGGTGGCCGATCCCTTCGGCCCGGTCCGCTCGACGAAGGCGAAGCGACCGGCGAGCGTCTCGATCGTCTCCATCACCGCCGCTCGCTTTTCGCCGGGTGCAACGGGAACGTCAACCTTGCAGGGGCCGCCGCGGCTTGCTCACAGCCCACCCGCGTTCCCGGGGGTGAAGCTCGAGAACGTGACCACCACCTTGTGGCGCCCGTCCGGGAGGACCTTGACCTTCCTGTACCGACCGTCGTCGTCGGTCACGATGATTCGGCAGAGGTCTTCGGGTTCGTCCTCCCATCGAATGCAGATGTCGTCCCCCACCAGCCACCACCTAGCCTTTCGCGGCGTCTTCGCGCCGTTCTGGTACGAGCGGAACGTCCCGGTGGGCTCGTAGTAGCTCCTGAACGTGTAGCCGTGGACCTCGTGGCGACCCTCGACGGTCTTCGCCGCGAAGAGCTCCCGTATCTCGTCGCCGCGCAGCTGCCGTTCGTCGCGGCACGACACGAGGCCCAGCACGAGCGCGAGCGTCGGCACCAGGCGTGACACGTCGCGACCGTACCGCGACCGCACCCGCTTGGCACGCCAGGGCCCGCGGGCTCGACTCTACGCTCGGAGCCCGCGATTCTTCAGGCGATAGACGTAGGCGAGAACTTCCGCGACCGCCGCGTAGAGCTCCATGGGGATCACGCGCCCGGCCTTCACCTGCGCCGCGAGCGCGCGCGCGAGAGGAGGGCTCTCCACGACGGGGATGCCGTGCTCCTGGGCGAGCTTGCGGATGTAGAGGGCCACCTCGTCGTACCCCTTGGTCGTCACGACCGGAGCCCCTTCGTCCATGCGGTACCGGAGCGCCACCGAGACGTGCGTCGGGTTCGTGAGGACGACGTCGCTCGTCACCAGCTGCTTCGCGATGCCTCGCTTGAGCATCTCCCGGGCGCGAGATCTCTGTCGTGCACGCACCCGCGGGTCACCTTCCTGCTGGTGAAGCTCATCCTTCAGCTCCTGCCGTGACATGCGGATGCTCTTCTCGTGTCGCATCCAGCTCTGCGCGTAGTCCACCACGGCGAGCAGCGCGAGCGCGAGGCTCGACCACAACGCCAGACGCAAGACGACGGCGACCACCGCGCCCATGGCCCCCGGCAGGCTCGTGCGAGCGAGCTTCATGAGGGTCGGGAACTCGTCACGCAGTACCCACCACGCGACCAGCGCGACGACGACGACGCGTGCCAGCGAGAGCGCGATGTTCACCGCCGTCTGGCGCGGCGAGAAGAGCTGGCCCAGCTTCGAGATCGGGTCGAGCCGGCTCCACTTCGGGGCGGCCAGCCCGAGGTTGGGGTGCCAGCCCGCCTCGAGGATTCCCGCCGCCACTCCGGCGATGGCAGCGGCGACGGCCGCCGGCAGCGCGAGCACCATCAGCGTGGATCCGACGCGGCCGAGCACGACGCGCGGATCACCTCGCACGAGGTCGAACGGCTCCGTCAAGAACTGCACCGTGAACTCGCGGAGCGCGCCCGCGTACACCGTGCTGAGAGCGGCCATGCAGACCATGGCCGCGACCGCCGCAGCGACGGCACCCGCGTCCTTCGAACGGGCGAACTGGCCTTCCTCGCGCGCCTTGCGCCGGCGCTCTGGCGTGGCCTCCTCGGTCTTGCTGTCCTCGTCCGTGTCTTCCATCAGGAATCCGCCAGCGAGAGCAGCACGGTCTCGATACGGCCACCCACGTGGGACATCTCGGCAAGCAGCTCGTGGGTGAGGTCGGGAGCGGCGAGGATGAGCACCGCCATGCCGACGATGAGTGTGATGGCGAACCCGACCGAGAAGATCTGCATCGCGGGGGCCGCGCGGGAGATGAAGCCGAGCGCGAGCTGCGTCGTGAACAGGACCGCGAGGATCGGCACGGAGAGGCGGACACCCACGAGGAGCGCGTCGGCCCCCATCTCCATCAGCGCCGGCGCGGCGTGGCCGGGGTTCACCATGGCGCCCGCCGGGATGGCGCGGAAGCTCCCGAGGAGCGCGCCGATCACGACGTGGTGCAGCCCGACGATCACCGCGAGCAGGATGGCGTAGATGCGGAACAGCCGGCCGAGCACCGTCTGTGTGGAGCTGGTGGACGGGTCGAAGACCTGTGCGACGCCGAATCCTATCAGCGGAGCCACGTTGCTCGCGATCATCTCCGCAATCGCGATGACGAGGCGCACGACGAAGCCCATCGCCGCCCCGATGCCGAACTCGCTGATCACGGCGAGCACCATCGTGACCGGCGACTGCATGGCCTCGAGCGGAAGGCCCGCCCAGCCATGGGCGACCACGGCGAGGGCTACCGCGAGCCCCGCCCGAAGGCGCGCCGGGACCTCCGCCCACGGCAGGGGCGCGACGACCAGGACGCCAGCGATGCGCGCCGTCTCGAGCAGGAACGCCGCGCCCTCGGCGCGCAGCAGTTCGTCCAGGTTCATCGGAGTACGTCGGCGATCGAGGACAGCGTCTGCGACGTGTATTCGACGAGCTGCCGGAGGGTCCACGAACCCAGGGCCACGAACGTCGCACCGATGGCGACCAGCTTCGTCACGAAGCTGATGCTCGCTTCGTTGACCTGGGTCGCGGCCTGCAGGACGCCCACCACCAGGCCCACCGCCAGGGCCACGAGGAGCATCGGCCCCGCCGTCTTCGCGGAGATGATGAACATGTTGAGCAGCAGCTCGACGGCGGCGTCGGTGGTCATGGCGCGCCGGCCGTTCCGGCCCCACACGGACTCACGCGAAGCTCCTCAGGAGCGAACCCGCGACGAGGTTCCAGCCATCCACGAGGACGAAGAGCAGCAGCTTGATGGGCAGACTCAGCGTGGTGGGTGGAACCATCATCATGCCCATGCTCATCAGCAGCGAGGCGACGGCGAGATCCACCACGAGGAACGGAAGGAGGATCATCACGCCCATCTGGAACGCCGTGGTGAGCTCGGAGATCACGAACGAAGGGAGCGCCATGCGGAGCGGGACGTCCTCGGGCGTCGCCGGGAGCGCCGCCCCCGTGGCGTCGTAGAAGAGAAGGAGATCGGTCTGTCGCGTCTGCCGAAGCATGAACGTCTTCAGGGGCACGGACGCCTTCTCCATGGCTTCCATGTCCGTGAGCTGTCCGGCGAGGTACGGGTCGAGCGCGACGAGCTTCATCTCGTCGAACACCGGCGCCATGGTGAACAGCGTCAGGAACAGCGCCAGCCCCACGATGACCTGCGTCGGTGGCGTGGTCGGCGAGCCGACCGCCTGACGAATGAACGAGAGAACGACGACCGTCCTGACGAACGACGTCATGGTGAGGATGATCGCCGGCAGGAACGCCAGCACCGTGAGGAGCAGCAGGATCTTCAGGCTCGGCGCCAGCGTCTCCGCCTGGCCGAGGATCTGCTGCACCGACGCGATCATCCTGCCGCTCGGCGTTTCACGGGACGGCGCTTCGCCAGCAGCGCGGCGAGTCCCGCCGCCTGGTCCTCGACGTCCAGCATCGACGGCGCGGCCACGGGTCGCGGGCGCCTGATCGTGCCCATGGGACGCACGACGTCACGGACGGACTCCGCGAGCGCGACGGCCGGTTCGGCGGCGTCGTCTTCCACGACCGGGCTGGGCGGAACCGCTCTCGCGCTCACGGGCGCGGCGGGCGGGCGACCGAGCGCCGTCCGCAGGATGTCGGCAAAGCCCGGCTCTGGACGCGGCCCCTCGGCGCACGCCCGCCCGATGTCGTTGGCGGGAGCGGGGAGCTCGACGACGCCGGCCTCCGGCTCCTCGGCTTGCTTCGCGGCCGGGGCGGCGTCGTCGGGGAGCCACGCCAGCCGACGCACGGAAGCGTCGGTCACGCCGAGCAGGAGCAGGCGCCCGCCGACGCGCGTCAGGACCACCTGCGACTTGGGACCGACCTTGGCGGAGCTGACGACGTCCAGTCGGGGCGTCGCCGCCCCGGCGAGCACGGCGGTCTTGCGCCGACGAGCCCAGAGCACTGCGCCGCCGAGCGCGCTCAGGCCGAGGAGCGCACCGAGCGTGCGCCACGCGGTGCCCTCGCCCTGGGAGGTCACCTTCGGACCGGCCGCGCTCGCGAGCCACTCGCGCTGCGCGCCCGCACCGGCCGACGAGGCGTCCGCTTCGTCGGCCAGGCCGGCGCCGGAAACCGTCAGCATGCTGGCGACGAGCGCCACCGCGGCGACGGGCCGCACGACCTTTCGGTTCATGGCGTCCCCTTACGCCCGCGGATCTCGTCCATGACCAGGACCTCCGTGATCCGGATCCCGTAGCGCTCACCGACCACGACGGCCTCGCCCTGAGCGACGAGGCGGTCGTTGACGTACACGTCGAGCGGCTCGCCGTTCGCCTTGGACAGCTCGAGGATGGAGCCCGGTCCCAGGCGAAGAACCTCGGCGATTCTCATGGTTCTGCGACCGATTTCCACGCGAAGCTCGACGGGGACGTCCATCACGAAGCCGAGGCTGTCGATGCCTCGGAGCGCCTGCGGCGGGGGCACCCCCACGTCGGCCGCGGGCATGGGGCTCAGCCCCTGATGCGCCTCGGCGCCCGCGGAGAGCGGAGGGGGACGCGAGCTCTGACCGTTGTCCGTCATCATCTGGCTCATGGCGCTGCTCGCTCCTTCATTCTCCGTGCCGACCGCGGATCTCGACGGAGAGCTGACCGCGGGAGATCACCGGCACCCCCTCGAGCTTCTTCACGTCGGCGACGCGAACGACGATGGGGTCGTCCACCGCGGTGCCCAGCCGAACGACCTCCCCGGGGCGCATCCCGAGGACCCGGCGCAGACCCATGGTGATGCGCCCCAGCTCGGCCACGACCTCGACCGGAACCTCTCCCAGCGCATCGGCCATCCGCGGGTCGCCCTGAGTGACGGTGGCGTCGCCGACGTGCTCGCGCGCCGCCGCCTCGAGTCCGTCGGCGCACAGGGAGAGAAGGATGCGGGCTTCACCCTCGACCCCCTCGAAGGTGCACTCCACACGCAGCCCTTCCGACTCCTCGGCGGGCGGCGATTGACCCGCGGCCAGGTGGACCACCTCGCTCACGGACATCTTCATGCCCACTTCCGACGCGAGGGCCGCCGCGAGGTCGGCCCCGAGCGACCGCGCGACCCGCCCGGACAGCGCTCGCTGCGCGGGGGTCAGCTCGGTGCCGAGGTCCGTGGCCACCGACGTCTCGCGGCCCCCCAGGGCGCCCTCGAGCACGATGGAGAGCGCGCCCGCCTCGAGGAGCAACGCGCCCCAGGCTGCACCGTCGTCGGCGCGCAGATCCACCAGGACCGCGGGGCCGGAGGGCTGCACCGTGGAGTCGAAGATCGCGACCGCGCCCGTGAGGATGCGAGAGCGCTGGCGGGCCAGGAAGGGAAGCGTCCGGCGCGCGCCGCGCGCGAACGCTGCCGCCGCACGCTGCATGGCCGCCATGGCGGCCCGAAGTTGCCGCTCGCGCCCGGTCAAGTCGAGCAGCTTCACGTTGGGTGGACGCGAGAGCGCTCGGCCGGACGCGCCGGAGGGCACGTCTGGGCTACCACCGGGCGTCTCCGTTCCGGCGGTGGCGTCGCTCGAGGTCATTGCGCCACGAAGTCGACGACGAGGACTCGTGCGACGACCTTCTCGCCGACGGCTTTCACGATGGTCTCGCCGATGTCCTTCCGTAGGGCGTCGAACGCCTTGGGGTCGGTGACGGCCTCGAACTCCTTCGTGCGCAAGAACGCGATGGCGCTCTCCCGCGCGCGCGGTTGAAGCTTGTCGAAGTCCTCCTGCGGCGTCTGATCCTTCAGCTCGACGGCCAGCGTCAGCTTGATGTGATGAACGCCGGACTCCTTGTCGCGCAGATCGACCACGATGGGCTTCATCTCCACCGTGATGCCCAGAGGGACGTCCGGCCCGGCGGCGGCTGCCGACGCCACCGGCTCGGGCGCGATGTCCTGCTTGCCCAGCAGCTTCGGGCCGAACATCGCCCCTGCCACACCGGCGCCTGCGAGCAGCGCCGGTGCGAGCAGGATGACGAAGAGCTTCCCTTTGCCGCCCTTCTGCGGGGGTGCGGCCTCTTCCTTGTTCTCACCTTCAGCCACGACCAACCACTCCGATTGGGGTTCGTCGAGGCGCCCGGTGAACCGTCACCGGGCGCCGCTCCGAGCTATCGCTTGATGTTGATGAGCTCCTGGAGCATGTCGTCCGCAGTCGTGATCGTCCGCGAGTTCGCGGAGAACGACCGCTGGTGCTGGATGAGCCCGACGAACTGCTCGGCGAGGTCGACGTTCGATCCCTCGAGGGCGCCCGCCGACACCGAAGCGCGGCCGCCGCTGCCCGCTGCCCCGAGGGCCGCGTTGCCGCTGTCGCGCGTCTCGATCCACAGGTTCTGACCCGCGCGCCCGAGCCCGTCGTTCGAGCGGAACTTCGCCACGGCGAGCTGGCCCACGGCGATCTTCTCGCCGTTGGTGTAGAGGCCCTGAACCACGCCGTTGCCGTCCACTGCGACTCCGGCGAAGTCCCCGGACGCATAGCCGTCCTGGTCCTGCGCGGAGACGCTCGCCGGCGACGCGAACTGGGTCGTGCCGTCGAGACCCGTGCCGCCGCCGGCGATCGGAGTACCGAAGTCCACGGCGATGGCCTGGGCCGCGGTTGCGCCGGTGAAGCTGACGCTGATGGGTGTGCTGGTGGTCACCGTGTCGAGCGCGCCGTCCGTCGTGAACCCGAGCGTTCCCGCGCCGACCTCGACGTTCAGGCCGGGCTGCGGGGGGACCAGGTCGTCACCCTTCGTGAGGACGTGGTACTCGTACGAGTTCGCACCGGTCTTCCGGAAGTAGATGTCCATCGTGTGGGCGCTGCCCAGAGAGTCGTAGATGGTCATCGAGGTCGAGAAGTTCGACGTGTTGGCCGGATCCTGCGCGTTCCACGCCACGGTCGGAACCGCCGCCGAGGCGTCGAGGTTCGCCGTGATGGACATGTTGGCGGTGACCTTCGGCTGGATCGCCGAGGTCGGCACCTGCAGCGAGCTCACCGAAGCCTGGAAGCGTCCGGTCAGCGGGTCCGCGGCGTAGCCCTGGACCTGCAACCCCGACGTGTTGACGAGGAAGCCCTTGGCATCGATCGAGAACTGGCCGGCTCGAGAGTAGAAGTTGCCGGCGATGCCCTCGACCGTGCCCTTCACGACGAAGAATCCATCGCCGTTGAGCGCCAGGTCGGTCGAGATGCCGGTGTTGGCCAGCGATCCCTGGGTGAACATCTGCTGCACGTCACCGAGCCGCACGCCGGAGCCCGGGAGTGCCGACGACTGACCCGCGAGGATCGAGTGGCCGAGCACGTCCTGGAACACGACGCGCTGCCCTTTGAACCCCACGGTGTTCACGTTGGCAATGTTGTCGCCAACCACTCCGAGGGCTTCGCCTTCGGCGCGGAGGCCGGAGACACCTGAATACATTGCTCGCAGAACCATGGGGAGCCCTCCTTGAAGGCTGAATTTTCTCAGGGAGACGGGGTTACGGGTGAAGGTTCGACGCGGAGCAGATCGGACACGGGGACCGATACGCCGTTGTCGAGGTGGAGGAGCGGGAAGCCCTGATCGAAGGAGACGGCCACCACCCGGCCTTTCGTCTCCTGCGAAACCGAAACCGGGACGTCCGCGTCGGTCTTGGCCGACACGGTGACGTGGTACGCACCCGCGGGCTGCACCACGCCCGCGTCGTTGCGTCCGTCCCAGGTGATCTTCGTCGTGCCCGCAGCTCGACCGCCGAGGTCCAGAGTGCGCACTGCACGTCCGGCCTGGTCGCGAATCGTGACCACCGTGCTCGCGGATGCGGCGTCCTGCTTGAAGGCGACGGGAGCGCCCACACCGGTGCCGTCGATGGAAACGATCGACCCCTTGACGGTCGCGGTCTTTCCGACGAGCGAAACGACCTGGCTGTTGGCTAGGCCCGCCGTCTGAAGCATCAGCGCATCGAGTCGATCGTTCATCCCCATCGACTGCTCGAGCGACGAGAACTGGGCGAGCTGAGCGACGAACTCGTGATTGTCCTGCGGGTTCAGCGGATCCTGGTTGCGGAGCTGGGCGACCAGGAGCTTCAGGAACGCGTCCCGACCCATTCCCTTGTCCCCACCGAGCGCTCCGGTGAGCGCGCCGGTGCCGATGCCGTCTCCGACGCCAGAGATCATCGCGTCACCTCAGCCCACCACGTCGAGGCGCTTGCCGCGCTTGCGCCCGGCGTCGCGCTCGCATGCGGCGCGCCGGTAGTGTCGGGAGCTTTCCTCGCTTCGGGCATCGGCTGTGGAAGGACTACGAGCAAGACTGGTGCCATCGCCGCGAGCGACCTGCACCGAGCCGACCGTCAGTCCGACGGCGCGGAGCGCCGCCACGAGCACGCCCCGCTCTGCTTCGAGGGCGCTCGCCGCGTGGTCGGACTGCGCAGCGAGCCGAACGTGAATTCCCCCGGTACCGCGGTCGAGGACCATTGCGATCTCGCCCAGATCGCCCGCACGAACCGTGAGCGACAGGCGGCCGTGGACCAGCGGGCGGCCGTCTCGACCCGCGTCGGAGGTGGCCGCGCCTGCCGCTGATTCCCGGTCGCCGGGCGCGGTGCGGGGCGTCAACGTTCCGGCGGTCGTGGACGGCCCCGTCACCTGACCGGCGGTCGGGCGCCAAGTGGTCGGCGACAACCAGTCGGCGTCCCCGGACGCACGATGGCGGACCTCGGTGGCCACCTGAGCCGCCATCATCGCCATCCAGGCGTCTCGCTCGTGATCGCGGCCCCGCGATCGCCCGTGGTCGGCGTCTGCCGAGCTCTCGGCGTCCAGGGTGCCGCCCCCGACCGACCGCGCCGCGCTCATCGCGAGCCCATGAAGCGCTTCGCCGCTAGCCGGGCGGCGATCTCGTCCTCGGAGCGCCGCTCACTGCGGGCCTCGCTCTCACGCTCCACCTCGACCACGCGCTGCACCAGGGCCTCCGCCTGTCGCACGCGCACCCGGGCGTCGCTCACGCGTTGCCTGGCGTCCGTCGTCACGGCCACCGCGCGCCGGTGGTCGGTCAGCGAGATGTTGCGCCAGCTCTCGCGATCTCGCAGCCACTCGTCCTCCTCGAGCCAGCGCCTGGCGTCCACCGCCGCGGCGACCTCCCCGGCCAGCTCTCGCCGCCGCTGGGACGCCGCAGCGACCTCACGATTCGCCTCCTCTGCAGCTCGCTGCGCCGCCTCCTCCGCGGCACGGGCAGCGGCCAGCGCCGACACCTGGCCGTCGAGCTCGTGGTTCCGCACCTCGAGGACCTTGTCGATCTTGCGCTTTCGGTCGCGGTTCATCGGGCCCCTGCCCTGGCGGCGGCGGCCAGGGCTCCAAGGCGCGCCGTCGTCTCGGAATCCGTCGTGCGCTCGGTGACGTCCTGCTTCAGGAAGGCCCGGACCGCAGGCATCGCCGCGATCGCCACGTCGACTCTGGGATCACTGCCCTGCACGTAGGCACCGACCTGGACCAGGTCCTCGGCCTCTCGATAGGCGCCCATCATCCCGCGCACCGCGCCTGCGGCTGCGAGGCGAGGTGCGTCGGCGACTTCGGGGGCGAGGCGAGAAATGCTCTGGAGGACGTCGATGGCGGGATAGTGGCCGGCCTCCGCGAGCCTTCGCGAAAGGACGATGTGCCCGTCGAGGATGCCCCGCGTCGCATCTGCCACCGGATCCGAGAGGTCGTCGCCCTCGGCCAGCACCGTGTAGAGCGCGGTGATCACGCCGTCGCCGCCTGCCGTGCCTGCGCGTTCGAGGAGCCGCGGCAGCGCCGCGAACACCGACGGCGGATACCCCTTGGTGGCGGGCGGCTCGCCGGCCGCCAGCGCGATCTCGCGCAGCGCCATGGCGTAGCGCGTCACCGAGTCCATGACGAAGAGCACGCTCTTGCCTCGGGCCCGGAAGTGCTCGGCAATGGCCGTCGCGGCTTCGGCGCCGCGCGAGCGCACCAGCGGCGGCTGATCACTGGTTGCCGCGACCACCACCGAACGCGCCAGCCCTTCGGGGCCGAGGGCGTTGCGCACGAAGTCGTTGACCTCGCGCCCGCGCTCGCCGACGAGCGCCACCACGTTCACGTCGGCGCACGACGACCGGCAGATCATGCCCAGGAGCGTGCTCTTGCCGACGCCCGCACCGGCGAAGATGCCGACGCGCTGGCCGATCCCCAGGGTCAAGAGGCCGTCGATGGCGCGGATCCCCGTAGCGAACGGACGGTCGATGGGCCGGCGGCTGAACGGGTCTGGCGGTGCCGCGTGAACGGGGCACGGGGTCGTAGAGCGGGACGGTGAGCCGCCATCTAGGGGCTCGCCGAACGCGCTGAGCACACGACCGAGGAGCGCGTCACCCGCCGGCACCGTCGCGCCGAATCCGACGCGGTCCACACGCGCTCCGGGCCTGATTCCGGCGACGGGACCGAGGGGCGTAGCCAGGAGGCGACCGGCGCGAAAGCCGACGACTTCCACCTCCAGCGTTCGCTCTTCCGAAACGATCCGCAGCGACTCGCCGACCGCTGCCTTGAGGCCGCCCACCTCGACGACCAGCCCGACGACCTCGAGGACGACGCCACTGGGGCGGTGGATCGGCGCGCGAGCCGCTGCTTCGAGCAGGCGCTCCAGCGAGACAGCTTCCATCAGCTCCTCTCGCTGGTCCCGCTGCCCAGAGCCTCGAGCAGCGAGGCGAGGCGCGCGTCCAGCGACTCATCGACCTGTCCGAGGTCCGTCTGGACGACGCAGCCGAAGCGATCGAGCGTTCCATCGACACTCACGAGACACTGGGCCCCGTCCTGGACGAGATCGGCCTCGAGGTCGCGACGCACGTCGGCGAACCCCGTACCGACCCGGACGACCACGCGATCCTGGGAGCCGAGGGCCTCGAGACCTTCGCGCACCAGACCCCGCAGCAAGCGGGGATTGATGCTCACCTCTCGCGCGATCACCCGCCTGGCGATCAGCCCCACGAGTTCGACGATCTGCCGCTCGGTCCGGTCGAAGATCTCCGCGCGCAGCGCGACGATCTCGCGTACGGCTCGACTCAGCGTCGCCAGCGCCTCGTCGTCCACGGCGGGCGCGATCTCGTCGATGAACGTGTCGCGCCGCCGTTCTCCCTCGGCGGGGGCCGCGGGAGCCTGCTCCACGGCCGCCATGGGCGGGGAAACCTCGGGCGCAGCAGCCAGGCGCATCTCGGAGGCGTCTGGGTCGGTCCCCTCGACGCTGGACACGCCGTAGTCGCCGAGCCCGCTGGGGACGCGCGGTGGACGGAGCGTAACGACCTGCTGGCCTGCGGTCCTGGGGGGAGGGACCACCCACGACGGCGTCTTGCGAACCCCGGGAGTGACGTCTGCGAATCGAATGGCGCGCATGGGTCTCCTTCCTCCGCTGCTCTCAGACAACCTGTCCTCCGGCGTCCCCGGCCAGCGAGAGCGTCCCCTCGGCCTCGAGTCGAAGCGCCGTTTCGACGATCTCGAGCTGCGCGGCCTCGACGTCTGCGAGGCGGACACCCCCGAGCAGCTCCAGGTCCTCCCGGATGAGATCGGAGGCGCGCTTCGACATGCTCGAGAACAGGTGGACCTTGAGGTCGTCGCTCGCCGTCTTCAGCGCGAGGGTGAGGCGATCGCCCGGAACGGCCTTGAGGAGCTCTCTCAGGGACTTGGGCTCGATGGCGCGGAGATCCTCGAAGCTGTACATGGACCGCCGGATCTCGGACGCGAGGACATCGTTGTCCTGCTCGATGGCGCTGAGGAGGGCCTCGCAGGTCTCCTTGCTCAGCTTCCGAACGAGCGCCGCGGACCGCGCCACACCGTCGATGAGGAGGGAGCCCTCCGTCTCGGCCGCAGGGAGCTCGGCCGTGATGGCGCCCGCGACCTCCTCCAGGAGGCTCTGAGGGATCTCCGTCATCGTCCCGAGCCGTTCGAGGGCGATGGGACGCAGGTCCTCGGGGAGTGCCTCGACGACGGCCGCCGCGCGCTCCGGTGCCAGCTGGGAGAGGATGGCCGCGACGAGCTGCGGGTGCTCGTTCTCGAGGACGGCCGCCAGAGACCCGGGATCGGTCGCCTCGACGCGATCGAGCGCGGACTGGGGGCCGTCGAGGAAGATCTCGTCCGCCCGCGCGTCGCCGAGGGCGCTCGACGCGAGGCGGCGCAGGTACTTCACGCCTCCCCTCGGGACCGCCACCGCCTCCTCGCCGCGCTGGACGAACTCGCGGTACACGTCGTCGAGTGCGGACGCCGGGATCGACCTCATGAGCGTCGCGACCTCGCGGAGCCGCCTGACGTCCTCGGCATCGAGTTCGGCGACGATGGGAGCCGCGGACGCCTCGTCGAGAGAAAGGAGCATCAGCACCGCCTTCTCGGGTCCGGACAGGGAGGACAACTCGCTCACGGCGAGTCGCACTTGCTAGGAACGTGCCGCGGTCGAGCGAGCCTCGGCGCCGATCCACCCGCGGAGGATCACGGCCGCCGTGGCCGGATCGGCGGACGCGAGCTCGAGCGCGCGAGCGCGAAAGTCCACCGGCGGGGTCGCGAGCGAAGGATCACCCGAATCCCCCGCCTGCTCGAGGACTCCGAGCACCGTGGCCCCCTCGGACAGCGCCGGCGCGAACGCGGTGGCTCCAGGCAGCGCCTTCGCGGCCACTCCGGCCGGACGCTGCTTCTTCCTGCCGCGCCAGACGAGGACCACGGCGGCCAAAAGGGCCATCAACGCCGCGGCGCCTGCGGCGGCCCACTGCCAGTGCCGCTTCCAGACCGGAACGACGGGAGCCTCGACGTCGTCGAGGCCGTCCAGACGAGCAAACGGGGCGCTCTCGATTCGAAACGCGTCGCCCCGCGCCTCGTCGTAGCCGACCGCGCTCTTCACGAGCGCTCCCAGGCGCTCGATCTCCTTCGGATCCCGCGGCACGTAGGCCGGCGGCGTGCCCTCGTACTTGCCGTCGACGAGGACGGCCACGGAGAGCCGGCGGACGTCGCCGGGCGGGAGCAGCGTCTTCTCCGTGACCCGATCGACCTC
Organism: uncultured Polyangiaceae bacterium; assembly: GCA_964487605.1. GTDB lineage: Bacteria > Myxococcota_A > Polyangia > Polyangiales > Polyangiaceae > JAJDAH01. The sequence goes on from CAZARU010000088.1 coordinate 25,528, forward strand.
CCAGTTCCGCGTCTGGCTGCGGCGCACCATGCCGCCGGCGCCCTCGGCGCCCTCTTCCGGCGCATCGCCGAAGCCCTCGCCGTCCGGCAGGTTGCTCTGCGCCCCCGGAACGCCGGCGACCGTCGCCCCGTCGACACCGGCGCCCTCCTCGACCTTGTGCTCGCTGCGAAGCGCCGTCTTCGAGGGCTCGTAGTGCTCCTCCGTGCGCTCCTTCGTGGTCGAGTCGAGGTCGGCCATGACGCGAACGTCGGCCTTGCCCGGGCCCACGACGCGCTCGAGCAGCGACTTGACCCGGTCCTCCATCGCGAGCGCGACCTCGCGCGACTGCTCGGCGCGCGCGTCGGCGGTTCCGAGCCCGGCCGCACCGTCGGGATTCGGACGGTGGAGCGTCAAGCCGTCGGTGCTCACGACGGAGACGCGCTCCCGCGAGAGGCCTGGCACCGCCGACACGACCAGATGAACGATGCCGGCCACTTCGCCCTTCCCGAAGTCCTTGCCGCGATCGAGCTTCACCACGACGGACGCCGACGCCGTCTCCGTCCGCGCGGCGAACAGGCGCCGCTCCGGGACCACCAGGTGGACCCGCGCGGACTTCACGCCGGAAATCGTCTGAATCGACCGGGAGAGCTCGCCCTCCAGCGCCCGCCGCAGCTTGACGCGCTGCTCGAACTCCGTCGCGCCGATGCTCGACTGGTCGAAGATCTCGAATCCCACGCCGCCGCCGCGCGGCAGCCCAGCGGACGCCAGCTCCAGCCGCAGCGCGTGCACCCGCTCCTCGGGAACCATGATCGCCGTGCCGTCACCCTCGATGCGATGAGGGACCTTCAGCTCGTCGAGCTTTCTGGCGATGGACGCTGCATCCTCCGGCGAAAGCTCGGTGAAGAGGTACGCATGTCGTACGTGGGAGCCTAGGGAGCCGATCAGCAGCACGCCCACGAGCACGCTGGATGTCGCAACGAGGAGCGCAACGCGTTTGGCGGTCGACAAGCCCGCCCAGAACGTGCGGAGCTGATCGAATACGCTCTTCAACTTCGCAGGCACCCGTCAGGCTCCTCAGACCTGCATCCGCCAGATCTCGTAGAACGCATCGACGATCTTGTTCCGGACGTTTCCGATCATCCGCAGCTCGATGTCGGCCTTGCTCAGCGCGATCATCGTTCCGTGGATGTCGTCGCGCTTGCCCGCCGCGAACTCCGAGGCGACCTGAGCCGCCTCGAGAGCTCGCGTGTTGGCGCTGCCCACCGCGCCCTCGAGCAGGCGCCCGAAGGCCGCCGGGTCGGTCGCGGTGGGGTCCGGCCGCGCGACGTCGCGGAGCTGGCCGGCAAGCGCCAGCGGCAGGCTCGGTCCGTCGATGGGCACCGGCATCGTCAGCGACCGATGTCGATGGCCGACCGAGCCATCTGCTTGACGGACTGGACGGCGGTGACGCCCGCCTCGTACGCGCGCGAGGCGGTGATCATGTTCACCATTTCCTCGACGACGTTCACGTTCGGGTACTCGACGTAGCCCGCCGGATTCGCGTCCGGATGGCCCGGCTGGTGCACCATGACGCCCGGCCTCTGGTCTTCGACCAGCCGGGCGACACGGACGAGCGAAGCCGAGCCGCCGATGCCCGTGACGCTGCGTCGGCCGTCGAGGGCGCGGGCTTCGAACACCGGGTCGATGCGCCGATAGGCTCCCCCGTCCTCGGTCCGCGTGGTCCGCGCGTTCGCGAGGTTGGACGCGATCGTGTTCATTCGCGTCCGTTCCGCCGCCAGACCGGACGCCGAGATCTCGAGGGCGCTGAACACACCTAGCATCGCGAACCTCGCAACCTGAAAGAACCGTGCCAGGCGCCCATGGTCCGCCTCACGCCTTCGCGTCGTTCGCCGCGAACGCCAGCTGCCGCAGTTCGGCGCTGACGATCGCGGACACGACGTCGTAGCGGATGTGGTTCGACGCCAGCTTCGCGGCTTCGCGGTCCATCGAGACGTAGTTGCCGTCCGCACCGCGTCCGCCGGTCAGATCCTCGAAGGGCCGCCCGCTCACGATGCCGTTCGCCCCCTCGGGCCCCGAAAGGTGCGCGGGACTGGTGCGCTCGAGCGCAACCCGCAGCGCGACAGGGAAGGACGCATCGTCCACGCGCGCGACGTCCTTCGGGCGGTACCCCGGCGTGTCCACGTGGGCGACGTTCGTGGCGAGCACGTTCTGGCGCTCGAGGTGGTAGTCGAGCGCGCCGTGGAGCGGGGCGACGAAGCCGAACAGATCCTGCACGACCGTCGGCCGCAGCACGACCCGTGCCACGGCGCACGTCCGACCCGCCGCCCCCGAGGCTCAAGGTTCTGCGAGACGGGCCGTTGAAGTGGGTGCGAGCCACCTGCGAGCGTCCGCGGGAGCATCGCGGAAGGCAGATGGGTCTCGACCGACCCCCTTGGGTCGATGGAGCCTCAGCCCCGAGTTCCACCGGCGACGGAAGTGCGCAACCGGTGGATCTTGCGCGTCAAAGCAGGAATCGCCGCCCGGCGTCGGCAGCGCCCACACTGGGTCGCTCCGCACCCATCCCCACGACGGCGCCGGCGCGGACCGCCAAGGGATGGACGCTCGAAAGCCACGATCCCGACGGTTGGCCCGCCACTTGCTGAAGGCGTCGCCCGACCGACGGGGCGACAAGGAGCTTGAGCGAGATGAACGAGCGACACGACGACACGACGACGCCTTGGGTGGGACCAACCTTCGACGACGAGATGGGGTCGGGTGTGTTCGAAGCGGAGCTGCCGGCGACCGCGGCGCCGGCACAGAACGATACGGACGACGACCTCGCGGAAGAGCCGGTGCGAAGTCGCCGCCCGAGCTCGATGCCCGCGAGCATGCGCGGGGTCATCGGCACGTCCGACGCTCTGACGGACCTGTTCAAGGTCGTCGACCGCGTCGCGGACACCGACTGCACGGTGCTCATCACCGGCGAAAGTGGCACCGGCAAGGAGCTGGTGGCGCGCGCGGTCCACGACGCGAGTGGACGTACCGACGGGGCGTTCGTCGCCATCAACTGCGGCGCGATTCCCGAGGCGCTG
>CAZARU010000089.1:0-28361 GCA_964487605.1 uncultured Polyangiaceae bacterium
CGCGCTGGCTCCGGCCCCACCCGTACCCGCCGCTCCTGCGCGGCCCGCGGTGCCGGCCGAACCGGCACGCCCACCCGTCGCGGCCGCGCCACCGCCGCCGTCGTCGTTGCCTCCATCGGCTCCGAGGAACAGCCCCCCGTCACTCGTGCCTCCGCATCCCACCGCGACGATGAACGGAACGATGATCGAGGATCGCATCGTGGTCTTCCCTCGCAGATCGGCCGCGGGTCCACGGCCGTCGAGGAGCGTACCTCACCTCCGGGTTTCTTGCCGTCGCCCGGGAGCTTGTTAGCGTCCGGGTCCCATGAAACGCCTGCCTTCGCTCGCCTTCGCCGGCCTCGTCCTCACGCAGGCACCGCTCGCCCTGGCCCAGTCCGGCGTCGAGGAGCACGATGGCCTGCAGCTGTCTCTCGGCGTCGGTGTCGCGTACTCGCACACCAGCATCGGGCTCGATCCGAAGCCGAGCGGGTCGAAGGACGCGTCGGTGGCGGGTCTGGGCGTCGGGGCGCAGATCCTGATCGGCGGAACGCTTGCTCCGGGCCTGGTGCTCGGCGGTGGGAGCATGGGGGGCCACTTCATCTCGCCGACGTTGACCGTCGGCGAGCACGAGGGTGATAGCGACGGCGACCTCGCGGCCAACCTCCTCGGGGTCTACGTGGACTACTACCCCGACCCGAGGTCGGGCCTGCACCTGCTCGCGCTCGTCGGCGGCGCGACGCTGGAGGACGGCAACGACGCCACCGACGGCGTTGCCGTGGGGTTCGGAGCGGCGGCCGGCGCCGGTCACCAGTGGTGGATCGGAGAGCAGTGGAGCCTCGGTGTGCTAGCGCGGCTTCAGCTCCTCCGGACGACCGTGGACTTCCCTCGCGCGCTGGAGGGGCACTACACGACGCTCATCCCCGCGATCCTCGCCACGGCCACGTATCACTGACGAAAGGCCTTGCTCGGCCCGCGCGGTCGGGTCGTCGCGTCACCGGCGCGAGGGCTCGAGCGTCGGTGATGCTAGCGCGTGGCCACCGCCACGGCGCGACGAAGCGTCGCCGCGCGCTCCACGAGCGTGACGAACTCCTCGCGTTCTTCGCGGTGCGCGGCGGCGCTCCGCGCGAGCGCGGCGATCGCCGCGAGATCCCACTCCGCGGCGTGGGGGCTGCCGCGGAGCACCTCGCCCAGCCCCGCGACGCCGACGGCGAAGCGGAAGTCGGAGTCCGCATCGGCGAAGGAACCTCGAATCGCGCTCGGATCCATGGCGACGGCGACCTCTCTCGCGCTCCCTGGCCCATCGGGCTCCTGGTACCGGAGGCGCACCGTGACCGGACTCGCCGTCGTGGAGCGCAGGACCACGTCGTAGAGCGCGGTGACGGCGTGGCCAGCACCGATCTCACCGCCGTCCACGTCGTCGTTCCGGAAGTCTTCGTCGGCGACGTCGCGGTTCTCGTACCCGATGAGCCGGTACTCGGCGACGACGCTCGGGTCCATGTCCACCTGCACCTTCGCGTCGCGGGCGATGACGTGAAGGAGCCCTTCGACCTGCTCCACGAACACGCGCCGGGCATCGCGAAGGCTGCCCACGTACGAGTAGTTCCCATCGCCGGCGTCGGCCAGCGGCTCCATGACGGAGTCCTTGTAGTTGCCCTGCCCGAACCCGATCGTCGAGAGACGGATCCCGCGTCGGCGCTGGACGTCGATGGTCGCCAGGATCTCGGCGGGACTGGTCGCGCCGACGTTCGCGTCGCCGTCGGAGAGGACCACGACGCGGCTGATCTCGCCCTGCCTGTGGCTGCGCGATGCGAGCGAGTACGCGAGCTCGAGGCCGCTCTGCATGGCGGTGGACCCCTGGGCCACCAGGTCGTCGATGGCGCCGAGGACGGTCCGGACCTCGCGCGCAGGCGTCGGCGGCAGCACCAGGCGCACGGACCCGGCGTAGGTGCACAGTGCGACGGTGTCCGTCGGCCGCAACGAGCGCGTGAGGAGGGCCAGGCTCTCCTTCACCAGTCCAATCTTGTCGTCGCTCTGCATGGAGCCGCTCGTGTCGACCAGATACGTGAGGTGCACGACGGGTCGAGCCTCGCGCGCGACGCGTCGGCCCTGAATCGCCACCCGCAGCACGTGGCGGGCGGCGTCGAACGGGGAAGGCGCCGCGTCCAGTCGCACGGCAAAGGGCGCATCCGAGCCGGCGTCGGGCGCCGGGTAGCCGTACTCGAAGGCGTTGACGAGCTCCTCGACGCGCACGGCCTCCGGGCGCGGCAGCGCGTGGTCGAAGAGCTTTCGCTTCATGAGCGTGTACGAGCCGGTGTCCACGTCCACCGCGAAGGTGGACAGTCGATCGCGGCGCGGGTCCACGGGTGAGCTGACGCCGTGATCGAGGTAGCCCTCGGCGTCGCCTCCGCGCGCGAGGCCGAGGCCACCGGCGCCGAAGGCGTCGCCGACCTCCGCACCCCAAGCATTGCCGCGCGCGTTCGGGGCGCCCTCGGCGAGCAGGCCGATCATCCCGAACTCGGCGGCCTCCCGGAGCGCGTGCGCGCGCGCCACTCGACGCTCCGAGTCGCTCGGACCGTGCACGGCGTACCTCGAGGACGCGGCCGCGCGGGTTCCCATGCCCCCCTCGAGGGAGTCCGTGGCCCGGTGCGCCTCCGTCGTCATCGACCGGGCATCGGACGCCGCGAGGTACACGCGCATGAGGTGCTCCCGCTCGGCGTCCACCTCCGCCCGGCTCGGCCCCGGAAGGTGGCTCGCGACCGTGAGCGGAGCCCCGACGACGACCGCGGCCGCGGCGAACCAGCCCAAGGTGCCCCAGGCGAGCGCCGGTCGCGCCGCGCGCTGGGCGCCCTCGGCCCGAACCCTCACCGAGAACGAGCCGCAATCGAGCGCGCACGTTCCACCCGCCTCGGGAAGCCGAACCTCCAGAACGCCGTCGATGGCACGGAGGGCGCCGTGACCCGCTTCGATGGCCCGTGCCGCAGGGGGAACGCGCACGAGAACCCCGTCGCCATCGACGAGGACGGCGTCCCACGAGGGTGCCCCGATGAACTCCCGTGGCATTTCCACGTCCCCGTCTGCCCCGAGCCGGAACCGCTGTCCCGACGCGACGCGCCGGTGAGCGACGGTGTAGTCGTTCCATCGCACGACGATGAAGGCGGAGCGCGCGGGCGAGTTCGAGGGCATGGGGCTCGGACACCCGTGCGGGTGCGCGAGTTCCACGTCCGATCGCCGTGGTGCGATTGACGGTCGCGCCGTGGTCTGGTGCTCTCGGGGGCACGTGCCTGATGGTGGCCGCTCCGCTCGCCCCCGAGTTCGTCGTCGCGACGTGCTCGGTGCGCTCGCCGCGCTCGGGGGAGTGGCCGCCGTGGGGTGCGAAGAATCGAAACCCGCCGTGTCGAGCGATTCCCCCGCGTCTCCCAGGGCTGCCCGTCGCGCCGAGGTGATCGTCGTCGGCGCCGGCGTCGCGGGGCTCGCCGCCGCCCGTGATCTCGTCGCGCGCGACATCTCGACGATCGTGCTCGAGGGCCGCGATCGCGTCGGAGGCCGGGTCTGGACGGACCGATCGCTCGGTACTGCCCTGGACGTCGGGGCGAGCTGGATCCACGGCGTCAGCGCAAACCCCATCACCGACCTGGCGAAGGAGGTGGGCGCGAAGACGGCCAAGACCGACTACGGGGACGTTCACCTGTGGGACCACGACGGGCGTCGCCTGAAGGACTCCGAGGCGGCGGCGATCGCGAGCGGCTGGGAGGAATTGCAGAGCGAAATAGAAGCCGAGGCGGGGCGACTCGAGGCGGATCTGTCGTTTCAGCAGGCCGTGGATCTCGCCCTGGGCGGCGAGAAGCTCTCGGTCGCCGAGAAGCGTCAGCTCGACTGGGTGTGTGCGTCGCTCGAGGTCGCGGCCGCAGAGGACTTCAGGCGGCTCTCGCTGCGCTACTCCGGAGAAGGCGACGAGCTCGGCGGCGGCGATCGGTTGTTCCCCGACGGGTACGACCAGATCCCGATCGCCCTCGCCAAGGGGCTCGACGTCCGCCTCCGGACCAAGGTGACCCGCATCGATCATGCCGAGGACGGGGTTCGCGTGGCGACGGATTCCGGAGCCGTGCTGCAGGCGGACGCGGTCCTCGTCACGCTGCCGCTCGGCGTGCTGAAGAAGGGAACCGTGCGGTTCACCCCGGCGCTTCCCGCGGCGAAGCAGACCGCGATCGATCGCCTGGCAATGGGCGTGCTGAACAAGGTAGCGCTGGTCTTCCCGAGCGTGTTCTGGCCAACCGCGCGCGACTTTCTGGGCTTCATGTCGCCTCAGCGCGGCGAGTTCCCGGTCTTCATGAATGCCGCGTCGTTCTCCCGGAAGCCGATGCTCGTCGCCTTCACGGGGGGCGACTTCGCGCGCGGTCTCGAGAAGCTGTCCGACGACGACGTCGTCGCGCGCGCGCTCGCCGTCTTGAGGAAGATGTTCGGCAGCGAGGTGCCGGCTCCCACCGGGCGCGTCGTGGCGAGGTGGGGCTCAGATCCCTTCGCCTACGGCTCCTACGCGAACGTGCCGGTCGGCGCGAAGAGCTCCGACCACGACGTGCTCGCAGAGCCCGTCGGCGAGCGCCTGTTCTTCGCCGGGGAGGCCACCCACCGTGCGTTCGCCGGGACGGTTCACGGTGCGCTCCTGAGCGGACGGCGGGAAGCCGCGCGCATCGTCGAGCTGGCGGGGTGAAAGCCGGGGGATCCTGCGGCGTTGAAGGGCTGGGCCCGCGCGTCCTCCGTGCGGGCTGCACCTTCCGGCCGCCTCGGACGTAGAAAGGCCTTCGACCATGGATCGACTCGGGGAGTACTACGTCCGGCGGCTCGTCGGGGAAGGGGGGATGGGCAAGGTCTACGAGGCCGAGGAGCGCCTCTCCAAGCGACGGGTGGCGCTGAAGGTCCTCCGCCCCGAGCTCGCCCGTTCGGAGGAGGGCCGGCGGCTGTTTCTCAACGAGATGACCATCCTCGCGCACCTCGATCACCCCAACGTGGTCCGGAGCCTGGCCTGCACGGAGGTGGAGGGCGAACTCGTCATGGCTCTCGAGTTCCTCGACGGCAAGACGCTGCGCGAACGACTCCTCGAGGAGACGCGGCTCGCGTGGGACGAAGCGACGGACATCGCGATCCAGATCGCGTCGGCGCTGGCCGCGGCCCACCGCCAGGACCCACCGATCATCCATCGAGACCTCAAGCCCGAGAACGTCATGATCCTCGCCGACGGCACGGTGAAGGTGATGGATTTCGGCATCGCGAAGGTGCTCGAAGCGCTGAGCAAGACGACCACGCAGAGCGTGGGGACGCTGCAGTACATGAGCCCCGAGCAGATCGACGCGGCGGGCGTCGATGCGCGGAGTGACCTCTACTGTCTCGGGCTCGTCATGTACGAGATGCTCGCCGGCAAGCCGCCCTTCGAGTCGGCTTCTCCGCGGGAGCTCCTGAACAAGCAGTGCACCGAGGCACCGCCGGCGCTGTCCGACGACGCGCGCCGAGGCCTGCCCAAAGGCGTGGAAAGGCTGCTGTTCGAGCTGCTCGAGAAGGCACCCGACGATCGACCGTCCAGCGCGACGGATGTCCTCCACGATCTCGAGCCGTTCGCCTCGGCGGACGGCGCGCACCTGGCGCGCGGCGAGCGTGCGCCTCGAGGGGGCTCGGGCACCCAGCGTGTGTCGGAGGCTCGGACCGGTCGCGCGCACGACCCGTCCGACGAGGCGGACGATGAACCCGACGAGATGGACGACGAACCGGCCATTCCGGCGCGCGACGCGAAGGGCTCGAAGGCGGGCACGCCGAGGTCCGGCGCCTCCGCGCGTGCGTCGAAGGAGAGCCCCGCTCGCGCTGCGGCGCGGAGGACCCGCGGCGCGACGGCGGCGGACACCATCGCCCTCGTGGAGCGCGCCGCCGCACCGGTCGACGTCCAGGCACGAACGGCCGTGGCGGTCGTGATCGCCCTCTCCCTGGCGGCGGGCGTCGTGACGTACCTCGTGCGGGCCTCCGACGACCGCTCGGACCCGGTCCCCGTGGCGCCCACCGCCCAGGGAGAAGGCGCCCGTTGACGCGGCGCGCGCCGCCTCCCGCGGGTCGCTCGCTGGGACGAGTCGGGCGGGCGCTGCTGTTCGAGGTCGCCGGCGGCCGCCAGCTCTTCCGCCTGCCGGCTGGCGACGAGCGCGTCTCGGCGCGCCTGCTCGAGCTCGGCGGGGCCGGCCTGGGTGGCTTCACCGAGGGGGGTGTCGACGACGACGGCGTCTGGCTCGAGCGTGACCTGGGACAGAGCCTGGCGAAGTGGCTGTCGCGCCACGAAGGGCCCATCGAGTGGCGGCGCGCCGCCGCGATCGCGCGCGACGTGGCCCGCGCACTTTCGGCGGCGGAGGACGAGAATCTCTTTCCCGGGCCGCTCTCGCCGAAGACGATTGGTCTGCGCGGTGACGGGCCGTCGGCGATCGTCCACGCCGAGCCGCTCCTGCGCGCCATGGTCGGCGGCGCGGTGGCCGAGGACGGCGCCTCGCCGGGTGCGAGTGGCTCGACGCGATGGATGCCCCCGGAGCAGGCTGCCGGCAGACCCTGGGACAACGCGGCCAACCGGTACGTGCTCGGGCTCGTCCTCTACCGCCTGCTCGCGGGGACGCACCCGTTCTCGGGCGCCGGGTTGCGGCGCGCGCTCGACGATCAGGCGGCGCGCGGTGCTCCGCCGCTCCCGGCGGACGTCGCGCGCGAACTCCCGCGCGGCCTGCAGAGCTACTGCCTCCGGCTCCTCGAACCGAGCGAGTCGGACCGGCCACGCTCCGGCGCGGAGGTCGCGGAACGCCTCGACGACTTCGCAGAGGGCCGACAGGGCGCGCCGAGGACCGCCCGCGTGGCCGGCGCGGAGTCCGACGAGGCGGACGAGCAACTCGAGGAGTCCAGCGATCCGAAGGCAGCTCCGGGCACAGCCCCCGACGGCGTCGCCGTGGCGACGCGGCGCCGCGGATGGGCCTGGCGCTTCGTCGCCCCCATCGCCGCGGGGGGTGCCGTCGCCTACGCCGCGACGGGCGTCACGCGCGAAGCTCCCAGGGCGGTGCAAGCGGCCCCGAGGGTTCCGCTCACGTCCGCGACGACGAGCGTGGAGGACTGTGCGTCGTGCCACCCGCGCCAGTCGGGCGAGTGGCATCGATCGGTGATGGCCCACTCGGTGAAGAGCCCGCTCTTCCAGGCGCTCGAGATCCTGATCCAGGAGCAAGGGGGCCGCGATCGCAACTGCGCCGGAGGCGCGGGCATCCTGCGCACGGCAGATCCGGCGACCGCCTGCCGCGACGAGCTCACGGGCCGACCGGTCACGGGCTCCGGCGGCGAGCTGTGGTGCGTCAACTGCCACGCGCCGGGCGAGAACCTGCGCGCCGTGCTCCCGCCGTGGGACGGCAGGTCGCGCGTGTCGGCGTCGCGCCTTCCACTCCGAGATCTCCTCCCCGCGTCGACGATGGAAGGCATCAGCTGTGCGGTGTGCCACCAGACGCACGGTCCCGTCCGCCCTGGCGCCGGACGAATCGGGCAGTACGAGGGCAACCCCTTCTGGACCTCGACGCGCGATGGCACGCGGTTCCCCGCGCGCCCGGAGGACGTCCAGGGGCTCTTCGGCATCGCCAACAGCGGGTACTCCCTCGCTCCGAACGTCCTCCTGCTCGTCCCTGGCGCCGCCCAGACGGCCGTGCCCGGTGGCGCTCATGCCTTCGCCCCTGAAGAGACCCGGGACTACCTGCGGTCGAGCGAGTTCTGCGGCGCGTGTCACGACGTGCGGCTCTTCGGCACGGATGTGATCGGCGCCGGACGCGGGGAGCACTTCAAGCGCCTGCGCAACGGGTTCACGGAGTGGAGGGCGTGGGCGCGCGACGAGGAGCGCGCGGGCCGTCGAGCCGCGTCCTGCCAGGACTGCCACATGAGCGAGTTCCCCGGCACGTGCGTTCCGGCCGTCGGCGTCGAGCCGAACGCCGCGGGGATCACGGCGCTCGACCGGGCGTGCCCGCCCGGGACGCGCTTCTCGGCGAAGCCGCCCGGATCCTACCCCTCGGCGCGTCGCGCCGTCGGATCGGCGGACGTGGCGACGGTCACCACGCACTACTTCTCCGGCGTCGACGTTCCCCTCGCCCGTGAGTTCGCCGAGAGCCTGGCGAACGACCTCACCCTCGACGGTCACGGCATCCCCCTGGGTGCCGAGCAGCGCAGGGATCTGCTGCTGGGCGCCACGTTTCGACTCGATCTCGACGCGTCACGGCGCGTGGGCTCCCGCCTCGAGATCCCGGTGGTCGTCGAGAACGTCGGCGCTGGGCACCGCGTACCCGCCGGGTTCAGCCAGGAGCGCGAGTTCTGGATCCACCTGCGAGTGACGGACGCCACGGGGCGCACGGTGTACGAGGTCGGGCGCGTCGATCGCGACGACGAGAACCTGCGCGACAAGGTGTTCCTCCGGGTGAACACCGCGGACACGCTCCCCGACGGCGCGGGTCGTCCGCTCGGCCTCTTCGGCGCGGACGTCGCCGACGGACCCGACGTTCCTCGCTGGAACCCACCGCCGGATCTGGGTGGGACGAACTTCCGCGGCAGGGGCCTGGTCAACTTCCAGAACGGCTTCTTGCGCTGCGTCGTGTGCATCGGCGACATCGACGGCTCCGGGCAGTGTCGGCCGGCGCCCGGGCAAGACCGCGTGCGCGCGGCCCGCTACGCCGACGGCGACTACGACCAGGACACCGGGGAGTGCCGTTCGAACCTGCGGGGGCACGCCGCCCTCTTCGAGACGTACTTCCCGGTGGGCGCGCTCGACGCCACGCGGGGCGTGCTGAAGGCGCCCGACGCGATCATCGACACGCGCTCGCTGCCGCCGAAGACGCCGGTTCGCTACACGTACGACCTGGCTTCGCTCGGCGGGCGCGCCCCCTTCCGCGTGGACGCGCGACTGCTATTCCGGGCGTTTCCCCCGTTCCTCATCACCGCGTTCGCCGACTACGAGGCGCGTCAGGCGGCCCAGGGGCGCCGGCCCAGTGGGCCCCTGGTGACCCGCGACGCGCTCGAACGTCTCAGGGTGGTCGAGCTCGCCGTCGTGCAGGCCACCATCGAATGACCTTCCCTTCGTCCATCTTCGACGCTCCGGTCCTGCGTGACCTGGGTGAGAGCGCGCGGGATGCGGTCGCGAGCGCCGGCCGTGTCGTGGACGTCGCGGATGGAGACGTCATCTACCGCGAGGCGGATCCGGGTGATTCGTTCTACGTCGTGGTCGCCGGCGACGTCAGTCTGCGCGCCGTTCGTCGCGGCGACGAGGACGAGAGCGAGGTACGCGTCGCTCGACGTGGCGACACCTTCGGCGAGGAGGCCACGCTGCCCGGATGGCGCCGGCGCATGACCGCGGTGGCAGCCTCCGACTCCCGGGTGGCCGAGATCCCCATCGCGGTGTTCCGGCGCGCCGTCGGACGCAGCGGCGGCGAGCTGGCCGACCGCGAGCGACGGGTGCTCGAGCGGGCCGCGACGCGGGACTTGCTCGGGACACTGGCCTTCACGCGCGAGCTGGACGCCGTGGATCAGGACGTCGTCCTCGACTCGGCACGCCATCGATCCGTGCCGCGCGGCGACCGTGTCTATTCGGAGGGCGACCCTCCCGCGTCGCTCTACTTCGTCGTGGACGGTCTGGTGCAGCTCCAGGTCGCCGACGCGGACCGCATCTCCGTGCGCGCCTACGTCGCCCGGGGCGACTTCTTCGGTGACGAGGACATCGTCGCCCGTCGGCCGCGTGCGCTCTCCGCCGTCGCGCTCGGCGACTGCGAGCTGCTCGAGCTCGATGCCGTGGTCGTTCGTTCGCTCTTCGACCGACATCCGCGCCTCGCCGCGCGGTTGCGCCGCGTGGCGGAGCGTCGCGAGGCGCGTCAGCTCCGGGTGGTGGGACCCGCCGCGGCCCGGACCACGCGACACGTGTTCCAGGACCTGTACCGCATGCAGATGGCTCGCGCGATGCTGGTCATCGATCAGGAGACGTGCGTCCGCTGCGGACACTGTGCGTGGAGCTGCGCGGAGGTTCACGGCACCAGCCGCCTCGTGCGTCGCGGCGACAAGGTCCTCACGAATCTGACGAACTCGCCGGGGGCGCCGCGGAGCCTCTCGCTGCCGAACACCTGCCAGCACTGCAAGAACCCCTCGTGCATGATCGACTGCCCGACCGGCGCGATCGGGCGCGATCCCCAGGGCGAGGTCTTCGTCCGCGAGGAGCTCTGCACGGGCTGCGGCAACTGCGCCAAGGCGTGCCCGTGGGAGAACATCCGCATGGCGCCGCGTGCCGACGCACCGGGGGACGTCGCCGTGAAGTGCGATCTCTGCCGGGACTACGAGGCTCCTGCCTGCGTGCAGGCCTGCCCCACGGAGTCGATCTTTCGCCTGGAGCCCACGCGGGACGTGGCCGAGGTGGCGGGGCTGCTCGGGGAGCGTGGCCAGCGCGTGGCGCGGTCGAGCGAACGACGCCGCGCGCTGGCGTGGGCCGTGCCTTCGGCCGCGGCACTCGCGATCGCGCTGGTGGGTGTCGGGCGCGCGCTGCACCACGACGGCGCATGGCGACCCGGAGCGGGCCTGGCGAACCTGGCCGGGTGGGGCGCGGCCGTCGCGGTCGCCGCGCTCATGGCGTACGCCGTGCCGAAGCGGCTCGTCCGACGGTGGATGGTGCGTCGCGAGCGCGAACGCGTCGCGCACTCGAGCGAAGAGCCTGCGCGCACTCCGGTGCCTCGGTCACGCGTCCGCGCCCACTACGTCGCGCACGTGGCGATCGGGCTCGTGGGAATGGGGATCGTCGCGCTCCACACCGGACTCTCGTTCCCGCGGTCTCTCGCCGGCGGACTTCACGTCGCGTTCTGGTTGACCGCGCTGCTCGGCGCCGGCGGCGCGCTGGCGCAGAGACTCGTGCCTGCCCGGCTCGCCCGCATCGAGCGTGAGGCCGACCTCCCCGAGGACCTCGCGAGGGCGCGCGCCGACCTCTTCGATCGGCTTCATCGCGACGCGACCGGCCGCAGTGACCTGGTGAAGGCGCTGGTGGGCAAGGTGCTGGTGCCCTACGCTCGGTCCACGACGGGCCCACTCGAGCTCCTGATCTCGGGCCGCTCGCTGTCCGACGAGCAGAGGTGCCTGCGGGCACGCATCGACGCGCTCCTCGAAGGTCGCGGAGGGGAGCGTCTCGCGGGTCTGGACGAGCTGGTGCGCACGGTCGTCGAGCTCCGCGCGCTGCCGGCTCGGCGCCTGCTGGGAGCGCTGCTGCGCGGCTGGCACCTGCCGCACGTCGTGCTCACGGGAGTGGTCGTGGCCGGCCTCGCTCTGCACGTGCTCTCGGTGGTTCGCTGGCCATGAGCGAGGAGCTGACCTCGCTCCGACGCGACGTGGGCGGACGGCGACGGCGGGCTCCCCGTGCGGAAGAGACCAGCGACGTGCGGAGGTTCCGTGGAGCGCTCACCGCGGCGCTGGTGGCCGGCGCGGGCGCGCTGGTCGCTGCGTTCGCCCTGCTCGGCTCCGGCGTTCGGTCGCCAGGACCGCTCTCGCGGCCCCACGCTGCCGCGGGGCTCGCCTGCGGGGCCTGCCACGAGGCCGCCAGCCCAGCCGCCGCGTGCACGGGATGCCACGGAGATCACCGCTCCACACGCGATGCTCATCGCGCGCTCGTCGCGGACGGTCGCCTCGCGTGCCCCACCTGCCACGAGGTGCACCGGCACGAGTCGGGCGTCACGTTCGCGCCCGACGGCGTCGTGGTGCGCTGGGGTCCCGGTGCCGAACGAATCGTTGACGGTGCCGTCACGGCGTTTCGTCCCACCACGCCCGTGACGGTGCCGCTCCTTCGGGCGAGGGCGTGCGAGACCTGCCACGATCTCTCGCGTCCGGACGATCCCGCGGCGCCCTGCGCGCTCGGAGGCACGACGCACCTGGGCGCCGATCGCCCGATGGTGTGCTTCGACGAGCACCGGCGGGTTTCTCGCGACGGCGTGCCGGATGGCGTGGGCGCGCGCGGCCGGACCGCATCGCGGGATGCGGCGTGGGAGGCGGCGCGCAACGTCGCGGCCGCCGTGCCGGCCGCACCGAGCGCATGGGCTCTGTCCAGCGTGGCCTGGGTCGGCGTCGGGGCCGCGCTGGGCGCCGTCGCGCTGGTCGTGCGGCGTCGTCGGCGCGGCCCGGGCGAGCGCCCGGCAACCACGGCGAGCGCCGCGGTCACCAAGCGACTCCCCGTGGTCGACCCGAACACGTGCCTGGGCTGCTACGCGTGCGTGGACGCGTGTCCGTTCGACGTGCTCACCATCGAACGGTACGTCGCGGTGGTCGCGCGCCCGGACGACTGCTGCGGGCTGACGCTCTGCGAGCAGCGCTGTCCCAACGGATCGCTGGTCGTCGTGACCGAGCACGAGCGGGCGCCCGACCGACCGCGAGTCTCCGCCACGCTGGAAGCGGAGGCCGTCCCGGGCGTTTACCTCGCCGGAGATCTCACCGGCGTTCCGCTCATCCGCAACGCGATACACCAGGGGTCCACTGCGGTGGCTGCCATCGCCGAGCAGCTCGCGAGCGAGGATCCGAACCGACGCCCAGGGGTCGTGGACGTCGCCATCGTCGGAGCTGGACCGGCCGGGATCAGCGCGGCGCTCGAGGCGAAGTCGAAGGGGCTCTCGGCCCGCGTGTTCGAGCAAGGCAGCGTCGCCGAGAGCATTCGGAGCTTCCCCCGCGGCAAGCTCGTGTTCGATCAACCCCTCGGCGTTCCGCTCGCTGGCGATCTGTGGCTCGAAGAGTCCACGAAGGAAGAGCTGCTCGGGAAGTGGCTGCGCATCGTCCGGCGCGAGCGTCTCGACGTCGTGGAGGGAGCACGCGTCACGTCCGTCGCTCGGGATGCCGGGTCCTTCGTCGTCGAGGCGACGACGTCGTCGGGGCCCGTCGAGGTGCGCGCACGGAAGGTCGTCCTCGCGCTCGGACGACGAGGCAGCCCGCGCAAGCTCGACGTCCCCGTTCCCGACGATCTCCTCGACCGTGTCCACTATTCGCTGGCGGACGCGCGCAGCTTCGTGGGGCAAAGCGTGGTGGTGGTCGGGCTCGGGGACGTCGCCATGGAGACGGCCATCGCCCTCGCCGGTCAGCCGGAAACACAGGTGACCCTCGTTCATCGTGGGCAGGGGTTCACGCGCGGGCGCGCTCGCAACGTGGCGGAGGTCCAGCGGCTCGCGGCGTCGGGCCGCGTCCGCCTCGTCTTCGGGGCGGAAGTTCGCGACCTCGCCGGCGGGGAGGTCGGCCTGCGAGCCGCCGTGTCGGGCGTCCCCACGGCGGCCGCGCCCCCGCCCAGCGTCCCGGCGGAGGCCGTCTTCGTGATGATCGGCTCGATTCCTCCCCGGCGGCTCCTCGAGTCGCTCGGAATTCTTACCCCGCAAACCCCGTGATATCGCCGGGTTGAAGGCGCCGCAGCTCGCCTGGCGAAATCCATCCCAAATCCATCCCCGGCCCTCCCCGTACAACGCTGCCGTGACCGCGACGCACCGACCCCGCCTGAAAGCCGGGCCCGACTCGGGCGTTGATGCGACGTCACTACCCGGAAGGCGGCTGCGATGAAGGTGAGAACCGTGGGTGCCCTTGCGGCGCTCGGCATGATGCTGACGAGCGTGACGGTGTGGTCCTGGACGCCGCCCGGCGGCTTCTCGGCGACGGTTCCCGCGGATCCGGGCCCGGACGACTTCACCGCCGGGCCCAGCGACGTTGCCGATCGATCCCAGTTCTCGACCTCCGGCGTCCTTTCGATGGAGGGGCGCCTGGGGAACGCGGTGCTCACGAGCGGCAAGGACAACGACACCTTCGTGTTCGTGGACGTCCGCGCGGACGCACAGGCCGCCGCCACCACGCCGTCTCCGCTCGATCTCGCCATCGTGGTCGATCGGTCCGGCTCGATGAAGGGCAAGCGCCTCCAGAATGCCCTCGCGGCGGCCAGTGGGATGATTCGCCGCCTGCGGGAGGGCGACCGGGTGAGCGTCGTCGCTTACAACACCTCGGCGGAGGTCGTGGTCCCGACGGCGACCATCGGCGTCGGATCGCGGGAGGCGCTGGTGGAGGTCGTGGAGAAGATCACCGCCGGCGGCGACACGTGCATTTCGTGCGGCATCACGACGGCGATGAATCTCCTGTCGAACGGACCCGACCGGGTGAACCGCATCCTGCTCCTGAGCGACGGCGAGGCCACCGCGGGCGTCAAGGACGAGCCGGGGTTTCGCGAGATCGCGGCGAGGTGCCGCCGCATGGGCACGTCCATCACGTCGATCGGCGTCGACGTCGAGTACAACGAGCGCGTCATGGCGTCGCTGGCCCAGGAGTCGAACGGGCGGCACTTCTTCGTGGAGGACGCCAGCGGGCTACCCGCGGTCTTCGACGAGGAGCTGGATTCGCTCTCGAAGACGGTCGCCCAGAGCGCCGAGGTCGTGCTCGACCTCGCGCCGGGCGTCGAGGTCGTGCGCGTGCTGGACCGATCCTTCCGGCGCGACGGAACCCGGGCCGTCGTCCCCATGGGCTCGTTCGCGGCGGGCGAGACCAAGACGGTCCTCGCTCAGATTCGCGTTCCGCGCGGCGCAGAAGGCGAGCGCGCCATCACGGACGTCCGGCTCTCGTACTCGAACCTGGTGAGCCGCGCCCCCCAGACCGATCGTGGCAGCCTCATCGCGATGATGGCGTCCGACCCCGCCAAGGCGACGCCGCTGGACGCCCTGGTGAGCGGCCGGCTCTCGCGCAGCGAGACCGCGAGCGCGCTGGAGCGCGCCAACGAGCTGTTTGCCAGCGGACGCGTGGACGAAGCTCGCAGGGAGCTGTCGAAGACGCGAAAGGACGTTGCTCGACGCGCGTCGGTATCGTCCGTCGCCGCGCCCGCGGCGCGCAAGTCGGACGTCGATCGTGACTTTCAGCGGCAGGTCGCCGCGCTCGACGAGGCCGGGGACGGCTTCGCGGCCGCACCTGCGGAGGCCGAGGCACCTGGCGCGTTCGCGGCCCCGCCGGCACCGGCGCAGGAGACGCGCAAGGGGAAGGCGACCGTCCGACGCAATCAGAGCAACGCTTCGAGCCTCGGCTTCTGATCCGAGAAAACCAGGGCCTGGTGCCCCGCATCACTCCCAGCGTTGACGCGCCCCCGAGGCGCGCGCGACGGTGGGCGTCCAGGGAGAACCGAGGAACATGGGGAACGAATCCAACTCGTCGTCGAGCCTGACATCTCGCCTCTTGGTCATCGTCGCTGCGCTGACCGTGATCGCGGTGGTCGTGGTCGCGGTGATGCGCAAGAAGCCCCTGCCGACGGAAGCCGCCTCCATCCAGGCACGGCTCGAGCTGGCAGCCGGCGACGTGAGCATAGACCACGGCGGTGCGGAGGGCAGGGGCGCCAGCGGCATGCCGCTCCTCGAGGGAGCGCGCGTGGTGACCGCGAAGGGCGCCCGGGCTCTCGTTCGCCTGCCGGACGGCTCCTCCATCTTCATGCGCGACGAGACGGCGGCAAAGCTCGGCCCCACGGGCGTGATCCTCGAGAAGGGCGAGTACTGGCTCGACGCGCCGCCGACCGATCGCGAACCGCTGACGCACGCCGCCGGCGATACGGCGGTGAGCGCGGCGGACGCCGGCCTGAGCGTGAAGCTCGTGGACGGCACCGGCGTGGTCTACGTGGCCCGTGGAATGGCGATCGTCAACGCGAAGGGTGGGCGCGTGGAGGTGAACGCCGGTGAGCAGGCGACCGTGGCCGGCGCGGACGCGCCGCGGGTCGCGCCCCTGGCGTTCTGGGACGACTGGACCGGTGGCATGGCCGACTTCCGAACCGTGGCGGGCACCCTCGCGAGCGGCATGGGGACCATTCACGCGGTGGATGAAGGCGCGGGTGCGGGACAGAAGGCCCAGAAGCTCCAGGTGAGCCGGCAGTCGGTGCGTGCCGTCGTTCGCGACGGGCTCGCCGAGACGGAGGTGGATCAGACGTTCTTCAATCCGGGCGAGCGCTCGGTGGAAGGCTGGTACTGGTTCACCGTTCCCTCGACGGCGAGCGTCACGAGCTTCGCAGTGGAGACGAACGGCGCACTCGTGGAGGGCGAGTTCATCGAGCGCAAGGAGGCGGCCGCCAAGTACGGCGCCGCGAAGAGCACCGGACACTCGCCCGCGATCCTCGAGTGGATTGACGCGCGCACGTACCGCGCGCGCATCTTCCCAATCGCGTCGAGTGGCACGCGTCGAGTGGTGCTCCGCTACATGGAGCTTCGGCCCATCGTGGACGACAAGCTCGTGTACGTGTACCCGATGGGTGCGGGCGACCCCGTACGCATCGGGGAGTTTTCGCTGTCCGTCGATCTCGGCGAGGCCGGCAAGAAGATGAAGCTCGCGACGCTGGCCGACGCCCGCGTCGAAGGCGGCGGGTCGAAGGTCACGATGCGGCGATCCGGCTACACGCCGCGCGCCGACTTTCAGATCGAAGCGACGTTGCCCAAGGCCCGACCGCCCGTGACCGTCTCGCGGTTCGCCGCGGGTGGCGACAGCGCCGACTACCTCATGGCCCGCTACACGCCCGACCTCGAGTGGAAGAAGGTGTCGCAGGTCCGCGGCGACGTGGTGGTCGTCGTCGATACGTCGGCGGCGGGCGACGAAGCGGCGCATCAGCTCAAGACGTCCACCGCCGAAGCCGTGCTCCGCGCGCTGAGCGACGAGGACCGCTTCGCCCTCGTGTCCCTGGACGTGCGGCCGAAGGTGCTTCACCCGGAGAAGGACCTCGCCGCGGCAGCCGATGCCGAGATCTCGAAGGCGCTCGAGCGCCTTTCGGAGCACAACCGTGGCGGCGCGACGGACCTTTCGGCCCTGTTCGACGTGGCGCTCCAGCGCCTTCACGGCGCCGAACAACCGGCCGTCGTCTACGTGGGCGACGGGATAGCGACGAGCGGTGACATGACGGGCGAGCAGCTCGTGGAGCGGCTCCGGCGGGCGCTGTCGTCATCGCGCGCCCGCCTCTTCACCGTCGGCGTCGGGGCGGACGCCGATCACGCGCTGCTCTCCGAGCTGGCCCGGGCCGGTGGTGGACAGAGCCTGCGCGTGGACGAGCCTGGCGAGGCGACGGCGCGGGCGCTCGACCTGGTCAGCCAGCTCAAGGTGCCGACCATCACCGACCTGTCCATCGATCTCGGAGCCGGGCTCGAC
This sequence comes from uncultured Polyangiaceae bacterium, assembly GCA_964487605.1. Lineage (GTDB taxonomy): Bacteria > Myxococcota_A > Polyangia > Polyangiales > Polyangiaceae > JAJDAH01. The sequence continues at coordinate 17,149 of CAZARU010000089.1, forward strand.
GAGGTGTTCGTGAGTGCGACGGGGAAGCTCTCGCGCGGCGAGGACGTCGTGGTGCTGGCGCGCACCCACCACGACCTGCCTTCCAAGGTGAAGGTGAAGGGGCGGTTCGCGGGTGAGGCGTTCGAGAAGGAACACACCGTCGATCGCGACGAGACGGTCGTGGCGGCGTTCGTCCCGCGACTCTGGGCGGCAGAGTACGTGCGACGGCTGCTGGGCGGCGCGGGCCCCGACGAGGAGCGGGGGCGCATCGCGTCGCTCGGCATCGAGTACGGACTCATGACGCCGTTCACGAGCATCCTCGCCCTCGAGAGCGAGTGGGCCTACACCAACATGGGGATCGGTCGGAAGCGGTCGCCGCTCCGCGGAGTGAAGCTCAGCGGGCTCGAGCGGGGGCTCGAGCGTCGCCTCGCCGGTGCGCTCGCGGCGGGACCAGCGCCCGCGGCGGTGCTCGGTTGCAACGCCATGGCGCGCAAGTCGGAGCCGCCCCCGGAGGAGTCTCCGGCCAGTGTCGCCGCGGCGCCGTCCCCGGTGTCGGCGTCCGAGCTGGACGAGAGGGCGAAGGAAGCCCAGGAGCCGAGCGACAAGAACGGCGTCACACAGAGCGCGCCCGCGTCGCCCCCTCCACCGGGCGCACCCGAGCCCGCCCGCGAGGAGGCGAGCGGTGACGACGGTGTCGCCGCAGGCAAGAAGGGGGACCTGGAGGATCCGCTCGCGGGTGCCTTCGACTCGGCGTCGAAGCCGAGCGAGCCGGGGGGCAGCGGTCTGCGTCTCGGATCCGGCGGGGGTGCGGTCTCGGGCCAGGGGTTCGGCTCCGGCATCGGGCGCCTCGGTGGCTCTCACTCCCGCGCAGCGCCCGCGAAGGTGGCCCGGCAGGAGGGCCCGCGCGGTAGCAGCGCGCGCCGCGACGCGGCGCCCGAGCAGAGCTTCCGCTGGTCGAACGTGGAACAACGGACCTGCGGCGACGCGGCTTCTCGACCGCTCGCCCAGCGCGTGCTCCTGTGGCGCAAGCGGCTGCGCGCGGCGACGTCGGCTCCGGAGTTGATGGACCGGTACGTGGCGGCGCTCCGCGCCTGCGAGCTCCCGGACTGGAGAGCGGAGCGAATCTTTCTCGACTTGCTGCAACGTCGCATCGATTCGGAGGCCGGCGTACGCCTGCTGCTGGGCCAGCTCTCAGCGCGGCCCGAGGTCCAGAAGGCCATCGCGAAGCTGATCCTGCGCCGCACGGTCGACCCGGTCCTCGTCGCGGCCGTCGAGGCCGCGATCTTCGGTTCGTCGGTGGACTGGAACGGCGTCGATCTCGAGCTGCAGGGGATTGCGGACGTCGAGAAGCGCCTGGCGCGCCTGCGGGAGCTGGCCGCGCGTGCCCCCGAGGATCCCAACGCCGACATTCGGCTGGTGCAGCTCCTGTCGGAGGCGGGTCACAGGGACGAAGCGGTCGCTCGGGGCCGCCGCTTGAGAGACACCGGCCTGCTCACGCCGAGGATCGCGCAGCGCCTGGGAGACGTCCTCGCGGCCGCCGGGTTCGACGCGGAGGCCGTGCGCACCTACTCGGAAATCGTCGAGTTCGACCCGAAGAACGTCGACTCGCGCAGGCTGCTCGGCGACGTGTTCCTCGCCCACGGATGGTACGCGCCGGCCTACAGCCAGTACCGCACGCTCACCGAAATTGCGCCTTCTGACACGCTGGGCACGCTCCGGCTGGCTGCCGCCGCGGCGGGCGCCGGGCGCGTCGATGAAGCGCTGCGCCTCCAGACGCAGGTAGCGACCGCCCAGGGCAACCCCGGACCGAGCGATCCGCGTCGCTGGGCGCGCCTGTGGTCCGCGGCACGGCTCGCGCGCCTCCTGGCGGACCCGCCGCCGCCCGCGCCCGGCCAGCCGAAGGTCGATCCCGCGCGCCGCAAGGAGAACCTCGAGCGCAAGCTCAAGGAGCTCCAGCTCTTCAGCGGCCCAGCGGCTCTCGTCGTGCTCACCTGGGAGGATCTGACCCATGATCTCGCGCTGGTGGCGCAGGCGGACGAGAAGGACGTCGCGGTCGGGGAGGCGACGGACGCCTCGGCGACCGGTCTCTACGCCACGCTCGTCTCGCGCGCGGACTTCGATGCCGTGACCTTCGCGGCTCGCCTCCGCTCGCTCTCGACCCGCGGCGACGTGCGCCTGGTGAGGCACGACGTGCTCTTCGACGGCAAGGGGTTCGAGGTCAAGGTGTCGCCGGCCAAGCTCCCGGCGAAGGAGCTCGCCGTCCCGCTCTGACGTGGGGCTCGCTCAGCCGAGCGCGCCGAGGGCGTTCGCGTCCTCCTGGCTCGCGGCGTACACGCCCAGGTCACGAATGCGGCCGTCCTCCAGTCGGTAGATCCAGCCGTGCACGGCGAGGGGCCGACCGCGAGACCACGCGTCTCGCACGGTGCGCGTCCGGCACACGTTGCGCACCTGCTCGGCAACGTTCAACTCGCACAGGCGGTCCACGGCCCGGACGTCGTCCAGCCCGGCGAAGTCCCCGTGGTTCGCCTGGTACAGGTCGCGGATCCCTCGGACCCAAGTGTCCGCTATGCCGCGCACGCCGTCCTCGTAGGCGCCGCGCACGCCTCCGCACCCGTAGTGGCCCGCGACGATCACGTGCTCGACGCCCAGGTTGTCCACCGCGTACTGCAGGCACGACAGCACGCTGAGATCCATGTGCGACACGACGTTCGCGATGTTCCTGTGAACGAAGAGCTCCCCGGGCTCCAGACCGACGATCTCGTTCGCCGGAACCCGGCTGTCGGCGCAGCCAATCCAGAGGTAGTCCGGCGCCTGCTGTCGGGAGAGTCGCGCGAAGTACTCGGGGTCTGCCGCGACGCGCCTCTGCGCCCAGCGCTCGTTGCTCTCGAACAGATGCTTCAGGGTCTTCATGCGCCCCGGCCCTATCGCAGGGCGCCCCGCGCCGGAAGCGGTATCGGCGAGGGGCGCGAGGCGCGCTAGAGTCCCCGGATGCCGGAGCCGCCGAAGCTCGCGCCGGGCATGAAGCCCGGTGACCATCCCGAGTTCTTCCGCTTCCCGGCGCCCCCGGGGCGCTCGCGCGAGAGCACGATCCGGATCGATCGCGAGGGGCGCTTCTGGCACGACGGTCGGGTCGTCGAGCACGAGGGGATGGCGAGGGCGTTCGCGGGGTGGATCGACGTGCACCCCGACGACGGGCGCTTCATCCTCACGAACGGGTACGACTGGTCGTACTTCACCGTCGAGGACGCGCCCTTCGTCGTGAGGCACGTCCGCGTCGAGGCGGCCATCGCGTGGCTCACTTTGAGCGACGAGACCACGGAGAAGCTCGATCCTTCCACGCTTGGGGTCGGCGCGGACGACGCCCTGTACTGTCGCGTGAAAGGGGGGCGCTTCGAGGCGCGGTATGCGCGCTCGGCGCAGACGGCCATGGCGCCCCTGCTCGTCGAAGGCGCGGAGGGCGCGCCGGAGGTCGAAATGGAAGGACGGCGCTACGCCGTCGGACGCCGAGGCTGAGCGGGGCGGCGCGCGCCGCACGGGAAGCCGACGTGCGCAGGGGAGCGCCTTCGCGTACTCTCCGTCGCGACAGGGAGAGATCATGCGAAGACTCGCCGTCGGCTGCCCCGTGACCGTGCTCCTGGCGTCGCTCGCGGGCTGTGGAAGCTCGGCGGCCCCGAAGGACGAGGTCGAGCCCCCGCCCGTCTACGCGGAGCACGACGTCCATCCCGAGGCGCCCGCGGTGTTGCGGGACGTCGCGCTCATCGACGACGAGGTGCGGTTCACCCAGCCTTTCGTGCCGGGGCACCGCACCACGATGGATGGCCGTGTCGCGCTGCGCGTGCAGGGTGGACCACCCGGCACGCGGCGCCTCGCCGAGAATCTCAGCTTCTACCTGATGGTCCCCGAGCGGCTCGACGAGCCCATCATGAGCGGACCTCCCGGCTCGGTGATCCTCTCGGACGACGAGGGGATCGACGTTCCGTTCCCTCCGGCCCTGGATCCTTCCGTCGGGCGCCTCGGGCATCACGCCATCTGCGATCCGACCGGTGAGTTTCCCGTCCCCGGCGAGCGCCCGAACCCCCACACCTGCGGCGCGGACGGGAAGAACGACTGCTACCAGTTCACGATCATCAACTCCACGTCACCGCAGCTCGGTGCGCAGCTCTGGGGCACGCCGGTGACGGTCGAGGTCACTGCGCCGAAGACGCGCGACGCCCGGATCGTGCGGGTGGAGCTCGGCGAGCCGGTTGCGGGCATGGAGATCCCGTTCACCGGCGAGTGGACGGAGCCCGCCGTGACCATGGACGGGCGGCTGCTCACGGGCCGCCTGGGCCGCGCTCCCCGGGACTGGACGAACCCGAACACCGGCGTGGAGATGAGTCGGCCGTGGGATCTGGCGTATGCGGTGCTCCCCGAGAGCGCCACGCCGTGCGACGTCACCGGGTGGACGAAATTCCATCCCATGTCGCACGCCCCCTACGATCCGGAGATGATCGGGCGATACGGCCTCGCGGCCTACCCGTTCCGCGACGCGGAAGGCGAGCCCATCGCCGATGGCGAGGATCTCGGTGGCACGTACCCGTGGGTCGATCGCGAGGGAGCCAACGTCTTCATGGCGGCCGTTCCAGGGCGCATCGTGGAGCAGTCCGAGGCGCGCTACCCGCGACGGTGCGTCACCCCGGGATGCGAGGACTACGAAGAGGCCGTCGACTGGGACCGGGGGTTCATGGTCGCCGGGCTCTGGACCCACGGAAAGTTCGTTCACCTCGACGGGATGATCAACAACATGGACTGGGCCGTGGGGGTCACGCCCGCGGCGCACTTCATGGTGGAGATGTACCGGAACGCGGGCACGCCGGTCGAGGTGCGCTTCGGTTCGGGTCGCTTCATCGACTCCGTGCGCAACGCCGGCGGGCCCTACCCGCCGGGCTTCACGCACAACGCGAACATCCTCGACTCGCTCCAGAACGTGCTGAATCACCGAGAGGCGGTTCGCCCCGTCACGCCGCGAGACGTCGTGTGGCTGATGAGCACCGGTGTCGCCACGGACGAGATCGCGTTCGACGACTTGCTGGATCCGAACGCGCTGATTGTCTCCAACATGCAGGCGTCCATCACGCCGCTCTACTACGAAGGTGGCGTGTCCTCGTCGTTTCCGAAGCACTGGAATGGTCAGGTCAGGTCCGTTCGCGTGCCTCTCCCGCTGCCGGAGCTCTACGTGCTCGAGCCCGAAGAGGACGCCGAGATTCACCTGCAGAACGCCGCGACGTCGCTCGCGTGGAGCGTTCCGAAGTACGGAGCCGTGGCGGCCGCGACCGGGCGCGTCGAACCCATCGCCCTCGGTGGCGTCACGGGCAAGGGCTTCTGGCTCAGCGGTGCGAACGAGGTCCGCTACGCGATTCCAGCGCAGCCTCGGTCGATCGCCGACGTGGACTGGTACTTCGGCATCTTCCTCGACGCGCGCTCCGGCGAGGACGAGTCTAGAGTGCTCGCGACGTTCCCGGACGGAACGGCGATCCGCGTCGTCGGCGTCCGCGCGGTCCACTACGTCCGGGGTGGTCGTGTCGTGCGTCGCATCACGCTTCCGGAGCGCGATGGCTGGGTCCACCTCGCCTGGAGTCTCCGCGACGCGAACCGCGAGGTGACGTTCCTGCACGACGGTTTCGCGCTCGACCGCTACCGCAGCCGAACGCCGCTCTTCCAGTTGCAGGAAGGGGACCTGGTGATCGGCCAGGCCACCCAGGACGAGGCGGGCTATCGCGGGGTTCGGGGCTGGATCGACGAGCTCAAGGTGTTCGCGTACGCGCCGAACCCCGAGGTGGCGTGCAACCATGCTCACGGCACGCTCGGCCGCGTGGAAGGCGGCACCGAGCTCGCCCTCCGCGCCGAGCTGTACCCGGACTGGGCGCACGACGAGGTCGCTGCCGCCGCCGGAGTCACGTCCGGCGATGGGTTCATCTGCCACGCCGATCACTCTCGTGACTACGCGGCGCACTCCGGCAACGTGCCGGACGGTGTCGTGTCCGTGCGCGACGCCATCACCTTCCCGGAGGGGCCGGTGCGGGCCGGTGCTCCGCGGCCCGATTCGAGCCAGAACGCATTCTGTCTCACGTGCCACCACGAAGCGGGTCGCGGCGGCCTGTCGCTTGCCGCGCTGTCGCTCGATCCGGGCACTCTTGCCGAGCACGATCGTCGGCGTCAGCCGCTCCAGCCCCCAAGGCGAGTCTTCGGCAACGTGCCCGCCGGCTGGATCCTTCCAGGGACGGGTCCCGGGGGGCCCTCGACGGCGATGCAGGCGCCGGCGGAGGGGCTGCTCATCGACGAGTGGGTGCTGCCCAGCGCAGGGCGCTGACGGCACCGACTTCCGCGGTGGCCGACCGCACCGGGCGCGCCGGTGCCGCTTTCGCCGGACTGCCTCCATGATAGAAAGAGCGACGCCATGAGGGTCCTGGTGGCCGACCGTCTTCCCGACCGGACGCTCGCCGAGATGCGCGCGCTCGGCGTGGAGGTCACCTACGATCCGGGCATCGGGGAAGGGGATCTCGCGGCCGCGCTCGATGGCATGAGCGTGCTGGTCGTGCGCGGGACCGGCGTCACGGCGAGCGCCATATGTTCTTCACCCTCGCTCTCGCTCATCATTCGCGCGGGCGCCGAGGTCGGGAACATCGACGTGCGCACGGCGAGCGACCGTGGCGTGTACGTCGCCACCTGTCCCGGCAGGAACGCCTCTGCCGTCGCCGAGCTGACCATGACGCTCATCGGCTGCCTCGATCGGCGCGTTCCCGACGCGGTGCACAGCCTCCGCTCGGGCCGGTGGGAGAAGGACGAGTACGCGCGCGCCGTCGGCCTGCGCGGCCGGCGCATCGGCATCCTGGGGCTCGGCCACGTGGGGCGCGCCGTGCTCCGGATGGCCCGAGCGTACGGCCTCGAACCCCACGGATTCAGCCGGACGCTGAACGACGGCCGCGCACGCGACCTGGGGATCAACCGCGCGGCCAGCCTGGTGGATCTCGCCAGGAACTCCGACATCTTCACGGTGCACGTCGACTTGAACCCGCGCACCCGCGGCATCGTGAGTCGAGACGTGCTCGCGGCGCTCCCCGAGGGCGCCTTCTTCGTGAACACCGCGCGCGCCGAACTCGTGGACTACGACGCCCTCGCCGAGTTCGTGGAGCAGAAGCACCTTCGCGTCGCCCTCGACGTGCTCCCCGACGAGCCTGCGGTTCGAACCGCGGCCTACGGGCACACCGTCCTGGGGAAGTCGCTGGTGTACGCGACGCCGCACATCGGCGCGTCCACCGACGAAGGACAGAGCGCCATCGCGGACGAGACCGTCCACATCCTGCGGTCGTTCCTGCGGGAGGGCTTCGTCCCCAACGTGATCAATCTCTGCGCGACCTCCCCGGCGCGGTATCAGCTGGTCGTCCGCCACGTGGACAAGCTCGGAATCCTCGCGGACGTCCTTGGCGTCGTGAAGCGCCACGGGATCAACGTCGAAGAGCTCGAGAACACCGTGTTCGACGGCGCCCGCGCTGCTTGCGCCAAGGTGCTCGTCGATCGCCGCCCCAGCGACGCGTGCCTCGCGGAAATTCGCGCCGTGGACGCGGCGGTGCTCTACGCCGACGTCATCAGCCTCCCGAACCTCGCCTGACGCCCGTACCCCGATATTTGCGAATGATCACGAGGCATTATCCCGCTGCTTGCCCGTCTTGCGTGGGCTGAAACCCTCGACTAGACTCCGCCGCACATCTCGGGCGGATCCTGCCTCGGACCCCCTGCAGCGGGTCCGTTTTTTTTTGCCGTGGGTTCGAGGCAGACGGTCGAGATGTCAGTGCTCCGTACCGTCGACCGTTCGCCCTCGTCATGCAGTTTTCCCACCAGAAGCTCCAAGGCCTCGATGCCGATCGCGTTCTCGGCGTCGTCGGGCCCGTGCTCAGGGCCCACGGAGTGGTCGGGGTTTCGGCGATCTGGCAGCGCGACCATCGCGGCTGGGTGCTGTCGCTGACCGTCGAGCGGCCGGGCAGTACGGCCCCGGGGGCCGGCGTGACCCTCGACCTGTGCGGTTCGGTGTCCCGCGATCTGTCGGCGGCCTTCGACGTCGCCGACCTCTTTCCCTCCCCGTACCGCCTGGAGGTCGGCTCCCCGGGTGTCGAGCGGCCGCTCTACTCCGCTGCAGACTACGAGCGCTTTCGCGGAAAGGTGGCGCGCCTCAAGCTGACGGAGCCCATCGAGGGTCAGTTCGTCCTGCGAGGTTCGCTGGGCGACCTCGAGGGCGATGGCGTGCTCGTGACCACGGACTGGGGGGAGAAACTCGTCCCCCTGCGCACGGTGGAGTCGGCGCGCCTCGTGTTCGACTTCGGTACGAGCAATTCATCCAGCCGCGGCCGTCGGTCGCGGACGAAACAGCGTTCCGCGCGAAGGGCCAGGCCGGCCTCCGCGCGAGGGAGCAGATGAGCGATGGCTGCACAAGCGATGGGAACGTTCGCCGACCTCGGGATGATCGTCGAGCAGGTCGCCCAGGAGAAGGGCATCGACAAGCAGATCCTCGTCGAGACGATGGAGGCGGCGATCCTGAAGGCGGCTCAGGCCGCGTTCGGGCCGACGCGCGAGCTCGAGGCCAAGTTCAACATCGAGACCGGATCCATCGACCTCTTCCAGTACATGACCGTGGTGGAGGAGGTCGCGCAGGCGGAGCGCGAAATGTCGCTGGACGAGGCGCAGAAGCACGGGCTCGAGGCCGAAATCGGCGAGGAGCTCGGCTTCCAGGTCTTCTGGCATCCGAAGGACGCCGAGCGGGCGCGCCAGCAGGACAAGGAGTTCGGTGACCTGCTCGACATGAAGCAGGCGCGGAGCACGTTCGGCCGCATCGCCGCGCAGACCGCGAAGCAGGTGCTCCTGCAGCGCGTTCGCGACGCCGAGCGGGACCTCATCTACAACGAGTACAAGGATCGCAAGGGCGAGCTCATCCGCGGAATCATCCGGCGCTTCGAGAAGGGTCACAACGTGATCGTCGATCTGGGCCGAACGGAAGGCATCTTGCCGTTCCGCGAGCAGACGCCGCGGGAGACCTATCGGCCGGGCGATCGCGTCGTCGCCTACGTCAAGGAAATCGACCGCGAGGCCCGCGGCCCGCTGGTGGTCCTCAGCCGCAGCGATCCGCACCTGGTGGAGAAGCTCTTCGAGGCCGAGGTGCCCGAAATCTACGAGGGCATCGTGAAGATCGTGGGTGTGGCTCGCGAGCCCGGATCGCGCAGCAAGATCGCCGTGACGACGCGGGACTCCGACGTCGATCCGGTGGGTGCGTGCGTGGGCATCAAGGGGTCGCGCGTCCAGGCGGTGGTCCAGGAGCTACGCGGCGAGAAGATCGACATCGTTCCGTTCGATCGCGACCCGGCACGCTACATCATCGCGGCGATTCAGCCTGCCGAGGTGAACAAGGTCATCGTCGACGAGGCCGACCACCGCATGGAGCTCGTCGTGCCGGACGAGAAGCTGTCGCTCGCGATCGGTCGCAAGGGGCAGAACGTGCGCCTCGCTTCCCAGCTCACGGGATGGAAGCTCGACATCATCAGCGACAGCAAATTCCGCCAGATGGAGGAGGAGGCGCTGCAGGCACTCCGCGAAATCGACGGCATCACCGAGGAGCTGGCCCGGGCGATGTATCGGCTGGGCTTCCGCGCTCTCGAAGAGGTCGCCGAGGCGCACGTCGACGAGCTTGCGACGATCCAGGGCGTTCAGAACCAGGAAGAGGCGCAGACGCTCAAGGGCAACGCCGAGCGCACGATGGAGCGCCTCCGAAAGGAGCGCATCGACGCCGCGATCACGCAGGCCGAGCCGCCTTCGCACCGGGAGCTGCTCCGGTTCGTGCGCGGTGTGGGACTTCGCACCCTGCACTTGCTCGAGGAGTCCGGCTACAAGACGGTTCAGGACCTCGCCAACGAAGACCCCGATCGCCTCGCCATCAAGAGCGGCCTGGGCGCGCGCAAGGCGCGCCAGGTGCACGAAGGCGCGAAGCACTTCCTCGAGCGCGAGTTGAAGGAGATCGAGGCGAAGCGCTCGGCGCATCTCGAGGAGCGAGCTCAGGCCGCTGCAGACGCGGAAGGCGAACCCGCTGCCCCGGACGCCGCGAGCGAGTCCGCAGCTCCGGCGGTGGGCGACGAATGAACGCCGTGGAGCCGGAGACCACGGGCCGCGCGCGCCGCGGTGAGGCGCGCGGGAGCGCCCGGACCTGCGTGGGGTGCAGGGACGTCACGGATCCCGATGAGCTCGTGCGCGTGGTTCTCGGGCCGGACGGCGAAGTCGTGTTCGATCTGGCAGGGGGCAGTTTCGGTCGCGGCGCGTGGATGCATCCCGTGGCGCGCTGCCTGGATCTGGCGCCGCGAGGGCTGGCGCGCAGCTTTCGCGCACCGGTCGCCGTGACGCCGGCGGTGCTCCGGGAGCGACTCGCCGACGCGGCGAACCGACGAGTGGAGGGGCTGCTCGGCGCCGCGCAGCGCTCGCGGCACCTGGCGATCGGAACCGACGCGGTGGACGCGTCGCTGAAGCTCGGCGAGGCCGTCCTCGTCCTGGTCGCGAGCGATGCCCGCGCTGCGGCCACCGGGGATCGCGTGCGCGAGGCGGTAGCGCGTGGGCTGGCCCGCGCGTGGGGTACGAAGGCTCGCCTCGGGGCGGCGCTGGGTCGAGGGGACACCGGTGTGGTGGCGATTTCGGAACGCGGGCTCGCCCGCGCCCTGGAGCAGGCGGTATTCATGTCCCAAGTCCCCGACGCCCAACGGAGCCCGTCACGATGAGCTCGAAGATGCGTGTCTACGAGGTCGCTCGCGACCTGGGCCTGGAGAACAAGACCCTGGTCTCGCTGTTTCAGTCGGTGGGGATCAGCGAGGTCAGAAACCACATGAGCGCGGTGCTGCCCGAGCAGGTCGATCGGGTGAAGCGCCATCTGGACAAGCAGAGCGCCCAGAAGGTGGTCGAAGTGCGCATCCGGGACACGGTCGTGAAGCGACGCACCGTGATGCCCAAGCTAGACAAGCCCGCGCCGGCGGCGGTGTCTTCGCCCGCGGCGGCGCCCGCGCCGCCCCCCGCGCCGAAGGTCGAGGCACCTCCCCAGGAGGAACCGGCGCCGCCGTCGGCGCCGAACGCCGCGCCGCCGTCGGCGCCCAAGGCCGCGCCGCCACCGCCGCCGGAGCCGGTCGCGGTGGTCGCGGCGCCTCCGCCGCCCGCGCCGGTCGCGGCCCCCG